>NZ_JBWKFF010000027.1:0-80541 GCF_056434425.1 Streptomyces sp. NPDC044033 | reverse complement strand
ACCATCCCCCCACCCCCTCCCCCCACCCCCCCCTCCCCTGCTCGCTACCTCCCCCCCCCTCCCCCCTTTCCACCTCCCCCAACCCAACCCCCCCCCCCCCCCCCCCCCCCCCCCCCCCCCCCCCCCCCCCCCCCGCCGCTTGCCATGCCGTTGTGATGGGCCATCAGGTCATACGCGGAGCATGCCCAGGCGGCAGGGTCAGGCCGGCGTTTCCGGCGCCTTGCGCAGGCCCCCCAGCATGTGGCCGACCACCTCGGACATCTCCTGGCACGTCTGCGTGGGATCGCGCGCGAAGGCCACCGACGTGGCCGCCTCGCAGAGGGTGCCGAAGATGACGACGGCCGTGGCGTCCAGCGATACGGGCTGGAGTTCGTCGCACGCCCGGACCGCCTCCAGCAGGCCCTTCATATGAGGCAGCGCCAGCTCCTCGTCGATCTCCCGGCACCGCCGCACCCCGAGCACCTCGGCGGACTGACGCAGCAGCGACCGTTTGTGCTCGTCGGCCACATAGCCGCGCAGAAACGCCCGTACCGCCTCGGACGCCACCTCCCACGGTGTGCCGCCCGCCTCCGGAACGGCCAGCGCCGCCGTCAGGACCTGCTCTATGGCGGCCTGCTGGGCGACGCGGAACACCTCGTCGAAGATGGCCCGCTTATCCGCGAAGTGGTGGTAGACGGCGCCCTTGCTCACCCGGGCCGCTGCGGCGAGGTCGTCGATGGAGGTGGCGTCGAACCCCTTCTCCGCGAACAGGCCCGAAGCCGCCTCCAAGAGCGCGGCGCGGGTGAGGGCCGCGTATTCCTCACGTCTGGACTTGACTGCCATAGTGCCCCCAAGGATACTCACCGACTGAGAGTCGTTTTTCGACTCGGAGTATTTCGCAGTATCCCCCACTGCCGACCGACTTCTCCAGGCTCTGGGAGCCATCACATGTCTGAACAGCTCTCCTCCACATCCGCGCCCGCGGGCGGCGACCCCGCCGCACCGCGCCCGGACTTCGCCGCCCGCGCCTCCCGGCTGATCGGCCGGGCGCGCTGGCCGCTCCTGGGGGTGTGGCTCGTAGCGCTGATGGTGTGCGGGCTGGGCGCGATGTCCATCGCCGGCGCGCTCAGCGGCGGAGGGTGGTACGCGGCCGGGGCCGACTCGACCAAGACCGCGGCCCAGCTCGAACACGGCTTCAAGGGCCGGGGCACGACCACGGTCACCCTGGTCATGCACGACAAGCAGAACCGCGCCGGCACCGCCCCCTTCGAGCAGCGCGTACGGGCCGTGGCCAAGCAGGTGATCGCCGACCCCGCGCTGAAGGCGACGGACAGCTACGGCTGGACCACCCTTTCGCCCCAGAACCGCTCCGCCTACGTGGGCAAGGACAAGCGGACGGCCATCGACTCGGTGGCCCTCTCGCTCGACGACGGCGCCGCGCGCCGCGAACTCCCCAAGATCCAGAAGGATTTGAAGGACCGCTTCGAACCGCAGGGCCTGGACGTCTCCCTGGTGAGCCCGTCCTCGTTCTGGGGAGAGGTCAACGACCTGAGCCAGCAGAGCCTGATGAAGGCCGAGCTGATCACGATGCCGCTCATCATCATCATTCTGCTGCTGCTCTTCCGCAGCGTGGTCGCCGCCCTGGTCTCGCTGGCGGTGGGGGTCAGCGCCATCGTCTTCACCCTCGGCCTGCTGTCGCCGGTGGCCCAGCACTACGAGCTCTCGGTCTTCGTGGAGAACGCCGCCACCATGCTGGGGCTCGGCGTCGGGGTGGACTATTCGCTCTTCATGGTCACCCGGTTCAAGGAACAGCTCGCCAGAGGCCAGTCCGTCGAGGCCGCCGTGGCAGCCACCCTGCGCACCTCCGGGCACACCGTCATCGCCTCCGGCGTGACCGTCGTCCTGGCGATATGCACCCTGTTCCTGATCGATCTCAACGTCATCCTCTCCATCGCCCTCGGCTCCATCGTCGTCGTCGCCTTCTCCGTGCTGACCGCCGTGCTCTTCCTGCCGGTCCTCCTGCACCTGCTGGGCGAGCGGATCAACGCCGGCCGGGTGCGCCTGCCGCGGTGGCTGAGCAAGGACGGCACCGGCCCCAAGGACGAGGAGTCCAGCCGCTGGTACCGGATCGCCCTGCGGGTCATGAAGCGCCCGGTGCTCTTCCTCGCGGGCAGCTCCGTGGTGCTGATCGCGCTGGCCGCCCCCGCCGCGCAGCTGCGCACCTTCTCCCCCGACGCCCGCATCCTGCCCAGCTCCTCCCCCGTGCGGGTCGGCTACGACCATGTGCAGGACGCGTTCGGCGTCGGTACCACCTCTCCCATCCAGGTGGTCGTCAGCTCCGACCGCCCGCTCGGCGAGACCGACCAGTCGGCGCAGCTGGTGAAGCTCAACGACCGGCTGCGGAAGCTTCCGCACGTCGTACGGGTCGACTCGGCCGTCGGCACGCTGCAAGCCGCTTCCCCCGACAAGCCGTTCGCCGCGCTGAACGGCTCGGTCCTGGGCCGGCTGCCCGCGGACGCCCGCGACACCATCCGCCACTTCGCCGCCTCGGACGACCGCAAGACCGTACTCGAAGTGATCATGGACGACCGGGCCGCCGGCGACTCCGCGCGCGCGCTGCTCAAGCAGGTGCAGGACGAGACGCGGACCCTGGCGGGGCCGCTGCACGCCGTGGTCGGCGGCGAGACCGCCGAGGGCATCGACGCCAACCGGGTCATCCAGGACAAGCTGCCGGCCGTCATCCTGCTCATGCTCGCCGCCGTGTACGTGGTGCTGCTGCTGACGTTCCGTTCGCTGCTGCTCCCGCTGAAGGCCATCGCCATGAACCTGGTGTCGATCGGCGCGACCTACGGCGTGCTCGTCCTCGTCTTCCAGCACGGTCTGGGGACCGACCTGCTCGGCTTCGAGAAGACCAACTACCTCCAGAACTTCGTACCGGTGCTGCTCCTGGCGCTGCTGTTCAGTCTCAGTACGGACTACGAGGTCTTCCTGCTCGGCCGGGTCCGCGAGGAGTACCTGGCGACCGGCGACAACACCGTCTCGGTCGCGCGCGGCCTGACCCGCACCGCACCGCTGATCTCCGGCGCCGCGCTCCTGATGGTCGCGGTCTTCGGGTCCTTCGGGTTCACCGGGATCGTCCCCATGCAGCAGCTCGGGTTCGGCATGGCGATAGCCATCCTCCTGGACGCCACCCTCGTACGCCTGCTGCTCGTACCGGCGGCCATGCGCCTGATGGGCCGGTGGAACTGGTGGATGCCCGGCCGCCGCTTCGCCACCACTCCGGCGACGGCGGACGTCCCGGCGGCGGACGCCGGGACGGAGGACGGTTCGGAGCGGCCGGTGCCCACCGGGGTCCGATAGGTACGTACAGGGCCCGGAACCGTACGAGCGCCGGGAACCCGCTGACGCAAGAGTGCCGGGGAACGTCATGAGTGACGTTCCCCGGCACTCTTCGTACGGGCCCGCAGAGTCTGAACCGCGGTCACTCCATGCCGCTGTGCAGCCCCGGGATGCGCAGCGTGCCGCCGAACTGACCCGCCTGAATGGCGGTGAAGTCGGAGAAGAAGATCTCCGGCGGCGTGATGGGCGGAGGAAAGTCGGGCGTGAAGGTGACGGGCAGCACCCCGAAGAGATTCCCTTTCAGGCTCTCCGTGTACATGGTGATCCCTCCATCGATGGTGGAGGTGGTCCCCTTTCCGCCGCGTACGTACGTCCTCTTGCCGCCCACGCCCTGGTCGGCCGTCTGGTCGAGGTTGCGGATGGACGCCGAGTCCATCGTGAACTTCAGCGCCTGCTTGGTCCGGCCGTCGGCCGTCCGGAGGTTCACCACGCCGTGGTACTGGAGGTTGTGCATGGTGATCAGGTCGGACTTCAGGGTCCACGGCTGGTTCGGCAGCCCTGCGGGCGTCTGCTCGTCCTTGCCGCCGGACTTCTTCTCCACGACGCAGGGGTACGGCTTCTTGCCGTCGGCGTCCGGCGCGTCGGCGCTCTCGCCCGGCGTGGGCGTGGAGGTCGGGGTGGGGGTGGCGTCGGGAGTGGGGGTGGCCGACGGTCCCTTCTTCTCGCCGTCCTTGCCGTCCTTCTTGTCGTCTTTCTTGTCCCCGGCCTTGCCGGCCTTGTCGGCCTTGTCGGCCTTGTCGGTCGACGACTCGCCGGAGGACTTCTCGGTGGAGGACTTCTCCGTGGAGGGGCTCTGGCCCGAAGGCTTCTGGTCCGCCGTGGAACTCCCGCTGGTCGGAGTGGCCGTCGAACTCGGCGTGGACGGCTGCGCCGCCTTGCCCGAGTCCTTGCCGTAGCCTCCGTTGAGAAGGTCCTTGATCTTGTCGCCGAGCCCCAGCGGATCGAGGGGGTTGTGCGTCGCGGACGGCGACGGAGACGGCGTGGAGTCGTGGGGAGAGGCGGACGGGCTCTTGACCTTGGCCTCGTCCTCGCCCTTGGCATCCTTCTCGCCGGAGGCCCCCGGGTTCGGAACCTCTTCGACCTTGCCGGTGGCCGTCTTCTCACCTTTGGGCTTGTCTTTGGCCTGGTCGCCTTTGGTCTGGTCGCCTTTGCCGTCCTTGGACTTGCCGTCCTTGGAGTCCTTGGAGTCCTTGCCGTCGGCGTCCGACTTCTTGTCCGGCGCCGTGAGGCACGGAGCGTCCTTGTAAGGATTCTTCGGCAGCGGCTTGGCCTGGGCGAGCTGGGGTGTGAATCCCAGGCCCATCAACACCGCGCTGGGCATCGCCGCGATGGCGATCGCCTTGCCCGCGGGCACGTGGAACCGAGTCAGCAGGGTCTTCCTCGGCGCAGCGTGCCGCGGACCGGTTCTGTCCCGGTCGGCGGCGACCCCGGCGCCTCGCCCGTCCTGTTCCTCGTCAGGCGGCACGGTACCTCCCGTTCGTCGGGCTCGCCCCCGGCAGGTCACCGCCCAGGGAACCGCCCTTACCGGTGTTCTCTCCACCCTCAGCGGGCAGCGTTCCCGTGCGCTGTTCGCCGTCGTCGGCGCTCATCTCGGCGGTCGACTTGGCCGTCGGCTTGGCGCCCGGCATCCAGGAGACCCCGAGCGCGCCGCCGATGAGCCCCATGAGGAAGCCGATCAGGAAGGCGCCGAAGTTCGAGACGACCAGGGAGACCAGCGCCAGCAGGATTGCCGCGACACCGGCGAACACCCGCGACTGGGGCTGGAACCACATGGTCAGGCCGAGCACCACCAGCAGAATGCCGATGATCAGCGAGCCGGCGCCCGCCGTTGTGGCCAGCCGGATGGTCAGCGAGCCGAGGCTCAGGTTCTGATAGGGGACGTACATGATCGGGACACCGGCCAGCAGCGTCAGCAGGCCGGCCCAGAAGGGGCGTTGGCCGCGCCATCCCCGGAACGATCGGCGCTTCCGGACGAGTGTGTCGATCAGCCGCGGTCGCGTGTCGGCGCTCATGTCGTACAGCTCCTCAGGACTGGCGAATCGGTGATACGTGAGCGGGTTTGCGGGCTCGGTGGAAGCCGACGCACGGGTGCGAGGGGACAGTCGCCGCCCCGCACCCGTCCGTTCACTTCTGCGGCTCGCACTCCTTGCTGCCTGCATTGACAGTCATATGCAGGCCCTTGAGCGTGAACGTGCCGGCGGTGGTCGCCCAAGCGCGCTGCTCGACCTTGTCGAACTCCACTTTCTTGGCCTGTTGGGCGAATGAGCCGTGCTTGTATGTGTCGCCCGAGTGCGGGCCAGGTCCCTTGGTGGTGTTGTTCACGTCCACGCCGATGTCGATGTCCGTGAACTCCGCGTCGGCGTGCAGGTCATTGGCGTCGATGTACAGCTTCTTGGCCTCGACCGGAGCCTCCGCGCCTGCCTCCAGCTTCATCGTCATGTCGCCGAAGAGCGGCACCGGCACGACCACGGACTGACAGAGCTTCGTGATTTCCGCCGAGTCGAAGCCGACCACCGCGACCGGCTTCTGCTTGTCGTTGCCCGAACTGGCCGCGTCGATAGCTCCGTACTGAACGAATCCGTACCCTTTGAGATGCTTGGCCGTGACCTTGAACTGCTGTCCCGACACACTGAATGAGGCCGCGAGCGCACCCTGCGAGAGGGCCACTCCTATCGCGGCCGTAGCGGCGACGCTCGGCACCATGACGACGGCGAACCGCCGCCATCTGGTCCCGCCACGAGCCAGGGACTCCATGACTTTCCTCCTTCTCGGACGTACATCTCCGGTACGGGCCGCCCCGCTTGGAACAGCCGTTGTCCGGGATGGGAGAAGTGCTACGTCCTCGGGAAGGAGAGCGCCGTCATCGGAGGCGCACCGCGTTCCGAATCCATTGGCGATCACCCCCGAGCGACAACCACTGGCCACGCTCTCGCGCAACCTCCTGGACAGGCCCCGCCGATGGCGGCGGAGACCCCCCTGCCCACAGACCGGTGACTGCGCCGCCGGCCGGCTCGGTGGGGACCCATACCCCAAGGCGCCGACCGGGTGCCGGGCTTCGGGAATGGACCGAGCTTGGCCGATCGTGGTCCATTCGCGGCCGGGACACAAGGGGCTCGTTACTAGCGAGTAACGGACAGATCACCAATGCTCGACCGACCGCCATCGGACGGGCACCGACCGTCGCCGCGAACTGGTCGGAAAGAAACGGAGAAATCGCAAAAATCCGGCCAGAATGCCGGAGTTCACTTACTACGAGTAACAGCGGCCGCGATTACCAAGTTTTGGTAAAGCGCGGCCGCTGCACTGTTTGAGACAGAGGTGGGACGGGAGTGGTCAGAACAGCGCGCGGGAGAGCGCCGTGCGGGCGGCCGTGACCCGGGGGTCGTCGGCCCCGATCACCTCGAACAGCTCCAGCAGCCGGAGCCGGGCGGCCTCGCGGTCCTCGCCCGCCGTGCGCTTCACCGCGTCGATCAGGCGGCCGAAGGCGTCCTCGACGTGCCCGCCGACCAGGTCCAGATCGGCCGCCGCGATCTGCGCCGACGCGTTCGCCGGGCCCTCGGCCGCGGCCTTGCGCACCTGCTGCGGGTCCAGGTCCTGCACTCGCAGCAGCAGTTCGGCCTGGGCCAGGCCCGCCTTGGCCTCCTCGTTGCCGGGATCGTCCGAGAGCACGTTCTTGTACGCCTGGATCGCGCCGCCCAAATCGCCCTCGTCCAGGGCCTGGTGCGCCGCGCCCAGCGCGCTGTCGTACGGACCCGCGGGCTGCTCCGGCGCCTCGGCGGCATCCTGCGCGCCGGCCGGGTCCTCGGCGCCCGCCGCCGCGGGGTCGACCGGCGCCCCGACGATGCCGAACCGCTGCTCGGAGACCTGGATCAGCTGGTCCAGCACCTGCCGGATCTGCGCCTCCGGCGCGGAACCCTGGAACAGCGGCAGCGCCTGCCCGGCCACCACCGCGAACACGGCGGGGATGGACTGCACGCCGAACTGCTGGAAGAGCAGCTGGTTCGCCTCGACGTCGATCTTGGCGAGAACGAACCGCCCGGCGTACTCACCGGCCAGCCGGTCCAGCAGCGGGCTCAGCTGCTTGCAGGGCTCGCACCACTCGGCCCAGAAGTCGATGACGACCGGGACCTCGGCGGAGCGCTGCAATACCTCTTGCTCGAAACCGGCCTCGTCGACGTCGAAGATCAAACGGGCGGCCCCGGCCGCCGCCGCCCCGCCGTCGCCATTGCGCGCGGCTTCGGCCCGTGACTGCTCCGCCTTCTGCTTCGCTTCCCCGGCCGCCTTCACCGCGGCGAGGTCGACCACTCCACTCATGGACATATTCCGTGGCTGCATGGGTCCATCCTCCCCCCTTCGCGAGGCGATCGGTAAAGCAAGTTGCTCAATGCACGGACCGGGTACGCCCGCGGCCCCCCGCCGGATTGCGGGGCATACGGTCGAACGCGGCCCAAAAGTCCCGAAAGGCCCGGCGAGGGGCCTTGGTCGGCGCCGGGTCCCCACCCGTGGCGCCCATGGCTGTCGCTCTTTCGCTACGCCTCGTAGCGTAACTGGAACGATCGGCCGGACAACAGGCCCTCTCCGTGATCTCACTCACGGATCCCGCTCCCTGGGGAAGCGAGCTACCCGGCGGTAAGGTCGCCGCCATGAATCCCCCAGCCGGCCGTACGAGCCGTACCGGCCGACCGGGCCGGCCGCGCAGCGCCGAAGCCGATCTCGCGATCCTCGCCGCCACCCGGGCGGCGCTGGTGGAACTCGGCTGGGGGAAGCTCACCATGGGAGACGTGGCATCCCGCGCCGGAGTCGCCAAGACCACGCTCTACCGCCGTTGGGCGGGCAAGAACGAACTGGTCGTCGACGCGGTCGCCGCCCTCTTCGACGAGCATCTCGACCTCCCGGACCGCGGCAGTCTCCAGGCCGACGTGGAGGGCGTGGTCCTGCGCTTCGCCGCTCTGCTGGAACGGCCGGAGACCAAGACGGCCCTGATGGCCGTGGTCGCCGAGTCCACCCGGGACGACGCCCTGCGGGCCCGTATCCGCTCGGCCATCGTCGACCGGCAGAAGACGCTCGTACTGCTCGGCCGGGAACGCGCGCAGGCCCGCGGCGAGCTGCCGTACGAGAAGGACCCCGCGGCGGCGGCCCGTAACGCGGACCTGATCTTCGACGTCATAGCGGGCGCGGTGGTGCACCGCGCCCTGGTGAGCGCCGAGCCGGTGGACACCGACTGGGCGCGCACCTTCACCGCCCTGCTCGTGGCGGGCCTGCGGGCGGCCCTGCCGCAGCCGCCGGACGCCCACGGGCCGCCCGGCGCTTGAGCACGGGGACGCCGGGCCGGAGCCGAACCCCCGCCCGTACGCCCGTACCGCCCGTACGCCCGTACCGCTCAGAATCCGGCGGGCTCCGTGTACGTGCCCCACTCCTCGCGCAGCGCCTCGCAGATCTCGCCGAGCGTCGCCTCGGCCCGTACGGCCGCCAGCATGGGCTCGATCATGTTCGAGCCGTCGCGGGCGGCGGTCAGCAGCGCGGAGAGCGTGGCGGTGACCTTCGCGTCGTCGCGGGCGGCCTTGCGGCCGGTCAGCGCCCGTACCTGCTCGCGCTCGACCTCGTGGCTGACGCGGAGGATCTCCAGGTCCCCCGTCACCGAGCCGTGGTGGCAGTTGACGCCGACGACGCGCTTGTCGCCCTTCTCCAGGGACTGCTGGTAGCGGAAGGCGGATTCGGCGATCTCGCCGGTGAACCAGCCGTCCTCTATGCCGCGCAGGATGCCGCTGGTGATCGGGCCGATCGGGTGCTGTCCGTCCGGTACGGCGCGGGTCCCGCGCTCCTTGATCTGCTCGAAGATCTTCTCGGCGTCGGCCTCGATCCGGTCGGTGAGCTGCTCTATGTACCAGGAACCGCCCAGCGGGTCCGCGACGTTGGCGACGCCGGTCTCCTCCATCAGCACCTGCTGCGTGCGCAGGGCGATCTCCGCGGCCTGCTCGGAGGGGAGGGCCAGGGTCTCGTCGAGGGCGTTGGTGTGCAGGGAGTTGGTGCCGCCCAGCACCGCGGCGAGTGCCTCCACCGCGGTGCGGACCACGTTGTTGTAGGGCTGCTGCGCGGTCAGCGAGACGCCGGCGGTCTGGGTGTGGAACCGCAGCCACTGCGCCTTGTCGGTCTTGGCGCCGTAGACGTCCCGCATCCAGCGGGCCCAGATGCGGCGCGCGGCGCGGAACTTGGCGATCTCCTCGAAGAAGTCGAGGTGGGCGTCGAAGAAGAAGGAGAGGCCGGAGGCGAACGCGTCGACGTCGAGGCCGCGGGAGAGGCCCAGTTCGACGTAGCCGAAGCCGTCGGCGAGGGTGTAGGCCAGCTCCTGCGCGGCCGTCGCCCCGGCCTCGCGGATGTGGTAGCCGGAGACGGACAGCGGCTTGTAGGCGGGGATGTCGCGGGCGCAGTACTCCATCAGGTCACCGATGAGGCGCAGGTGCGGCTCGGGCTGGAAGAGCCACTCCTTCTGGGCGATGTACTCCTTGAAGATGTCCGTCTGGAGGGTGCCGTTGAGCACGGCCGGGTCGACGCCCTGGCGCTCGGCGGCGACCAGGTACATGCAGAAGACGGGCACGGCCGGGCCGCTGATGGTCATGGAGGTGGTGACGTCGCCGAGGGGGATGTCCTTGAAGAGGATCTCCATGTCGGCGGCGGAGTCGATCGCGACGCCGCAGTGGCCGACCTCGCCGAGGGCCTTCGGCTCGTCGGAGTCGCGGCCCATGAGGGTGGGCATGTCGAAGGCGACGGAGAGCCCGCCGCCGCCCGCGGCCAGGATCATCTTGTAGCGCTCGTTGGTCTGCTCGGCGTTGCCGAACCCGGCGAACTGGCGGATGGTCCAGGTCCGGCCGCGGTAGCCGGTGGGGTGCAGGCCGCGGGTGAAGGGGTATTCGCCGGGCCAGCCGATCCGCTCGAACCCCTCGTAGGCGTCGCCGGGCGCGGGTCCGTAGACGGGTTCGACGGGGTCGCCGGACAGGGTCGAGAAGTCCGCGTCGCGCTTGCGCGCCTTGTCGTAGCGGGCCTGCCAGCGGCTGCGCCCTGCTTCGATCTCCTGTGCATCCATGCGGTCTCTTCGCCTCTCCGCGCCCCGGCGCGATTCTGTGACGTCGGCGGCCGGCGGCCGCGTACAGATTTACTAGGACGTCCTAGTAAATGGTCGCGCAAGACCGCCCCGAGCACAAGGGGCGTCGGGGCGGTGGCGGGTTCGCGCCGGGCGGCGCCGGGGCGGCGTCAGACCTTGGCGGGCTCGGCGGACTCGTCCGCCACCAGGGGGGCGAGCTCCCGCGAGACCTTGCGCTCGACGAAGAACGCGGCGGTCGGAATGGTGCCCGCGATCAGCACCCAGATCAGCTTGCCGAACGGATACCTGGCCTTGGAGCCCATGTCGAAGGCGAAGACGAGGTAGAGGACGTAGAGCCAGCCGTGCGCGATGGCGACGATCTTGGTGAAGTCCGCGGCACCGTCCATGCCCAGCAGGTACTTGGCGATGCAGCCGAGAGTCAGGAGGACCAGCAGCACGCCGGTGACATAGGCCATCACGCGGTAGCGGGTCAGCACGCTTCGTTTCACTGGGGTTCCCTCGCCTTGCCGTCAGGGGCGGCCTCGTCCCGGCCGGGAGCCCGGGGGAAGGACCCCGGGAGACTGCCGCATGGAGTCGAGCGTAACCGCACGTTCCGGGCGATCTTGCGGCCGGGGGTGCGATGCGGGCCCCCGGCCGTCCGACCCTTCCCCCGGCCCGCCCCTCAGCTCTCTTCGAAGTCGCCCGCGGCCACCCGCAGCGTGCGCAGCATCGCGAAGATGTCCGCGCACTCGTCCGCGTCGTACGCCCCGAGGCCGAAATCCATCGCCATCAGGTCGCGGGTCGCCGACTCGACGACCTCGCGGCCCTTCTCGGTGATGGAGGCAAGGGTTCCGCGCCCGTCGTTCGGGTTGGGCCGCTTGTCGACGAGGCCCGATCGGACCAGCCGGTCCACGGTGTTGGTCACGGAGGTGGGGTGCACCATCAGCCGCTCGCCGATCTTCGACATGGGCAGCTCGCCCGCCTTGGAGAAGGTCAGCAGCACCAGCGCCTCATACCGCGCGAAGGTCAGCCCGTACGGCTTGACCACGGCGTCGACCTGGCCGAGAAGGATCTGCTGAGCGCGCATGATCGAGGTGATCGCGGCCATGGAGGGGACGGCTCCCCATCGCTCCTGCCAGAGCTCGTCGGCGCGGGCGATGGGATCGAACGTGAGGCTGAGGGGCTTCGACACCCCACCGAGCCTACCGGCCGGTCATATGTTGGTCACTGCCATCCCAAACTCCGGACCAACAGCTTCCGGCCAACTCGCGGGCGCGCCGGCGCGCCGCTCGTACGGTCGGGCCGGAGCCGCGCCGCCGCGCCCTCGGGCCTCGACGCGCCCGCCTCCACCACAGACCTGGCGCACCGGCACGGGCCGGCGCCCTCGCCCGTATCGACGCCCCTGCCCGTGCCGCGCGACGCCGGGCCGCTCGTGTCGCGCCGCGACGGGCTGCGAGTGCCGTACGAGCGCACTCCGCTGGACACGGCGCGCGGCGAACGCCGCTGACGGCGCGCCGGCGGTCGAGCCGCTCAGTCGACGGGGTCCGGCTGGGACACCTCGGCGATCTGGGCACCCATGGTGGCGCACAGGTCGCCCAGGACCTCCTCGAAGCGGTCCAGCAGTTCGGGCGGGTACCGGGTCAGCAGTGCGTCCATGCGGACGCCGAGGGGGCTGAAGAACTCGTCGGCGCGCTCCTGGATGTGCGCGCTGCTGCGCAGGGTGACGACCCGCCGGTCGGCGTGCTCGCGGGTGCGGACGATGTGCCCGGCGGCTTCGAGGCGGTTCAGGAGTGCGGTGGTGGCGCCCGAGGACAGCGGGATGCGCTCGCCGAGCCGGGCCGGCGACAGCGAGGTGCCCCGCTCCTCCGCTCCGATGATCTCCAGCAGCGCGATCGCGTCGGTCGAGTACAGGTCCAGCCAGGCGGCGAACCGGCGGCTCAGCTCGGCGTACTGACCGCCATAGGTCCGCAGCCCTTCGACCAGCCGTTCGCGCCGCGCCGCGATGTCACCCCGCGCCGGTTCCTCCGCCAAGACGTGCCGCCCTCCACCCGCTCGTACCGGTGATCCGAGCCGACGGCTCGTCTTTGACAACCTATCGCTCCCAATCTACCTTCACCATGGAATAACTTCACGATGGAGGTAATGGGATGCGTGCCCCTTCTGCCACCCGCCGATGGCTCGGTCTGATCGCCATCGCGCTGGGTGTGGCGCTGATGGTCGTGGACACCACGATCGTCAACGTGATCGTCCCCTCGGTCATCGAGGACCTGGACATCGGCTCCGGCCAGGCGCAGTGGATACAGGAGTCGTACGCGATCGTCGTCGCGGCGCTGCTCCTGCTGGTCGGCCGGTGCGCGGACATCCTCGGCGCCCGCCGGATCTTCGTCACGGGGGTCGTGGTCTTCGGCGCGACCAGCGTGCTGGCCGGCCTCGCGCCCACCGGCGGCCTGCTCGTACTGGCCCGCTTCCTGCAGGGCGCGGGCGCGGCGATGATCCTGCCGACCTCGCTCGCCCTGCTGAACGCGACGTTCACCGGCAAGGCGCGCGGGCAGGCGTTCGCCGTCTGGGGCTCGACCATCGGCGCCGCCTCGGCGCTCGGCCCGCTGCTGGGCGGCTGGCTCGCCGCGCACGCCTCCTGGCGCTGGGCGTTCGGCATCAACGTGCCGCTCGCGGCGCTGATCGCGGTCGGCGCGCTACTGTTCCTGGCCCCCTCGCCCCGGACCGCGGCGCGCGTCGACGTGACGGGGGCGGTACTGTCCGCGCTCGGCCTCGGCCTGCTCGCCTTCGGGCTCGTCGAGGGTCGTACGTACGGGTGGCTCGCCTCGATCCGCGCGCTGGACGTCCTCGGGTTCGCGTGGGACGGCGGCCCCTCGCCAGTCCTCGTCGCCCTGGTGCTCGCCGTAGCCGCCCTGGCCTTGTTCGTCCGCCGCCAAGCGGTCCTCAGCCGCGGTGACGACCCCGCGCGGGCCCTGATGGACGTACGGCTCTTCTCCGTCGCGTCGTTCCGCAACGGCAACATCGCCACCTTGATCATCGGGCTCGGCGAGTTCGGCATCGTGGCGGTGCTCCCGCTGTGGCTCCAGTTCACCCTCGGCTACAGCGCGCTCCAAGCGGGGCTCGCGCTCGTGCCGGTGGCCGTCGGCAGCTTCGTCGCGAGCGGCGCGAGCTTCCCGATGTCGGCCAAGGTCGCGGCCCTCGGCCAGGTCCGCGTCGGGCTGGCCATGGAGGTCGCCGGGCTGGCCGGACTCGGGCTGATCGCGGCCGCGGACAGCCCCTGGTGGTCGATCGCGCTGGTGCTCTTCCTCTACGGCATCGGCGTGGGGTTCGCCACGGCCCAGGTCACCAATGTGGTGCTCGCGGAGGTCCCCGACCACAGCGCGGGGCAGGGGTCCGGCATCCAGAGCGCCTTCCGCCAGTTGGGCTCCGCCCTGGGCATCGCCGTGCTGACCACGGCGTTCTTCACCACCCTCGGCGCCAGGCTGCGCGACGGCCTCGGCGACGCCGGCCTGTCGGCGGAGCGGTCCGGCCGGTTCGCGCACGCCGTCACCGACAGCGCGGGAGCCGCGATCGGCCCCCTGGCCGCGCACCCGGGCACCGCGCCGGTCGCCGAGGCGGCGCGTTCGGCGATGACCACGGGCATCAGCGTCGGCGGCTTCATCGCGGCGGGCTTCGTCGCACTCGGGCTGATCGCCACCGCCCTGATCCCCGGCGCGCGGGCCGGTGCGGCCACCACGCCGGGGCCTTCCCCGGCGGAGCCGGAGCCCGCGCGCTCCTGAGCGCCGGGGGGCGGGGGCAGCGCGGGCCGGGGTCGAGCGCTCGCCCCGGCCCTGTGCGTGCGGATGCGGATGCGGGCCGCCAGCGCCCGACAGCCAGTCAGTCCGTCAGTCCGTCAGTCCGTCAGTCCGTCAGGAAGACAGGTACCGCTCGACCGTCTCGACCTTCTTGTTCAAGCCGTCCGTGACTCCGGGCCTGATGTCGGCCTTGAGTACCAGCGAGACCCGGCCGGACCTGGCCTCGACGGCGGCGACGGCGCGCTTGACGACGTCCATGACCTCGTCCCACTCGCCCTCGATGGATGTGAACATCGCGTCCGTACGGTTCGGCAGGCCGGATTCGCGGACCACGCGGACCGCTTCGGCCACGTACTCGCCGACGTCCTCACCGACGCCGAGCGGGGAGACGGAGAAGGCGACGATCATGCGTTGACCACGCCTTCCTTGCGGGCACGGGCGGCGATGAGGCTGGCCTCGGCCTCGCGGCGGAGCATGCGCTCGGCGAAGAAGCCGCCGGTCGGCAGGACGGAGAGGACGAAGTAGAGGGCGGCGGTCTTCACCGGCCACTTGGTGCGGTTCCAGGCGTCGGCCCAGAAGATCACGTAGAGGACGAAGAGCACGCCGTGGATCATGCCCATGGTCGGCACGGCGTTGAAGTCGGTCGTCCGCTTGAGCACCGAGCAGATGATGAGCAGCAGAAACGAAACGGCCTCCGGGGCGGAGACCAGGCGGAGCCGGCGCAGGGCGGAGGCGGTCTTGATGTCCACGGATACCTCTTGTCGACAGTGGCGGCTCTTGTGAACGTGATCACAAGAGAAGGCCATTATCGCCCCCGCCCCCGATTTCCCCGCGCGCGGGGGCGGGTACCCGGGAGAACCGCAGGCAGCGGTGGTGCGGGAGTGTCCCCGTCGGGGAATCCGTGGTCATGACGGAATCCGCGGTTCGACGGAAGCCCGCCCACGACCGGTCGGCCGCCGCCGGCCGGCCCCCTCCACCGCCGGGGCTGCGCGCCTCCACCGCCGGAGCGGCGCCTCCCCGCTGGAGGTCGAGCAGGCGGCCGGTGAGCGGTCCGCGCCCGGTGCACCGGTGACGGCCGGTGAGCGGTCCGCGCCCCGTGCACCGGTGACGGCCGGGCCCGCGCCGGATAGCGTCTGAGCCGTGGCTCAGTTTCGGCTCCAGGGGAGCAAGATGCTCGCCGTCGACATGACGGGCGACGCGGTCAAGGCCAAGAACGGCGCGATGGTCGCGTACGACGGCGAGATGACGTTCAAGAAGCGCACGGGCGGCGGGGAGGGCCTGCGGGGCATGGTGACCCGCCGCCTCACGGGGGAACAGATGGAAGTCATGGAGGTGAAGGGCCGCGGCACCTGCTACTTCGCGGACCGGGCGAGCGAGATCAACCTGGTGAACCTGAACGGCGAGAAGCTGTACGTCGAGGCGAGCAATCTGCTCTGCACGGACTCGGCGCTGCGCACCGGCACGACCTTCACCGGGCTGCGCGGCGCGTCCCAGGGCAACGGGCTGTTCACCACCAGCGTGGAGGGCACCGGGCAGGCCGCGATCCTCTCGGACGGCACGGCGATCGTGCTGCGCGTGACGCCGCAGACGCCGCTCCAGGTGGACCCCGGCGCGTACATAGCGCACACCGGCAATCTGAAGCAGCACTTCCAGTCGGGCGTGAACTTCCGCACGTTCATAGGCGAGGGCTCGGGCGAGGCGTTCCAGATCCGGTTCGAGGGCGACGGGCTGGTGTACGTGCAGCCCAGCGAGCGCAACACGATCGGTGGTGACGTGTAGTGCCGTTCCAGATGCTCAACTCGCGCATGGTGGAGGGCAGCGTCCTCCCCGGGCAGCGGATGTTCAGCCAGCGCGGCGCGATGCTCGCCTACCGGGGCGATGTGTCCTTCACGCCCAGCATCACGGGCGGCCAGGGCGGCGTGCTGTCGATGATCGGGCGGCGGGTGGCGAATGAGGCCACGCCGCTGATGATCGTGGAGGGCAGCGGCACCGTGATGTTCGGTCACGGCGGGCACCATGTGCACGTCATCGAGATGGCGGGCGACACCCTCTATGTGGAGTCCGACCGGCTGCTGGCCTTCGACGGGACGCTCGACCAGGGCACGATGTTCATGGGTTCGCAGGGCGGCGTGATGGGGATGGTGCGCGGCCAGGTCACCGGGCAGGGGCTGTTCACCACCACGCTCAAGGGGCACGGCGCCGCGGCCGTGCTGGCGCACGGCGGCTTCGTCGAGCTGCCGATCACCCCGGGCCGTGCCGTCCATGTGGACCCGCAGGCGTATGTGGCGCACCGCGGCGACGTGCGCAACAAGCTGTCCACGGCGATCGGCTGGCGCGAGATGGTGGGCCGGGGCTCGGGCGAGGCGTTCCAACTGGAGCTGTCGGGCAGCGGCACCGTGTACGTACAGGCGTCGGAGGAAAAACTGTGACCGGTCCCGAGATCTATGACGCGCAGACGCTGCCGGTCGACGACAACGTCAACTCGTATGCCTTCAGCGTGGATCTGAACGGCCAGTGGTTCCTGCAGAAGGGGAAGATGGTCGCCTATTACGGGCAGATCGACTTCCACGGCATCGGTCTGGGCCGCCTCGACAGCCTTATCGCGCGCAGTTTCCACTCACCTCTGCACGCCTCGGACTGGGTGGTGGCGGAGGGCCGGGGCAAGATGGTGCTCGCGGACCGGGCCTTCGACGTCAACTCGTACGACCTGGAAGACGGCAACCTCACCGTACGCTCCGGCAATCTGCTGGCCTTTCAACCGTCCCTTTCGCTGAAGCAGTCGATCGTTCCGGGCTTTCTGACGCTGATCGGCACGGGCAAGTTCGTCGCCGCGTCGAACGGGCCGGTGGTCTTCGTGGAGCCGCCGATCCGGGTCGATCCACAGGCGCTGGTCGGCTGGGCCGACTGCCCTTCCCCCTGCCACCATTACGACCATCAGTACCTGCGCGGCGTACTGGGCGGCGTGCGGGCGTGGACGGGGATCGGCGGCACGTCGGGCGAGGAGCACCAGTTCGAGTTCGTGGGCAGCGGCACGGTGTTGCTGCAGTCCACGGAGGAGCTGATGGCCGAGCTGGCGACGGGCGCGGTGCCGCAGCAGGAAGGCGTTCCGAATGCAACCGGTGCAAACCAGCCATCCCAACCGGGCGGCTCCGGCCAGCTGGGGTCCCTCCAACGCCGTTTCGGGCTGTGAGCGGTACTCTGCAGAGGGTGACGTCGAACGCGTGACCACATAGCGTCGTCCAGCCCTGTCCGACTCCGGCCGGTACGCCCCCGCACGACCACGAACCGGCATCGGACGGCATGGCCCAGCACCGCCTCGCATGGCCGATAATGATTCATATTTCAACTTCCTTAGGTAGAATCCATCCATGGACACCGAGAACGGCACCCGCTGGCTCAGCGACGAGGAACAGCGCGCCTGGCGTGCCCACCTGGACGTCAGCCGACTTCTGAGTCACCAGCTCGAACGGGACCTGCAACCCTTCGGGCTCACCAACAACGACTACGAGATCCTGGTCAATCTCTCGGAGTCCGAGGACCACCGGATGCGGATGAGCGACCTCGCCACCGTCACCCTCCAGTCCAAGAGCCGCCTCTCCCACCAGATCACCCGGATGGAGACCGCCGGTCTGGTCCGCCGGGAGAACTGCGAGTCCGACCGCCGCGGCCTCTACGCGGTCCTGACCGAGCAGGGATGGGAGACGATGCGCAAGGTCGCGCCGCACCACGTCGCCTCCGTGCGCAAGCACTTCATCGATCTGCTCACGACCGACGACCTCAAGACGCTCTACGGCTCCCTCGCGCCCGTCGCCAAGCACCTGCGCACCACGCGCGGCCGGGCTTAGCGGGGCCGCCGGGCCGGGGTGCCGTCACCCCGGCGATCCGGCCCGCTCCAGCCGCAGTTCGAAGCACGCGCCACCGCGGGGCGACTCGCACACCGTGAGCGTCCCGCCGTGCCGCGCGGCCACGTCCCGGGCGATGGCCAGCCCCAGCCCGGCCCCGCCGTCGTCCCGGCTGCGCGCGTCGTCGAGCCGTACGAACCGCTCGAAGATCCGCTCCCGTTCCGGCTCCGGCACCCCGGCCCCGTCGTCGGCGACGGCCAGCACCAGCCGCCGCCCCTCGGCCCGCACCGAGAGCACGACCTCCGACTCCGCGTGCCGGCACGCGTTGTCCACCAGGTTGCCCAGCACCCGCCCCAACTGCCCGCGCGAGCCCAGCACCTCACCGGCCGTCAGCTCCTCCGCCCGTACGGCGATGCGGCCGCGTCCCGAGGCAGTCCGCCGCGACAGCTCCTCGCGCACCAGCCCCGCCAAATCCACCCGCCCGTCCGCGGGCCGCTCCCCCGCGTCCAGCCGCGCCAGGAGCAGCAGATCCGCCGCGAGGTTCTGAAGCCGCACGGTGTCCTCCACCGCGCCCTCCGCGTCCAGCAGCTCCGGATGGGCCACGCCCACCTCCAACTGCGTGCGCAGGCTGGCGATCGGGCTCCGCAGCTCGTGCGAGGCGTCGGCGACGAACCGGCGCTGCCGCTCCACCGACGCCTGGAGGGCGGCGAGCGTCTCATTGGTCGTACGGGCCAGCCGCGCCACCTCGTCCCGCGCCTGCGGCTCCGGCACCCGCCGCCCCAGGTCCTCGCTCGCCGTGATGGCGGCCATCTCCCGCCGAATGCCCTCCACGGGCCGCAGCGAGCGCCGCGTCACCAGCCAGGTCACCCCCGCCACGACGACGAGCAGCAGGGGCAGCCCGATGAGCATCGCGCCGCGCACCGTGGCGACCGCGTCCTGCTCGGCGGCGAGCGGGGCGCCCACGTAGACCGTGACCTTCTCGCCCCCGGGCGTGGCCGCCTCCACGGCGGCGAAGCGGTAGTCGCCCGTCCGGCCGTGGACCCGGGCCGTGCCGCTGCTCAGGTCGACGTCGTCGGAGACCTTGCCGCGGCCCGGCCCGCGCCCGCCCTCGTCATCGTCGCTGTCGTCGTCGCTGTCGTCGCCGTCACCGCCGTCGTCCCCGTGCGCCGGCGACGGCTGGGGCTTCACGGCCTCGCTGCCCGTGCCGGTCACTGCTTCGAGGTGGTCGCTGGCGGCCCGTACCCGCTTGTCGTCGTCCACGACCTGCATCGGATGGTGGTCCTCGGACTCCAGCTTCTTGAACGGCTCGCCCGTCGCGACCTGCGAGGCCACCCCCCGCGCGTCGGCCTCCGCCTGGAGGTCGGCCTGGTCGGTCAGGTTGCCCCGCAGCACCGCCAGCACCGCGATCCCGGCGGCCACCAGGGCCAGCGCCACCACCACCGTCGCGCCCAGCGCGGCCTTGGACCGTACGGAGCCGAATCCCCTACGCACGCGCCACCAGCCGGTATCCGGCGCCGCGCACCGTGGTGATGGACTCGGGGCCGAGCTTGCGGCGGAGCGCGCTGATGTAGACCTCGACGATGTTGGGGTCCCCGTCGTAGGCGAAGTCCCAGACGTGCTCCAGGATCTCCGCCTTGGAGACGACCTCCCCGGCCCGTACCGCCAGTTGCTCCAGGACGGCGAACTCCTTGGCGGTCAGCGACGCCTCCACACCGTCCCGGCAGACCGTGCGCGCGGCCCGGTCGACGCTCAGGGCGCCGATCCGGAGCACGGGCGCGGAGCCGGTGCCGCGGCGGCGCAGCAGGGCCCGTACCCGCGCCACCAGCACCACGTACGAGAAGGGTTTGGTCAGGTAGTCGTCGGCGCCGGTGTCGAGCCCCTCGGCCTCGTCGTACTCGCCGTCCTTCGCCGTGAGCATCAGGATCGGCACCTCGCTGCCGTCGGCGCGCAGGGTCGCGCAGATGCGGTAGCCGTTCATGCCGGGCAGCATGATGTCGAGAATGAGGAGGTCGTACGAGCCTTCGCGGGCCCGGTGCAGCCCCTCCAGCCCGTCGTGGACGGCGTCCACGGCGAAGCCCTCGGCGGTGAGCCCCTTGGCCAGCGAGAGCGCCAGCCGCTTCTCGTCCTCCACGATCAACAAGCGCATGGGAACGACTCTGCCAAAAACAGGCTGAAGAAATCTTCAGCCTGCTTCAGCTTGGCTTCAGTGAGGCACAGCCAGTGTGGGGGTTGTCGAGAACGACCGATCGGGAGGAATTCCTCATGAGGCGCAATATCGCCATCGCCACCGTAGCCGCGGCCGCTGTGATCGCCGGGGGCACCGCGACGGCCGTCGCCGTCACCGGCGACGACGGACCGGGCCGGCACGCGTCGGCCGGTCGGCACGCTTCGGACAGCGGGGGCCCCTCGGACGGCAAGGGCTCCTCGGACGGGTCGGCGGGGCCGAAGTCGAGCCTCCACGTCAAGGACGACGACGCGCACGAGGACGCCACCGAGGCCAGGACGGCCAGGATCACCGCTCCCCAGGCGGCGGCCGCGGCCCTCAAGGCCGTACCGGGCACCGTCACGGAGATCGACCTCGACGAGGACGATCCGGGCCTGGTCTGGGAGGTGGACGTACTCGGCCAGGACGGCAAGTGGCACGACGTCACCCTCGACGCCGGCGACGGCAAGGTCCTCAACCAGCACATCGAGCGCAAGGACGACGGCCACCACGGCGTGTCCCACGCCCGCCAGGAGCTGAAGGGCGCCACGGTCGACGCCGCCGAGGCCGCCCGCAAGGGCGCGCACGACGGGGCGACGGTGACGAAGGTGGACCTCGACGACGACCACCGCGCCGCGTCGGTGTGGAAGGTGGAGACCGTCACGAAGCACGGCAAGGAGCACAACCTCCTCATCGACCCCCGGACGGGCGCCGTGAGCAACGGCCCGGCCGATGACGACTCCGACGACGACGATGACTGACCACGACTGACGACGGCCGACGATGGCTGAGGGGCTGCCCGGTGGTGCCGCGTCGCGGTGCCACCGGCCCGCGTACGCCCTCCTGGGGCCGTCACCGGCCGCCGCCCCCGGCGCCGCTCGGCACGCCCCGTGTGGGCCCCCGTGGGCCCCTGTGGGCCCCGACCTCCCGTGCGCAGGTCGGCGCCCACGCCCCCGCGTCCGCTGACGGCGACGAGGGGCGGAAGCCTCGTCAGCCGGCCTCGGTGATGCCCGCGACCAGCTCGTCGGCCGCCGTGTACGGGTCGAGCGTCCCCGTGACGATGCGCTCGGCCAGGGCGCCCAGCCGCCGGTCCCCCCGCAGGTCCCCGATCTTCTCCCGCAGCGCGGTGACGGCGATCGTCTCGACCTCGCGGGCGGCGCGCTCGGCGCGCCTCTCCGCGAGGGCCCCGTGCTCGTCCATCCACGCCCGGTGCTTCTCCAGCGCCTCGACGAGCTCGTCGGTGCCCTCGCCGCGCGCGGCCACCGTCTTGACGATGGGCGGCCGCCAGTCGCCGGGGGCGCGGGCCTCGCCCAGCCCCAGCATGTGGTTGAGCTCGCGGGCCGTGGCGTCGGCGCCGTCCCGGTCGGCCTTGTTGACCACGTAGACGTCACCGATCTCCAGGATTCCGGCCTTGGCCGCCTGGATGCCGTCCCCCATGCCGGGCGCCAGCAGCACCACGGAGGTGTCCGCCTGCGCGGCGATCTCCACCTCGGACTGCCCGACGCCGACCGTCTCGACGAGGACCACGTCGCAGCCCGCCGCGTCCAGCACCCGGATCGCCTGCGGCGCGGCCCAGGCCAGGCCGCCGAGGTGGCCGCGGGTGGCCATCGAGCGGATGTACACGCCGGTGTCGGAGGCGTGCTCCGACATGCGCACCCGGTCGCCGAGGAGCGCGCCGCCCGAGAACGGCGAGGACGGGTCGACGGCGAGCACGCCCACCCGCTTCCCCGCCCGGCGGTAGGCGCTGACCAGCGCGGACGTCGAGGTGGACTTGCCGACGCCGGGCGGTCCGGTCAGCCCGACGACGTACGCGCCGCCCGTCAGCGGCGCCAGTGCGGCCATCACCTCGCGCAGCTGCGGGGACGCCCCCTCCACCAGTGAGATCAGCCGGGCCACGGCGCGCGGCCGGCCCTGCCGCGCCTGCTCGACCAGGGTGGGGACGTCCGCCATCACTGCTCCGTTCTCCAGTACTCGCTGGTCACTTGCCCGGTACGCGGACGATCAGCGCGTCTCCCTGACCGCCGCCGCCGCACAGCGCCGCCGCGCCCACCCCGCCGCCGCGCCGCTTCAGCTCCAGCGCCAGGTGGAGTACGAGCCGTGCGCCGGACATCCCGATGGGGTGGCCGAGGGCGATGGCCCCGCCGTTCACGTTCACCTTTTCCGGCGAAATCCCGAGGTCCTTCATTGACTGCACGGCGACGGCGGCGAACGCCTCGTTGATCTCGACGAGGTCGAGGTCCGCGACGTCCAGCCCCTCCTTGCCGAGGGCATGCCGGATCGCGTTGGAGGGCTGCGACTGGAGGGAGTTGTCGGGGCCGGCGACGTTGCCGTGCGCGCCGATCTCCGCGATCCACTCCAGGCCCAGTTCCTCGGCCTTGGCCTTGCTCATCACGACGACGGCCGCCGCGCCGTCGGAGATCTGCGAGGCGGTGCCCGCGGTGATCGTGCCGTCCTTCGCGAAGGCGGGGCGCAGCTTGCCGAGCGATTCGGCCGTGGTCTCGCCCCGGATGCCCTCGTCCTTGGCGAAGATGACCGGTTCGCCCTTGCGCTGCGGGATCTCGACGGGCGTGATCTCCGCCTCGAAGACGCCGTTCTTCTGGGCCGCCGCGGCCCGCTGGTGCGAGCGGGCGCCGATCTCGTCCTGCTCGGCGCGGCCGATGCCGAGGCGGGTGTTGTGCTTCTCGGTGGACTCGCCCATCGCGACGCCTTCGTAGGCGTCCGTGAGCCCGTCGAGCGCCATGGAGTCCAGCATTTCCACCGCACCGTACTTGTAGCCCTCACGGGACTTCGGCAGCAGGTGCGGTGCGTTGGTCATCGACTCCTGGCCGCCGGCCACGACGATGTCGAACTCGCCCGCGCGGATCAGCTGGTCGGCGAGGGCGATGGCGTCGAGCCCGGAGAGGCAGACCTTGTTGACCGTCAGCGCGGGCACGCTCATCGGGATGCCCGCCTGGACGGCCGCCTGCCGGGCGGGGATCTGTCCGGCGCCCGCCTGGAGCACCTGCCCCATGATCACGTACTGCACCTGGTCGCCGCCGATGCCGGCCCGGTCGAGGGCGGCCTTGATCGCGGCTCCGCCGAGGTCGGCTCCGGAGAAGGACCGCAGGGAGCCGAGCAGGCGGCCCATGGGCGTGCGGGCGCCCGCGACGATCACAGAGGTGGTGCCGGTCGTACCAGTCATGGTGCGGCCCCTTCGCGCTGAGGGATGTTAACGAGGGTTCCCGTCAATGTACTGAGCGGTACCCGCCCGGTCACCGGGCGGCGGGTGTGATCGCGCGCACGTTGCGTAACCATGCGTGCGAGCGGTGCACTGGAACCATGCTGACGCGAATCGACCACATCGGGATCGCCTGCTCCGACCTCGACGCGACCGTCGAGTTCTACCGTGCCACGTACGGCTTCGAGGTGTTCCACACCGAGGTCAACGAGGAACAGGGCGTGCGCGAGGCCATGCTGAAAATCAATGAGACGTCCGACGGCGGCGCCTCCTACCTCCAGCTCCTGGAACCGATCCGCGAGGACAGCGCGGTCGGCAAGTGGCTCGCCAAGAACGGCGAGGGCGTGCATCACATCGCCTTCGGCACCGAGGACGTCGACGCGGACGCCGCGGCCGTGCGCGACAAGGGCGTACGCGTCCTCTACGACGAGCCGCGGAGGGGCTCGATGGACTCCCGCATCACCTTCCTGCACCCCAAGGACTGCCACGGAGTCCTCACCGAACTCGTCACTGCGGCGACGGAGCACTGACCTCTGCCATCCCCGGCCGGTAGACTGCAGGTTCGGCCGGGGTACGGGATCGGGGCTCGGCCCGAGCTTTGCCGATGATCTGACACCATTTCCTCGGAAGGGCCGGCTCCGGGTTCGACCAGCACGCAGGACGGAGCAGGCCGCCAACGCGACCAGGGGACGGATGGACCGCGCAGTGCGGGGCGACGACCGCTACGAGCCTGAAGACCACCTCTCGAAGTTCGAGGCCGAGATGAAGCGGCTGCGGACCGAGCGGGAGAAGGCCGTTCAGCACGCCGACGACCTCGGCTATCAGGTCGAGGTGTTGCGCGCCAAGCTGCACGAGGCGCGCCGCAACCTCGCGGCACGCCCTGCCTTCGACAGCGGCGATCTCGGCTACCAGGCCGAGCAGCTGCTGCGTAACGCGCAGATCCAGGCCGACCAGTTGCGTACGGACGCCGAGCGCGAGCTCCGCGACGCCCGTGCCCAGACCCAGCGGCTGCTCCAGGAGCACGCCGAGCGGCAGGCCCGGCTCGAATCCGAGCTGCACTCCGAGGCCGTGGCCCGCCGCCAGCGGCTCGACGAGGAGCTGGCGGAGCGCCGGCGGACCGTCGAGTCGCACGTGAACGAGAACGTCGCCTGGGCCGAGCAGTTGCGCGCCCGCACCGAGGGCCAGGCCCGCCGGCTGATGGAGGAGTCGCGGGCCGAGGCCGAGCAGGCGGTCGCCACGGCCCACGCGGAGGCCCAGCGGCTGACCGAGCGCGCCCGGGAGCGGCTCAACTCCGCCGCCGAGGACGCGCGTGCCGAGGCCGAGGCCATACTGCGGCGGGCCCGTACGGACGCCGAGCGGCTGCTGACCGCCGCCTCCACGCAGGCGCAGGAGGCCACCGACCACGCCGAGCAGCTGCGCACCGGCGCCGCGGGCGAGTCCGAGCAGGCCCGCCGGCAGGCCGCTGAGCTGACCCGGGCCGCCGAGACGCGGATGCAGGAGGCCGAGACGGCGCTGCGCGAGGCGCGGGCCGAGTCGGAGAAGCTGGTCACGGAGGCGAAGGAGGCCGCGGCCAAGCGGCTGACCGGCGCCGAGTCGGAGAACGAGCAGCGCACCCGCACCGCCAAGGCGGAGATCGCCCGGCTGGTCGGCGAGGCCACCAAGGAGGCCGAGGCGCTGCGGGCCGAGGCCGAGCAGGAGCGGGACGACGCCCGTGCCAAGGCTGAGCGGCTGGTGGCCGAGGCCGCCGAGGACGCCCGCAGCGCCGCCGCCGAGGACTCCGCGGCGCAGCTCGCGAAGGCCGCGCGGCAGGCCGAGGAGGTGCTGACCAAGGCGTCCGAGAACGCGCAGGCCACCACCAAGTCCGCCGCGGCCGAGGCGGAGCGCATCCGCCGGGAGGCCGAGGCGGAGTCCGACCGGCTGCGCGAGCAGGCCACCGAGTCCGCCGAGCAGCTCAAGGGCGCGGCGAAGGACGACACCAAGGAGTACCGCGCCAAGACCGTCGAGCTCCAGGAGGAGGCCCGGCGGCTGCGCGGGGAGGCCGAGCAGCTGCGCGCGGAGGCCGTCGCCGAGGGCGAGCGGCTGCGCACCGAGGCCCGGCGCGAGGCGGTCCAGCAGATCGAGGAGGCGGCCAGTACCGCCGAGGAGCTGCTGACGAGGGCGAAGGCCGACGCGGAGGAGACCCGCGGCGGCGCGAGCGCCGAGAGCGAGCGCGTACGGACCGAGGCGTCCGAACGCGCCGCGGCGCTGCGCAAGCAGGCCGAGGAGAGCGTCGAGAAGGCCCGTACGGAGGCCGAGGAGACGCGCACCGAGGCCGAGGGCCAGGCCGAACTGACGCGCACCGAGGCCGAGGAGACGGCCCGCCAGTTGCGCGAGGAGGCCGAGCGGGGCGCCGAGGCGCTGCGCGAGGAGGCCGAGGCGGAGCTCGTCCGGCTGCGCGAGGAGGCCGAGACCCGGGTCACCGCGGCGGAGTCCGCGCTGGACGAGGCGCGTACCGAGGCCGAACGGCTGCGCCGGGAGACGTCGGAGGAGACGGAGCGGCTGCGCACGGAGGCCGCGGAGCGGCTGCGCACGCTCCAGCAGCAGGCGGAGACCGAGGCGGAGCGCGTACGCGCCGAGGCGGTCGAAGAGGCGTCGAGCGCCCGTTCCGAGGGCGAGGCGGCGGCCGTGCGGCTGCGCGAGCGGGCCACCGCCGAGGCGGAGCGGCTGCGCGAGGAGGCCAAGGAGGCCGCCGACCGGGTGCGGTCCGAGGCGAACGCCGCGGCCGAGCGCACGGAGGCCGAGGCCGCCGAGGCGCTGACGGCGGCTCAGGAGGAGGCGGCCCGCCGCCGCCGGGAGGCCGAGCAGCTGCTCGGCGACGCCCGCTCCGAGGCGCAGGCGGAGCGCGAACAGGCGCACGAGCAGAGCGAGGAGCTGCTCGCCTCGGCCCGTAAGCGGGTCACGGAGGCGCAGGAGGAGGCCCAGCGGCTGTCGGCGGAGGCCGAGCAGCGGGCGGGCGAACTGGTCGCCACCGCGGAGCAGACCGCCCAGCAGGTGCGGGACGCCGTCGCGGGCCTGCACGAGCAGGCCGAGGAGGAGATCTCCGGGCTGCGCTCGGCCGCCGAGCACAACGCGGAGCGCACCCGCACGGAGGCGCAGGAGGAGGCGGACCGGGTCCGTTCCGACGCGTACGCCGAGCGGGAGCGGGCCGCCGAGGACGCCGGGCGGGTCCGCCGGGAGGCGCAAGAGGCCGCCGAGGCCGCCAAGTCCGCCGCGGAGCAGGCGGTCGCGGAGGCCACGGCCGAGGCGGAGCGGCTGGCCGCCGAGGCGGAAGCGGTGCTCGACGAGGCCCGGGAGGCGGCGAACGCCCGCCGCTCGGAGGCCGCCGAGCAGGCCGACGAGCTGATGACGATGGCGGCGGAGGAGGCCGATCAGCAGCGCGCGGCGGCCGCCGAGACCGTCGAGAAGGCCCGTACGGAGGCGGACCGGCTGCTGGACGAGGCGCGCGAGGCGGGCGACGCCCGGCGCGCCGAGGCGGCCGGTCAGGCCGACGCGCTGGTCGCGGAGGCGACGGCGGAGGCGGAGCGGCTGCGCACCGAGGCCGCGACGACGCTCGGTGAGGCCCGCGAGGCCGCGGAGGAGCACCGCGCGCAAGCCACCGCGTACGCCGACCAGTTGGTCGAGGACGCCACGGCGGAGGCCGAGCGGCTGCGCGCCGAGGCGACGACGGCGCTCGACGAGGCGCGCGAGGCGGCCGAGACGCACCGCACGGAAGCCGCCGAGCACGCGGAGAAGTTGACCGCGGACGCCACGGCGCGGGCCGAGCGGATGGTGTCGGACGCCTCCGCCAAGGCTCAGCAGTTGCGTACGGACGCCTCGGACGCGCTCGCCTCCTCGGAGCAGGACGCGAACCGGACCCGCGCCGAGGCCCGGGACGACGCGAACAAGATGCGCGCCGACGCCGCCCAGCAGGCGGAGGGGGTGCGTGCGGAGGGCCGTGCCGAGGCCGAGCGCATCGTCAACGAGGCCACGGAGCTGACCTCTTCGGCGCAGGAGGACGCGGACCGCATCCTCGACGAGGCGCGGGAGGCGGCGAACGCCCGCCGTTCGGAGGCCGCGGAGCAGGCCGACCGGCTGATGTCGGAGGCGCTGACCGAGGCCGAGGTCCTGGTGACCGACGCCACGGCGAAGTCGGAGAAGCTGGGCGCGGACGCGGCCGAGGCGCTGGAGGGCGCGCAGAGCGAGGCGGCCCGTACGCTCGACGAGGCCCGCGAGGCGGCGGGCGCCCGCCGGAGCGAGGCGGCCGAGCAGGCCGACGCGCTGATCGCCGAGGCGACGAAGGAGGCGGACCGGCTGCGCGCCGAGGCCGCCGAGACCGTCACCTCCGCGCAGGAGCACGCGACCCGCACCCGCGCCGAGTCCGAGCGGGTCAAGGCGGAGGCCGAGGCGGAAGCGGAGCGGCTGCGCACCGAGGCGCGGGCGCAGGCGCAGGAGGCCCTGGACGAGGCGCGCCAGGAGGCGTCCAAGCGCCGCAACGACGCCGCCCAGCAGGCGGACCAGCTGGTCGCCAAGGCTCAGGAAGAGGCCGTACGGGCGGCGACGGCCGCCGAGGAGCAGGCCGACAGCATGGTCGGCGCGGCCCGCAAGGAGGCCGAGCGGATCGTCACGGAGTCCACCGGCGAGGGCAACGCGCTGGTCGAGCAGGCCCGTACGGACGCGAACACGTTGCTGGCCGAGGCGCGGGGCGACGCGACGGCTATACGGGACCGGGCGGAGGAGCTGCGGACCCGGATCGAGGGCGAGGTCGAGGAGCTGCACGACCGGGCCCGGCGCGAGTCGTCCGAGGCGATGCAGTCGGCGGGCGAGCGCTGCGACAAGCTGGTGGCGGCGGCGACCGAACAGCTCGCGGAGGCCAAGGAGAAGGCGGAGAAGCTGGTCTCGGACGCCGGCAGCGAGGCGAGCAAGGTCCGTATCGCCGCGGTGCGCAAGGCGGAGGGGCTGCTCAAGGAGGCCGAGCAGAAGAAGGCCGATTCGGTGCGGGAGGCGGAGCGCGTACGCGCCGAGGCCACCGCGGAGGCCCAGCGGATCGTGGACGAGGGCAAGCAGGAGCTGGAGGTGCTGGTACGTCGCCGCAAGGACATCAATACAGAGATCTCCCGCGTCCAGGACGTGTTGG
The DNA here is from genome assembly GCF_056434425.1 of Streptomyces sp. NPDC044033. Lineage (NCBI taxonomy): Bacteria > Bacillati > Actinomycetota > Actinomycetes > Kitasatosporales > Streptomycetaceae > Streptomyces > Streptomyces sp. NPDC044033. Next base: position 51,880 of record NZ_JBWKFF010000027.1, on the reverse strand, counting down.
AGGCGTTGGAGTCATTCGAGTCGCCCACCGCCGCCGGGGGTAAGGATGGCGGCGGCGTCAAGGCGGCGGCCGGAGCCGGTTCCACTCGCACGAGTGGCAAGCAGTCCGATAACTAGCCACTCGAATGAGGGGACATTCTCCAGACCAATCGGACGTTGACTCGATGACACGCCGTTCGCACCCCTAGGATTCCCTCTATCACCTCACCGGTCTCTTTCGACAGGAACCCCATGAGCGACACTTCCTCCCCCTTCGGCTTCGAGCTCGTGCGGCGTGGATACGACCGCGGCCAGGTGGACGACCGCATTACCAAGCTCGTCGCCGACCGTGACAGTGCACTGGCCCGTATCACCTCTCTGGAAAAGCGGATCGAGGAGCTGCACCTCGAAACGCAGAACGCCCAGGCCCAGGTCAACGACGCGGAGCCGTCCTACGCCGGGCTCGGCGCCCGCGTCGAGAAGATCCTTCGGCTGGCCGAGGAAGAGGCCAAGGATCTGCGCGAGGAGGCCCGCCGCGCCGCCGAGCAGCACCGTGAGCTGGCCGAGTCGGCCGCCCAGCAGGTCCGCAACGACGCCGAGGCGTTCGCCGCCGAGCGGAAGTCGAAGGCGGAGGACGAGGGCGCCCGTATCGTCGAGAAGGCGAAGAGCGACGCCTCCACGCTGCGCACCGAGGCGCAGAAGGACGCGCAGTCCAAGCGCGAGGAGGCGGACTCCCTCTTCGAGGAGACGCGCGCCAAGGCCGCCCAGGCCGCCGCCGATTTCGAGACGAATCTGGCCAAGCGCCGCGAGCAGTCCGAGCGCGATCTGGCGTCGCGTCAGGCCAAGGCGGAGAAGCGGCTCGCGGAGATCGAGCACCGCGCCGAGCAGCTGCGGCTGGAGGCCGAGAAGCTGCGTACGGACGCGGAGCGCCGGGCCCGTCAGACGGTGGAGACCGCGCAGCGTCAGGCCGAGGACATCGTGGCCGACGCGAACGCCAAGGCGGACCGTATCCGCAGCGAATCGGAGCGGGAGCTGGCGGCGCTCACCAACCGCCGCGACTCCATCAACGCCCAGCTGACCAATGTCCGCGAGATGCTCGCGACGCTGACCGGCGCCGCGGTGGCCGCGGCCGGTGCGCCCGGCGACGACGAGGCCACGCGCGGGGTTCCGGCCCAGCAGACCCGCTGACGCCGGCCGGGCCGCGCCCGGCCGACCGGACCCAGGGAGCGCCCCCGCTCCGCCGTTGCGGCGGTGGTGGGGGCGCCCTGTGTTTGCTGGACTCCACGGTGCGTGAGGGGCCGGTGTGGCGGGCTTTCGGCCCGGTTCCGGTCAGGGGTGGCGGAGGCCCGCATACCCCCTTAGCGTGGCCGCATGATCGAGCTTGAGGGGCTGAGCAAGCGGTACGGCGACAAGCTCGCCGTGGACGGTCTCACCTTCACCGTACGGCCTGGGATCGTCACCGGCTTCCTGGGGCCCAACGGCGCGGGGAAGTCCACGACGATGCGGATGATGCTGGACCTGGACAACCCGTCCGGTGGCAGTGTGCGGATCGACGGCAAGCACTACCGGCAGCTCACGGACCCGCTGCGGTCCGTCGGCGCGCTGCTCGACGCGAAGGCGATGCACGGCGGCCGGACCGCCTACAGCCATCTGCTGTGCCTGGCCCAGAGCAATGGCATCCCCAGCGCCCGGGTGGGCGAGGTACTGGAAATGGTCGGGCTGACCGCGGTCGCCAAGAAGCGCTCCAAAGGTTTCTCGCTCGGCATGGGGCAGCGGCTGGGGATCGCCGGCGCGCTGTTGGGCGACCCGGAGATCCTGATGTTCGACGAGCCGGTCAATGGGCTCGATCCCGAGGGCATCCACTGGATTCGCAATTTGATGAAGTCGCTGGCCGCACAGGGTCGTACGGTCTTCGTCTCCAGTCACTTGATGAGTGAAATGGCGCTCACCGCCGAACATTTGGTGGTCATCGGCCAGGGGCGGTTGATGGCGGACACATCGATGGCCGACTTCATTCGGGAGAATTCTCGGTCATACGTACGAATCAGTTCGCCCGAACACGAGCGGCTGCGCGATGTGCTGTCGAGCGCCGGAATCACCGCGGTGACCGTTTCGGACGGCCATCTGGAAGTGGACGGCGTGGCCGCCTCGGCGCTCGGCGAGCTGGCGGCCGAGCACCGGCTCGTACTGCACGAGCTGAGCTCGCAGCAGGCATCGCTGGAGGAGGCGTTCATGCAGTTGACCGCCGGGTCGGTGGAGTACCACTCGCACTCGTCGTCGACCGGGCTCGCGGCCGGGCCGGCTGCCCTGGACGGCGCCGGCGGCGCGGGCACGGCGGGCACGGCGGACGTGGCAGACACGGACGGCGCGCAGGGCGCACCGGCGCCGCAGTGGGGCTCGGACTGGCAGCAGGGTCAGCGGAACCGCAAGAACCGGAAGAAGGGCTCCTGACGATGGCGGTGGCGCAACAGGTCCTGCGGTCGGAATGGACCAAGATCAAATCGGTGCGGTCCACGGTGTGGACGCTGGGGCTGGCCGCCGTGGTGACGATCGCGCTCGGCGCGCTGATCAGCGCCGTGGCCAAGAACGGCTTCAAGGACCTGTCGCCGGAGGACCAGTTCACCTTCGACCCGACGCTCACCAGCTTCGCGGGCACCGGGCTCGGTCAGCTCGCGATGATCGTCTTCGGCGTGCTGGTGGTCTCCAACGAGTACAGCACCGGCATGATCCGCACCTCGCTGGCCGCCGTACCGCAGCGCGGCGCGTTCCTCTTCGGCAAGATCACGGTCGCCACGCTGCTCGCCCTGGTCGTCGCCATGGTGACGTCGTTCCTCACGTTCTTCCTCGGCCAGGCGATGCTGGGCGACCACAAGGCGTCCCTCGGCGACCCGGGGGTGCTGCGGGCGGTGCTCGGCGGCGGGCTCTACATGACGCTCATCACGATGTTCTCGATGGGCATCACCGCGGTGCTGCGCAGCCCGGTGCTGTCGCTGGGCATCCTGATGCCGTTCTTCTTCCTGGTCACGAACATCCTCGGCAGCGTCTCCGCCACCAAGAAGGTCGGCCAGTACTTCCCGGACCAGGCGGGCGGGAAGATCATGCACACGGTCCCGACCGGCGACGATGCCCCGTACGGGCCGTGGGGCGGCCTCGGCATCATGGTGCTGTGGGTGCTGGCGGCGCTGATCTTCGGCTATCTGACGCTGAAGCGGCGCGACGCGTAGCACCGCGCGGGCCTCCGACACCGCGCGGGAGCCCGGGACCGGGTCCCCGAGCGGGGCGCCGGCACCGGGACAGACCGCGCCCCGGCCCGTCCCGAACCGGAAGCCCGGCCCCGTCGTCCCCCCGTCGTCCCCCCGTCGTCCACAGGGCCCTGAGTCCCGTCGCCGCAGTCCCCCGCCCCCAAGTCTCACCGGAATCTCACTTAACGGGAACCGTCAACGCCTGGTTATCCTCCTAACGCTTACGGGGCACGCGCCCCGACCATCTCGTGAGGGGCGGAGAATGATCGAGGCAGCCGGCCTGACGAAGCGCTACGGCGCCAAGACGGCCGTGTACAACCTGTCGTTCCAGGTGCGGCCGGGCACCGTCACCGGTTTCCTGGGGCCCAACGGCTCCGGCAAGTCGACGACCATGCGCATGATCCTCGGTCTGGACCAGCCGAGCGCGGGACACGTCACCATCAGCGGCCACCCCTTCCGCGAGCTGCCCAACGCCCCGCGCCAGGTCGGCGCCCTGCTCGACGCCAAGGCGGTGCACGGCGGGCGCAGCGCCCGTCAGCACCTGCTCTGCCTCGCCCAGCTCTCCGGCATCCCCGCGCGCCGCGTGGACGAGGTGCTGGGGGTCGTCGGCCTCCAGGACGTCGCCCGGCGCCGGTCCAAGGGGTTCTCGCTCGGCATGGGCCAGCGGCTGGGCATCGCGGCGGCGCTGCTCGGCGACCCGCAGGTGCTGCTGTTCGACGAGCCCGTCAACGGTCTGGACCCGGAGGGCATCCTGTGGGTCCGCAACCTGATGAAGTCGCTGGCCGCCGAGGGCCGCACGGTCTTCGTCTCCAGCCACCTGATGAGTGAGATGGCTCTCACCGCGGAGCACCTCATCGTCATCGGCCGCGGCCAGCTGCTGTCGGACATGAGCGTCAAGGACTTCATCTCGCAGAACTCGGCGGACTTCGCGCGCGTCCGCACCCCCGACTCGGAGCCCGAGCTGCGCGAGAAGCTCACCGCCTCGCTCATCGAGGCCGGCGGCCAGGTGCTGCCCGAGCAGGACGGCGGGCTGCGGGTCACCGGGCTGCCGCTGCCGCGGATCAGCGATGTCGCGCACGGCGTGGACGTACGGCTGTGGGAGCTCTCGCCGCACCAGGCGTCGCTTGAGGAGGCGTACATGCGGCTGACGCAGGGCGCCGTCGACTACCGCTCCACGGCCGACCAGCGGATCGGTCTGCACCAGCAGGTGCCCGCCGGGTACACGCCGGTCGGCCACAATCCGGCCGACGGCTGGGGCCGGCAGAGCGGGCCCCCGCAGGGTCCCGGCGCGCCCCAGCCCGGCGGGTACGGACACCCCAACCCGTACGCGGCCCCGCACCAGGCGCAGCAGGCACCGCCCGCCGCGGCCCCGCAGGCCGCCCCGCCGAGCGGCCCCGCCTCCGCCGACCTGAACAAGCGCGACAACCGCGATAACCGCGATAACAAGGACGCCCGATGACGACCCCGAACCAGCAGCAGGCCCCCCAGGAGCCCGTGCCGCCGCAGGGGCCCCCCGCGAACGCCCCGCAGCAGCCCGCGGCCGCCCCGGCGCGGCAGGCCCCGGCCCAGCCGCCGGCCGCACCCGGCCCGGCCGCCTCGCAGCCGTACGGACAGCCGCACGCGCAGCCGTACGGGCAGCCGCCGGCGCAGGGCGGTCCGCCGCAGCAGTGGCCGGGTGGCGCGTACGGCCAGGGGCAGGGCCAGTACCAGGACCAGAACCGGCTCTACGGCTACGCCTCGCCGATCCCCATGCGCCAGGCGCACCTCGGCGACGCCCTCGCCTCCGAGTGGACCAAGATCAAGTCGGTGCGGTCGACGATGTGGACGCTCGGCGTGATGATCGCCCTCGTCGTCGGCGTCGGCCTGCTCGTCGCGGTGGCCGTCGGAGCACAGGGCGGCGAGAACGACACCCCGCTCCCGGCCTTCGGCTTCTTCGGCGTGCTGCTCGGCTCGATGTGCGTGCTCACGCTGGGCGCGCTCACGATGACCTCGGAGTACGGCACGGGGATGATCCGCGCGACGCTGACCGCCTGCCCGAGCAGAGGGCGGGTGCTCGCCGCGAAGGGCATGATCCTCTTCGCGGTGACGTTCGTGATCACCGCCGTCACCACGGCGCTCGTCGCGCTGTTGCAGACCGCGGTGCTGAGCGGCATCACGGTCGATAACGTGGCGACGGCCGGCGACTGGCTGCGGGCGACCGTCGGCGTGAGCCTCTACGTCGCGGTCCTGAGCCTGCTGGCGATGGCCGTCGGCACGCTGCTGCGGCACTCCGCGGGCGCCGTCACGGTCATGCTGGGCGTGGTCCTGCTGCCGCTGGTGCTGGGCCTGTTCATGTTCTCGGAGAGCCTGTCGAAGGTCCGCGAGTTCCTCTTCCTGTACTCGATCCCCAGCCAGCTCGGCGCGTTCTACGGCACCGTGATGGGGGACGACGGGCCGACCGGCTGGACGCCGCTGTGGATCATGCTGGGTGTGACGGCGGTCGCGATGGCCGGCGCCTACGCCGCCATGGCCAAGCGCGACGTGTAGGAAGCACCGGACCGGACACATCCGCGACGTGTGGGAAGCACCGGACCGGACGCACCGAAGGCACCGCGCCGCGCGGTCAGTACCGCGGCGCGTTACGGGACCGCTGGAGCCGCGCGCTCCGGCGGTCCCGCGCGTTCCAGCACGCCTTGTGCCAGTGCCGCCGGTCCTCCACGCCGCCGTGGTCGGGCCAGGCGACGACGTGCGGAACGCCGGGCGGGATCTCCTGGTCGCAGCCGGGGCACCGGTAGTGCTTGGCCGCGCCGCCGCCGCCGACCATGCGCACGATCCACGGCTCGCCCCGCCAGTCCTCCGAGCGCTCCAGTCCGTAGCGCTCGCTGGGGGCGCCGCCCTCATCACGCGCGGCGGGTTTGTCGGCGCCGCCTCGCGGGCGGTTTCGGCGCGGGGACACGGGACACCTCATGGGGATCTGGAGAGTTACGGGGCGTCACCAGATTACGCGTCAGAGTCACAGCCCCGGGTACACGTAGGGCAGCCGCCCCTCCGGCGACCCTCCGATCATCATGAAAGTTTATGCGAAGCCGTGCCCTTGGCACGTGTCACACGTTGTTGCCTACAGGGGGATGTCGCGTCGGTCGCTAGGAGGCTTAAGAGCGATGCGCGTTGGAGCATTCGTCCTGGCAGCGCAGTTCCCCGGCCAGGGGCAGGGGGAGGCGCTGCACCGCGCCGTACGGACGGCCGAAGTCGCCGAGGAGGCCGGGCTCGACGACGTCTGGCTCGCCGAGCACCACTTCGTGCCGTACGGCGTCTGCCCGTCCGCCGTGACCCTCGCCGGGCTGCTGCTCGGCCGTACCCGCAGGATCGGCGTCGGCACCGCCGTCAGCGTGCTGCCGACCTCGCACCCCGTCGCCCTGGGCGAGCAGGCGGCGCTGCTGCATCTCGTCTCCGGCGGGCGGTTCACCCTCGGGGTGGGGCGCGGTGGGCCGTGGGTGGATCTGGAGGTCTTCGGATCGGGGCTCGGCGCGTACGAGTCGGGCTTTCCGGAATCCCTCGAATTGCTGACCCGCTGGCTGCGGGAGCCGAGAGTGGGCGCGCGCGGGGAGCGGTACGCCTTCCGCGAGGTCGATGTCGTACCGCGCCCGGACGAGCTGTCGGAGCTCGCCCAGCCGCCCGTGATCGTCGCCTGTACCTCCCCGGACACCGCCCGGCTCGCGGCCGAGCACGGGCTGCCCATGCTGCTGGGCATGCACTGCGGGGACGACGAGAAGGCGGAGATGGTGGCCCTGTGGCGCGATCACGCCCTCGCCACGGGCCACTCGCCCGAGGAGGTCGCGGCGGCCGGGCACGTATCGGCCGGTGTCGCGCAGATCGCGGACGAGCCCGGCGCGGCGGAGGAGACCTTGAAGAAGTCGATGCCCGGCTGGCTGCGCCAGGGGCTGGCCGCCCATGTCACGGTCGACGGGACGCGACGCCCGATGCGCGACCCGATGGCCTATACGGAGCTGCTGTGCGGCCTGCACCCGGTCGGCCCGCCGCGGCTGTGCGCGGACCGTCTGGCGGCCTCGGCCGAGCGCACCGGGATCCGGCGGTTCGCCCTCCTCACGGAGGGCTCGGGCGATCTGGCGGCGACGGAGGAGAACGTCCGCCGGCTCGGCGCCGAGGTGCTCCCGCTGCTCGGCTGACCGGCCGGGGCGCGACCGTCCCGCAAGCGGCCGACCGGGCCGGGGCGCGACCGCCCCGCGAGCAGCCGACCGGGCCGGGATGCTGCCGCCCCCGTAAGTGCACGCACCTCCCGCATACGGGGCGGCAGCCGAATCACATCAGCAGTCCCGAAGCTCCGGAGACTGGTTCAGCAGCTGGCCCCGGATCGAGGTGAAACGGGCGAGGCGGTCGTCGACCGCCGGGTCGAGCGGGAAGACCGCCACACGGTGGCAGTTCTGGAACGCCAGGCGGACTCCGAAGTGCCGCTGGAGCGCACCGCGGATCGCGTCACTCGCCAGCGCGCGCAGCAGCTGGCCGCGCGCCTGCTCGTTCGGAGGGGGAGTCTGGTTGTCGGCGAACTCGCCACCGTCGACCTTGAGCTGGGCCACCAGGGAGCTGACCATCTCCCAGGCGTAGGGCAGGGAGGTCCGGACGCAGTCGACGAATTCGGCTTCGTCGACCTCGCCTCGCTCGGCCTGTTCGAGGAGGGCCGGTGAGACGTCGAGCGACATGGGTTCTCCTCTCGCGACCCCATGAGCGGGGTCTAAGGGATGGGCGGGCGGTCGACAACGGAGAGTGCCCGCACGGCGACCGCCCCCTTCAACGGTAATTCGGCCACTGCCGCCGCACCAGGAGAATGCGCACACAACCGGCCATCGCCGTTTGGGTTCATCCGGGGCGAATCGCGTGGACGGCCCGGCGTCGAGTAGCGTGACCGACCATGCGTCTCGTCATTGCCCGTTGCTCCGTGGACTACGCGGGCCGGCTCACCGCCCATCTCCCCTCGGCACCGCGCCTCATCCTCGTCAAGGCCGACGGCAGTGTCTCCATCCACGCTGATGACAGGGCCTATAAGCCCCTCAACTGGATGTCGCCGCCCTGCACGCTCAAGGAGGGCGACGGCGATGTGTGGACCGTGGTGAACAAGGCGGGCGAGAAGCTCATCATCACCATGGAGGAGGTTCTGCACGACTCCTCGCACGAACTGGGCGTCGATCCCGGCCTCATCAAGGACGGCGTGGAAGCACACCTGCAGGAGCTCCTCGCCGATCGGATCGAGACACTTGGCGAGGGCTGGACGCTGATCCGGCGCGAATACCCCACCGCCATCGGCCCCGTGGACATCCTCTGCCGGGACTCGGACGGCGCGACGGTGGCCGTGGAGCTCAAGCGGCGCGGCGAGATCGACGGCGTCGAGCAGCTCACGCGCTATCTCGAACTCCTCAACCGGGACCCGCATCTCGCCCCGGTCAAGGGCATCTTCGCGGCCCAGGAGATCAAGCCCCAGGCGCGGGTACTGGCCAACGACCGGGGCATCGGCTGCGTGGTCCTGGACTACGACGCGCTGCGCGGCATCGAGGACGACAAGCTCCGCCTCTTCTGATCCCGAGCCGCTCCTGATCCTCCTTTTGAGCGCTATCCGCTCTTTTCACGCCAGGCCGTGAGTGTTACGGGCCGTACGGGAAACCCCCGTACGGCCCGTTCCGCTTCCGCTTCCGTCACGCCGCGTACGGAGCCGCGAGCGCGGGCCGGGCGGCGGGCCCCCGGCGCCAGGCCCGGGCGGCAGGCGGCGGGCGGCGGGCCCTAGGCGACCGGCGCGTCCGCGCCGGCGGCGGTCTTCGACGAGGCGGGCGCCGACTGGGAGGCCGACTGCGTCACCGTCTGGCTGGACGTCGGGCCGGTCGGCGGGCCCTTGGTCGTCGTCGGCGGGTCGGTCGGTTCCGGGTCATGCGTCGGCGGCGGGGTCGTGGGCTGCGTCGGGGAGGTCGTCGGCTTCTGCGTCGGGGAGTGCGTCGGCGAGTGGGTCGGTGGGACCGTCGGCTTCTGCGTCGGGGAGTGCGTCGGCGAGTTCGAGGGCTTCCCGCTCCCGGTCGGGTCGTCCGGCGAGCCACTGTCCGAGGGGTCCGGCGACTCGGAGGGACCGCCCGGGCTGGTCGTCGCCCCGGGCTTCCCGGTGGTGCCGGGCTGCCCCGGCGCCCCGCCGTGGCTGCTCGGGCCGTCGTCCGGCCGGTCGGCGTTCAGGCCGTCGTCGCCGTCCTGCTGGGACGCCGACTGACCCGGCTTGACCTCGTCGGAGGGGCCCTTGTCGTCGCCGGAGGTGGCGCCGAGGGTGACCACGGTGCCCAGTACGGCCGCGAGCAGCGCGCCGGCGCCCGCCGCGACCAGATTGCGCCGCGCGCCGCCGAAGACCGCCTTGCGCGCCGGGGGCGGCGGCGCGCCCGCGCCCGCTCCCCCGTCGGCGGCGAGCCGGGTGATGATCGTGGTCGTGCTGTCCTCCGGGCCCGCGGCGAACGGCGCGGAGACGCCGCCGGGCGGCGACGCCGACTCCTCGGACTGCGCGGCCGGGATCTCCTCCCCCGCGGGCGTGTACCCGTCGGGCGTCAGCGGCGGCGCCGCGGCGGGCCGCCCGGAGCGGTCCGCGACCAGGGCGAGCGCCCTGCGGCCCGCGACCGTGCCACGCCGGTCGGCGAGCACGCCGCGCAGCCCGATGGACGCCTCCAGCTCGGCGCGGGCCCGGTCGAGGTTGCCGGTGCAGAGCGCGAGGATGCCCAACTCGTGGTGGAAGTACGCCTCTTCGGCGACCTCGCCGGCGATCCGGGCGGCCTCCTGCCCGTACCGCAGGCTGCGCTCCCAGGCGCTCCAGTGCAGCGCCGCGGCGAACGCGGGCGCCGCCGTACGGGCCAGCAGCACGGCCGCGGCCGGGTGCCCGGCCTCGCGGCTGGCCACGAGGACGCCCATCGCGGCGAGGATCGCGTCGGACTCGACGGCGGTGCGCTCGGGGGTGACCGAGGGGTGCCCGGCCCACCAGGCGTAGTGCTGGGCCGCGAGCTGCGCGTGGGTGGCCGTGTCGGTGCCGTACCCGGCGGCCTGGAGCTGGGCCAGGACGCCGCCCGCCAGCCGGTAGTGGGCCCCGGCCGGGGTGACGAGCCCGCAGGCGATCAGCTCGGCGAGAGCGGCGTCGGCGTGGGCGTCCCCGACGAGCGCGGGGAGGTGCGCCTGGTGCGGGAGTTCGCCGCCGAGCGCCACGGCGAAGCGCAGGGTGTCGCGGCCGGCCTCGCTGACGTAGGAGGCGAGCAGCGCGGCGGGGGCGGCGGCCTCGGCGGTGGTCGGCAGCGGCACGTCCCGCGGGTCGCCCGCACCGAAGGGCGCGTCGACGGGCCGCTCCCCGAAGGAGCTGTACTCGGCGGACCCAGCGGACTCAGCGGACTCGTCGGCGGAGCCGGTGGGTCCGGCGCGCTGCGCATCGCGCCGCCGCAGCAGCGCCCCGGCCTGTACGTACCGCAGCGGCAGCCCCTCGGACTCGAACCACAGGTCCGCGGCCCAGCCCGCCTCGTCCGCGGCCGGGGGCCGGCGCACGGCGCGCGCCAGCAGCTCCAGCCAGGCGTCGCGGCCGAGCCCGCCGAGGAAGACCTCTTCGAGGTGCGAGTCGTCGGAGGGGGCGGCGACGTCGGGGGTGGCCGCGATCAGGAAGGCGCACTCGGGGGTCGCGTCGAGGAGGTCGTCGAGCGCGGCGCCGCCGAATTCGAGGTCGTCGAGGATGACGACGGCGCCGATGTCGCCCGCCAGGGAGAGCAGTTGGTCGCGGTCGGGGCGGTGCAGCGGGGCGCGGTGGACGGCGGCGAAGAGGTCGTACAGGAGGTCGGTGGAGGTGCGTCGGTAGCCGGAGAGGCGCACGACGCCGTCGGGCGCGAGGGTCGCGCAGTCCTCGGCGACGGCGTCGAGCAGGGCGGTGCGGCCCGCTCCGGGCGGCCCGGTGAGCCGTACGGACCGGCCGCGGCCCAGCAGCCGTACGAGCCGCTCGCGCTCCTCGGTGCGCCCCAGGAAGGGCAGTTCGGACCCGGCGGCCCCGGTGAGGGGCGGCGGTGCCGCCGCCCGGCGGAGCTCGGCGCGCTCCTCGGGCAGATGCTTGTCCGGGCGGCCGGGCCGCCCGGCCGGCGGGCAGACCTCGATCTCGCTGCCGTCCACGGGGTTGACCGTGAGCAGATAGTCACCGGCGATGAGCTGTACGGTACGGGCGAGCGTCGGCGCTTCGCCGGCGGAGCCGGGCGTGATCCGCTCGTGCGCCGACGCCGGCGGGCGGCCGTCGTCCGTCGGTGTGCGGCCGTCGCGGCGCTCGTCGCCGTCGCGGCCTTCGCGGTCTTCCGGTCCCCGGTCCATCGGGTCCATGGTCAAGCCCCCCAGATGCGTGGCGTGCCGTATTGCCCTCCCGGCCTGTCCGCACGCTCGCCGTCGCTTCTGGTCCGGTGCCCGCCGTAGGCTTTCGGTACGCGGCGGGGACACCGAACCCTAAACCTTCCCACAGTATCCCCGCACCTGAGGGGTGTCGCGCCGCCTGGGACATCACAGTCCGGTGGAGGATCGGCGGGACGCCGCGGCGGCGTCAGACGCGCGGCAGCGACTCCGCCTCGATGCCGCCCTCGATGGCGAGGATGCGGTGCAGCCGGGTGGCGACCAGGAGGCGCTGCATCTGCGGCGGCACCCCGCGCAGCACGAGCCGCCGTCCCATACGCCCCGCACGGCGGTGCGCGCCCATGATGACGCCGAGCCCGGTGGCGTCCCACGATTCCAGCTCGGTCAGGTCCAGGACCAGATCGCCGTGGCCGGAGTCGACGGCGGCGTGCAGGGCCGTACGGGCGTCCGCCGCGCTGCGGACGTCGAGGCGGCCCCCGACGACCAGCTCGGCGTGGTCGCCCCTGATATGCATATGCGCTCCCCGGGTCCGGTACGTGATGTTGCCTCCGTGTCTACAGAACTGACTGCCTCTCATGCCGCGAAGTTGCCGTCTGTAAGCGAACCGATACCGAATTCACCCCTTGGGGTGACACCGGTCTGGATGGTTCGCACAACCACCCCTCAGTGCTGATAGAAGCCCTGGCCGCTCTTGCGGCCGATGTCCCCCGCGTCGACCATGCGGCGCATGATCTCCGGGGGCGCGAACTTCTCGTCCTGGGACTCCGTGTAGATGTTGTCGGCCGCGTGCAGCAGGATGTCGACGCCGGTGAGGTCGGCGGTGGCCAGCGGGCCCATCGCGTGACCGAAGCCCAGCTTGCAGGCGACGTCGATGTCCTCCGCGGTGGCCACCCCGGACTCGTACAGCTTCGCCGCCTCGACGACCAGGGCCGAGATGAGGCGGGTGGTCACGAACCCGGCGACATCACGGTTGACGACGATGCAGGTCTTGCCGACGCCCTCGGCGAACTCCCGCACGGTGGCGAGGGTTTCGTCACTGGTCTTGTACCCACGGACGAGCTCGCACAACTGCATCATGGGCACGGGCGAGAAGAAGTGGGCGCCGACGACCCGCTCCGGGCGCCGCGTGGCGGCCGCGATCTTGGTGATCGGGATGGCGGAGGTGTTGGAGGCGAGCACGGTCTCGTCCCGGACCAGCCCGTCGAGGGTGCGGAAGATCTCCCGCTTGGTGTCGATGTTCTCGAAGACGGCCTCGACCACGATGTCGGCGTCGGCGGCCCCGTCGAGGTCGGTGGTGGTGGCGATGCGGCCGAGCGCGGCCTCGGCGGCGGCGGCGTCCAGCCTGCCCTTGGCCACGAACCGGTCGTACGACGTCTTGATGGCGTCCGTGCCGCGCGTCAGCGCCGCGTCGGTCACATCGCGCAGGACGACGTCCCATCCCGCCTGGGCGGAGACCTGGGCGATGCCGGAACCCATCAGACCGGCCCCGATGACGGCGAGCTTCTTCGCCACGACACACACCTCTCCTCGACGCTGTTTGCCGGACCTTAACGTCCGTTCACCCTTCGTCGCACCAGTGTGAGGTGCGCGTCACTGTGTGTTCTTCGCCGCATCTCCGGCGCGCAGTTGACGGTCCGTCCGCCGATCCGGGCCCGGCCGGCGGCGGGCCGGCGCTCCAGGAGCGGCGGCGCGGACGGCCTCCGCGCGCCCGGGGCCGCTTAGGCTCGTACGCATGGTCAATCTGACGCGCATCTACACCCGCACCGGCGACGACGGCACCACCGCCCTCGGCGACATGAGCCGCACCGTGAAGACCGACACCCGCATCTCGGCGTACGCCGACGCGAACGAGGCGAACGCCGCGATCGGGGTGGCGGTCGCGCTCGGGCAGCTGCCCGAGGAGGTCGTGAAGGTGCTCGTACGGGTCCAGAACGACCTCTTCGACGTGGGCGCCGACCTGTCGACCCCGGTCGTGGAGGAGCCCGCGTACCCGCCCCTGCGCGTCGAGCAGTCCTACGTCGACAAGCTGGAGGCCGACTGCGACCGCTTCCTGGCGGATCTGGAGAAGCTGCGCAGCTTCATCCTGCCGGGCGGCACGGCGGGCGCGGCCCTGCTGCACCAGGCGTGCACGGTGGTCCGGCGCGCGGAGCGCTCCACGTGGGCGGCGCTGGAGGTGCACGGCGACATCATGAACCCCCTGACCGCCACGTATCTGAACCGCCTCTCGGACCTGCTGTTCATCCTGGCGCGGACGGCCAACAAGGCGGTCGGGGACGTCCTGTGGGTCCCGGGCGGCGAGCGCTGACGGCTACGGGAGGGGCTCCGGGGACTCCGCCGCCGCGCGGATGATGTCCAGCAGCCGCATCAGCTCGGCGCGGTCCTCGGGCTCCAGGGCGGAGAACAGGCCATTCATGACGGCCCGCCGCGGCCCGTCCGCCTCCTTGATGACCTCGCTCCCCCGGTCGGTGAGCGCGGCCAGCACAGCCCGGCGGTCCGTCGGGTCGGGCGTGCGGCGGACCAGGCCGTCGCGCTCCAGCGCGTCGACCGCCTCGGTCATGCTGCGCGCCGCCATGCCCAGTTCGGCCGCCAGCGCGCTGATGCGGGCGGGGCCGCCCCGGTACAGGACCGACATGAGCCTGCCACGGGCGATGGTGAGCCCCTGCCCGCGCATGCCTTCGTTGGCGCGCTTGCGGAGCAGCTTGGTGACGGTGAAGAACCGCTCGGCGACCTCGGACGGCGTGGCCGGATCCGTCACGCGTTCCTCTTCCAACCGACGTTCACCCCACACGGAATATTGCAGAGGTACCTCTTTAACTGGTACCTCTCTATTCAGCGCCCCGCTACGGGGGCGCATCACGCGTCACCTTATGTGCAGGAGAGATTGATGACGATCCGCCGGGTGAACCACATCGTCCTGTCCGTCACCGACATCGAGGTCTCGACCCGCTTCTACCGCGACACCCTGGGGCTGAAGGTGGTGGACAGCATCCCCGGCGACGGCCCCGACCCGTTCATGGTCTTCCTCCGCTCCACCGAGGAGTCGGACAACCACCACGACCTCGGCCTGATCCGCGCCGAGGCGCCGGGCGCCGTACGCCCCGACGCCGCCCCGCCGGGCCTGCTGCACGTGGCGTTCGAGGTCGGCACCCTGGACGAGCTGGCCGAGGTCAAGGAGCGGCTGGAGGCCGCGGGCCGCGTCAAGGAGACCTTCGACCAGGGCATGCACCTGTCGGTCTACTGCACCGACCCCGACGGGATAGAGATCGAGGTGATCTGGCCGGTCCCCCGCGACTCCTGGTCCTACGCGAACCCGATCGTCCGCAAGCCGCTCGACCTCGACGGGGCGCGGCAGCGCTGGGGCGGCACGTTCACCACCCGCTGAGGACCCTCAGCGCTTGCTGAGAGAGTGCGACCGCGCCGCCTCACCGCCGGTCCCCTCGCCACCGTTCGGCGGCTGCTTCGGCCAGAACGTGTAGCTCGCCGCGATGACCACATTGATGCCGATCACCCACACCATCGTCATCTGCCACGAGCGCAGCGAACTGGTGCCGCCGCCCTCCCCCACGTACCAGATGGCGCCCTGGAGCAGCGCCATCGCCACCACGGCGGCGAGGGTCCAGCGGCCCGCGGTCTTCCACTCGTGCACGGTGCGCGCCATGCCGTACTTCGGCGGCTTGGCCGGCTTCGGCGCGCCCGCCCAGCGGTGGGCCACGTGTCCGTCGACCCACTTGATGGTGTGGTGGCCGAGACCCACAGTGAAGCCGATGTACACGGCGGCGAGGCCGTGCTTCGAGCCCGGCTCCGCGCCGTTCTTCAGGTCGATCGCGGTGACGGCGAGCAGGACCAGCTCCAGCACCGGCTCCAGCAGCAGCACCGCGAGCCCGGCCCGGGGCATTTTCGCCAGATAGCGCAGGCCCAGCCCCACGGCCAGCAGCACCCAGAAGGCGACTTCACAGGCGACGATCAATGTGACGATCACGGCTCTCTCCCATCTCTCACCTCCAGACTCACCGGCGCCGCGAGCGTTCGCGTCGTCGCCCGTGACGATCCCGCGCTGCATCCTTCGATGTAGTCGGCGGCCCGTACGCGCGCCCCGGCGCCGACGTCCCCGGCCCGTCCCACGTGCTGTGATGGACCCATGCCACTCCGCCTCCCCGGCCGCCCGCACCGCCATGACGTGCTCATCGCCGCCGGCGGGCTGCTCGGCGGACTCGCGCTGTGGTTCCTCGGGCTGAGCGGCGGGCGGCCCATCGACGGGTTCCCCAAGCCGCTGGCGCTGGTGGCGCTCGCCGTGATGGCCGGGGCCGAGCTGCTGCGCCGCACCGCGCCGCAGACGGGGCTGGCCGTCGGCGTCCTCGCGCTCGCCCTCGACCAGTCCACCGGCACCCTCATCGCCACCGTCGTGATGTTCACCGACCTGGTGTACGCGGCCGTGCTGTACGGACCGCCGGCCGCCGCGCGCCGCGTCCCCCGCGGCTCCGAGCTGTTCACGGTGCTGGTGACGCTGGTGTCGCTGGCGCTGCTGCGCAGGCCCGAGGCGCTCCTCCTCGGCGTCGCCGCGGCACTGGTCACCATCACCCCCGCCTGGACCGGCGTCGGCATCCGGCGGCACCGCGACAGCGCGCGGGCGGCCCGGCTGGAGGCGGAGCGCACCGCGCTGCTGGCGGAGCTGGACCGCCGCGAGGCCGTCGGCGCGGAGCGCGCCCGGATGGCGCGCGAGCTGCACGACATGGTGGCCAACCACCTCTCGGCCATCGCCATCCACTCCACGGCCGCCCTGTCGATAGGCGAGCCGAAGGCGGCGGCCGACGCGCTCGCCGTGATCCGCGCCAACAGCGTCCAGGGGCTGGCGGAGATGCGCCGCCTGATCGGCCTGCTGCGGAACGCGGGCGGCGAGCAGGAGCCTGCCGCCGCCCCCAGGCTGGACGCGCTCGACGCGCTCCTCGCGCAGGCCCGTACCAACGGCTCGGGCTCCGGCCTGCGCTTCACCCTGCTCGACGAGCGCGCGCCGGGCCCGCTGCCCGCCCCCGTCGAGCTGGCCGCGTACCGCATCGTCCAGGAGTCCCTGACCAACGCCCTCAAGCACGCCGCGCCCGGCGAGGTGGCGGTCCGCCTCGGTCGCGTCGGCGAGGGCCCGCTGGAGGTCTGCGTGACCAGCCCGTTCGGGGACCGCCTCGGACCCCGCGCGCCCGGCTCCGGCGCGGGGCTGGTCGGCATGCGCGAGCGGGTCGCCCTGCTGGACGGGGAGTTCGAGGCGGGCCCGGTGCCGGCGGACGAGGGAATCGGGAACGAGGACGGCAAGGCATGGCGCGTACGGGCCGTGCTCCCGCTGCACGAGAGAGGATCGCAGTGAACGCTGAGACCCCGGGAGAGCCGGTACGGGTACTGGTCGCGGAGGACCAGTCGGCGGTACGGGCCGGGCTCGTCCTGATCCTCGGCTCGGCCCCGGGCATCGAGGTGGCCGGAGAGGCGGCCGACGGCGAGGAAGCCGTGCGGCTCGCCCGCGAACTGCGCCCGGACGTCGTGCTGATGGATGTCCAGATGCCGCGGCTCGACGGCGTCTCGGCCACCCGGCTGATCACCGGGGAGCGGCTGGCCGACGTCCTCGTGCTGACCACCTTCGACCTCGACGAGTACGTCTTCGGAGCGCTGCGGGCCGGTGCGGCGGGGTTCCTGCTCAAGGACAGCGAGGCGGCCGAACTGGTCGCGGCCGTACGGACCGTGGCGCGCGGCGAGGGGATGATCGCCCCGGCCGTGACCCGCCGGCTGATCGCGGAGTTCGCGCGCCCCGCGCCGGCGCCCTCGCCGCACGCGCCCGACCCGGCCGTGCTCGACGCGCTGACCCGCCGCGAGGGCGAGGTGCTCGTCTGCCTGGGCGAGGGGCGCTCCAACGCGGAGATCGCGGACCGCCTCGATATGGCGGAGGCGACGGTCAAGACGCATGTCAGCCGCCTGCTCGCCAAGCTGGAGCTGCGCAGCAGGGTGCAAGCAGCGGTGCTGGCGCAGGAGTTGGGGCTGATCCGGCCCTCTTGACTTTGGTACAGACCTCTTGACCGCTGGTCCAGACCTTCTTACTCTCCCCTCACGACTGTGGTGAGTGTGTTCAGAATGCGCACACTCACCTGGCGGCACAGGTTCCCCATCGGACCTCATTCGAGGAGCACTCCTTGAGCACAGGAACCTTAGGACGCACCAAACGCTCCAGACGTACCGTCACCAGGGTCGGCGCGGCCTTCGCCTCGTTGCTCCTCCCCATCGCCGCGCTCGTCGGCCTGACCGCGACCCCCGCGCAGGCGGCCACCGACGCCACGGCTACGTTCGTCAAGACCTCCGACTGGGGCACCGGCTTTCAGGGCGAGTGGACCGTCAAGAACACCGGGTCCTCCCCCATCAACGGCTGGACCGTCGAGTGGGACTTCTCCTCCGGCACCACCGTCGGCGCGTACTGGGACTCCCTGATCAGCAGTTCCGGCACGCACTACACGGCGAAGAACCGGGAGTACAACGGCACCATCCCGCCCGGTGCCAGCGCCACCTTCGGCTTCGTCGCCGCCGGCAACGGCGACGCCACCGGCTGCAAGCTCGACGGCGGTCCGTGCGACGGCTCCTCGCCCACCGACACCCCGCCGACCGCCCCCGGCCAGCCCACCTCGACCGGGGTGACGGCCAGTACCGTCTCGCTGACCTGGGCCGCCGCCACGGATGACAAGGGCGTCAAGAACTACGACGTCTACCGCGGCGACACCGTGGTCGGCACGGTCGGCAGCACCTCCTTCACCGACACCGGGCTGAGCGCCGACACCGAGTACACCTACAAGGTCGTCGCCCGCGACACGGCGGGGCAGACCGGCCCGGAATCACCGCCGGCCACCTTCCGTACGAGCACCGGCGGCGGCACCGACAACCCGCCCTCGGCGCCCGGCGCACCCAAGGCCACCACGGTCACCGACACCACGGTCGGCCTCAAGTGGCCCGCGGCCACCGATGACAAGGGCCTCAAGAACTACGACGTCTACCGCGGCACCGTGAAGGTCGCGACCGTCGGCAAGCTCGCCTACACCGACACCGGGCTGACCCCGGGCACCGACTACTCCTACACGGTCGTCGCCCGCGACACGTCCGACCAGGTCGGCCCCGCCTCCCCGGCGCTGACCGTACGGACCACCGGCGGCGACGAGCAGCCGACCGACCGCATCAAGGCCGGCTACTTCGTGCAGTGGGGCATCTACGGCCGCGGCTACACCGTGAAGTCCCTGGAGACGACCGGCGCCGCCGCCAAGCTCACCCACATCAACTACTCCTTCTCGAACATCGACCCGACCAACCTCACCTGCCTCAACGGCGTCACCAAGGCCACCACCCCCAACCCGCAGGACCCCAACCAGGGTGACGGCGCGGGCGACTCCTGGGCCGACTACGAGAAGGGCTTCGGCGCGGGCGAGTCGGTCGACGGCACCGGCGACACCTGGGACCAGCCGCTGGCGGGCAACTACAACCAGCTCAAGAAGCTCAAGGCGAAGCACCCGAAGCTGAAGACCCTCATGTCGATCGGCGGCTGGACGTACAGCAAGTACTTCTCGGACGTCGCCAAGACCGACGCCTCCCGGCAGAAGTTCGTGAAGTCCTGCATCGACATGTACATCAAGGGCGACCTGCCGGTCACCGGCGGACGCGGCGGCAAGGGCGCGGCGGCCGGGATCTTCGACGGCTTCGACATCGACTGGGAGTGGCCGGGCTCCGACGGACACGCGGGCAACCACGTCTCCAAGGACGACAAGGCCAACAACACGCTGCTCTTCGCGGAGTTCCGCAAGCAGCTCAACTCACTGTCCGGGGAGTCCGGCAAGAAGTACCTGCTGACCGCCTTCACCCCGGCCGACCCCGCCAAGCTCGACGCCGGCTGGGACATCACCACCAAGGACGGCAACCCCAGCGTCTTCGACTACATGGACTTCGCCAACGTCCAGGGCTACGACTTCCACGGCTCGGGCAGCGACGACAGCTGGGAGCCCAAGCGCACCGGCCACCAGGGCAACCTCTACCAGGACGCCAAGGACCCGTACGACACCAAGTTCAGCGTCGAGAAGACCGTGAACGCCTATCTCGACGCGGGCGTCAAACCGAGCCAGGTGGCCCTGGGGCTCGCCTTCTACGGGCGCGGCTGGCAGCAGGTCGCGGACGGCGGCGCGCACGGCGCGTGGCAGACCGCGAGCGGCGCGGCCCCCGGCCAGTTCCCGGAGGAGTCGGGCACCCGCGGCTACGACAACCTGATCGCGTCCGTGCCGAACCTGACCGTCTACCACGACGAGACGGCGATCGCGACCTACGGCTACACCGGCGCGAACGGGCAGTGGTGGACCTTCGACGACGTCTGGTCCATCAACAAGAAGACCGCCTGGCTCAAGACGAAGAAGCTCGGCGGCGCGATGGTCTGGGAGATGTCCGGTGACAGCGGCACTCTGATGACCGCGCTGGACAACGGCCTCAAGTAACCCGGCCGCCACAGGACGACCGGGGGCAGCGAGTCGCCCGCTGCCCCCGGTCTCGCCATGTCCGGGGGCGCCTCGCCATGTCCGGGGGCGTCTCGCCATGTCCGGGGGCGTCTCGCCATGTCCGGGGGCGTCTTGCCCGGTCAGGCCACGTTGACCCGCTGGCCGGGCGGCGCCGCCTCCAGCCAGGCCAGGAAGCCGGTCAGGGCGTCCTCGCTCATCGCCAGCTCCAGCCGCGTACCGCGGTGCACACAGACCAGGACGACGGCGTCGGAGAGCAGCGCCAGCTCCTCCTCGCCGCGCGGGGTGCGGCGGTCCAGGACCTCGATGGAGGCGCGCTCCAGGACACGGCGCGGCCGGGGCGCGTACGAGAAGACGCGGAACCACTCGATCCGGTCGCCGTTGTAGCGGGCCACCCCGTACACCCAGCCCTTGCCGCTGGGCTCCGTCTCCGCCTCGGTCACATTCCAGCGCAGGGAGCAGTCGAACGTGCCCCCGGAGCGCTGGATGAGACGTCTGCGCAGTCCGAAGACGAAGAGTCCCACCAGGACCAGCAGGACGACGCTGCCGCTCACAAGCAGAGCGAGGACCATCTTCACCGACCTCCTCGCGTCATCTAGTCCAACCGCACCTGCATCGCCTCAGCCGCGGACTGCCCTGGAATGCTCCAGTGCCGTCCGCGGCTGAGGATTCGCGGGTCTCCGGGACAGGCCCCGGAACCCCACCGTACGTTCTTATGGGCCGTGGGTTCAGTGCACACCCGCGACCGCGCGCAGCCGGACATCCGCGCGCCGCTCGGCGGCCGCGTCCGTCTCCGACTTCGCGCGCTCCAGCGCCCGCTCCGCGCGCTGGACGTCGATCTCGTCCGACAGCTCGACGATCTCGGCCAGCAGCGAGAGCTTGTCGTCCGCGAACGAGACGAATCCGCCGTGCACCGCGGCGACGATGGTTCCGCCCTCGCTCGTACGGATGGTCACCGGGCCGGACTCCAGCACACCGAGCAGCGGCTGGTGGCCGGGCATGACGCCGATGTCACCCGATGCGGTGCGCGCGATGACCAGAGTGGCCTCGCCGGACCAGACGCTTCGGTCCGCCGCGACCAGCTCGACGTGCAGCTCAGCAGCCAACGTGGCTCCTCGGGTCTCCACCTGCCGGGCATGGCAGGTCTGGGGTCGAATACTACGAATACTAGTGGCCATGACGGCCGGGGGCGGCAGGTACCCGCCCCCGGCCGGTGAGCACGGGGCTCAGGAGACGCCCAGCTCCTTGGCGTTGGCCTTCAGGTCCTCGATGCCACCGCACATGAAGAACGCCTGCTCGGGGAAGTGGTCGTACTCCCCGTCGCAGATCGCGTTGAACGCGGAGATCGACTCGTCGAGCGAGACGTCCGAACCGTCCACGCCGGTGAACTGCTTCGCGACGTGGGTGTTCTGCGACAGGAAGCGCTCCACCCGGCGGGCGCGGAAGACGGTGAGCTTGTCCTCCTCGCCGAGCTCGTCGATGCCGAGGATCGCGATGATGTCCTGGAGGTCCTTGTACTTCTGCAGGATCGTCTTGACGCGCGAGGCGCAGTCGTAGTGCTCCTGCGAGATGTAGCGCGGGTCCAGGATGCGGGACGTCGAGTCCAGCGGGTCCACCGCCGGGTAGATGCCCTTCTCCGAGATCGGGCGCGAGAGCACGGTCGTCGCGTCGAGGTGCGCGAAGGTCGTGGCCGGGGCCGGGTCGGTGAGGTCGTCCGCCGGCACGTAGATCGCCTGCATCGAGGTGATCGAGTGGCCGCGGGTCGAGGTGATGCGCTCCTGGAGGAGGCCCATCTCGTCCGCGAGGTTCGGCTGGTAACCCACCGCGGACGGCATACGGCCGAGCAGGGTGGACACCTCGGAACCGGCCTGGGTGTACCGGAAGATGTTGTCGATGAAGAAGAGCACGTCCTGCTTCTGCACATCGCGGAAGTACTCCGCCATGGTCAGACCGGCCAGGGCGACGCGCAGCCGGGTGCCCGGCGGCTCGTCCATCTGGCCGAAGACGAGCGCCGTCTTGTCGATGACGCCGGACTCGGTCATCTCCTCGATGAGGTCGTTGCCCTCACGGGTACGCTCACCGACGCCCGCGAACACCGACACACCGTCGTGGTTGTTGGCGACGCGGTAGATCATCTCCTGGATGAGCACCGTCTTGCCGACGCCCGCGCCGCCGAACAGACCGATCTTGCCGCCCTTGACGTACGGGGTCAGCAGGTCGATGACCTTGACGCCGGTCTCGAACATCTCGGTCTTCGACTCAAGCTGGTCGAAGTTGGGCGCCTTGCGGTGGATCGGCCACCGCTCGGTGACCTCGGACTCCGCCTCCGGCTTGTTCAGGATCTTGCCAAGGGTGTTGAACACCTTGCCCTTGGTGACATCGCCGACCGGCACCGTGATGCCCGTCCCGGTGTTGACCACCGTCGCCTGGCGGACCAGGCCGTCGGTGGGCTCCATCGAGATCGCGCGGACCACGCCGTCGCCCAGGTGCTGGGCGACCTCAAGGGTCAGCGTCTTGAGCTTGCCGTCCTCGGCCGGGTCTGCGACCTCTACGTGCAGCGCGTTGTAGATCTCAGGCATCGCGTCGACGGGGAACTCCACGTCGACGACCGGCCCGATGACCCGCGCGACGCGGCCCGTGGCCACGCCGGCCGCTGCGGCCGTCTCAACAGTGGTGGTCATGGTTATCGGTCACTCCCCGCGGTCGCGTCGGCCATGGCGCTCGCACCGCCGACGATCTCGCTGATTTCCTGGGTGATTTCGGCCTGGCGGGCCGCGTTGGCAAGCCGCGAGAGCGTCTTGATGAGCTCTCCGGCGTTGTCGGTCGCCGACTTCATCGCGCGGCGGGTGGCGGCGTGCTTGGAGGCAGCCGACTGGAGCAGCGCGTTGTAGATACGGCTCTCGACGTACCGCGGCAGCAGGGCGTCGAGGACGCCCTCCGCCGACGGCTCGAAGTCGTAGAGCGGAAGGATCTCGCCCTTCGCGGCGGCGTCGTCCGACGCCTCCTGACCGTCCGCGGCGAGGCTCAGCGGCAGCAGGCGGTCGTCCACCGGCTGCTGCGTCATCATCGACACGAACTCGGTGAAGACGATGTGGAGTTCGTCCACGCCGCCCTCGGCCGTGTCCTGCTGTACGGCCTCGATCAGCGGCGCCGCGACCATCTTGGCGTCCGCGTACGTCGGGCTGTCGGTGAAACCGGTCCACGACTGGGTGACCGGGCGCTCCCGGAAGTCGTAGTACGCGACACCCTTGCGGCCGATGATGTAGGTCACGACCTCCTTGCCCTCCGAGCGCAGCCGCTCGGTGAGCCGGTCCGCCGCCTTGATGGCGTTGGACGAGTAGCCGCCGGCCAGTCCGCGGTCGCTCGTGATGAGCAGCACCGCGGCCCGTACCGGGCTCGCCACCTCGGTGGTCAGGGCGTGCTTGGTGTTCGAACCGGTGGCAACCGCCGTCACCGCGCGGGTGAGCTCACTCGCGTACGGCGTCGATGCCGCCACCTGGCGCTGCGCCTTGACGATGCGCGAGGCGGCGATCATCTCCATCGCTTTGGTGATCTTCTTGGTCGCGGTGACGGAGCGGATGCGACGCTTGTAGACCCGGAGCTGGGCTCCCATGGATCAGGTCCCTTCCGTCGTCGTCACTTCGAGGTGCCGGCCGGGGCGTCGTCACCGAGAAGATCGCCGCTCGAAGTCTCGAACTGCTTCTTGAAGGTGGCGACGGCGTCGGTGAGCGCCTGAATGGTGTCGTCGGACATCTTGGCGCCCTCGACGATGCTGTTCATGAGGCCCTTGTGCTCACGGCCCATGTAGTCGAGCAGCTCGCGCTCGAAGCGCTGGATGTCCTCGACCGGTACGTCGTCCATCTTGCCGGTGGTGCCCGACCAGACGGAGACGATCTGGTCCTCGATCGCGTACGGCGCGTACTGACCCTGCTTGAGCAGCTCGGTCATCCGCTTGCCGCGCTCCAGCTGCGCCTTGGAGGCCGCGTCCAGGTCAGAACCGAAGGCGGCGAACGCCTCCAGCTCGCGGTACTGGGCGAGGTCCACGCGCAGTCGGCCCGAGACCTGGCGCATCGCCTTGTGCTGGGCGGAGCCGCCGACGCGGGAGACCGAGATACCGACGTTCAGCGCCGGCCGCTGGCCCGCGTTGAACAGGTCGGACTCCAGGAAGCACTGGCCGTCGGTGATCGAGATGACGTTGGTCGGGATGAACGCCGAGACGTCGTTGGCCTTGGTCTCGACGATCGGCAGACCGGTCATCGAACCCGCGCCCATGTCGTCGGAGAGCTTCGCGCAGCGCTCCAGCAGACGGGAGTGCAGGTAGAAGACGTCACCCGGGTACGCCTCGCGGCCCGGCGGGCGGCGCAGCAGCAGGGAGACGGCGCGGTAGGCGTCGGCCTGCTTCGACAGGTCGTCGAAGACGATCAGGACGTGCTTGCCCTGGTACATCCAGTGCTGGCCGATGGCCGAGCCGGTGTACGGGGCGATGTACTTGAAGCCGGCCGGGTCGGACGCCGGGGCCGCGACGATCGTCGTGTACTCCAGGGCGCCGGCCTCCTCCAGCGCGCCGCGCACGGACGCGATGGTGGAGCCCTTCTGACCCACGGCGACGTAGATGCAGCGGACCTGCTTCTTCGGGTCGCCGGAACGCCAGTTGTCGCGCTGGTTGATGATCGTGTCGACGGCCAGGGCGGTCTTGCCCGTCTGGCGGTCGCCGATGATCAGCTGGCGCTGGCCGCGGCCGATCGGCACCATCGCGTCGACGGCCTTGAGGCCGGTCTGCATCGGCTCGTGCACCGACTTGCGGACCATGACGCCGGGCGCCTGGAGCTCCAGGGCGCGGCGGCCGTCCGTCTCGATCTCGCCGAGGCCGTCGATCGGGGCGCCGAGCGGGTCGACGACGCGGCCGAGGTAGCCCTCGCCCACCGCGACGGAGAGCACCTCACCGGTGCGCTGCACCGGCTGGCCCTCCTCGACGCCGCTGAACTCGCCGAGGACGACGGCACCGATCTCGCGCTCCTCAAGGTTGAGGGCGAGGCCGAGGGTGCCGTCCTCGAACTTCAGCAGCTCGTTCGCCATGGCCGAGGGAAGTCCCTCGACCTTCGCGATGCCGTCGCCGGCAACGCTGACCGTACCGACCTCCTCGCGCGAGGCCGCGTCCGGCTTGTACGCCTGGACAAAGTTCTCCAGCGCGTCCCGGATCTCCTCCGGCCGGATCGTGAGCTCCGCCATCTGGGTTCCCTGCTCTCCTTGTTGGGCCCGAAGTTTCTTGCGGGTCCGGGGGGCCACGCGGCGTGCGCCGCTCCTGTCACGGCCCCCTGGGGTTTCCGCTACGGCCCAACGCGGGCCGCGGTCTTGCTCTTGAGTTGGTGGTGGCCGGTCAGCCGGCCATCCGCCGGGTCGCCTCTTCGAGGCGGTCCGCGATGGTCCCGTTGACGATCTCGTCGCCCACGCGCACCGACACCCCGCCGAGGACCTCCGGGTCCACATCGAGGTTGAGGTGCACCTGCCGCCCGTACAGCTTGGCCAGCGCGGCGCCCAGGCGCTGCTTCTGTCCGTCGCTCAGCGGCACCGCGGAGCGGACCTCGGCGACCATGCGGTCGCGCCGTTCCGCGGCCAGCTTGGAGAGGGCGGTGAGCCCTCCCTCAAGGCTACGGCCTCGCGGCTGGGCGACAAGGCGGACTACGAGCCGCTCGGTGACCTGGTGCGCCCGGCCGCCGAGCAGGCTGCTCAGCAGCTCCGCCTTGGCGGCGGTGGTCGCCAGCTTGTCGGTCAGCGCGGCCCGCAGCTCGGTCGAGGAGGAGACGATCCGGCCGAACCGGAAGATCTCGTCCTCGACGGCGTCGAGGGCGCCGGCCCGCTGCGCCGCGATGAGGTCGGCGGAGGCCGCCAGCTCCTCGATCGCGTCGACCAGGTCGCGCGAACGCGACCAGCGGGAACGGACCATGCCCGAGACCAGGTCGGCGGTCTCGCCGCCCACCTGGCCGCCGAGCAGCCGGCCCGCCAGTTCGGCCTTGGACTGGCCGCTCTGCGCCGGGTCGGTCAGGACCCGGCGCAGCGACACCTCGCGGTCGAGGAGCGTGGTGACGGCGGCCAGGTCCTCGGCGAGCTTCGCCGCGTCGACGGACGTGCTGTCCGCCAGTGCGTCGAGGCGCTCACGCGCGGTGGCCAGCGCCTCACGGCTCGCGCCGCGCATACCTGTCACGGCCGTCATCGCTTTGCCTCAGCCGTCGTCGCGCTCTCCTCAAGTCCGTCGAGGAAGCGGTCGATGGTGCGGCTCTGCCGGGCGCTGTCCTCCAGGGACTCGCCGACGAGCTTGCTCGCCAGGTCGGTGGCGAGCTTGCCCACGTCCTGGCGGAGCGAGGCCGCCGCGGCCTTGCGGTCGGCGGCGATCTGGGCGTGCCCGGCAGCGATGATCTCCTCACGCTGCCGCTGACCCTCGGTCCTCATCTCGGCGATGAGTGCGACGCCCTGTTCCTGCGCCTCCTGGCGCATCCGCGCGGCCTCGTGGCGGGCGTCGGCGAGCTGGGCCCGGTAGTCCTCAAGGACCTGCTGAGCCTCGGCCTCGGCGGCCTCGGCCTTCTCCATGCCGCCCTCGATGGCCTCACGGCGCTCGTCCAGAACCTTGTTGATGTTCGGGAGGAGCTTCTTGGCGAGGAAGCCGAAGACGATGAAAAAGGCGATAAGGCCGATGACGAGCTCTGGGATCGGCGGGATGAGGGGGTTTTCCGCCTCCTCGGCCGCCATCTGTACCAGGGCGTTCACATCAATGCCTTTCGTCAAGAACTGCTGTCAGTACGCCTGGATCAGATGCCGTAGACGAACGGCAGCACGATGCCGATCAGGGCGAGCGCCTCACAGAACGCGAAGCCCATGATCTGGTTGGCGCGGATCAGGCCGGCCGCCTCGGGCTGGCGGGCGAGGGCCGAGGTGCCGTTGCCGAAGATGATGCCGACGCCAACGCCGGGGCCGATGGCCGCGAGGCCGTAGCCGATGGAGCCGATGGAGCCGTGAACACCCTCGGCGGCAAGGGTCTGGAGAGCGGACATGCCGGTTCTTCCTTCTTTTCATGGGCCGGTGGGGGTTGGCCACCGGACGTCAATTGGTCTGGAGGAGCAGGGGGCTCAGTGGTGCTCGGCGAGCGCGCCCTGCACGTAGGTGCAGGCCAGGAGGACGAAGATGTACGCCTGAACGGCCTGGATGAACAGCTCGAAGGCGGTCATCAGGATGGTCATCACGAACGAGACGCCGGCGTACGCGATGCCGATGCCGTTCAGCATGTACCAGCTGGCGATGGTGAACATCAGGATCAGCAGGTGGCCGGCGAACATGTTCGCGAAGAGCCGGACCGCGTGGGTGAACGGCCGGACCAGCACGTTCGAGAAGAACTCCAGGAACACGATCATCGGCAGGATCGGGCCGAGCGACTTGTCGTAGCCGGTGATGTTCTTCATGCCGCCGACGAAGCCGTGCTTCTTGAACGTCAGGGACATCCACAGGACGTAGACGATCAGGGCGAGGCCCGCGGGGAAGGCGATGATCGACGTCACGGGGAACTGGGCGACCGGAATGATCGACCACAGGTTCATGATCCAGACGAAGAAGAACAGCGAGACCATGAAGGGGACGTACTTCTCGCCCACCTTCTTGCCGAGAGCTTCGTAGACGATGCTCTTGCGCACGAAGTCGTAACCGGACTCGCCGATCATCTGGAGCTTGCCCGGCACCACCTTGGCCCGGCCGAAAGCCGCCCAGAAGAACCCGATGATGACGACCGTGCTCAACAACGCCAGCAGCATTGGCTTGTTGACGTCATAGCCGCCGACGGTGAAGAGCGGTTCGAACATGAACGAGTGGAGGCCCGGAGCGGGAAAGCCACACCCATCGAAGAGGTGGCAATCGGTCTCGAAGGCGAGCATCTGGTCAGCACTCACCGCGAGCTCCTTCAGCGTGGCGCATAGGTACGGCAACCTCGTTGTGTCGGCGCGGCGCACAGCCACGGAGCGGCACTGGACTGGTCTTACGGATTTGGGGGCGGCTGGTCGGCGCGGAGCCGAATGGCTCAGCAGGCATCAGCTGCATGGACTGCCGATTCCGTCCCTGGAAACTCGGGAGTTCAGCTGCCTGCGCTTGCTGTGCCTCAGATGGCACCGGACGATAGCAGGTGAGCGTGGTGGTGTTTATCGCGGCCCTACCGGTCATGACGGAGACCCGGTCGGCGCGGACTTCTTCGCGTCGGCGGGTTCCGGTTCCACATAGAGAATCTTGGCCTTGAGGTGGGCGCGCGTCTGCGCGGCGATCCACACCAAAGTCACAACCAGCAGGGTCAGCGCGAAGCTCTTGGTGTTGAACAGCGTCGTGTGCTTGAACACCGCGAGGAAGATCCCGACCACGAGGAACTGCGTCACGTACAGCATCAGGCCCATGGCCTGGAACAGGTGCGGGAGTTGTCGCGCGGTCCGCTGAAGGACGTAGTACCCCATCGCCATGATGCAGACCGACAGCAGCGTGCCGACGGCCGACCCGATCGCACCCTTGCCGCCGGCGGCCACGGCGCCGACCACGACGGCGGCACCGCCGGTGATGGCGGCCGGTACGGCGCAGAGCAGGAGTGTTCGGGCGTCGTTGGACTGCATGAAGGGTTTCTCCGGCGGGAGTCGGAAGCAACGATTCGTCGTGGACGAGCGTATCCCCGGAGGTGAGATGGACCTCGCGACGAAGGACCGTACGTACTACGGTCCTTCGGCTCTAGCACCGGGTTTAGTGAACGGTATCACAAACTATTTGATGAGGTCTTTACCTACATCGTGTGCTGCCCATCACACGGGAGAGTTAATCCCTGCATGTCCACCGGACAGATCGATCGCCGTCTGGTATACGACGTCTGCACGGAATCAGCGATCGCTGCTGATTTTCCTGGTATGGGCGAATCGCGACCGGTCGCCGACCGCCGTCGCGCCGTTGACTCCGGTGGGCACCGGCTCCCGCTCCGCTTCGCCGCCGGCAGCGGCGGCGGTCTCGGCGTCCGCACCGTCCGTACGGAGCCTCCCCGCGGCCTTCGCGGCCCTCTTGCTCGCCGACCGTTCGAGGAAGGCCCGGCGGCGGTAGCGCGGCGGCACCAGGTGCTGGGCCCAGAGCGGCGCGCGGGGCGTGAAGCGCGGCAGGAGCAGCAGGACGAGCCCGACGGCGCTGAGCAGGACGATCAGCAGCACGATCCACATGCTGAAGGAGTTGACCGAGTAGGCGACCGCGCCGAAGGCGATCAGCCCCGACCAGAAGTACATGATCAGCACGGCGCGGCTGTGCGAGTGGCCGATCTCCAGCAGCCGGTGGTGCAGGTGGCCGCGGTCGGCCGCGAACGGCGACTGGCCGTTCCAGGTGCGCCGCACGATGGCCAGGATCAGGTCGGCGACCGGCACCATCACGACGGTCAGCGGCAGCAGCAGCGGAATGTAGACCGGCACGGTGCCGTGCACCGCCGCCCGCTCCGAACCCGTGAACAGCCGCATCGCGTCCGGGTCCACCTGCCCGGTGATGGAGATCGCGCCCGCCGCCAGCACCAGACCGATCATCATCGACCCGGAGTCGCCCATGAAGATCCGCGCCGGGTGCATGTTGTGCGGCAGGAAACCCAGGCACATGCCCATCAGGATCGCGGCGAACAGCGTGGCCGGGGCCGCCGCCTCGATGCCGTAGCCGAACCAGATCCGGTACGCGTACATGAAGAAGGCCGCCGAGGCGATGCACACCATTCCGGCGGCCAACCCGTCCAGCCCATCGACGAAGTTGACGGCGTTGATGGTGATGACCACCAGGGCCACCGTCAGCAGCGTGCCCTGCATGGGGGTCAGCGCGACCGTGCCGACGCCGGGCACCGGAATCCACAGGATCGTCAGGCCCTGGAGGACCATCACGCCCGCGGCGATCATCTGCCCGCCGAGCTTCACCAGCGCGTCCACGCCGAACTTGTCGTCCAGCACGCCCAGCAGCCAGATCAGCCCCGCCCCCGACAGCAGCGCGCGCGGCTCGTTCGAGAGCTCGAAGACGCCCTTGAGATTCTGCATATGGGCCGCGACCAGCAGCCCCGCGCACAGACCGCCGAACATCGCGATACCGCCGAGCCTCGGCGTCGGTTCGCGGTGCACGTCACGCGCACGGATCTCCGGCACCGCGCCGGCCACCATCGCGAACTTCCGCACTGGTCCCGTCAGCAGATAGGTGACCGCGGCGGTGACGCACAGCGTCAGCAGATATTCACGCACAGGCTGCCCCAGAGGTTTCGCTGGCCATCACAGCCCCACACCATATTCGCGTCCACCCCCGAATCGTGAATGCGGTTGAGGACGTGCCCCGTTGGCGGATGGTGTCAGCCCTCAGGTGTGATCGGGATAAGGAGGGAACCTTCCGGCCAATTCCGCCACTTCCGCACGGGCCCGCGCGTCCTGCCGCAGCGCCGCGCCCACCAGCGCCCCGATACGCGCCATCTCCGCCTCCCCCATCCCCTGCGTGGAGACGGCCGCGCTGCCCAGCCTGACGCCCCTGGCCCGCCCGTCGGCACACGGGAGCCCGCAGGTGTCCAGGACCACGCCACAGGCCGCCAGACGGCCGCTGGCGGTCCGCGCGTCGATGCCCAGCGGGGCGACGTCCGCGGTGATCAGATGCGTGTCGGTGCCGCCCGTGCTCACCGCGAGCCCCTCGGCCCCGAGCGCCGCGGCCAGCACCCGGGCGTTCGCGACGCACTGGTGCGCGTACGCCGTGAAGGCCGGGGTGGCGGCCTCGCCGAAGGCCACCGCCTTCGCCGCGACCGTATGCATCTGCGCGCCGCCCTGCGTGAACGGGAACACCGCCCGGTCGATGCGGTCCGCCAGCTCCGCGCCGCACAGGATCAGCCCGCCGCGCGGCCCCCGCAGCACCTTGTGCGTGGTGGCGCACACCACGTCCGCGTACGGCACCGGGCTGGGCGCCGCGCCCCCCGCCACCAGGCCGATCGGGTGCGCGGCGTCCGCGATCAGATACGCCCCGACCTCGTCGGCGATGTCCCGGAAGGCGGCGTAGTCCACATGGCGCGAGTACGAGATCGAGCCGCAGACGATCGCCTTGGGGCGGTGCGTACGGGCCAGCTCGCGCACCTGCCCGTAGTCGACGAGGCCGGTGGCCGGCGCGACCCCGTAGCCGACGAAGTCGAACCAGCGGCCCGAGAAGTTGGCGGGCGACCCGTGTGTGAGGTGCCCGCCCTGGGTGAGCGCCATCGCCAGCACCGTGTCCCCGGGGCGCAGCAGCGCGGCGTACGCGGCGAGGACGGCCGAGGAGCCGGAGTGCGGCTGGACGTTGGCGTGCTCGGCGCCGAAGAGCGCCTTGGCCCGGTCGACGGCGATCCGCTCGGCGAGGTCCACCAGCTCGCAGCCGCCGTGGTGGCGGGCGCCCGGATAGCCCTCCGCGTACTTGTTGGCGAGCGGGGAGCCGAGGGCGGCCAGGACGGCGGGCGAGGTGAAGTTCTCGGCGGCGATGAGCTGCAGTGAGGCGGACTGCCGGCCGAGCTCGGCGAGGAGCAGCCCCGCCAGCTCCGGGTCCTCGCGGCGCAGCGCGTCGAAATCGGGGCCCCAGTGGGTGTGGGGTGCTACTGCGGCGACCGGCATGGCACTGGCTCCGGACCTTGAGGGGTGGTGCACCCCAATGTAGGCCCGGCGACCCCGGCCCGCAGCCGGTCAGGTCCGGGTGGGGACTCCGGTGAGCGCGGTGACGACCGGGTCCAGGGCCTGGTTGATCTCGTCGCCGATGGAGCGGAAGAAGGTGATGGGGGCGCCGTACGGGTCGTGGACCTCGTCGGCCTCGGCGTTCGGGGCGAGCAGCCAGCCGCGCAGCGCGGCGGCGGCCTGCACCAGCGCCCGGGCGCGTCCGACGACGCCGCCGTGCACCGGGTCGGGCAGCGTGGCCGGGTCTATGGCCCGTACGAGCCGGGTGAACTCCTTGAGCGTGAAGGTGCGCAGCCCCGCCGAGTGCCCCATCGAGATGACCTGCGCGCGGTGGTCGCGGGTGGCGGTCAGGACCAGGTCGGCGCGGATGACGTGCTCGTCGAGGAGCTCGCGGCCGATGAAGCCGTCCGGGTCGGCGCCGAAGTCGGCGAGCACGGTCGCGGCGTGCGCCTCCATGGGCGCGCCCTCATGGCCCCAGGTGCCGGCGCTCTCCACGACGAGGCCGCCGGTGGAGGGGTCGCCGAGGCGGTCGCTGAGGGCATAGCGGGTCAGCCGCTCGGTGATGGGCGAGCGGCAGACGTTGCCGGTGCTGACGTGGAGGATGCGGAAGGTGTCGGCGGAGAAGTCCGGTCCCGCTATGCCACGCCCCTGCGGGGCGATCAATTGGCCACCTCAAGATCGGGTACAACCTCGCGCAGCTGCTCGGCGCTGAGCGCGCCGGCCCGCAGCAGCACCGGGGTGCCGCGGGTGACATCGACGATGGAGGACGGCACGGCGGCCGGGGTGGGCCCGCCGTCGAGGTAGACGGAGATCGCGTCGCCGAGCATCTCCTGGGCCGCGTCGCAGTCCTGCGGGGAGGGGTGGCCGGTGAGGTTGGCGCTGGAGACGGCCATCGGGCCGAACTCGGTGAGCAGCTCGATGGCGACCGGGTGCAGCGGCATCCGCACCGCCACGGTCCCGCGGGTCTCCCCCAGGTCCCAGGTCAGCGACGGCTGGTGGTTGGCGACGATGGTGAGCGCGCCGGGCCAGAACGCGTCGACGAGCTCCCACGCCTGCTCGGAGAAGTCGGTGACGAGTCCGTGCAGCGTGTTCGGCGAGCCGACGAGTACGGGCGAGGGCATGGTCCGACCGCGCCCCTTGGCCTCCAGCAGGTCGCCGACCGCCTCGGCGCTGAAGGCGTCCGCGCCGACGCCGTAGACGGTGTCGGTGGGCAGCACGACCAGTTCGCCGCGGCGGACCGCCGCTGTCGCCTCGCGCAGGCCGGTCTTGCGGTCGGTCGCGTCGCTGCAGTCGTATCGCCGTGCCATCACATCTCCTTCGCGAAGCGGTTACTGAGTCCATGCGTGCGGGGCGCCCGGGTCACGGCGTCGCCCTGCGGGCCGTCGCGAACCGCGGGCGGTTGTTGAGGTCGGGGTGGTCGGCGGCGTCCGCCCAGCCCCGCTCCTCGGTGAAGATCCACGGCACCTGGCCGCCCTGGGTGTCGGCGTGCTCGATCACCACGACGCCGCCGGGGCGCAGCAGCCGGTGGGCGGTGCGCTCGATGCCCCGGATGGTGTCCAGGCCGTCCTCGCCGGAGAACAGCGCGAGCTCGGGGTCGTGGTCGCGGGCCTCCGGTGCGACGTACTCCCACTCGGTCAGCGGGATGTACGGCGGGTTGCTGACGAGCAGGTCCACCTGGCCGTCGAGCTCGGGCAGCGCGGTCAGCGCGTTCCCGTGGTGGAGAACGACGCGGGACCCCTCGACGTTCTTGCGGGCCCATGTCAGGGCGCCCTCGTCGAGCTCGACGGCGTGCACGCGCGAGCGCGGCACCTCCTGGGCGAGGGCGAGGGCGATGGCGCCGGAGCCGGTGCACAGGTCGACGATGAGCGGCTCGACGACGTCCATGGCGCGTACGGCGTCTATGGCCCACCCGACGACCGACTCGGTCTCGGGGCGGGGCACGAACACCCCCGGGCCGACCTGGAGTTCGAGGTAGCGGAAGAAGACGCGGCCGGTGATGTGCTGGAGCGGTTCGCGGGCCTCGCGGCGGGCGACGGCCTCCCAGTAGCGGGCGTCGAACTCGGCGTCGGCGACGCGGTGCAGTTCGCCGCGTTTGACGCCGTGCACGAACGCGGCCAGTTCCTCGGCGTCGAAGCGGGGCGAGGGGACGCCCGCGTCGGCCAGCCGCTGGGTGGCCTGGGCCACCTCGGCGAGCAGCACGGATCGGGGGTGCGGGGGTCGCCCCCCGGCAGATTGCTGCACGCTGTTCCTCCGACTTGCGAACTTGCGAGAACGTTAGGGCTTGACGAGACCTGCGGGACCGCGGGGCGGGTGGGCCCGCGGGTCCGTGGGGCTTACTGGGCGGCCGCCAGCTTGGCGGCCGAGTCGGCGTCGACGCACGCCTGGATCACCGGGTCCAGCTCGCCGTCGAGGACCTGATCCAAGTTGTACGCCTTGAAACCGACCCGGTGGTCGGAGATGCGGTTTTCCGGGAAGTTGTACGTCCGGATGCGCTCGGACCGGTCCACCGTACGGACCTGGCTGCGCCGCGCGTCGGACGCCTCGCGCTCGGCCTCCTCCTGGGCCGCGGCCAGCAGCCGCGAGCGCAGGATGCGCAGCGCCTGCTCCTTGTTCTGGAGCTGGCTCTTCTCGTTCTGGCAGGAGACGACGATGCCGGTGGGCAGGTGGGTGATGCGCACGGCGGAGTCGGTGGTGTTGACGGACTGGCCGCCGGGGCCGGAGGAGCGGTAGACGTCGATGCGCAGGTCGTTGGGGCCGATCTCGACCTCGACCTCCTCGGCCTCCGGGGTGACGAGCACGCCCGCGGCGGAGGTGTGGATGCGGCCCTGCGACTCGGTGGCGGGCACGCGCTGGACGCGGTGCACCCCGCCCTCGTACTTGAGGCGGGCCCAGACGCCCTGGCCGGGCTCGGTGGCGCCGCCCCCGCCCTTGGTCTTCACGGCCACCTGGACGTCCTTGTAGCCGCCGAGATCGGACTCGTTGGCCTCCAGGATCTCGGTCTTCCAGCCGACGCGCTCGGCATAGCGCAGATACATCCGCAGCAGGTCGCCGGCGAACAGCGCGGACTCCTCGCCGCCCTCGCCCGCCTTGACCTCCAGGATCACGTCCTTGTCGTCGCTGGGGTCCCGGGGTACGAGCAGCAGCCGCAGCCGCTCGGTCAGCTCCTCGCGCTGCCGCTCCAGGTCCTTGACCTCGGCGGCGAAGTCGGGGTCGTCCTGGGCCAGCTCACGGGCGGTCTCGATGTCGTCGCCGGTCCGCTTCCAGGAGCGGTAGACGCCGATGATCGGGGTCAGCTCGGCGTAGCGCTTGTTGAGCTTGCGGGCGTTGGCCTGGTCCGCGTGGACGGCGGGGTCGGCGAGCCGCTTTTCGAGGTCGGCGTGTTCGCCGATCAGTTCCTCGACTGCCTCGAACATCAAGATTCCCTAGCTGGAAGTGACGGGCCTGCTGGACGACAAAGCGCCGGTCCGGTCACCCCTCGAAGTCGAGAGGCGACCGAGGACCGGCGCCCGCGGGTCGCTACTTCTTGGGGGACCCGGCGTTCTTGCCGAAGCGGGCCTCGAACCGCGCCACACGGCCACCGGTGTCGAGGATCTTCTGCTTGCCCGTGTAGAACGGGTGGCACTCGGAGCAGATGTCGGCACGGATGGTGCCGCCCGTGACCGCACTGCTACGGGTGGTGAAGGAGGCGCCGCAGGTGCAGCTGACCTGGGTCTCGATGTACTCCGGGTGGATGTCGCGCTTCAAGGGGTACTCCTTGGTTCGGGAGGGCGCCGGGTCGTAGAGGCGGGATTGCCTTACGTGAACCGGGGCCAGCGGACCAGTTTGCCAGTACTGCCCGCATACCCCAAAACCGGGGGGCGGGGCCAGATATTCCCAGGCCCCCGCCGGGCCGCGAGCGGGCCTCTGCCGGGCCCGCCGGACCTCTGGCCCCGCGCGGCCCGTGAGCCTCACTTGACCACGCCGTCGGCGCCGGTCTTGTCGCCCGCGGAGCCCTTGACGGCATCCGCCGGGATCGGCTGGTCGGCGCGGAGCGCCTCCCAGATCCGGCCGGCCTTGGAGTGCAGCGGCACCACCCGGTTCGGGTCGCTGGCGTCGTAGGTGACCGGCAGGGTCGTCATCTGCATATCGCCGGACCCTATCGACTTGAGGCCGTTCGCGAAGTCCAGCAGCTTGTTGACGGAGGCCAGGTCGGAGTCGGTGGTGAGCGCCGAGGTGGCGGTGTCGGCGACCCCGTACAGCTTGCCGGGGCTGGTGAACAGGCCGATCGACTTCATCTGGTCGAGCAGGGCCTTGATGAACGCCTGCTGGAGCTTGATCCGGCCGAGGTCGCTGCCGTCGCCGACGCCGTGCCGGGTCCGTACCAGCCCGAGCGCCTGCTCGCCGCGGAGCGTGTGGGTGCCCGCCCCGAGGTCGAGGTGGCTGTCCTTGTCGTGTATCGGCTTGGTGGTGGTGATTTTGACGCCGCCCAGCTCGTCGATGAGCTTCTGGAAGCCGGCGAAGTCGACCTCAAGGTAGTGGTCCATGCGGATGCCGGTCATGGCCTCGACGGTCTTGACCGCGCAGGACGGGCCGCCGACCGAGTAGGAGTCATTGAACATGGCGTTCTTGACCGGCGGAGCGGTCTTGCCGCCGGGGGCCGCGCATTCCGGCCGGGAGACGAGGGTGTCGCGGGGTATGGAGACCACGCTGGCCTTCTTGTGGCCCTTATACACATGCACGATCATGGCAGTGTCGGAGCGGGCGCTGCCCTCGTCCTTGCCGTATTTGCCATTCGCCCCGGCCCGCGAGTCGGAGCCGAGCACGAGGATGTCCTGCGAGCCGTTGTCGACGTTGGCGGGGCGGTCCTTGCCGAGCGCGGCGTTGATGTCGACGCCGGTCAGATTCCCATTGAACTTGAAGTAGAGAAAGCCGAGACCTCCACCGCCCAGCAGCACCAGGCCGGCGGCTATCCAGGCGGTGATCAGCAGCGCCTTGCGGCGCGGGCTGCGCGCCTTGCGGCGGCGGCCACGGGCGCGGCGGCGGTATGCCGTGGCTTGCCCGCTCTTGCTCTCCTGTGCCATCCGCTCCTCAATCCTCCGCTGTGTTCGGGTACCCCCTGCCGTATTGGTCAGGCGCGGTTTCTCGGTCGTCTGTCAGACGCCGAGGCAAGCGTCAGGGTTGCACAGGGGCCTTTAAGGACATTCTTAG
Source organism: Streptomyces sp. NPDC044033 (assembly GCF_056434425.1). Classification (NCBI taxonomy): domain Bacteria; kingdom Bacillati; phylum Actinomycetota; class Actinomycetes; order Kitasatosporales; family Streptomycetaceae; genus Streptomyces; species Streptomyces sp. NPDC044033. The sequence goes on along the minus strand of NZ_JBWKFF010000027.1, from coordinate 14,897 downwards.
AAAGCGCTTGTCCCGACGGTCCGGCGGATACGCCTCCGCGCCCCCGACCTGCGATTTCAACCAGAATCCCGGAGTCTGTCCCGAGTACCGGTGCCGGTGATTCCTGTGTTGTAGATCTCAAGCCAGCAGGCCCCCGTCACGGCTGTGACGGGGGCCTGCTGGATAAACGCGATACGCGAGCCGATACGGGATCAGTCGTTGCCGTTGGGCGTCGTCTTGGCGATCTGCATCAGGAACTCGGCATTCGACTTCGTCTTCTTCATCTTGTCCAGAAGCAGCTCGATGGCCTGCTGCGAGTCGAGCGCGTGCAGCACCCGGCGGAGCTTCCAGACGATGGCGAGCTCCTCCGAGTTGAGCAGGATCTCCTCCTTGCGGGTGCTGGACGCGTCCACGTCCACCGCCGGGAAGATGCGCTTGTCGGAGAGCTTCCGGTCGAGCTTGAGCTCCATGTTGCCGGTGCCCTTGAACTCCTCGAAGATCACCTCGTCCATCCGCGAGCCGGTGTCGACCAGCGCGGTGGCCAGGATGGTCAGCGAGCCGCCGTCCTCGATGTTGCGCGCGGCGCCGAAGAACTTCTTCGGCGGGTAGAGCGCGGTCGAGTCGACACCACCGGAGAGGATGCGTCCGGAGGCGGGGGCCGCGAGGTTGTACGCGCGGCCCAGGCGGGTGATGGAGTCCAGCAGGACGACCACGTCGTGACCCAGCTCGACGAGGCGCTTGGCGCGCTCGATGGCCAGCTCGGCGACGGTGGTGTGGTCCTCGGCCGGGCGGTCGAAGGTCGAGGAGATGACCTCGCCCTTGACCGACCGCTGCATGTCGGTGACCTCTTCCGGACGCTCGTCGACCAGGACGACCATCAGGTGGCACTCGGGGCTGTTGACCGTGATGGCGTTGGCGATCGCCTGCAGGATCATGGTCTTGCCGGTCTTCGGCGGTGCCACGATCAGCCCGCGCTGCCCCTTGCCGATCGGCGCGACCAGGTCGACGATCCGGGTCGTCAGCACGCCCGGGTCGGTCTCCAGGCGCAGCCGGTCCTGCGGGTAGAGCGGGGTGAGCTTGCCGAACTCCGGCCGCCCGCGCCCGGATTCGGCCGCCATGCCGTTGGCCGAGTCGAGGCGGACGAGCGCGTTGAACTTCTCGCGGCGCTCGCCGTCCTTGGGCTGCCGCACGGCGCCGGTGACGTGGTCGCCCTTGCGCAGGCCGTTCTTGCGGACCTGGGCGAGGGAGACGTACACGTCGTTGGGGCCGGGCAGGTAGCCGGAGGTCCGGATGAACGCGTAGTTGTCGAGGATGTCGAGGATGCCCGCGACGGGGATCAGCACATCGTCGTCGGAGACCTGCGGCTCGTTGCCGAAGTCGTCACGGCCGCGGCGTCCGCGCCGGTCGCGGTAGCGGCCGCGCCGGCCGCGGCGGCCGCCCTCGAAATCGTCGTCGTCCTGCTGGCCGCCGCCACCGCGGTTGTCGCGGTTGTCGCGCTGCTGGCGGTTGCCGCCCTGCTGGCCACCGTCGTCGGTCTTGCTGCCCCGGCGGTCGCCGCGGTCCTGACGGTCCTGGCTGCCGCGCTGGCTGTTGCCGCGGTCCTGACGGTCGCCGCCTTGACGGTCGCCGCCCTGACGGTCACCGCCGCGGTCCTGGCGGTCGCCACGGTCCTGACGGTCACCGCGGTCACCGCGGTCCTGGCGGTCCCGGCGGTCGTTCTTCTGGCCGCGGTCCTGGCGGTCGCCGCCCTTGCCGGACCGGCCCTCAGCGGTGTCCTGAGCGGACGCCGACGTGGTGGCCTCGGCCTTGGTGTCGGTCTTGATGTCGGTCTTCTCCTCGACCTTGACGTCCGCCTTCGCCTCGGTCCTGGCCTCGGCGCCCTCGGGGCTGCCTGACGGGGCGGTGGCCCGACGGCGGCGGCGCTCACCGGCCGGCTGCTCGTCGCTGTTCGGCTGGCCCGGGATCTCGATCTGCTGCTGGGCCGCGGCCTTCTCGGCGGAGGCCGTGCTCTTGGCGGTCTTGTCAGCCCTATCGGCCTTTTCGGCCTTGGGGGCCTTGTCGGCCTTGGGGGCCTTGCCGGTCTCGGCGGCGGCCTCACTCTCGGCCGTACGGGCCTTGGAGGTCGCACGGCGCTTCGGCTTGGTCTCGGCGGCCGGGGCCTCGGCGGGCTTGTCGGAGCCGGAGCCTTGGCCCTGCTTCTCCTTGATGACCTCGATCAACTGGCCTTTGCGCATCCGCGCGGTGCCCTTGATGCCGAGGCTGGAGGCGAGCTGCTGGAGCTCCGCCAGGACCATGGCGTCGAGGCCCGTGCCCGAACGGCGCCGCCGGGTGGCACTGGCAGGGGCAGCACCGGTGGCAGGCGCGGCGGGAGCGTCCGTGGCGGGCGCGGAGGCATTGCCGACGGAACCGTCGGCGGTCACGCCCATCAGATCGGTGGTGTCGCTCACGAAGGGGTCCTTCCCTGGAGCGGGCGTCGGCCTGTCTGGCTCGGCGACCGGTTGTGCTGTCCGACTGCGGTCCTTGGCTTGCGGACCGAGCCGGGGCGGTGGTCCGCCGGTACGGCGGAAAGATCAATTCATGGTTCCGGCGTGAAGGAATTCAGTAAGTGACGCATCACCCATGTCGCTCACGCCGATTCCGGAGCGTGCTCGAAACTGCTCAGGCAGGCTGCTCAGGCAGTTGGGGAGGCTCCCGGAAGAAAGGCGGTCCCTGATCGGGACACAGAGCACCGCGCCGGTATGGCGTCGAGTGCAGACTTGAGGTTAACACTACCGGGTCCAACAAATATTCCCCCTCTCCAAGACCCACAACCGTGTGTCGTCAGGTGCCGAGCGGCAGAACGCTCGCACCTCGGGCGTCGAGAGCCAGCCGGTTGGCCGCCCACCCCTCGCCCGCCAGTCGTGCGACCTTGTCGGCCGCACCGTCCTCGGTCAGCGCGAGCACCGTCGGGCCCGCGCCGGAGATGACCGCGGGGACGCCGTCCGCGCGCAGTCGGTTGACCAGGGCCACGCTCTCCGGCATCGCCGGCGCGCGGTACTCCTGGTGGAGCCGGTCCTCGGTGGCCGCCAGCAGCAGCTCGGGACGCCTGGTCAGCGCCTCGACCAGGAGCGCCGCGCGGCCCGCGTTCGCCGCCGCGTCCACATGCGGGACGGTGCGCGGCAGCAGACCGCGCGCGGTCTCGGTGAGCACCGCCCCGGCGGGCACGAAGACCACCGGAACGATGGACTCCGAGGGCTGCATACGGACGGCCCGCGCGGCCCCGGACTCCGTCCAGGCCAGCGTGAAGCCGCCGAGCAGGCAGGCCGCGACATTGTCCGGGTGGCCCTCGATCTCGGTGGCCAGTTCCAGCAGCGCCGCGTCGTCCAACCGCTCGGCCCCGCCTATGGTCACGGCCCGCGCGGCGATGATTCCGGCGCAGATCGCCGCGGAGGAGGAGCCGAGTCCGCGGCCGTGCGGGATGCGGTTGGCGCAGACCACTTCCAGGCCGCGCGGCTGCCCGCCGAGCAGGTCGAAGGCCGTGCGCAGGGCCCGTACCAGCAGATGGCCCTCGTCGCGCGGCAGCGTGTCCGCGCCCTCGCCGGCCATGTCGATGTGCAGCCCTGAGTCGGCCACCCTGACCACGACGTCGTCGTAGAGCCCGAGGGACAGGCCGAGGGCGTCGAAGCCGGGACCGAGGTTGGCGCTGGTGGCGGGGGTGCGCACTCGGACGGCGGCGGCGCGGAAGGCGGGACCGGCCATCGCTCGATGACTCTCCTTGGTATGACAGTCCGGTGACTGGGGGTCGGGTGTGACTGGTGTGACTCAGTGGCGATGTGGGGCGGAGAAGGTACGAGCGCCCTCAAGGGGCCACGACCACGATGACGCACGGCGGCGGCGGGGGTCTGCGGCGGGGCGGATTGAGTACAGCCTATCGAAGGAAGGTTCTGCGGCGACATAGGGCGCACAGGAGGCGCACGATGCGTGTCGCACGCCGCCCTGTGCTCCATTGCTGCCATTACGGCAGGTTGTGGCCCGTAGGGCCGGTTCCGCACGTCGTACGGGACGGTGCCGTCCAGGCGAGGCTGCGCGGGCCGGGGCTACGCGAGGCCGAGCCGCCGGGCCGCCGCGTCCGCGTCCACCGGGACCGTCACGGGCTGCGGCGCGCCGGCCACCGCCCAGTCCGGGTCCTTGAGCCCGTTCCCCGTCACCGTACAGACGATGCGCTGCCCGGGGTCGACCTTGCCCTGCTCGGCGGCGCTGAGCAGCCCGGCGACGCTGGCCGCGGAGGCGGGCTCGACGAACACGCCCTCCTGCGAGGCCAACAGCCGGTAGGCGGCCAGGATCTGGCGGTCGGTCACCGCGTCGATGAGGCCGCCCGACTCGTCGCGCGCCTGCTCGGCGAGGCTCCAGGAGGCGGGGTTGCCGATGCGAATGGCGGTGGCGATGGTGTGCGGGTCCTTGACGACCTCGCCGCGCACGATCGGGGCGGAACCGGACGCCTGGAATCCCCACATCCGGGGCGTGCGCGAGGCCACCGCGTCGGCGGCGTATTCACGGTAGCCGCGCCAGTAGGCGGTGATGTTGCCGGCGTTGCCGACGGGCAGGACGTGGAGGTCGGGCGCGTCGCCGAGCGCGTCGACGATCTCGAACGCCGCGGTCTTCTGCCCCTCGATACGGGCCGGGTTGACCGAGTTGACGAGCGCCACCGGGTAGTTCTCGGAGAGGCCGCGGGCCAGCGTGAGGCAGTCGTCGAAGTTGCCGTCGACCTGGAGGATGCGCGCACCGTGGACCAGCGCCTGGCCCATCTTGCCGAGCGCGATCTTGCCCTGCGGCACCAGCACGGCGCAGACCATTCCGGCCCGTACGGCATACGCCGCGGCCGAGGCGGAGGTGTTGCCGGTGGAGGCGCAGATGACGGCCTTCGCGCCCTCCTCCTTGGCTTGCGTGATGGCCATGGTCATGCCGCGGTCCTTGAAGGACCCGGTGGGGTTCGCGCCCTCCACCTTGAGGTGCACCTCGCAGCCGGTGCGCTCGGAGAGCACCTGGGCGGGTACGAGCGGCGTGCCGCCCTCGCGGAGCGAGACGACCGGGGTGTTCGCGTGGACCGGCAGCCGGTCCCGGTACTCCTCGATGATGCCGCGCCACTGGTGGGTGCCCGACAGCCGCGGACTGGTGATTGCAGACATTGCTTCCGTTACTCCCCTTCGACCCGCATGATGCTCGCGACACCCCGCACGGTGTCGAGCCTGCGCAGCGCCTCGACCGTCGCCGACAGGGCGGCGTCGGCCGCCCGGTGGGTGACCACGACCAGCGACGCCTCGCCGTCCTTGCCCTGCTGGCGGACCGTGTCGATGGACACGTCGTGCTCGGCGAAGACCGTGGCGACCTGGGCGAGCACGCCCGGCTTGTCGGCGACGTCGAGGCTGATGTGATAGCGCGTGACCACCTCGCCCATCGGGCTCACGGGCAGCCGCGTGTAGGCGGACTCGCCTGGTCCGGTGGTGTTCGCCAGCCTGTTGCGGCAGGCCACGACGAGGTCGCCGAGGACGGCGGAGGCCGTGGGCGAGCCGCCGGCGCCGGGCCCGTAGAACATCAGCTGACCGGCCGCCTCGGCCTCGACGAAGACGGCGTTGTACGCCTCGCGCACGGAGGCCAGCGGGTGGCTCAGCGGGATCATCGCCGGGTGCACCCGGGCGGTGACGGACTTTCCGTCGGCGGCCCGCTCGCAGATGGCGAGAAGCTTGACCGTGCAGCCCATGCGCTTCGCGGACGCGATGTCGGCGGAGGTGACCTCGGTGAGGCCCTCACGGTGCACGTCGTCGAGGCGTACGCGCGTATGGAAGGCGATTCCGGCCAGGATCGCGGCCTTCGCGGCGGCGTCGAAGCCCTCGACGTCGGCGGTCGGGTCGGCCTCCGCGTACCCGAGGGCGGTGGCCTCGTCGAGCGCCTCGGAGTAGCCCGCCCCGCTGGAGTCCATCCGGTCGAGGATGAAGTTGGTCGTGCCGTTGACGATGCCCAGCACCCGGTTGACCTTGTCGCCCGCGAGCGACTCGCGCAGCGGCCGTACCAGCGGGATCGCGCCGGCGACGGCGGCCTCGTAATAGAGGTCGGCGCCCTGCTTCTCGGCGGCGGCGTGCAGCGCGGCGCCGTCCTCGGCGAGCAGCGCCTTGTTGGCGGAGACGACCCCGGCGCCGTGCTCGAAGGCGGTGGTGATCAGGGTCCGGGCGGGCTCGATGCCGCCGATGACCTCGACGACCACATCGATGTCGCCTCGCTTGACGAGCGCGGTGGCATCGGTGGTGATCAGCTCGGCGGGCACGCCGTCGCGCACCCGGCCGGGGCGGCGGACCGCGATCCCGGCGAGCTCGACCGGGGCGCCGATGCGCGCCGTCAGGTCGTCCGCGTGCGTCGTCATGATGCGCGCCACCTCTGAGCCGACAACACCACAGCCCAGCAGCGCCACTTTCAGCGGACGCGTACGCATCATCCGACCTCGTCTCTCATACATCTTTGGTGGTACACCAGTCTCACTCACCGGACGGGGGTTTCTGTCCCCCGTCCAGTATCCGAGATTGTTTTTTCCGCTAGCCGACATCGAGGCGCAGAAGATCTTCTTCCGTTTCGCGCCGGACGATGACGCGCGCCTCGCCATTCTTTACCGCCACGACCGGCGGGCGCAGCGAGTGGTTGTAGTTGCTGGCCATGGAACGGCAGTACGCGCCGGTGGCGGGGACCGCGAGGAGGTCGCCGGGGGCCAGGTCGGCGGGGAGGAACGCGTCGCGCACGACGATGTCGCCGGATTCACAGTGCTTGCCCACGACGCGGGAGAGCATCGGCTCGGCGTCGGAGAAGCGGGAGACCAGCGCGACGGTGTAGTCGGCGTCGTAAAGGGCCGTACGAATGTTGTCGGACATACCGCCGTCGACGGAGACATAGGTGCGCAGTCCGGCCAGTTCCTTGACCGTACCGACCTCATACAGCGTAAAGGCGGTGGGGCCGACAATGGCCCGGCCCGGCTCGACGGAGAGCCTCGGCACGGCGAGTCCGGCGGACTCGCACTCGCGGCCGACGATGTCGCCGAGCGCCGCGGCGATCTCGTGCGGCTCCCGGGGGTCGTCCTCGGAGGTATAGGCGATGCCGAGGCCGCCGCCGAGGTCGATCTCGGGCAGCTCGACGCCGTGCTCATCGCGCACTTCGGCGAGCAGCTGCACGACGCGGCGGGCGGAGACCTCGAAGCCGGCCATGTCGAAGATCTGCGAGCCGATGTGCGAGTGGATGCCGATGAGCTCCAGCCCGTCCAGCTTGAGCACCCGGCGCACCGCCTCGGCGGCCTGCCCGCCGGCGAGCGCGATGCCGAACTTCTGGTCCTCGTGCGCGGTGGCGATGAACTCGTGGGTGTGCGCCTCGACCCCGACGGTCACGCGGATCTGCACGCGCTGGCGCTTGCCGAGCCGATCGGCGATGTGCGCGACGCGCACGATCTCCTGGAAGGAGTCGAGCACGATCCGCCCGACGCCGGCCTCGACGGCTCGGGTGATCTCCTCCGTCGACTTGTTGTTGCCGTGCAGGGCGATCCGCTCGGCGGGCATGCCGGCGTCGAGGGCGGTGGCCAGCTCGCCGCCGGAGCAGACGTCGAGGTTCAGCCCCTCCTCGGTCAGCCAGCGCACGACGGCGCGGGAGAGGAACGCCTTGCCCGCGTAGAAGACGTCGGCGTCCGCGCCGAACGCCTGCTGCCAGGCGCGGCAACGGGCGCGGAAGTCGTCCTCGTCGAGGATGTAGGCGGGGCTGCCGAACTCCTCGGCGAGCCGCGTGACACTGATGCCGCCGACGGTGACGACGCCGTCGGCGCCGCGCGTGACCGTACGGGCCCAGACGCGCGGATCGAGGGCGTTGAGGTCGGCCGCCGGAGCGGTGTAGTGCCCTTCGGGGAGCACATCGGCGTGGCGGGGCCCGGCGGGGTGGGCGGAACGGCTCATGGTTTCTGGAGTTTCCCCTCAGAGATGTGCGGGTGCGGTGATGCCGAGCTGGTGGAGGCCGTCTGCCAGCACAGCCCCGGTGGCCTCGGCGAGGGCCAGTCGGGCGCGGTGAACGGCCGAGGGTTTCTCGTCGCCGAGGGGCAGGACCGGACACTGGTGGTGCCAGCGGGAGAAGGCGTCGGCGAGGTGCTCAAGGTAGCGAGCGAGACGGGCGGGATCGGCGGCGGCGATGACGCGCTCCCGGTCGGCGAGCAGCCCGAGCAACACCTCACCGCCGGCCCCGGTGTCGGCTTCCTCCCGACTGAACCCGAGGTCACGGGCGTTACGGGCGAGGGCTTGGGTACGGGCGTAGGCGTACCGCACGCGGAAGAGGGGGTTGCCCTCCCGCTGTACGAGCAGCAGGTCGCGGTCGAAGCCCGGGGCGGTGACCAGGCTCCAGCGCGCGGCGTCGGGGCCGAGCCGACGGATGAGGCCGGCGTCGGGCGTGAGCGGCAGGGGCGGGCTGGGGGTCGCATGGGTGAGGAGATCCCGTACGAGCGTGGTGTGGGCGGCGGCGTCGAGCGTGATGTTCAAGAACCCGGGCCCGGCGACGTCGACGCGCTGGACACCGGGTTCACGGACGAGCCGGCGCCGCAGCACTTCGGCGATGTCGAGGGCGGGCCGCCCGGCTTCCTTGGCGAGCCGCAGCGCGACGTTGGTGGCGAACTCCCCGCAGCCGGGGCGCGGCGGGGTCCGCACGGTGACCCGCTCGGGCACGGGCGCAACCAGCTCGCCGGCCTCGACGGCGCGACGCACGGTGCGCACCACGGTGCACGAGAGTTCAGCTGGGGTCACGGGACAAGCGTATGGGAGACGGGGGGTACCTCCGCGAACAGGTTTCACCTGGCGGGACGGATCGAGGGTGCCGCCGTGGACAGGCTTCGCCTTGCGGGACGGGCCGGGAGGGGCGTCGTGGGCAGGTTTGACCCTGCGGGACGGACCGGGAGCACCGCTGCGAACGGCCTTCACCTTGCGGGACGGACCGAGAGCGCCTCCGGGCACGGGCTTCACCCCGCGGGGCAGACCGGGAACACCGCCGCGAACGGCCTTCACCCCGCGGGACGGACCAGGAGCACCGCCGTGCACAGGCTTCACCTGGCGGGACAGACCGGGAACACCGCCGCGAACGGCCTTCACCCCGCGGGCCGCCCCACCGACTCCGCGTCCGCCCCGCCGGGCGCGGCCGAGTCCGGCAGCCCGGCGTCCTCGCCGTCCTCGTCACCGCTCCGCCCCATGAGCCGCCGCACCAGCCGCACCATCTCGGCGGGCTCGAACGGCTTGGCCAGAAACGCGTCCACCCCTACCGCACGCCCACTGTCCACTTCGGGCTGGGTGCAGGCGCTGATGATCGCGATCGGCAGCCGGCTGGTACGTGGATCGGCCCGCAGCCGGGCGGCGGTACGCAGCCCGTCGAGCCGTGGCATGACGACATCCAGCGTCACGACGTCGGGCCGTACGTGATGGACGATCTCCAGGCATTCGGCACCATCGGCCGCGGTCACGACCTCGAACCCTTCGAGTTCAAGGTTGACCCTGATCAGCTGCCGGATCACCTTGTTGTCATCGACGACAAGGACCCGGCCGGTCGAGCCCGGCACAACTAGAGAGTAGGCGCGCACCTCCTGCTGCGTCCGGGTTTTCCCCACTTCCGCCATGTGAGGGAGCGGATCTTGGGCGGAACCAACCCATCCAAGACAACCAACACAGAACACCCCTTATCCCCCGCGCCCCTCCCACCACGTCTCTCCGCTCCCCCAACCGCCCCGATCCCCGCAAATACCTGTTCCTGGGCACCCTGCGAGAGCTGGTAGTGTTCTACTTGTCGCCAGGCAAACGGGCGACACGCCCCCGTAGCTCAGGGGATAGAGCAACGGCCTCCGGAGCCGTGTGCGCAGGTTCGAATCCTGCCGGGGGCACCTTGCGTAAGGTGCCCAAAGACCCCACCATCAGTGAAAACACTGAGAGTGGGGTCTTCGCATATGTGAAGCCGTGTGCCCCGGAGCGGCCGCATGTCGAGGTCTGTGGATGAGGAGCTTCGCCGCCGGATCGTGGACAGGTCTTATGCGGCTTCGGTCGGCGTAGTTGATGTTGTGTGGAAGGTGTTCTCGTAGGTGACCGGCTGCGTTGTCCGAGCCGGGAATGTCGGCGGGACGGATGTCGAAGCGGCGGAGCTGACGGAAGGCGTCGAGGCGGGCTTGGCGATCGTTCGATCAGCCCTTTCGCCACTGGAGCGGTGCTCATTTGAAGGGCGCGTTGAAGTTCTCCGTGAACGTGTTGTCCACTAAGCTATCGACGGCGCTTATGGACTGGCGGACACCCGCCTGAGCGCAGGCTGCAGCGAACGCCCGGCTCGTGTGCTGCGTGCCGCGGCCCGTGTGCATGATCGCTGCGGTGAGGCTGCCGCGGGTGCGGACACCGTTGACCTGAGATTGGCCAAGGTAGGCGGTGTGTCCGGCCGGGCAGGTGGCGGTGCCCGCGGCGGGACTGATGCGGAAGTCGTCGATGATGGAGCCGCCGGCGGTTCACTGCGGGCTCGATGATGGCGGTGTGCCCCTGCCCAGTGGCAGAAGCTGGACCGGCGATGCCCAGGATGGTGCACGCAGCCGCTGCACGCCGTGGCGGCGCTGATGGTCAGCGACGAACTGAGGCTGCTCACCGGTTGGTCTCGCCCGCGAAACACTTCGCGGCCCTGCGGCAGGATCTCCCGCTCCTGCCGCAGCTGGGCGTTCTGCTTGAGTCGCCAGGCACAGCCTGCCCACAGCCAGTACGCAAACACTTCGACGCATTCGCGCCGGGCGTGTTTGGCCTGCCGGCCGCCCGGCATCGGCGGAGGAACCAGCAGTTTCGAGTACCGCCCACTCAGCATCCGAAAGATCCGTCGGATGCGCCCCCCCGAACAGCCGCCCCGCCTCCCCCAAGCAGAGGCACCACCAAGAACCCTGCCCTGAACAGAGCTTCTCAGACACCCTCTAGGAGCTCAATCACCTTGGCGTTGAGCCTTGCTGTGATTCCTTGGTCCGTGAAAGCAGCCCTTAGCAGCTTTCTCGCAGCTTGGAATCCGAGACCATCTGGGATGACGACAGCGCTTGCGGCGCCTTCAGCCCTAGCGGAAAGTTCCGCAATTTCTGCGTGGAGCGGATTCGATGGACTAAAGTACGGAATTGGCAGCTGCCAGACCAGTTTCACGAAATCACGTCCCCCGAAAAGGCCACGGGATTGGTAGTCAGCAACGCGCGCTAGAACCGTTGGCGAGTTGATGATGCCAACAAGATACTGCGCCGCCTCCCGCGATGGCACCGTCAACCAATACAACGACTGCTCAACCAGTGGCTGTTGCCCCTCAACACGGGCAGCCGCCAGTTTCGTACCTGACTTGCTGTACACCACTCGGTGGCTTCCTTTAACTAGCTGCGATGAGACACCCCGTTGATAGTTCATCCGCTCAATCAAAGACAAAGCGTTCTTATCGCCTCTGTTGGCCAGCCAAAGCTTCGAAGCCTCCTTCCACCAATTGGCGAGCCCCGGGTAGTCCTCTATTTCCTCTTTCCCCAGTACCCTTCCATCCAGTACAGGAACGACCGCCTTACGCGGCTCCAGAAGTCGATGAGGGAGCACCGTCGAGCCGAGGATCACTGGCTGAACAAACTGTTTCTCCACATTCCCCGCGATGCCGGGCAACGACTTCCAAGGCTCTTTTTCAAGGCGTGGTCGCAAAGACTCCACCTTGACACGTCTAAAGCCAGCACCCAGCGGCCCAGACTTCAACTCTGTGACGAAAAAGAGCATCTGAGGCCGGATTGTGGCCCCCATGAAGACGGACTTTCCATATGGTGAGCGGAACCCTGCCCTGGCTGAGACCGCCTTGACGTCGCTTTCCGTGATTGACAAAAGGGGGGATGCGTCAAGCCAAGAGATTGATCGCTTCTGAATTTTACCGCTGTACCTGAGGACTGACGACGTCAGGGGAGTCGCACTATCACTGCGAACACCACTTACTACAGCCGCCGGAACCGGGAAAATATCCGGCTTAACTTGGTCAAGATCCCAGGCTTTGTTGAACCGGGCCGTCACCCTCCCCTTTGACGTCGAAGCCCATACGCCCTTCCTGAACCCCTCATACTGAGGACGAGAGATAATGGATCGAGGCGTGACGTACCCGAATCTCCCGCCCGGCTTCAGATATTGCTCCACGGTGCGCGCGATGAAAAGGGCTACCAGATCTTGATTGGATGCATTCTGACCGGCAGCAGTAATTCGTCGCGTTTTACTGAGTCGCTGATAGTGACGCTGCATTGCATCGGTCATGAAACGATAGGCAACCCACGGGGGATTACCGACCAAGACGTCCACTTGGCGATGCTCAAGCGTGAACCAAAGCGGGCGAACGAGATTCCTGACGTAATAACCCCATATGTGATTTTCACCTCGAGCGTTTAGATCGCACATCACATCGAAGGTATCTTGCAGAAGCTCCCTGTCTCCGTCATCGACAATTCCATATTGGCTCATGAGGGATCGAATGGAAGGCTTCTTTGCCCCAACATTTGCGAACGTTTGGGCCTTCTCTGAAATATCACTCACGAGTCGGTCAAAAGTTCCTGGGTCATTGACGATCAGCAGCGGAAAGGCGAGCCGTTCACCAACCGAAAACAGAGTGTCTGTCGTTTCTTCAGTCAGATCCGCTGCATCGACATTGACAGTGAGACAAGTGCTGTCGGCGCTACTGCCACTGTTCTCCCATTGCACGGAGTCGCCGAGATAAACGGGGACCGAAAATGGTGGACGGTCCTCACTGGTGAGTCTATCCAATCCGATCGCCAGCAGATAAGTAACCCGCGCCAACTGGACGGAAACGGGATGTACGTCAATCCCGAAAACCAAATCTTCAAGGGAAGTCAGGGCTGGACCATTTGAGATTCCTGCATCTTCCGCAGCACGCAAGTATCTGCGGACACTATGAAACAGGAATGTTCCTGACCCGCAGGCAGGGTCCAAAACGCGGTCCGTAAGAGGGCACAGGACGTTAGTTTCTACAACATGTTCTGCCAGCCAGTCAGGCGTGTAGTACTCACCGAGTGACTTCCGCACAGCAGGAGTGATGACTGATTCGTACAAGACCTTCAGCACATCGTGCTCAACTTCAGCCCACTGGAAACGCCTTATCTCCCTCGCCAAGTTGGCGACGAAGGGCTCACCTTCGGGTGACTGAAGCATCCAGTCGAAGAAGTCGGCTTCCACTACATTGCCAATTTGCGCATTCTTGAATTCGACACCCTGGACGAGAGCCCTCTCCGCTCCGATGAACTGTCGCAGATCGAATCCAAGGACAGCGTGTGCAATCAGGTTGGCTTGAAGGACAAGGAGCGAGTGATCGATAAAAAGCTCTCGGTCATCCTTAAAACTGGCACCAACCGCTGTGCGCAGCAGCTTCGCCCACAGTCGTCTCTTGATGGAAACTTCAGGAAAATCAGCTACTGAGTCGTAGATGCGTCGCAAACTGCTGTGGTTCAACACGTAGGTAGGTGACTCGACGCCCAGGCGACATTTGATTTCTTCAGGTGTCGGCTTGATACATACCTGCGTAGCAAGGACTACCTCTAGCCAAACTTGCAACTTTTCAACATCAGGATCGTCGGCATTGACAGTGTGAGTAATGACCGGCCGGAGATCGTTATCGACCAGTTCGAACAAGTGCCATGAAGCACCGTCCGTCAGGACCCCGAGGTATCGGGCGCCAAGTTGCTCGGTGCGCTTTTTAACGTACCCAGCCAGCTGCTCTACGGCATCATCGAGAACGCCTGCGCGCTGAAGATCCTTCTTGGTTTCGATAACGGTCTGACCGATTTCGATATCGATCCTCCTCCGAGTACCGTCTCGAAGAGGCGCTTCAAGATGCAGGTCTTTGCTGGATACGTTGAGATTTAGAGTGAGCAGCAAAGATTTGACATCTGATTGCAAATCAGACTCAGTACGCTTTGGATCGCGCTTAGCTACCCTCTGGACCAAGCTACGCATCTGTTCGTCCTTCACTTGGTCGCTCCCTCAGCGATCGAGAAGATGGCATCTCGCAGACACCCGTCGCAGTGTCACGTAGCCGGCGAACCGGCACCCAACCCAATCAACGCCCCCACAGGGCCTCGCCTGGGATGATGCTGACAGCAGAGACTAGCAACTGGCCTATGGTACCGAGCAGCGTTGTGGACGGAGAAGCTGCCAGCCGGATCCGGAGCGGCCGGACGGCGGGACGCCGTGTGGAGCCGTGTCTCCTGCTACACCTGGAGATCGTCGCGATAGAGGACGTAAAGACCGTCGGGCCGTTGTCATGCGGCGGACCCGGCCCTACGGCTTCAAGACGAGGAGCACCGAGCATGACTCGTCGGCCAGCTCCCGGACATCCAGCTCACTTCTCCCTGAGCGACCTGCAACCGAACTCTCAGCTTTCGTAACCTCGGCCTTGTTGGGGAAACCCCGAACGCACCCGACCTCGCAACCGTAATGGCGTCCACCACTTCTTTCGAGTGAACGCATCTACTGCAGCCGCCAACGGGGGCGGAGTAGATTCAATTGCTCCACGAGCCGCAACTGGAGATTCACTCCGGGCCAGGAGGATGAGAGGTAGGATTACTGATCACCTCGCTGTGGTGTCGCCAGAACTCCCTCGACAGCGCCAGGTCAGGAGCCTGCCGTCGTGCGACATCACGCGGAGAATCTCAGTAGTAGTATGAGTGAGCCTACCGGCAAGTACTCGATCACCATGCCACGCGACATCGCAGAAGCCGCCAAGGCCCGTGGGGGGCCGTCCGGGCTGTCGGCCTAGGTGTTCTGTCCAGGGAGGTTGGTGACAGTGATCACGGCTGGGTGATCTTGAATGAGTGAGGGCCTTCCGGGTTCGGTGTGGATTGCGACATCTACACGAACGACCAG
>NZ_JBWKFF010000026.1:105914-117171 GCF_056434425.1 Streptomyces sp. NPDC044033 | reverse complement strand
CCAAGCGTTTTTCAACGCGGCTTTTTTTCACCCCTCTCCCCCCGTCGTTTTTTCTTTTCCCCCCCCCCCCCCCCCCCCCCCCCCCCCCCCTTCTTCCCCCCCCCCCCCCCCCCCCCCCCCACTCCGCCTGGCGTGCGCGCACCGGCGGGAGTTCGCCGGCGGTGAGACCTTCGACGACGAGGACCGGGAGTACTTCTCGGACCTCGTCGCATCCGGCGGGCTCCCGGTGGACGAAGACGCCTTCGCCCAGGGGCGCACGACGTACGCCTCGATGGTCTCGGCCATGCTGGCTGAACTCGCCCCCTACGACGACGGCTTCGATCTCGCCCTGCTCGCGCACGCGACCCCGGACGCGACGCCCGGCTGGCCCATGAGCCGTCTCGCGCGGTCCACGACCCGTACAGGGCTGGCGTTCGCGGTCTCCGACCAGGGAACGACGTCGCCGTTCGCCGCGCTGCGCATGGCCGCGAGCGGCGTCGCCGTCCAGGACGGCCGCCGCGCACTGGTCCTGATCGCCGAGCAGAGCGCCGTGTGCCACCGAGGCCCGGTGCCCGAGCGACTGCGAGCCCGGTACGACACGGCCGTCGCGCTGGTCCTCGACGCCTCGGGCGGACTCGGGGCCCTCACATCGGAGCAGCGCGCCGGGGTCGGACCCGGCGAGGTGTCGGCCGTACTCACCGCGTACCTCGCACAGGCCGCGGGCGGAACAGGCCGGCCCATGCTGATCGCCGGGGCGGGCCTGACCGGCCACTGGAACGGGGCCTTCGACGGCGTCGACCTGCACACCGTCCCGCCGGGCAGGCCCGCGGCCGGAATCTGGTCGGTGCTCGCCGACCGGCTGCCGCAACTGCGCGGGACGGGCCGGGCCGTCGTCCTCGCCGACTACGACGCGGGCCTCGGTTACCTGGGGCTGTGCCGGGTGGACGTCGCGGAGGGCGGCGAAGCGACGCAGACCGGCACCGGCGACGAAAGGCGGGCCGGAACCGGTCACGAAGGCCGGAGCGGAACCGGTCACGAAGGCCGGAGCGGAACCGGTCACGAAGGCCGGAGCGGCACCGGTCACGAAGGCCGGAGCGGCACCGGCCACGAAAGAGAGACGACCCCATGACGTCGCAGAGCGACGAGACGCGCGCCGACCTCGGGCACCTCGCATTCCACCAGCGGCTCAGCGCGGTCGCGCGGACCTCCGGGGCGCTGCGTGCCGTCGAGGAGCTGTACCGCGACCTCCCTGACGGCACGCTGCTCGGCGGCCCGGCGGGCTACGCCGTGGCCCCGGCCGACCGGCTGTCCGACGCCGACCGATTGCCCGACGCCGAGCAGCTGCCCGAAGCCGAACAACTGCTCCCGGCACCGCTGCGGGACAGCGGCCTGGCAGCCGTCCGCACCGCCGCCGCCCCCCTGCCGGACGGCCGCGCCAACGCACTCGCGTGGCTGCGCCTCGGCCTGTCCCGGAGCCTGCTCGACGCCTGCCTGAACCACCTCGGACAGCGCACCGTCCACGACGCGCCCCTCCTCCGCCAGCAGCTGGTCAAAGGAGCGCTGGCCGACGCCGTCACCGACCAGACGGAGGCCGAGACCGTACTGCTCGCCGTACCGCACGACCCGGCCACCCTCGGCGACGTCCACCAACGGATCACCGGCGCCGACCGGACGCTGCTGCGCCTCCTCGGGGCGTTCGGCTTCACCGCCGAGGGCCCGGGCCGTACGGCCCTGCTCTCCGAGTTGATCGCCGACGCGTACGCCTGCCACCACCACGCACAACCAGAGGCCATCTTGTGATCGAACTCGACCGGCGCCATCGGCTGCTCCAGGGACAGGCCCGCGAGTGGTGGGCCGAGGCGCGCCCCCACGCCCTCGACGTGGACCGCGACCCGACCCTGCCCACGCGCCTGCTGCACCTCCCCGGCCTCGGCCGCCTCGCCACTCTGCAGATACCGCCCGAGTACAACCCGGATCCGCTCACCATCTCTGGCGAGCGATTCCACCTGATGACAGCCCTCGAACGCGTTGTGTACTACGAGGAGGCCGCCTGGGGCGACCTCCCCACGGCCCTGGCGGCCCCCGGCGCCCCCATGACCGGCGTCCTCGTGGACACGCTCGGGGACCAGGGGCAGAAGGAGTGGTTCTACGGCCGGGTCCTCGCCGAGCCCACATGGACCTTCTTCGCGCTGACCGAGCCCGAGCGCGGCTCCGACGCCGCCGGCCTGACCACCTCGCTCACCCGCGCCGACCCCGACGGCCCCCGGCAGCTCAACGGCTCCAAGAAGTACGTGGGCAACGCGGTCAGGGGGCAGATCGGCGTGGTGTTCGCGCGGACCGCAAGGGGGCCGCTCGGCGTCGAAGCGGTGCTCGTGGAGGCCGACGCGCCCGGCTTCACCGCGCGGCCCGTCGCCACGCTGGGCCTGCGGGGCGCCCAACTCGGCGCCATCACCCTGGACTCGGTGGAGATAGCCCCCGAACGGGCCCTGGGCAGGCATCTGTCGCCCACCCGGCGCGGCATGGCCGGCTGGCTGCGCACCTTCAACCTGCTGCGGCCCGTCGTGGCGAGCATGGGCGTCGGCCTGGCCCGCGCCGCGCACGAGTACGTACGCGCCGAACGCGGCACCCTCACCCACGACGAACAGCACCGGCTCGACGCCATGGAGCGCCGGATCGAGGCGGTGCGCCGCCTGACCCGGCGGGCCGCGGCCGCCGTCGACGCGAACGTCTCCGCCGGACAGCCGGCCTGCATGGCCAAGCTCCGCGCCGCCCGGCTCGCCGAGGACGTGACCATGGAGGCCCTGGAGTTCTTCGGCCCCGGCGCGCGCCTGGACCACCCCTGGCTGGAGAAACTGGCCCGCGATGCCCGCGGCATCGAGTACATGGAAGGCACCGAGAACATCCAGCGGCTCAGCATCTTCAACGGTCTCGCCTCGGGCGGCTCCCATGGCTGACGACCAGAGGCCCATGGCGGACGGCCACAAGTCCGTAGCGGACGGCCACAAGTCCGTGACCGACGACCACGAGCCCATAGCGGACGACCACAAGTCCGTGGCCGACGACCACAAGGACGACCGCAAGGACGACCGCAGGAAAGACTCACGGCGGACAACGGGAGCGCGGGAGACCGCGGACACCCCCCTCCCCGCGGCCTCGAAGCCACCGCCCGCCCACGGCTCGCTGCGGATCGGCCGCCTGGCCGTCCCCATGGTCATGGGGGAGATCGTCGGCTACCTCACCATGCTGATCCTGGTGGCGATGGTCGGGCGGATGGGCACCGACGCCCTGTACGTACGCTCGCTCTTCCTGCCCCTGGGGGGAGTGTTCAGCGCCGTCAACGCGGCCCTCGCCGTCAGCACCCAGGTCGCCTGCTCGATGAGCAAGGGGAAGAAGTCCCCCGAGGACGCCTTCCCCCTCACGGTGAGCATGATGAAGGTCTGGGTGGTCGTCGGCACTCTGCTCGCCCTCGTGCTGTCCCTGGGCGCACCCGCCTTCGCCGCCCTCTTCCACGTGCCCCACTCCTCCGAGCACGAGTTCATCTGGTTCCTGAGATGGATGTCCGTGGTGAGCCTGCTGGGGTTCGGACCCGCGCTGTGCGCGTCGGCGATGCGCGGCTTCGGGTTCGCACGGCAGGGCCTCGTCCTCACCCTGGTCAGCTCCGCCGTGGAGATCGCCCTCGTGGCCTGGCTCGGCCTCGGCACCGGCCTCGGGATGTACAGCCTGCCGATCGCTGCCGCCGTCTGCGCCACGGCCGGCACCGCCGTGGGCCTGTGGCTGCTGCGCCGCCTCGGCCTCTGGCAGCGCGGACAGCGCGCCCCGTGGCAGCCTGACACGCTCCGCCATGTCAAGTCCGTCGGCCTGCCCGTCGGCGCCACACTCGGCATCATCTCCCTCTACAGCCTGGCCCTGGTCTGGGTGCTTGGGCCCTTCGGCGAGGCGACCGTGGCGGGCTTCTCCACCGCCGCGTCCGTACAGAGCCTGATCATCATGCCCGCGCTCGTCCTCGGCGGTGCCACGGCGATCGTCATCAACGAACAGCGGGGCGCGGGCTCGTACGCGTCCGTGGCGCCGACCTACCGCAGCGGTCTTCTGCTGTCCTTCGCCGTCTTCGCGGTCATCGGTGTCGTGGCGTTCCTGGGACGGGACCTGATCGGCCAACTGATGACCGGCGATGCCGACGCGGCCGCGGTGGCCGGCAGATACCTGGGCATCGTGGGCCTGACCTACGCGATCGAGGGGCCGGCCCTGGTGGCTCTGACCCTGCTTGAGCACATCGGCGGCGGATGGCGCGCCATCATCTTGAACATCGTCTACTTCGGCGGGAACGTCGTGGTCGGCAGCTGGGTCGTCACCCTCGTCGACAGCCCCGACGGCCTCTACTGGACTGTCGCCGTCAACAATCTGGTCAGCGCCATATCCCTGGTCGTGGCGGCCGCCTTCATACGGCGACTCGTCGTGAACGCCAAGTCGGCCGAGGCGGTCGCGTGCTGAGGACCGACACCGTCCACCTCTGGGGCATCGATCTCGACGCGGCCCCGGCACGGCTGCGTACGGCGCTGAGCGAGGAAGAACGCCACCGGTCGGCCCGTATCCCCGATCCCGTCCTGCGCGCCCGGTTCGAGGCCGCGCGCGGCGCGGCGCGCCACATCATCGGCCGGTGCCTGTCCGAGCCGCCCGCGCGGCTCAGCTGGCGCACGGGCCGCTGGGGCAAGCCGCACATCGCCGGGCACGAGACCGCGCTGCGGTTCAGCCTGTCCCACTGCGGCGGACGGGCCCTGCTGGCCGTGACCGGCCCGCGGGACGTCGGAGTGGACCTGGAGCGGGAACGCGAGCCCGCAGACGTCCTGGCGCTGAGCCGCCGGTACTTCACGGACGAGGAGAGCGCGATGGTGGCCGGCGCCGCCGCGGCCGACCGCGCCGGGGTGTTCCTGTCGCTGTGGACGAGGAAAGAGGCCTGTACCAAGGCCGCGGGAACGCACATGCTCGGGCGCGGCCTGCGGCTTTCCGTCACGGGGACGCCCCATGCCCTCGGTGCGGTCCTCGCGCACGACCCGACCGGGCGGCTGCCGGGCGTCTGGGCCGTACGCGACGTCCCCGCACCGCCTGGACACCACGCGGCGCTCGCCCTGGACGGCGAGGCGCCGGCACACCTGACGATCCGACAGTGGGAGCCGCGGTGAACGAGAGCAGATGGGCGCCCATGCTCTGGGGCCAGGAACACTACTGGTTCCTGTACTTCGACGTCCCGGGTTACGGGGCCACCCGCGACTGCGTGAAGATCACCCGTCCCTGGCGCCTGGAAGCGGACCACTCGGACGATGCCGTCCTGGCGGCGCTCACCGCCCTGGTACGCCGGTACGAGTCGCTGCGCACCAACTTCCTCCACGACGACGCGGGCACCCCCGTCCAGGCGGTCCGCCCTCCGTGGACCGCCGCCTTCGAACTGTGCGTCGAGGGCGACGCGGCGGACATCCCAGCGGTCGCGGAACGCCTCGCGGCCCGCCCCTTCGACCCGGCCCGCGACCGGCCGGTGAGATTCGCCCTGATCAGGGAGGCGGGTGGCGGAGCCTGGGTGGTGGTGACGGCCATCCACAGCGCCATCGACGGACAGAGCTGGATGGTCCTGGAACGGGCGTTCCTCGCCCTGATCGAAGCCGGCCACGACGACGTGCCGCTGCCGCGGGCGCGGCAGCCCCGGGAGCAGGCCGAGCTCGACGCCTCCGCCGAGAGGGCCCGGTACCGCGAGCGCGCCCGCGCGTACTGGCGGGACCGCTACCGCACGATCCCGCAGGGCATGTTCCCCGACTACCGGCCCGCGCCCGTCGGATACTTCGACGGTTTCACCCCGCCGAGCCCGTACGAGCGGGTGGTCCTGAAGTCCCGGCGGCTGCCGCTGG
Organism: Streptomyces sp. NPDC044033; assembly: GCF_056434425.1. Lineage (NCBI taxonomy): Bacteria > Bacillati > Actinomycetota > Actinomycetes > Kitasatosporales > Streptomycetaceae > Streptomyces > Streptomyces sp. NPDC044033. The sequence goes on along the minus strand of NZ_JBWKFF010000026.1, from coordinate 111,295 downwards.
CCGCCGAACACGTCGCGGCCGAGTACCGAGTGGCGCCCGGCGTGGTCTATCTCGCGGCCTACGGCGCCGCGCTGTCCGCGCTCTCCGGCAACGACCACTGCGTCGTGTCCATGGACACGGCCAACAGGGCCGACCCCCTGCTGTCCGCCGCGGTGGGCTGCTTCTTCCAGCCCGCGCTCGTCGTCTTCGACGTGGCGGCGCCGGACACGTCGGCGTCCCTGCTGACCAAGGTGTTCCGCGCCGTCTTGGCGGCGCAGCGGTACGCGCGCTACTCCTCCCTGGAGATGACCGAGGAACGCGCCCGCGCCGGGCACGAGCGCGGCATGAACCTGCGGGTCGGCGTCACATACAACTACTTCGCCAGGGCCCGTCCGGAGCACGGCACCACGGCACAGGACCTCACCGGCGGCGGCGCGGTGGACGACTTCGTCATCGAGAGCGCGCCCATCGACTGGCAGGACAACAGCGCCGACCTGTACCTCGCGGTGGAGACCGGCGAGGACGGCGTCACCCTGTCGATGCACGGCCATACCTCCGTCACCGACGGCGACCGCATCGCGCGCGCCCTGCGCGGCATCGGAGCGCTGATCGCCGGCTGGGCCGACGCCACCGTGCCCATGGACAGGCCGGTCCGCGAGGTTCAGGACGGACTCGCCCTGCCCCGGCGCGAGTACGGGCCGAACTGGGCCCTCGTGGACCACGCGTGGACGGACACGCGGGCGTGCGCCGCGCTTCTCAGCGGGCTCCCGCACGTCGCGACGGCCGGCGTCTTCGCCGAGGGCGCCGATACCGGCGCCTCCGCCGACCGTGCCGACCACGCCGACTGTGCCGGCGCCGAAGGCAAGGCCCGGCTCGTCGCCTACGTGGCGGGCGAGACCACCCCCGCGGCGCTCCGTACGCGACTGGCGTCCGCCCTGGTCGACAACCCCTCCCTGGTCCTGCCCCACTGGTACGTGGTGTGCGCGGACACCCCGCGGCACAGCACCCGGGAAGCCTGGGCCAAGGCTCCGGTGACCGCCGAGGGAGACGGCTTCCCGCCCGACCCCGTACCGCCGCGCACCCCCGAGGAGCGAGCCATCGCCGCAGCCGTCATCGCCCAATGCCCCGGCCACGCCGCCGACATGGCCACCCCCTACCTTCCGGCAGGCGGCAAGACGGCCCTCGCGCCCCTGGTGACCGACCACCTGCACACGCTCGGATTCACCGGCATCATCCCGGCCGACCTGCTGGGGCCGCTGCCCCTGGGCGCGGTCGCCGCGAAGCTCTCCCCGACCGCCCCTACCGGGAAGTGACGATGGACAGCACCGACGAGAACGCCCTCCGCACAGCCCCCACCACCGAGCACGACGCCGACCTCCCCGGCCTCCCCCTGACGCGGCAATGCCCCTACCACCCGCCGAAGGAGTACGAGGACCTGCGCTCGCGCGGCCCCGTAACGAAGATCCGGCTCTACGACGGGCGCGAGATCTGGGCGGTGACCGGCCACGCGGCCATCCGCTCCCTCCTGGCGGACGGCCGCCTCACCGTCGACCGGGACAAGGCCGAATTCCCCAAACTGGCACGCCTGCTGGCGCTCGGCCGCCCGGACCGCCACCCCGCGATGCGGGCGCTCCTGCGCACCGACCCGCCGCTGCACGCCGAGCAGCGCCGTGCCCTGCTGCCCGGCCTCTCGCTCAAGCGGGTGCAGAGCTGGCGGCCCGCGATCGAGGAGGCCGCGGCCGCGAGCCTGGACGCGCTGGCCGCGAGGCCGCGGGGCGAGAGCACCGAGCTGGTGGGCGCCTACATCCGGCCCGTGGTCACGGCGAGCATGCACGAGATGCTCGGCATCCCGGAGGAGGACCGCGGACGCTTCCACGACCTGATCCACCGGAACTTCGACCCCGTACCCCACCTCGGTGACTACCTGCTGTCCCTCTGCGCGGCCAAGCAGCGCGGGCCCGGCGGCGCCGAGGGCGGGGGAGGGCTCCTCGACGACCTGGCCCGTCAGGTGCGCGCCGGAACGCTGACGGCCGAACAGTTCGCGCACTACGGCACGGTCCTCATCGTCGCCGGTCAGGACGTCACCGTCAGCACCATCGCGCTCGCCGTCCTGACCCTGCTCACCCACGACGGCGAACGGGCCCGGCTGCGCGCCGACGACGCGCACTGGCCGGACACGGTCGAGGAGCTGCTGCGCTTCCTGTCCGTCACCGGGGGCATGGTCCGCGTCGCCACCGCCGACATCGAGACATCGGGCGTGACCATCCGGGCCGGGGACGGGGTGGTCCTGCTCAACCCCGCGGCCAACCGCGACCCGGACGTCTTCACCAGGCCCCACGAACTCGACCTCCGGCGGAGCGTGCGCAACCACGTCTCCTTCGGCTTCGGTGTCCACCAGTGCATCGGGCAGAACCTCGCGCGCCTGGACATCGAGGTCGCGCTGCGCAAGCTCTTCGCCCGCTTCCCGAATCTGCGGCTCGCCGTCCCGCTCGACGAAGTCCCGGTACGCCAGGGCTTGGTCTTCAGCGTCAACGCCCTCCCCGTGGAGTGGTGAGAGTGGCGAGAGCGCTGAGCGGCGTGGTGATGTGCGTGGGCCCGCGGGCAGCGGGGCCGGTCTGGTGAGGGCGACTCCCGGCTGAGGAGAGGCCAAGGCAACGGCGGTCACGGCGGCGGCGCCGGGCCGGTTCGCATGCCGGCCGAGCGCCGCTGGCGGTGCACAAGTTGCTTGGCCGTAAGGCGCATCAGCCCTTCGTACGGGGGCACTCGGGGGCCAGGACGCGCAACGCGCGACCCATGCCGCTGGGGAGGAGCTTGTGACGTCGTCTCAGGCACAAGGGAGGGGCCGCGGTGCGGGTTCCGCCGCAAGGGCCGCCGAGGAGGAGACGCTGACCGCCGCCGGTCGGGCGGGCTTCGTCGCGCGCGGTGTCGTGTACGTCCTCATCGGAGCCCTGGCGATACGCATGGCCCTGGGGGACGGAGGGGAGTCCGCGGATCGCCAAGGGGCGCTGGACCAGGTCGCGGAGCAGCCCTTCGGGAAGGTGATGCTGTGGGCGCTGGTCGTCGGATTCGGCTGTATGGCGCTGTGGCGGGGTTCTCGCGCGGTGCTCGGCAGGGGGACGGGCCGGAAGGCCGCCTCGCGGCTCCTCGACGGCGGCCGGGCGGTCTTCTACGGATCGGTCTGCTGGGGAACCGCGGTGTTCGCCGCCGGGGGCGGCCGGGGCTCCAGCGGCAACGCGAAGTCGAAGGACTGGACGGCGACGGTGCTGAAACTGTCGTACGGCCAGGTGCTGGTGGGGGCCGGCGGCTGTCTTCTGATCGGCATCGGCGCGGTGCTCGCGATACGGGCGGCGATGCGCAAGTTCCTCCGGCAGCTGGATCTCGGCACGGTGAGCCGCCGCACACGGCAGGTCGTCACCGGCCTGGGAGTGGGTGGGGGCGTGGCGCGCGGCTTGGTGTTCGCCGCGGCCGGAATCTTCATCCTGATCGCGGCCATCCGGTTCGACGCCAAAGAGGCCAAAGGCATGGACGCCACCCTCCGGAGCCTCACGCACACCCCGGCGGGCCCGTGGCTCCTGGTCGCCGTCGCGGTCGGCCTGATCCTCTTCGGCGTATTCTCCTTCGCCTCCGCGCGCTGGCGCCGCCTGTGAACAGCCGCTCGTGAACAGCGGGCCGCAACGGCCGCCAATCTGCCGGTACCGGCACGGTCCTCGACGGCGGCTCCCAACGTCCCCACACCGCCTGCGGCGATCAGCCCCCGTCCTCACGCTTCCACGCTGACGTCGACAACGTCACGACCGACTACCGCCGGCGGCCAGAGCCGTCCCCTTTCCTGCCCGTCGGTAGCGGTTGACGCACGTTGGTTAATGCCCATAGCTTATTGGCTATGAGCATTAACCACGAGGCGCACGCGACGGAGTTCCTGGAGTCCGACGGCGGGCGGCTGGCGTACGACGTTTCCGGCGCGGGCCCGTTGATCGTCCTCTCGCACGGCATCGGGCAGAACCGGACGGCCTACCGTGAAGTAGCCGCCCGCCTCGCGGCCGCCGGCTTCCGCGTCGCGCGGATGGATGTGCGCGGCCACGGCGCGTCCAGCGCTGACTGGGCGTCATACACCCACACCGACACGGCCGGCGACATCCTCGCCCTGATCAGGCACCTGGGCGGCCCCGCCGTCGTCGTCGGCCACTCCTTCAGCGGCGGCGCCGCCACCGTCGCCGCGGCCCAGCGGCCGGAACTGGTCCGCGCCGTCGTCGAGATCGGCCCGTTCACCCGCCCCCAGAAGATCGCCGCGCGGGCGCTGGCCACCCACGCCCGCTACCGCAAGGGCACCGCCCTGCTCCTGGGTGCCATCCTGCTCCGCAGCGTCCCGCTGTGGAAGCGGTACCTCGACCACGCCACCCCGGGCGCCAAGCCCGCCGGCTACGGCGACTTCCTCGCCTCCGTCGAGGAGGACCTGCGCCGGCCGGGCCGGATGGCCCTGGTCGGCAAAGCGGGCATGGGGGCCTCGACCGTCGCCGGTGCCCGGCTCGCCGACGTCCGGTGCCCGGCGCTGATCCTCATGGGCACGCTCGACCCCGACTGGCCCGATCCCGAGGCGGAGGGCGAGGGCATCGTGGCCGCGCTGCCCGCCGGACTCGGCCGCCTGATGATGATCGAGGGCGCCGGGCACTACCCGCACATCCAGTTCCCCGACGAGGTCGCCGCGGCCGTCGTGGAGGTCGCCGGGAGTGACACCCGTGGCTAGGGCGGCGCTGTCCACCGACGCGGTGGTCGACCTCGCACTCCGGGTCCTGGACGAGGACGGCCCCGCCGCCCTGACCCTGTCGGCCGTCTCCGGCCGGGCGGGAGTCAGTACGCCGTCCCTGTACAAGCACGTGCACAACCTCGCCGAGCTGCGCGCACTCGTCTCGGCCCGCATCGTCGACGACATCGCCGACCGGGCCGGGCGCGCCACGCTCGGCCGCTCCGCCGATGAGGCGGTGCGCGCGCTGATGACAGCGTGGCGCCGCTACGTACAGGAGCACCCGCACCGCTACTCGGCGGTGATCCAGAGCCCCACCCCGCAGACCGCCGAGGCCGGGAAGCGGCTGGTCGACATCCTCATCGCCGCCCTCCGCGCCTACGGGATGGAGGACTCCGCCGCGATCCACGCGGCCCGTTGCCTGCGCGCGGCCATCCACGGTTTCGCGGTCCTGGAGGCCCAGGGCGGATTCAACCTCTCCGAAAGCCTGGACGACAGCTTCGACCTGCTGGTTCATGTGCTGACCGCGGGTCTGCGGGCACCGCGCTGAATCGCACGCGCGGCGCCGCGCCACCGGTGGGGGGGGGAGGGCACGTCCGCCCCCACAGACAACACCACGGGACAACAGGAAAGAAATCCCTCAGTTGTACGAAAAACCCAG
>NZ_JBWKFF010000026.1:0-105904 GCF_056434425.1 Streptomyces sp. NPDC044033 | reverse complement strand
AGCTTCGGCTGGCTGTTTCTTGGTATGATTAGTGTTGTGCTGCTACCCGTTTGAACCCCCCTCGCTCCACCTCCCCATGGGTGCCTCCAGCCGCTCCTCCCCCCACCGGCGATCGCACACGGTGACACCAGGGCAGGCCGCTCCGAGGTGTACGCGACACCTCGGCATGCGAGCCCGCCCGTCCCGAGGCCGAGGCGGCTGGCGAGGGCGGAGAAGAACGGTAATCCGTATATTCGTGGTATCCACGAAGGCGCGTCCGCCTCTTGAGTCCCGTCAGAACCAGAGGGCGCGACCTGTACCGGAACCCTGGTAAGCCCCCACCGGTCAGGCTACTTTCAGATCCAAGACGTCCGTACTGACACATCGCGACGTAGGGGGAAAAATGCGCAAATTCTCTGCAATGGTCTCGGGTATGACTCTCGCCCTGGGGGCCCTCGGACTCACCGTGGCTCCAAGCGCCACCGCGGCAACGCCCTGTCCGTCCGGCGCGGTCTGCATCCGCGAGACGAACGGCAGCATCCTGAACAAGAACATCTTCTACAGCTACGGCGCCCACAACCTGTCCAACGTGACCGGCGTCCGAGACGTCATCAACAACCAGACGGGAGGAGCCGGCTTCCAGGTCTGCAGGGGATACAACGGGACCAACTGCTGGACTGCCGTGTATCGCGGCAGCAGCTACCGCGGTGACTTCACGCCGATCAACTCCATCGTGCTCGTGCGGTAAAGACAGCGCGGAAACCTTCGCGGTTCCCTGTAGCGGCACCATGCGATGTAGTAGCACCATGCGATAGGCTGGCCACTTGGCGCTGCACGGCACCGCCGCCGTGCAGCCTCCGGCCGCGCCGCACGAGCAGCACCCGTGTGGGACGGGGCGGCAACGCGGGAGACGGTCGGCGCGGAGCCTTGTGCGCGCCGACCTGTCCATTCCGCGCGCAGGCGACCGCGCACTCCTTCGCGCTTATCGCCCCTCTCGAACGCAAGCGAGAGGGGCGATAGGCGCGCGGTCCGTGCACCCCGCAACCGCGCCCGTGTCGCTCGGTGCTCCGACGCCGCCTCCACCAGTACGTTGGCGCCGTGGAGCGCGCAGCGCTTCAGCGCTGCCCGCCATGGCCTGAACTCTCCGTTTTCGCCCGCGGGCACTCGGGAATCCTGCTCCCACAACCGCAGGGCCACTGCTTCACGCACCGTATGCCGCGTCGGCGGAAAGGCAGGTACGTCCATGACCGGCCTGGCGAGATTCCGTCCGTCCGCCTCGGCGCGGGATCTCATCGACGGGATCGAGCGGCACGGTGTCGTCGTGGCGGAGGACGTACTCGCGCCGGATCTGCTCAACCGTCTCAACGCCGAACTCGACCCGCTCCTGGAACGGGCCGCGCCGGATCACGGCAAGGCGTTCCTCAATCCGACGCTGTCGGAGTTCTTCGGCGAGCGGACCCGCCACCTCACCGGGGTGGCCGCCGCCTCCCGGGTGTTCGCCACCGAGATCCTCACACACCCCGTGCTGCTCGCCGTGTGCGACGCCTTCCTGCTGCCCGGCTGCGCCCGCTACCAGCTGAACCTGGCGCATGTCATCGACCGGGGCCCCGGCGCGGAGCGCCAGTGGCCGCACCGCGACGACGAGGGCTGGGACGTCTATCTGCCGGACGGCCACCCCGAGTTGCAGGTCGCCTCGGTCCTCGCGCTGCGCGACTTCACCGCCGATAACGGCGCCACTCTCGTCGTCCCCGGCAGCCATCGCTGGCCCGACCGGGCGCGTACCGCGGAGGAAGGCGAACTGGTGCCCGTGGAGATGAGCGCCGGGTCCGCCGTCATCTACCTCGGCTCCACGCTGCACGCCGGCGGCGCCAACTCCACGGCGGATCAATGGCGCAGAGGCATGCAGGTCAGTTACGCCCTCGGCTGGCTGCGCACCGAGGAGAACCACTTCCTGACCACTCCGCCCGGCATCGCCCGAACGCTCCCGCGACGCGTTCAGGAACTGCTCGGTTACGCCGTCCACGACGGCGTGGAGCGCCAGGGCGGGGCGCTGGGGCATGTCGATCTCCGTGAGCCGGTCGAACTCCTCGCCGAGGGGGCGCTGTAGCGGGGGCCGGGGCGGCGCCGTATCCCTGGGGGAGGGCAGGTCCGAACGCGTGCGAGCGAGCTCCGTGCCACCACCGCCCACACCGAAAGCGAGGAGGCAGTGTCCGAGACGCGATCGCACTACGGCGTGATCTGGCCACCGGCCACCGCGCAGCCGCGTGTGCCGCTTCCCGCGCAACGCTTTCATCACGACCGCCGCGGGCTGCGGGATCTGCCCGAAGTGGCGCTGCGCAGACTTCCGTTGTCCCGGCTAACGCCGGTCATCGGCGCCGAGCGGGTCGCCATCGCCGAGCGGGAACTGCGCGGTCTGCGATCCCGGCTCGACGGGCGCCAGGTCTGGCACATCAGCGACACCTCGGCCCGCGGCGGCGTAGCGGAGATGCTTCGCGAGGAACTGCCGTACTTTCGGGGCGCGGGGATCGCCGTGCGCTGGGTGACCCTGGCGGCTCCCCCCGCGTTCCGGCAGTTCACCAAGTCGCTCTACTACCAGCTGTGCGGTGTGCGTACCGGCAGCTCCTGGCCGGAGCCCGACCGCGGCCGACGGCTGTACGAGCGGGTCTGCCGGGAGTCGGCCGAGCGGTTCACCGCCGCCGCCGACCGTGGCGGTGTCGCCGTTGTGCACGACCACCAGGCGGCCGGACTCGTACCCCATCTGCGCGAAGCCGGCTTCACCGTACTGTGGCGCGCCCACATCGGCGCGCCCCTGCACCCTCAACAGGCCGCGCCCGCCTGGGTGTTCCTGTACCGCTACCTCGCGCACGCGCACGGCTGCATCGCCTCGTACCCCGGAGCGCTGCCCCGTGGCCTGCCGCAGCCGAGACCGCACATCATCGCCCCGTCGATCAACCCCCTGGCCGCGAAGAACATCCCGCTGAACGCCCCGGCCGACCGCGTGCTGGACGCGGTCGGCCCCCTCCCGCCGCGCGCCCCGCTGATCACGCAGGTCGGCCGCTGGGACGCGGTCAAGGACGTGCCCGGCGTGATCCGTGCCTTCGCCGACCATGTGGACCCCGCCTTCGGGGCCCGCCTGCTGCTCGTCGGCCCCGGCACCGAGGGCGATCCGCAGGCCGAGGAGGTCTTCGCGCAGTGCCGCCGGGCCCGTTCGGAGCTGGGACGGTTACGGGCACGGGTGCACGTACTGCGGCTCCCGGTCGCGGACTCGCGCGAGCACGCGCTGACCGTCAACGCCATCCAGCGCTGTTCGGCCCTCGTGGTCCAGAAGAGCCTCGCGGAGGGGTTCGGGCTGACGGTCGCGGAGGCGGCGTGGAAGGGCCGCGCCGTGATCGCTTCTCCGGTCGGCGGTCTGCGGCAGCAGATCGAGCACGGCCGGAGCGGGCTCCTGCTGACCGACCCCCACGACCTGGCGGGCCTGGGGTCGGCGGTCAACCGCCTGCTCGCGGAGCCGGCCTACGCGGCGGAACTCGGCCACAACGGGCGGGAGAGCGTGCGGCGTCACTTCCTCATCGACATCGGCGTACGCGACCTCGCGCGCGTCCTGGCCCGGACCCTCACCGGCTGACGGCCGAGGCCGGTGCGGTGCGGTGCGCACAGCAGGGCGGCGCGTCCGGGCCCACCGGCCCCGTGCCGCGCGCCGCCGGTCCGGTCGACTCGGCACCATGGACGAACGTACGGGGCACCCAAGTGGTGCCGTACACGGAGAAGGGGGAAGCCAGTGCGCGTCCTTGCTTTGGGGGCCCACCCGGACGACATCGAGCTGCTGTGCGCCGGCACCCTCGCCCACTACGCGGAGCAGGGCGCGCGGATCACAGTCGCGATCTTCACCGACGGCACACTCGGCTCCGGCGCCCCGACCCCGGCCGAGACGGCGGCCCTGCGCGAGGCGGAGGCCCGGCGGGCCGCGGAGGTCCTGGGTGCGGACCTCATCTGGCTGGGGCTGCCGGACGGATTCCTCTACGACACCCGCACCACCCGGACCCGGACCGTGGACGTCCTGCGCCGCGCCCGGCCGGACCTCGTCTTCGCCCACCACCCCGACGACTACCACCCCGACCACCAGGCAGCGAGCCGACTGGCAGCGGCCGCACGGCTGTTGGCCCGCGAACCCGCCCTGGCCACCGGGCACCCCGCTACCGCCACCGTGCCGTCCCTGTTCTACCTGGACACCTTGTCGGCCACGCACGGCGCGCCGGACCTGTGGGTCGACATCACCACGACCATGGAGCGCAAGGCGGCCATGCTCGCGGAACACCTCAGCCAGAACACCGCCAGACGCGCCCGCAAGGGCAGCGATTTCGTGGACCTGGCCCGGCGGCAGGCGGCGCGGCGCGGGCGGCAGGCGGACGTGAGCTACGCGGAGGCGTTCACCTGCGCGCCCGCTCATCCGGCCACCTCCGCGGCGGACCTGACGCCGCCCGGCATCACGATCCCGTACCGCCTCGTATCCACGCCGAGGCGCAGCACCGAACCCGAGCAGGGGGAGGGGGCGAGTTGAGCCGGACGCCGTGGGGCGGCGACCGGCGGGAGGAGACCGACGTCCATGCGCGGCACGTACAAGGGCATCTCGCAGCACAAGGGCGCGACGGCCCTCTACGCCGTCTTCTTCATCAACGGTCTGGTGCTGGCGAGCTGGGCTCCGCGCATCCCGCGGATCAAGGCGGACCTCGGGCTGACCGAGGCCGAACTGGGCCTGGCGCTCCTGGGTGTGGCGCTGGGCTCGCTGCCGGCCATGGCGGTGGCGGGCGTCCTGGTCAACCGGTTCGGCAGCCACGCGGTCGTCCGTATCACCGTCGTCTGGTACGCCGCTTCCATCGTGCTGCCCGCACTCGCCCGGAGCCTGGCCGGGCTCGTCGCGAGTCTGACGGTGCTCGGAGCGGCGGTGGGCTCGCTCGACGTGGCGATGAACACCCACGCGGTGGAGATCGAGCGCGGCTCCGGCCGGTCCCGGATGTCCTCCTTCCACGGTCTGTACAGCGCGGGCGCACTGGCGGGCGCGCTGCTCGGCACGGCCTCCGCCGCGTTGGGCCTCACCCCGCTGGTCCAGTTCGCGGGCACCGCCGCCGCGACTGCCGCAGCCGCCTGCGTCGTCGGCGGCGCACTGCGCCCGGCGGCCGACCGGCAGCCCCGCCGCAGCCCGCCCCGCCCTCCGACCCACCGTCGGCCGCTCCGGGGGCGGTTGCCGCTCCGCCTCCTGCTGCTCAGCGCGTTGGGCCTGTCCGTGCTGATGATCGAGGGGGCGATGACCGACTGGGGAAGCGTCTACCTGGCGGGCTCGCTGCACGCCGGGCCGGGGGTGGCCGGGACGGGCTACGCCGTCTTCGCGCTGGCCATGATGGTGGGGCGGCTCGGCGGTGACCGGGCGGCCGCGAGCCTGGGGCCGGTCAGGACGGTGCGTTACGGGGCCGTGCTGAGCGGATGCGCGGCGGCAGCCGCTCTCATGGCCCCGCACCCCTTGGTGGCGGTGGCCGCCTACGGGGCCGTGGGGCTGGGTATCGCCGCCTCCTTTCCGCTGGTGGTCAGCGGGGCCGGGCGCTACCCCTCCGGCGCACATGGCACGGCCGTGGCCACCGTCACCTCGACCGGTTACCTCGCTTTCCTCGCGGGGCCGCCGCTGATCGGCTCGTTGGCGTCGCTCGGCTCCCTGCGCACCGCCCTGCTGGTGGTCCCCGCGCTGGCCGTGGCGGCGGCCTGCCTCGCCCCGTTGCTCGCCCCGGGCCGGACGGGCGATGATCCGGCCGCTGATTCCACCGGCCGCTGATTCCGCCGTCCACTGATTCCACCGGCCGTCGATCCCCCACGCGCCTCGCGGCCGATGTCCCGAGCAGCCCCCTGCGGCCGCCTCGGAGGGCGGAGCCGTACGGCCGACCGGACGGGCGTCGGGCCGGGCGTACCGCGGCTGAGCACCGGACTCGGCAGGACCTCGCCAACTCGCCCATGATTCAACCGAGTTGTACGGGACAGGATATTGCTCATGCGCACAGTCGCTCTGTTCGACCTGGACGGCACCTTGATCAACACGGAGCCGCGCAACAGCGCGGCCTGGTCCCGCCTCTTCCGGCGGCACAAGGTGCCCCACGACGCCGCCACCCTGCGCGCGTTCGCCGGACGCCCGGGAAAGGAGGCGCTCGCCGACCACCTCCACTCCTTTCACGGGTACACGCTGGAGGAACTGCACGCGGAGGTGGTCTCGTACTCGGAAGAGCCCGGCCTGCCCGCCGCCGAGCCCATCGCCGGAGCCCTGGATCTGCTGGCTCGGCTGAGACGACAGCATGTCCCGCTGGGCCTGGTGACCTCGGGCCCCCGCGACTACGCCCGCGCCGAACTCGACGCACTGGGCGTTCTGCGCGCGTTCGACGTGCTCATCACCTCGGACGACGTGACCCGCGGAAAGCCCGACCCGCAGGGCTACCTCGCGGGCTGCGCGGCGCTCCGGGCGGAACCAGGTCAGGCGGTGGTCTTCGAGGACGCCCCCGCCGGGGTGAGCGCGGCCAAGAGCGCCGGAGCCTTCTGCGTCGGGCTGACCACCACGCAACCCGCCGCGGCGCTGGCCGGGGCGGATGTGATCGTGGCCGATCTGACCCAGGTGACGTGGCCGATCCTGTCGCCGACGGCCTCCGGCCCAGGCGAGCCGAACCCCGTGGGCTGACGGACACGGGGCGCGTCTTCAGGGGATGATCCGCCCCCTCCGGCGCGCGGCGGCGACGCTGGGCTGCCCGCGTGGATGCGTCAACGACGGGGCGTCTTCGCCTGTGGCAGGGCTGAACTGAACGGCGTCTGGATCTAGAACACGTCGCGCAGGGCCTCCAGGAGGCGGGCGATGTTCGCCTCGTCGCGGCGGTAGTAGGTCCACTTGCCCCGCCGGGTGGCGACCACCAGCCCTGCCTGCCGCGGCATCGCGAGGTACTGCGAGGTGGTGTTTCAGCGGGTCGGGGTCACGTCGGTGATCACGCAGTCGTACGGACTGTGGCCGTCGGGGAGGTGGGGCACATGGCGGGCCAGGTCGAGGAAGAACCGTCCGGGCTCGATGGCGGTCTCGGGTGGGTGAACTCCGGGTGGCCCGCCGGTGCCGTCGAGCAACTGGGCGAGTCCCAGGGCCAGGGGGATGCCGGTCGCCTCCGCCATGTCGTCGATCAGCGTCGTCATGCCGGGCGTCTCGGCGAGCCGGGCCAGGACGGTGACCGGCCGGCCGTCGCTGGTGCCCATGGCCGCGGCGAAGAACGGCGGCAGCGACCGGGGGCCCTTCAGGGTCATGGCGCCCGCCGCGGCCCGCAGCGAACGTGATACGGAGGGGTTGGCCAGGTCGGCGGCGGCGGCCTCATTGGTGAGCCTGCCGGCGTCGATGGCGCGGCGCAGGACGTCCAGGTAGGCCAGCGTGCCCGGGGTGACGACCATGAGGTTGGCGGCCTCACCGGCCGGCTGGAAGCTCCGGTGCAGGGTGACCGGTTCGGGGTGTCCGACGGTGTAGGCCGTTCCGGAGTGTTCGGCGGAGACGGTGAGCGTGACCGGAAGGAGCGGCCGTCGATGGACGAGCCGCCCCTCGCTGACCACCGCCGCCTTCCCGGAGATCTGCTCCATCCAGTGCACGGTGGCGGCACTGGGCCGGCCGTCGGGGTCGAGCAGCTGCTCGTCGTCCTGCCCGTCGGTACCGGAGACGTCGACGGGCCAGGCGGTGTAGAGGTCCTGGACGTGGTCCAGGTGCTGAACGGCACGTGCGGCCAGCAGGTTGCTGACCCCCGGGCTGGCGCCCATGCCCACCACCGCGCGGACCCCGGCGGACCGTGCTTCCCCGTCCAGATCGAGCATCCGCAGCGTCGGTTCCCAGTCGTCGCAGATGTCCAGGTAGTGGGTACCGGACGAGATCGCGGCACGCAGCACGGTCAGGCCGAAGCGGTAGTACGGGCCGACGGTGTTGAGCACGACATCCGCATCGGTCAGGGCGGCACGCAGGGCGGTGCCGTCGGTCACGTCCACCTGTAGCGCCCGCATGGGCACACCGCCGACTTCGGCGAGGCGGCGTACCAGCCCCTGGGCCGCTTCGAGCCGTTTGTCGGCCACCACGATCTCGGTCACCTCGGGCAGCCCGGCCGCCACCCGCACCGCCACAGCCCCCATCGCACCGGGTCCGCCGAGCGCCAGGATCCTCATCAGCCCACCTCTCTCTATTTCGTGACGATCGTATCGTATGCGATCGTTGTGAAATCGAGCGATTGGGAGGATCCGTGAGGTGCTGGGCATCGGCATCGGTCCGCGGGCTGTCCGGGGGAGGGGCGCCGACGAGGGATCTTCCACTCGGCGGGGGTGTCGGCGCGGTGCGAGACTGCGACAGGAGGTGATCGCCATGGCCGGGGAAGCCTTTGCGGACGCCTACCCGGGTTCCGAGAGCTACGGGACGTTCGAAGCGCTGCTGCAACATGCCCAGCGCGCCGCCCCCACGGATATACCCGACCTGGTGGACCGGCACGCCGCGGCCCTCGGCCTGCGGCACGTCGGCATCTACGCCGCCCGGCCGCCGCGGCGTCCCGGCTGAGCCTCAGCCGACCACGGTGACCCGCACCCCGAGGTCGCCCATGGCCGACAGTTCCCCCGTGGGCGCTTCGGAGTCGGTGATGAGGGTGTGTACGTCGGCCGTCGGGCAGATCTTGGCGAAGGTGGTTCTGCCGATCTTGGAGTGGTCGGCGACCACGACGGTACGGCTGCCGTGGAAGGCGAAGGCGCGGTCGGTGGCGGCCTCCAACTGGTCGTGCGTGGTGCAGCCATGGGCGGCGCTGATGCCGTCGACGCCGAGGAAGGCGATGTCGGTGTGGTGGTCGGCGAGGGTCTTCTCGGCGATGGGGCCGACGAGTTCGTAGCTCTGGCTGCGGGCGGTGCCGCCGATCACGATCAGGGTGACGGTGGGGCGGAGCACCAGGTTCGCCGCGATGTTGACGGCGTTGGTGACGATCGTGACCGGTCCCCGGTCGGCGAGGATACGGGCCACCTCCGTGGTGGTGGTGCCGCCGGTCAGGCCGACCACCGCCCCGTCGGGCACGAGGGCGGCGGCCGCTCTCGCGATGGCCTGCTTCTGCGGGGAGCGCTGGTCCGCGCGGTGCTGGAGCGGCAGTTCGATGCTCAACCCGCTGGAGAGGGCGCCGCCGTGCGTACGGTCGAGCAGCCGTTGCTCGCTCAGGTGCCGCAGGTCGCGCCGCACCGTGGCCTGTGAGACGCCGAGCAGCCGCGAAAGCTGCGTCACGTCAGCGCTGCCCTGCGCGGCGACATGGTCGAGTATCCGCGCATGGCGGTCGCTTCTGAGCACGCAGTGAGCATAGCTCTGACGAGCATCTCCGCTCATTATCGTGCACGGAGTGCGCGTACTGATGCACGGAATGCTGGTAGTTCAGTCAAAACCGATCTATTGACATGGCTGAATACGCTCGATTTACTCCATGGCAACGCCGATGCCGAGCGCTCGGCGCAGAGGTACGCCCAGCCGGTAGTTGGCCCTCCGCCATGAGTCCGGACTCAGTCGCCAGGGCCCTTTCCGGGTTCCGAGGCGGGGACGTGCCCCCTCCACAGCTGGAGCTCAAAGATGAGTTTCAATCGCATGGTCCGCAGGTGTACGACGTCGGCCGCGGTCCTCACCGCCACCGCGGCAGCCTGTGTGCTCGCCCCGGCCTCCGCGTCGGCCGCCCAGTCCGGCATCACGCTGCCGACGCCACGGGCCGGGTTCGACTACCAGATAGGCGGCGCCTACACACCGCCCACCGGCGTGAAGATCGTCAGCCGCGACCACAAGGCCGACCCCGCCCCCGGCCTGTACAACATCTGCTACGTCAACGCCTTCCAGGCCCAGCCGAAGACGGAGGACGAATGGGGGTCGGACCTGCTGCTGCACAACGCCGCCGGTGACGTCGTCTACGACGGCAAATGGGGCGAGGCCATCCTCGACATCCGCACCCCCGCCAAGCGCAAGAGCATCGCCGCCAAGGTCAACGGGTGGATCGACTCCTGCGCCGCCAAGGGCTTCCAGGCCGTCGAGCCCGACAACTACGACACCTACACCCGCTACCCCAAGCTCCTGCAGGCGAGCCAGGCCAAGGCCCTCATCTCGCTCCTGTCCACGCACGCCCACGACAAGGGCCTGGCCATCGGGCAGAAGAACACGCCGGACCTGGCCGCCGACCACGAGGCGACCGGGCTGGACTTCGCCGTCGCCGAGGAGTGCGGGAGGTACAACGAGTGCGGGAAGTACACCGCCGCGTACGGCTCCCGCGTCTATGTCATCGAGTACACGGACAAGGGCCTGAGCAAGGCCTGTTCGGGCTGGGGTGACCAGCTGAGCATCGTCCGCCGCGACGAAGACGTCACGCCCCTGGGCGACGACGCGTACGTACGCAAGACCTGCTGATCCCGACGCCGGGTTCCGGATGGCCGGAACCCGGCGCTCGCCACGCACAACCCTCTTAAAAGACTTCCGCTTGCCCTTATATGTTCCCCGCCGCCACCCCGCCCTGCGGCGTGCCGGCCCGAGGCGAGGCGCCCCACCCCTGGAGGCAGTGATGACAGCAGTACCCCGAGCGCCCGGCCCACTGTCGCGGCGCGGTGTGCTGCGCGCCGGCGGTGTCGGAGCGCTCGCGGTGGCCGGTGGTGGCGCCCTGTCCGGCTGCGCGGCGGACACCGCCAGCGGGGTCGGCGCCGACGGCCGCGTCACGATCCAGATGTGGCACGGCCAGACCGACACCGGCGCCAAGGTCATCAACAGCCTGGCCGCCGAGTTCGAGCGCACCCATCCGGACATCCGCGTGGACATGGGCGGCGGCGTGCTGTCCGACGCCATGCTGCAGAAGGTGACCGCCGCGCTCGCCTCCGGCTCCTACCCCGACATCGCCTACATCTTCGGCTCCGACCTCGCCAGCGTGGCCCGCAGCCCGCAGGTGGTCGACCTGACGGAGCAGGTGCGGCAGGGACCGACGCCGTGGCGCAACTACCACGCGGCGGCCCGGGAGGCCGTCACCGTCAACGGCAAGGTCCGCGCGGTGCCCGCCCTCCTCGACGCCCTGGCCGTGGTCTGCAACAAGAAGGTGTTCGCCGATGCCGGGGTCGACCTGCCCAAGGCGGGCTGGACCTGGAAGGAGTTCACCGACACCGCGCGCCGCCTCACCGACTCGGCCAAGGGGCGGTTCGGCACCGGCTGGCCCGGCACCGGCGACGAGGACACCGTGTGGCGGCTGTGGCCGATGGTGTGGGACCTGGGCGGCGACGTCATCGCCGAGGACGGGCGGAGCATCGGTTTCGAGAAGGTGGGCGCCCGCGCCCTGGAGGTCGTCAAGGACCTGGTGGACGACAAGAGCGTCTATATCGACCCCAAGCCCGGCGGCGAGCAGATGTACCGGGTCTTCCTCTCCGGTCGGATGGGCATGGTGCCGACGGCCCCCTGGCAGCTGCCGGACATCAGGCAGGCGAAGGTCGACTACCACGTCGTCCCGCTGCCCAGCTTCAGCCGCCGCCCCCTCACCATCTCAGGGCCCGACACCTGGACGCTGTTCGACAACGGCGAGGCCCGCAAGAAAGCCGCGATCACCTTCGTCACCTGGCTGACCCAGCCCGCCCAGGACAGCCGCTGGGACGTGGAGGCGGGCAGCCTGCCGCTGAGCCGCCGCAGCGAGGACCGCCCGGCCTGGCGCGAGCACTCCACCCGTACGCCCGGCCTGTCCGTGTTCACCGAGGCGGTCACCTCGGCGCGCGTACGCCCCGTGCACCCGGCCTACCCCCGCGTCTCGCGCGCCCTGGGCCAGGCCATCGTCGCCGTGCTGCTCGGCCGCAAAAGCCCCGCCGAGGCGGTGCGCTCCTGCGCCGAGGAGTCCAACGCCGCCCTGCTGATACCGCGTTGAGGACCTGATATGCCCCGACTCCCCACCCCGCTGACACTGCCGCAGAAACGGCCGGAGCCGCGAGCCCTGCGCCGTCGGCGCCGCAAGGAGGCGGCCACGGCGTGGGCGTTCGTCTCGCCCGCCGTGCTCGTCATCCTCGGCCTGAGCGTGCTGCCGGTCATCTGGTCGCTGCTGCTGTCCTTTCAGGCCAATGACCTCGTCACGCCCAGCCGCTGGGTGGGCCTCGACAACTACGACGCCTTGCGCCAGGACCCGAACTTCCACCAGGCTGTGCGGAACACCGTCTTCTACACGGTGCTGTACGTGCCCTTGAGCATCGCCCTCGGGCTCGCCCTGGCCCTCGTACTCAACCGGCGCATCCGCTTCGTCGGGCTCTACCGGACGCTGTTCTTCATACCGTTCGTCATCTCCGCCACCGCACAGGGCGTGCTGTTCTCCTTCATCCTCGACCCGCAGTTCGGCGCGGCCAACTCCTTCCTGCACCACCTGGGCATCTCGCCGCAGGGCTTCCTCACCGACCCCTCGCAGGCGCTGCTCGTCCTGGTCGTCATCACCCTGTGGAGCGGGACGGGCCTGTGCACCGTCATCTACCTGGCGGCGCTGCAGGACGTCCAGCAGTCCCTGGTGGAGGCCGCGCGCCTCGACGGCGCGGGCCGGTTCCAGGTCCTGCGGCATGTGACGCTGCCCGCGCTCACGCCGGTGAGCGTGTTCCTGCTTCTGTGGCAGACCATCCAGTCCCTCCAGGTCTTCGACCTCGTCTACGTGACCACCAAGGGCGGGCCCCTCGGCTCGACCACCGTGATCGTCTACTTCATCTGGGAGCAGGCTTTCAAGGAGTTCACCGCCGGGTACGGAGCTGCCGCCGCCTACGTCCTGGCCCTGGTGCTGATGGTCGCGGCCATCGTGCTGCGCGTGGTCCGCCGCGAGCGCACCCCTCGTACGAAAGCAGCCGCCTCATGACCGCGACCACCACCGAGCCGTCACGGGTCACCTCCCGGCAGGCGGCGGTGCCGGCCGGGAGGCGCCGCTTCCGGCTCCCGTTCAGCGGCTGGCATCTGCTGCTCGCACCGCTGGCCCTGCTGTTCGCGGTACCGCTGATATGGCTGGTGCTCAGCTCGGTGATGAGCGACGCCGAGATCAACCGCTTCCCGCCGGCGCTCTGGCCCTCGAAGATCGACTTCGGCGGCTACAGCTACGTCCTCGGCAACGGCAAGTTCCTGCGCTGGCTGCTGAACTCGGTGATCGTCTCCGCGGTCGCCGTCACCTCCAACCTGGTGTTCGGCGTGCTCGGCGGCTACGCGTTCGCCCGGATGCGCTTCGCCGGGTCGCGGCTGCTGCTCGTCCTGATGCTGGCGACGATGGCGATCCCGTTCCAGCTCACGATGATCCCCACCTTCCTGGTCATGAAGAAGCTCGGGCTCATCGACACACTCGGCGCGCTGATCGTGCCCGCCCTCGTCACGCCGTTCGCGGTGTTCCTGCTGCGGCAGTTCTTCCTGTCGCTGCCCCGCGAACTGGAGGAGGCCGCCTGGATCGACGGCTGCTCCCGGATGCGGGTCATCTGCTCCATCGTCCTGCCCCTCGCGCGGCCCGCGCTCTCCACCGTCGCGGTGCTGACCTTCCTGACCACGTGGAACGACCTGACCTGGCCGCTGATCGCCATCAACCACGACACGCAGTACACGCTGCAACTGGGCCTGACCACCTTCCAGGGACAGCACCACACCCACTGGTCCGCGGTCATGGCGGGCAACGTCCTGACGGTCCTTCCGGTGCTCATCGCGTTCCTCTTCGCGCAGAAGGCATTCATCCGCTCGGTCGCCTCCAGCGGCCTCAAGGGCTGACCGCCCGCTCCCACCCGTTCCAAGGACCGCGATGCCCACCGCGTGCGACCTGCTCGTCATCGGGGACGCCCACCCCGATGTCATCCTCGGCCCGCTCACCGAACCGCTCGCCTTCGGCCGGCGCGAACAGCTCACCGACTTCGGCTCCCTCGTCATCGGCGGCTCCGCCGCCGCCCTCCTCGCCCACCTCTCTCCCATCGGAGCGCACACGTCATGACCCAACCCAAGATCGCCTTCATCGGCGCGGGAAGCGTCGTCTTCACCCAGGGGCTGCTCGCCGACCTCTTCGCCTTCCCCGAGCTGCGGAACGCGCACATCGCCCTGCACGACATCGACGCCGAACGGCTGGCCACCGCCGAAGCCGCGGCCCACTACATCGCGCGCGAACTGGGCGCCGACGCCCGGATAACCGCCCACGCCGACCGCCGCGAATCCCTGGCCGGCGCCGACTTCGTCATCAACATCGTGCAGATCGGCATGGGCGAGTCCACCCGTACCGACTTCGATGTCCCCGCCCGCCACGGGGTGCGCCAGACCATCGGCGACACCCTCGGCGTCGGCGGCATCTTCCGCGCCCTGCGCACCTTCCCCTTCCTCAAGCGACTCGGCGAGGACATCACCGAACTCTGCCCCGACGCATGGCTGCTCAACTACACCAACCCCATGGCCATGAACATCCAGTACCTCACCGAGGCCACCGGCCTGACCAAGGTGGTCGGCCTGTGCCACTCGGTGTACTGGACCATGCAGGACCTGGCCAAGCTCGTGGGCGTCCCCTATGAGGAGATCACCTACCGGGCCGCGGGCGTCAACCACCAGGCCTGGGTGCTGCGCTTCGAGCACAAGGGCACCGACCTCTACCCCCGCCTCGACGAACTCATCGCCAAGGACGCGCAGTTGCGGCGCCGGGTGCGTGTCGACATGTACCGGCGGCTCGGCTACTACCCGACCGAGACCAGCGAGCACTCCTCGGAGTACGTGCCCTGGTACCTGCACCACGACAGCGAGGTCGACCGGCTGCGCCTCCCGATCGGCGCCTACCTCGGCATCGTCGACGAGAACGTCGCCGAGTACCACCACACCCGCGACGCCCTCGCCGCCGGGGCCCCGCTCACCGTCGAGGGCACCATGGAGTACGCCCCCCAGGTCATCCACAGCATGGTCACCGGCACCCCGCGCACCATCTACGGGAACGTCCCCAACCGCGGCCTGATCGACAACCTCCCGGCCCACGGCGTGGTCGAGGTGCCCTGCCTGGTCGACGCGACGGGCATCCAGCCGACCCGCGCCGGTGCCCTGCCGCCGCAGCTCGCCGCCCTCAACCGCACGTACCTGAGCATGAACGACCTCGTCGTACGTGCCGCCGTCGACGACGAGCCGCGGAACATCCGACACGCGGCCATGACCGACCCGGCCACCGCCGCGACCCTGACCGTGGACCAGATCTGGCGGCTCTGCGACGACATGGTCCGCGCCCACGCCGACCTCCTCCAGCCGTCACTGCGGGTCACGTTGGCCGACGACTGACCCGGCCCGACGCCCCGCCGCACCACTCCCGCCAAGAACAGGAACCCACCCTCATTCCCCTACGACACAAGAGACCCCCCCCCGAAAGTCGTTCTGGGGGGGCGTATTCGACCTGCTTGGGGCGGTCCCCCGCCGCCCCCCGCCCCATGACGCTCATCGCCGGGCCCAGGCATCCGGCGCGCGGCCGGGCCGCACGCGGAAAGCGCCTCCCGCCTGGTCTGATCGAACCCCTTGACCAGGTTCGTCGTTCCAGCTCAGAAGGCGCTTTCCCGCTTCTTCCCCATGTCCGGCCTCACCCCGAGCGGAACGCCGGGACGGGGCCGGCCGCCGGGTCGTGCACCGTTATGGCCGCCCGCTGCCGGCCGGTTACCGGCATATGGCGGTCAGACCGTCGGCGAGACGGTCGTACGGATTGAGGCCGCAGAGCTCCACCAACCCGGTCGCCACCCCGAAGAAGGCGCGGCGCACGTGGAGGCCGTCTTCCTCGGGGAGCAGGTAGCTGTCCCGCGTCGTCTCGTCGACGTCCATGAACAGGCGGGCGTCAGCCCTGGTCGAGGCGCCGCGTCCCAGGACCAGATGCTGCCAGATGTCGTCGATGAGGCTCCGGTACCGCGTCGCGTGCTCGCCTCCGGCTGCCCCGCTCGCCCTGAGCGCGGCGTCGAACACCCGCTGCCAGCCCGCACCGAGCCCGCGCAGACTGTCCATGTCCTCGGCGCGGTCGCAGCCGTCGAGCACCGACGCGGCGACGGACGCGCAGGCGGACGCGTCGATGCCGCCGATCAGGCCGCGTCGGGCGATGCGGTGGGCCCGCTCCTGCGCCGAGCGGCGCTCGCCGAGCTCCCACAGCGGCTTCCACTCCCGGCTGTGCATCGTGCTGCCGGGTTGCAGCGTGCATGCGCGGGGCGCTCGCCGGCCGGGTCCCGGCAAGGCGAACGCCCTTCCCACATCGCCGCCGGCGGCCGAGTACGCGGCGAGCTGGCTACGTACGTTGTAGCGGGGGGCCAGGAGGTACCAGAGGCAGGTGCCCATCGACACTTCGGCGGCTTCGGCGTGACCGGCCTGTCCGCAGTCGCAGTCCAGCAGGGCGTCGATGAACTCGGCGAGCGCTGTGCCATAGCCGGCGACTCCGTCGCAGCCGGACGTCACCAGGGCGAGCAGCAACTCGTTGAACCCCTCGTGGTGCACATGGTCGGCCACCGCGTCGGTGATGTCGTTGTAACGCATCAGGCTGTCGAGCGGGCGCCGGATGGCGTCGCACGCCGTGGCGGAGGTGAACGCGCCGAGCCCGTCACTGAGGTGCTGGTAGTGCGCGGTGCCGAACATCAGGCGGTAGTGGGTGGACACAGCACCGTCCCACGAGCGGGCCCGTACGTACTCCTCGGGTGTCACCGGGGCGAGGTCGGCGATGCGGGGGCCGGTGTTGGCCGCGGTCTCCGTGAGAGTGTCCTTCAGGGTCATCATCCCGCCGATGACGGCCAGGTCCCTGACCGCCTGGGTGGCGGCGGGGCCGGACAGGTAGGCCATACCCTCGCCGGCGGCCCGCAGGTAGTCGCTCCGCTCCCCGGCCCCCGGGTCGTCGGAGGCGCCGCCGTAGTCGACTGCCAGGGCGGGGGAGAGGAGCGCCCCGGCCAGGTCGTGCACGCGGGCGTCGGAGCCGCGCAGGAATTCCCAGCGGTAGAGGCTGCCCCACAGATCCCGCATGGCCATGATCGGATCGGTCGCACCAGGGTTGCGCCTGCGGTACTCGCTCCACATCTCCGGGATCTCGCCTCCCTTGTGCGGAGCCACCTCGGCCAGTTCGGTGAGGCCGCGGGCCACGGCCGACGGGGTGCCGCTCCAGAGCGTGGCCGCGAGCGCCGCGGTGGTGCGGTGGGCGGTCTCGGCCAGCGGACTCGACCGGACGCTCTCGCCGATCTCGGGGGAGTTCATGGCCCGCATGGTCTGCTCGGCCATCGCGTAGCCGTCCGGGGGGCAGGGAATCGCCGTGGAGCGGTACGGCACGTAGTCGGGTTCGCCGACTTTGTACGTTGTCGTGCCATCCGGCGCGGCAGGGCCGTCGTCAACGGTGTGCAGCCCAGCCAGAAGATCACGTACGGGGCCGTTGACCAGCCCGCAGTCCTCGGCGTCCCACACGTCGGGTTTGCTGCTCATTGATTCCTCCGGTAGTCGGTGAACGACAGGGAGCCCCTATGGATCGTCAAGCGGTCGGTGCAGGGGTTCGGCAAGGCGAGCCGCACGGGGCGGGTGCCGGTAGTGCTCGCGGGCGGTGACCGCTTCGGGCGGCGCCCGCTGCCTTCTCTGTCTTCTCTGCCTTCTCTGTCTTGGGCTTGCTTGCCTTCGGTGGTGTGCCGGGTGGCGGCGCCGCGGTGCGGACTCTGCTGAACAACGGCGGCCCGGGCGGCTGTTCAGCCGCCGCTGCCGGCCGGCGGGGGGACACGGGCGAACAGCAGGTCGCGCAGTCCGCCACAGGCGAAGGCATGGGCATGGGCGGGGTAGTGCGCCAGCAGCGGCCGGGGCCCGTATGCCACGGGTGGTGCGGGCCACTCTCCGGTGGCGGCCTGATGTTCGATCAGGTACTCGGCCGAGAGCGCGATCTCCTCGGGCGAGTGGTACCCGCCGGAGCGGATCAGCGCGGACAGCGCCAGCCCGGTCGCGAGCCCGGTGCTCGGGCCGCCGGGCAGCCCGGGCCACCCGCCGTCGGCGTTGCGCTCGGCACGGAGACGGGCGACGGCCGAGCGGGCCGCCCGGTTGTTCCAGCCGACCGCCGTGCCCACCTCCAGGACAGCGTAGGCGGGCGGGGAGTACCAGTCGGGGATCCAGCCCTCCGGGCCCTCACCTGCCAGCAGCCATTCCCGCGCTCGCGTGGTGTCGATCGTGGCGGAGCCGTGCGTGTCGACGGCGGCGACCGGCTGCGCGACGACGTCGTGTCCGGGATAGTCGTCCACCGACTGCCAGGTGGTCCACAGCCCGTCAGCACGCTGTTGCCGCGCCAGGTAGCTCTCCGCGGCGGGCCACACCGTACGCCCCTGCGGGGAGTCGGCCAGTGCGAGCAGGACCAGCGAAGTAGTCACGTTCTCGCATTCCAGCCCCGACTTGAACGACCAGCCACCGGCCGGCTCCTGGCGGTCGGCCAGGAAGCCGAGTGCCGGGACGAGCCCGTCCCGGTCGAAGCCCGGGTGATGCCTGAGGCGCGCGCTCAGGAACGCCGTGTCCAGGACGTCGCTGGGCACGAATCCCCACGTCCCGTCGGAATACTGCTGGTCGAACAGGTAGTCCCGGCAACGTTTCGCCTGCGCCGCGGACCGGGGGGACACTTCCAGCGCGAGCAGCGCGATCGCCGCCACCGCGGGCATTGAGCAGAAGCCGCCGTCAGCGTCCTGGGCCGCTGTCAACCCTTCCAACGCGGTCTGCGACACCGGAAGCCCCAGGGCGTCACCCGCTACGAGTTCCGCCGCGGCCAAGCCGACCTGGTGCCATATCTTCAGCCGCCCTTTCTCGGCTGCTGCCCGCATGGCCCGCACCGCGTAGTCGTACAAGCCATGCGGATCGGCTCCGGTGGCTCCCAGCGCGACGGCGAGGGTCCGGGCCATGAGAGTGGGACGGCTCTCCTTGCCTCCGATCCCCTCAATGGGGAATGACCGTGCCTGTCGGGGGGCGAGGGCCAGTTCTCGCAGCCACTCCTCAAGGTCGCGCGCCGACGCCGGGTGGGGCTGAGGCGAGGCGCTCTTGAGCCACGTACGGGCCTGGTCGAGCCTCCTCGGGATACCGCGTCCGCGCAGGCAGGCGAGCACCACGGCGGTTTCGAAGATGCGTGGTGCGACCGTCATCTCCCATCCCCCGTCGGCCCGTTGCCGGTCGAGAGCGAAGCCGACGGCCTTGTCGAGCGCGGCGTGGGTCGCAGCCGCGAGGCGGGGCGGCAGCGCGTCGTTCGCCGGCGTTGACCGGTTCGGCCACACCGGAAGCTCGGACAGATGGCGGCGGTGCCGTTCACGCCAGCCGGCTGTGCTCTCCGCGTGTACGGTCATGACCCGCTCGCTTCCTCTGAACGGTCGTGTGTGTCCCAGCGGACGGGCAGATGGTGAACTCCGTAGACGAGCATCTCGTGGCGGTAGGGGATGTCGGCGGCGCGAGCGGCGAGCCTCAGGTTCGGGTAGCGGCGGAAGAGGGTGCACAGCGCTATCTCCATTTCCAGCAACGCCAGGGGTGCCCCGAGGCACTTGTGCGGTCCGTTGCCGAAGGCGATATGGCGATGGGCATCCCGCTGGAGGTCCAGCGCCGACGGGTCGGTGAATACCTGCTCGTCGTGGTTGGCGGACGGAAGCGCGAGGATCACCGCGTCACCGGCGCTGATCTGCACGCCCGATAGCTGTATGTCGTCGGCGGCGATCCGGACCAGGTCGTGCTGCACGATCGAGGCGTAGCGCAGCAGTTCGTCGAGGCTGCCCTGGAGGTTGGCCGGCTCGCCGGTGAACACCTCCCGCTGTTCCGGGTTGTCGATCAGGAGGATCACCGACAGGGCGACCTGGTTGGCGGTGGCGTGCCCGCCCAGCAGCAGCAGTCGGATCATCGCGATGAAGTCCTCGCGCGCGAGTTCACCCGCGGCGACGTGCTCGGCGAAGATCTTGCTGATCAAGTCGTCGCCGGGATGCGACTGCTTCAGGGTGATCAGATGGTCGATGTACTCGGTGAGCGCGCCCAACGCGTCGTCGGCGTTGTCGGTCAGGCCACCGGCCGTAGTGATCTGCCGGGATTGCCGGCGAAAGAACGGCAGGTCCTCATCGGGCACTCCGAAGAGCCGCCCGATCACCCGCGCGGGCAGCGGGTCGGTGAACGCGTCCACCAGATCCACCGGCTGCGGCATGGTGTCCATCGCCTCTGCCAGCTCGTCGACGGCCTTCTGGACGTCCGCCCGGTACCCGCGGCTCGCGCGGGCGGTGAAGTAGGGGGTGATCATGCTGCGCAGCCGTCGGTGTTCGGGGTCGTCCAGGCGGAAGAACGACAGGGCCCGGGGCACTTGTGACACGGGAATCAGCGCGGGGAAGTTCGGCTTGGTGTTGTCGGAGCTGACCCGGGGATCGGCCAGCGCGGAGCGGATGTCGGCGTAGCGGGTCAGCAACCACGCCTGACCTGTGCCGAACCGCACCTGCTGGGGCGGGTGTTGTCGCAGCTGGTCGAACTGCGGAGGGGGAAGCAGCGGATTGCGGCGCGGCAGCGGGTAGCTGATGGCGTTATCGCTTGCCCGCGGTCCGGTGGAGGAGTTCATGATGCCCATCCGATAGGTGAGGTGGTGGGAGGAGATGACGGAGCCGTCTTCGTGGACATCCGCCTCCTCAACGGGCACGTCACCCTCGTCTTTGAGGGGGCGGATGACGTGTTGTCGTGGACGTTCTGGATGATCTGGACGTTCTGCTTGCGCACGGACACCGGCACCCCAGCTCTGCGGACGGTGCCGCGGACGGCCGCGGTGACTTCGGCGAACCGAGGGCGCTGTCGGTGGTGGTCATGGCCTGCGCGGAGACCGGTGCGCCGCCGCTGGCGTGGACATCGCCGACATGGATTTGCCGGGTGGGGCGGCGCACCGGGGTTTTGGGGGATAGGGCGGACAGCCCCAGGTCGATGGGGTTCACCGGCACGCCTCCCAGGTGTGGTGGGGGTGTCCGATGCCGAGGCGGGTGATGCCGAGGGCGTAGAAGAGGCGGCAGTTGACCGACGCGCCCAGGCAGGCCCGTACCGGTGAGATGCCGGGCCCCTCCCGACATCCCGGCGCCATCGCCATCGCTGTCGCCCGGCTGCCTGCCGCCCCGCCGTCGGCACTGTGCGAGTCCGGGCCCCGGGACCTACTACGCGCTGGTCTTGGCCCGTTCGGCGACGATGACCAGGTAGTTGAGCCGGTTGGAGCGGTACCCCTCGATGAAGGGGTCCTCGACGCCGGTGCGCAGGTCGGAGTGGGAGCGCAGTTCCCAGTAGGGGATGGCCTCGGCCGTGAGGTCGTGGACCGCGGACGGGACCAGCCCGTTGGCCGCCAGGGCGCGGAAGTAGGTGCTGCGCCGGTGGATGTGGCACACATAGTGGCTGTCGATGGCGCTGATCTCGGACGCCGTGCCGGGGGCGGCTTCCGCGTCGTTCCCGCACCAGGTCACCAGGACGTAGCGGCCCCCGGGTTCGAGGATGCGGGCGAACTCGCGGAAGGTCTCGAAGAGATCGACGTACATGGTCGTCTCGTTGCTGACCACCCCCTGGAACGACGCGTCCGGGAACGGGGTGGCGGCCATGTTCGCGTAGTGGAAGCGGACGCTGTCGGCGCAGTCCCTGCGCTCGGCCATCTTCCGGGAGAAGGCCAGGTGGTGCTCGCAGAAGTTCACGCCGTCCACGGCGCAGCCCAAGCGGCTGTGGAGCATGAACGAGGTGCCTCCCCGGCCGGAGCCGGCGTCCAGGACACGGCCGCCCCTGGCTGCTTGACCCATGCCGTCGAGTATCAGCTCGACTTGTGCGTTTTCCATGCGGTGCATCTCCCGCAGGATGCGGGGCTGCCGCTCTGCGGGCGGTCCGGTCAGGACGTCGGGGTCGAAGTCCCCGACGGCGTAGTGGTGGTGGAACAGCCCGTCCTCCTCACCGAGCATCAGGTTGATGTCGTCGTGCTGTTTCGCCTCCCAGTGGGCGTTGAGCTCGTGCTCGTACTCATCACGTACGGCGTCCTGCGGACGATGCGGTGCAGTCTTCACGGGGGGTCTCCCTGTAGTGGTGAATGGAGTGGGACCGCGTCCGGTCATGCCCGGCGAGTGACGACGAACCGGAACAGTTCGGCGAACGCGCGACGGTAGGGGGCCGGTGCGGAGAGGTGTTGGAGATGTGCCAGCGCCGAGGCGAGCTTTTCCCGCGCGACGCGTTCGGCGAGGGCGCGGCCACCTGCCTGGGTGATGAGCTCCGCGAGGTGTTCCAGGCCCTCGGCATCGCGGTTGGTGGTGGCGCGGCGCGTCGCGAGTTCGCGTCCGGCCGGGGTGTCCGACTGCAGTGCGGCCAGGACGGGGAGCGTCGTCTTGCCCTGCCGCAGATCGCTCAGCGGGGGTTTGCCCGTGGTAGCGGGGTCCCCCCAGATGTCCTCCACATCGTTGGCGGCCTGCCAGGCCAGGCCGAGGTCCAGGCAGGCGGCCCGCAACCGGTCGGACATCGTCTTGTCCGCTCCTGCCAGCACCGCGCCGATGCAAGCGGCACCGGCGAGGAGGGCGCTCGTCTTGTCCTCGGCCATGCGCAGGTACTCCTGGACCGTGCACGCCCGGCCCTGCTCCAGCCTCAGATCGCCCGCCTGCCCGGCGCAGACGCGGTGGAAGGAGTCGGTGAGGATCAGGAGCGCACGCCTGCCGGGCGCGGTGCCGATGGCCGCGAGAGGGGTGAGCGCCGCCGCGACCAGGGAATCACCGGCGAGTACGGCGGTGCTCGTCCCATAGGTGGCCCACACTGTGGGGCGGCCTCGACGGAGTTCGTCCGCGTCGATCATGTCGTCGTGCACGATCGAGTGGTTGTGCAGCAGTTCGACCGCGATGGCCCCGGGCCTGGCGTCCTCCGGCCGCCCTCCCGCCGCCTCAGCGGCCAGCAGGGCCATCGCGGCCCGCAGATACTTCCCCTGCCGCGGTCCGTCGGACGGCTGCCCGTCGGACGACCACCAGCCGAAGTGGTAGCCGCAGGCCCGGGCCAGGTGGGGGTGCATCATCCCGACGGTCTCTCGCAGGCCCGGCAGGATGAGCTCCCGGGCCCGCTCCAACTGGGCGATGGGCGACGGTGACGTGTCTGGCGCGGTCAACGTGGCGTCCCTTCCTGACGGGGCCACCGGCTGTCGATGGCAGGAGACACGGGCAGGCTGTGCCGTTGCGGCGAATACGTGCTGAGTGCGGGTGAGGCATGTGCGGTGGGCGGTGGTGAGGACGCGGCCGAGTAGGCGACCCCCAGCGCGGTGCCGAGTTCACGAGCGGGGTCGTTGACAGCCGGACCCACGCCGTGCAGGGCAGGCGGCAGGGTGTCGATGCCGTCCGCTCGCATCACGCTGCTGGGACTCCGTAGCGAGTCCCGGCCCTCCAAGCACGTGCGCTCCCCTCCTCGCCGGGCGGTATACGCCGACGACGAGCCAGGAGGCCCGTACGGCCGGTCTCTTTCAGGTAAACGCCGTAGCCCGCGGCGCAGAAGGGGAGGTGGACTATGGAGGCGTGCACGTGTTGAACGCATATGTGTGCACCGGTGCCTCGCTGTACCGCGCAGGTTCGGCAGGGAGTGCGCTCCGGTCTCTGCGGGGCCGGGTCGTCGCACCAGAGCAATCGAAGCGGACGAGGCGACAGAGCGGCACGACAGAAGGCGCGCGAGCGGTTCTACTGCTCAGGGATCAGTCGGCAGCCCATGGTGCGGTCCTGGAACGATCGCGGTGGCGGTGCAGTTGTCCGGGTTGGACTGCCGTGTGGGTCCCGGTGGAGGAGCCGGATGTCTTCGGGATGCGTACGGACGGGAGTTCCGTCTCCACCACGGTTCCGGCAGCGAAGGCACGGAACGGCTCTTCGGCCGGCACTCCGTTCAACCTCGTGGGCTACGGGCCGGTGTTGGCGCTACCGGCCGACGCACGGTGATACGCGGTGTGCGCCGGCTCCGCCCCGGGCCCGGCCGCGCCATGCGATTGCGTTGTCGTGCCGGCCGTCGTGCGGTCGCGGGCTCAGGGCTGTGTGCGCATTTTGATGACACGCTCGCTCGGTGACGGTGCATCAGGTTCGGTGTCGGCGGCGGCGCCCAGGCCCGCGGGGCGCGTCATGAAGGCGAAGGACGACTCCTCGGCCTGTTCGAGTTGCCCGTGCCGAGCGTCCGCGAGAACGGTAATGGCCAGATACCGCAAGGCGTCCGCGTGCACGCTGAGCATCTGGTGGGTCCGGGCGTCCCCGGGGTCCGCCAGCAGGATGCGAGCGGCCGTGTTGGCCGCGCGTAGACGCGGTTTCTGCGCGGTCCGGTGCGCACGGGGCAGAGAGCGCCAAGCGGTGTTGGCGACCGTGATCATCCGCCAGAGGTCGTTGGACGTCGGGTCGACATCGTAGAACCGCAGTCCGTAGCGGCCCACGAGCCAGTAGGAGAAGGAGAGCGCCGCGGCAGCCGAGGCATCGAGGGCCGGCCAGGAGCGGTACAGATAGTGCCGCCCCAGGACCGCGTCGAGCAGCGCGGCCGCGCCCGCGCCGCCCGCGCCGAACAGAACTGCCGCGACCGCGCCGAAGAAAGCGACGGCCGGAATCAGGCCGATGCCGTTCTCGCTGTCCATCCGTAGCAGCCCCTGCCAATGGGGTGCGAGGTACCGGGCATAGCGGACGACTTTCGGTGCGGGCTCAGTGACTGCGATGCGTTTCGCCCAGCTCACGGCCACGGGAACTCACTCCTCAATCGGAGGTTCGTGCGAAGGTTCATACCCGCAACTAACGAATCAGTGGAACTGCGGGCACGCTCGCTCCGGGACGACGAGGCCGCCGAACGGCGAATTCCTTCGGGCGGCGGGGCGCACTCACAGGCGTATTCACTATTATGGCCGCGCCGCGAAGATCATGTGACGGGCACTCGGCTCGACCGCTTAATTCTGTGCCGGATGGACTCTCGTCCGTCGGGCGGGAATCTTTCGGCCGCAGGATGCGTCGGCCGCGTCCTGCCGATTTCATGGTGCAAGCATTTCATGGCTCTTCCCCAGGGATAGGCATCCGACATGTGCCTTTCGGGAGGGGACGAGAAACTACAGGAGCTATATGGGGCGCCGGACCGTAGCGCTGGTGCGTGCGGTGGGAGGGCGGAGCGGGAGTGTCCATGGCTGGGGCGGCGTCGGAGAGCCCGTTGGGTCGCAGGGCGCACCCCGTGCTCACCATCGGCATGGCGGCACGCCGACCGCAGCGCCGAGGAGCCCCGTATCAAGCTCGTGTCTCCGCCGGACCGAGGAGCGGCAGAGGCCCTCGACCGGTTCGCGACGGGCGGGCGCTTCTCGACGGTGCCGCCGCCTTCATCCGCTCCTCGGCGCTTCCGATGAAGCCGGGGGAACCGCGGCGAGTCTCAAGTCCGCGCCTCCTGGGCCTGCTGCTCCAGCCATGCGTCGAGCGCTGCCACCGTCGGAGTACGCAGTATCTGCCGCAGGCTCGGCCGGATGCCGAAGTGCGACGCGACGAGCCGGACGAGCCGGAAGGCGCGCAAGGAGTCCCCGCCCAGTTCCAGGAAGCTGTCGTCGACGCTCACCCCGGGGACGCCGAGCACGGTGGCGAACAACGCGCACAGCTCCTTCTCCCGCTCGGTGCGCGGCGGGCGGCCCCGGCCGCCGCCGGCCGCTCGCCGGGGGGCGGGCAGAGCACCGCGGTCCACCTTGCCGTTGAGGGTGAGGGGCAGGGCCTCCACCACCTCCACCGCCGCGGGCACCATGTATGCGGGAAGGGTGGTCCCCAGGCGTTCGAGGATCGCGGGTTCGGAGGGGGCGCAGCCCGGCTCGGGCACCACGTAGGCGATGAGCTGTCCCGCCCCGTCCCGGTCGGGGAAGGCCGCGACGGCGGCGCGACCGATGCCGGGCTGCCGGCCGAGAGCCGCCTCGATCTCGCCCAGTTCGACGCGGAAGCCCCGGATCTTCACCTGTCCGTCCCCGCGCCCCAGGAACTCCAGCGCGCCGCCCGGGCCGAGGCGCGCGAGGTCACCGGTCCGGTACATGCGGTCGCCCGCCGGACCGTAGGGGTCGGGCAGAAAGCGCTCCGCGGTCGGCCCGGGGCGGTCCAGGTAGCCGCGCGCGACACCATGGCCGGCGACGTACAGCTCGCCGGTTTCCCCCTCCGTCACCGGAGCGAGCGCGCTGTCCAGCACGTATGCCCGGGTGCCGGAGCGCGCCCGGCCCAACGGCAGGGGACGTCCGCTGTCCCAGAACTTCTCCACGACCAGGTGGGTGGCGAACAGCGTGGTCTCGGTGGGCCCGTACAGGTGCCTGATCCGGACTCCGGGGCACGCCGCGAGGACCCGGCTCACGGCCTGGGGAGGGACCACGTCCCCGCCGGTGAGCACCTCGCGTACCGGGGCGAAGACCTCCGGGGTGTCGTTCGCGAGGGCGGCGAAGAGGCCGGCGGTGACGTGCACCGCCGTGACGCCGTGCCGGGTCAGCAGAGAGTTCAGCAGCGCTCCGTCGAGGGGTTCGTCGGGCGCGACCACGATCCGGCCGCCGTTGAGCAGCGGTACCCACACCTCGTAGGTGGAGACGTCGAACGCGTAGGGCGCGTGGAAGAGCACGGCCCGGTGTGCGCCGTCGCCCCAACTGGCGTCCGTGGCAAGGGCGATGACCGCTTGATGGGACACGGCGACGCATTTGGGCCCGCTCGTCGAGCCGGAGGTGTGCATCACATACGCCAGGGCATGGCCGTTCCCCCGCCCGGCCGGTGCCGCGTGCGGCGCCGGGTCCGGGGCCGGATTCTCGTCGACGACGACCGTCCGTGCCCCGTGGTCGAAGCCGACGGGATGGAAGCTCTTGTCGACGAGCAGGACGGCGGCCCGGGAGTCGGCCGTCACCAGGGCGTGGCGGGCCGGCGGATAGCCGGTGTGCAGGGGGACGTAGGCGGCCCCCGCCTTGAGGGTGGCCAGGAGTGAGACGACGAGGGCGGGCGAACGCCTTTGAAGGACGGCGACGCGGGACTCCGTCCCTACACCCAGGCCCACGAGTCGGTGGGCGAGCCGGTCCGCGCGGGCGTCGAGCTCCGCGTAGGTGAGCGCGCGCTCGCCGTCCTCGACGGCGACGGCGTCGGGGTGGAGCGCGGCCTGTGCCGCGAAGAGACCGTGGATCGTCGAGGGGCGTGGCATTTTCACGTGACGGGGCACCTTCCTGCGGGAGCGCGGATGGCGCCCGGGAGCCGCGGCCCCCGGGCGGGCGGATGGTCAGGGCCGGGGCTCGGTCCAGTGCATGCCGTCGGGGGAGGGGATGAGCCCGTTTTCGCGGATGGGGCCGTCGTCGAAGCTCTCTCCCAGGGCAGCCTGCACCTGGACCTTGGCACCGGCTTCGAGGGTCGCGTCGACGAACGGCGAATCGAACAGGGCGCCTTCCTCGGAGGCGCCGCCGCCGACCAGTTCGACGAACGCCTCCAGGGGGGATCCGGCGGCGCGGGTGATCCGCCTGGCGGTCCAGAAGTAGGAGTCCGAGTCCTGGCGCATGTCGTAGAAGGACATCAGGAAGTCATGGAAGCGGCCGAACTCCTCGCGGTAGCGCGCCTCGAATTCCTCGAAGCACCGTGTCTCGCCGGGGCTCCCTGCGCCGCCGCTCAGGACCGTGTTGATGGACCGGGCGGCCAGCAGCGCGCTGTAGGTGGCCAGGTGCACGCCCGAGGAGAAGACCGGATCGATGAAGCAGGCCGCGTCGCCGACGAGGGCCATGCCCGGCCGCCAGAACTTCTCCTGGCAGTAGGAGTAGTCCTTGCGGATGCGGATCTCTCCGTAGGGCCCGGTGGTGACGCGGCGGGCGTCGGCCAGGTAGGAGGCGATGAGCGGGCACTCCTCGATCAGTCCGGCCAGCGCCGCCTCGCGGTCTCCCTGGACACGCTCCAGGGCGTCATGGTGCAGTACGGCGCCGACGCTGGTGAGCCGGTCGGTGAGGGGGATGTACCAGAACCAGCCGGAGCCGAAGGCCGCGCAGAGAATGTTCCCGCTGTTCGGTTCAGGGAGGCGGCTGCCTCCCTCGAAGTAGCCGAAGAGAGCGATGTTCTTGAAGAATTCGGAGTAGACGCGCCGGCCGCCGGTGCGGCCGTGGACGCGGCTGCGGTTGCCGGAGGCGTCGACGACGAACCGTGCGTGGACCTCGCGACGGGTGCCGTCGGGGCCGTCGAAGCGCACGCCGGTCACCCGCCCGTCCGTTTCCAGGACGTCCACGACCGGGCACCGCTCACGGACTTCGACGCCCTTGCGACGGGCGTTGTCCAGCAGGATCTGATCGAACCTCATACGTTCGACCTGGTAGGCCGTGGAGGTGGGGCCGGGGAACTTCGACGAGACGGCGAAGGCGAAGGTCCACGGCTCCGGGTTCTTGCCCCAGCGGAAGGTGCCGCCGCGCTTGGTCGTGAAATGCGCCGCCTCCAGTTCGGGCAGGACACCCAGGAGTTTGCCGATGCCGTGGACGGTGGCGGGCAGCAGGGATTCCCCGATCTGATAGCGGGGGAAACGTTCCTTTTCCAGCAGCAGCACCCTGGCCCCCCGCATCGCGGTGAGTGTCGAGACGGTGGAGCCGCCGGGGCCGCCGCCGACGACGATCACGTCGTATTCAGGGTCCGTCGTACGGGGCATGTCCTGGCTCCTCGGAAGGGGGGACGGCATCGGGGTTCTCGTACGGAATGCCGCTCGCGAGGAACCGCGGGCGGCTCGTGTTGAGGTAGTGGCCGCCCTCGGCGGTCCACGCGACGTGCAGGGCCGTACCGAACAGGGCCCACCGCCGGATGTCCCGCCGGTCCGCGACAGACCGGTCGTCCGCGGCGAGGAGAACCGTGACCGGGCAGCCGAGGGCGGCGGTGCCGTTCCGTCCGGCCTCGCGCCGGGCGATGGCGAAGCAGTCCAGCGTGGTGAGGACGTCGTAGCGGAAGGCCCGTGCGATGTCGGCGCGGTCCTCGGGCGGCAGTTGGTCCGCCCCGGGCTGGTCGGCGTCGGCGGTGAACCGGGCGAAGCCCTCCGCGTCCGTCAGGGCGGCGGTCGCGTGGGCCGGGCGGTCGCCGGGGGCGGGAGGAAGGCCGGCCACGGCCACGAAGTGGGCGGGGGGACGGCCCATGGCGCACAGGGCCATGCCGGCGGTGAGGGCCGGCCCGGTGCCCGAGCTGTGTCCCAGCAGCACCACAGCGTCCGGGACCGCCGTGGCGATCTCCTGGGCCAGGTCCGCGGTGAGCCGGTCCGCCGGTACGGCCGGCCGGCCGTCGTCGCGGTCGCGCCTCGGCAGGTCCGCCGCGAGCACTCGGAGCGGTTTGCCGCCCTCGTGCAGGGCGCGGGCGAGGGGGAGGTAGCCGAACGCCCCGCCGCCGGCGTACGGCAGGCACACCACAGTGGCCGCCCTGGGGGCGGCTGTCAGGCCCGCCGCCTCCGTCAGGTCGGTCAGCAGCGGGCGGCCGGCGCGTGCCTCTTCACTCATCGGAGCCCCCGGGGGGCCGGTCGTCGGCCGGCCCGGTTGTGTCCCCTTGTGCCGTGACCGTGTTCACGTGCCCTGGGCGTCCGCCGTGGCGGTCGCCGCGGCGGCGAAGAGCTGGCGGTACTGCTCGGTCCCCAGATCGATGTAGATCTCCAGGTCCGCGTAGGCGTCCGCCGCCGACCCGTAGGCATCCACGGCCTGCGCCGTGGTCTGGAACATCATGTCGTCGTGGCCGTGGGAGTCGTCCAGTTCGATGTGGGCCTGCGCTCCCCTGGTGCAGGCGATGCCGAACTCCTTCGCCGCGGCGTCGGTGATGGCCTGCATATAGCGGTCCGACCACCACTCCAGGTACCAGTCCCACAGGGCGACCGGGGCGGGCCCGCGCTCGTCGGTGGCCAGGCGCAGGTAGCCCATGGTCTTCGCCGTCGCCGGGAGGACCTTGGTCGTGTCGATCTGCTCCAGGGACACACCGAGCCCCGCCAGGTCCTTCACGAACATGCCCTCGTGGCCGATCTCGTCGGCGAGGTAGCGCGCGAGCTTGGCGGCGAGCCGGTAGTCGCCGGAGCTCGCCTTGTACAGGGCGTAGGCGTCGGCCACGTTGTTGAGCCGGATCTGCAGGACGACCTCGATCATGTACCGCTTGTAGAACTCGCGGTCGGTCCACGTTCCCTCGTGCCATTCGCGGAGCTTTGGTACGGCCCCGAACTGGCGCTCCGTGAGTTCGAGGGCGAGGTTCTCCAGCTTCGCCCGGTCCAGTCGCTGCATCGTCATTCGCTTCCCCTCGCGGAAGTGCCGGTCGGTTCCATGCGTCGGGTCGGGCGGACACCACCACATCCGGCGATGCCGCCGGCGTGGGGCAGGAGATGGCTCGGCCCGGAGCCGGGGGTGTGGCGGGGCGCCATCACCGCTCCGGTCGTCGGTCCGAGGACGTGATCGGGCGCTGCCGGTGTCCTCGGCGCCGGAGAGGACGCACCACGACGCGGGGCGCGGAGCCGGTCGCGGCCGGGCTCGTGGTGCCGAAACACCGGGCATGGCAACCATGATGACAGTTCGTCAGGGCTTTGACTGGGCTGGACGGTATCCCGCGGCAAGGGGAGAACGAGCCGGCCGTGCGACGGCGGGCGGCGACGGGAAGGACCGGACGGTCGCCCGCGGCTGTGCCCGTGCCGCTCCCGGCGGACCGGGGCACGGCGGAACGGCCCGGGGGAGGGGCCGCGGGCCCGGTGGCCCATGGCCGTACCGCCTCCCGCCGACGGCGGGCAGCGCCGCCGCACGTGAGGTCCCGGGGCGCCGGCGGCCGGGGCGCGGCCTCGCGTCGCTCCGGTCGCCGGTGCTCCATCGTCGCTCTCTTCCCGTGGCCGAGGGGCTCTGCCATCGACGGTCGGCGGTCAGCCGTGGAGGTAGTCCTCCGGGCCGCCGTCCCGGACGGTGTCGAGGGTGAAGCAGTGGAAGCCGCCGCCGAACAGCCGCCGGTGGCGGTGGCGTACGGGCACGACGGTGAAGCGGTGCCGCTCCAGCGTCCGGACGAGTTCCGGACACGCCTCGTTGACCAGCACGGTGTCGGGGCTGACGGACAGGACGTTCAGATCGATGAACGGGCTGGCCAGGATGAGGTCGTCATCGTCGTACCGGGGAAAGCTGTCGGACCGCGGTGGCGGGGCGACGATGAGGTCCCAGGCGCGCAGCCGCTCCGGCAGCAGGTCGGCGACCTGTGCGGAGCGCACCAGCAGGGTGCCCGGGCGCAGGGCGAGGACCATGCTGTCGATATGGCTGTCGCTGATCCCGTACACCCGGTGGACGCGAAACCGGCCGTGCAGATGGCGTTCCAGCCAGTCGACGCCCAGGGCGTGATTGGCCGTCGAGATGTTGGCGACGATGTCGCGGCCCAGCCGCAGGCACTGCGCGGCGTCGAACATCATTTCGTGGCCGACGTCGTACGGGGACGGCTGGGCTTCGCCGACCGGCTCGGTCGTCGCCGAGCGGTTGGCGTAGGAGGGGTCGAAGGAGGCGTCGGTCATCAGCGGCCGGGGCATCACCGTCCACCGGGCGCCTTGGCGGAAGTAGTCGGCGAAGACCGGGGTGAGGAACTGCGTCTCGAAATAGCGGGACCGGATCATCGGAGGCGTCTCGATGATCTCCTCGCCGACGATGAGCGTGTTGTCCCGCAGGTTCAGGGGCGGCACCACGGCCGCCGACCAGGCGGGGGTCCGTACTTCGGTGGTCCGGTCGTCCAGCTCCATCGGCCGGAGCACGGTGACCGACAGGTCCTCCAGGGTCTTGACGATGCCCTCGATGTCCTCGTTCAGCTCGTCGACGTACCGCTGTTTGATCAGTGAGCGGCCGGGCGCGGACGGCCCGCCGCCTGTGGTGAGCCTCGGGTAGTACCAGGTGGACTCGGCGAAGTTCTCGTGGAAGAACAGCTCGAACGAGAGCTCGCGCTCATGGGAGGTGTAGTTCGACGCCGATCCGACCACGACCTCACGCAGTGGCGACCATTCGTCGTAGCTGTTCAGCCGCATCGATGGGCTCTCCTCGCTTCGAAGGACCGGGGTATCGGGGTACCGGGGTATCGGACGTGCGGTGCCGGCGGGCCGCCTGGACGCCAGTGGCGCGGGAGGTGCCGGGCGTGCTCCCGCGCGAGCAGGGGGAGCGGCATCGGGTAGCGAAGATCACCGAACCTCGTTACCGGACGTTGGTAATGATGAATGGAGGGGGCGACGGCGTGCCGGCGGCTGGCGGATTTTCCTTTATACAGAAGGAATAGGAGGTTCGGCAATGCCCGGTCGAAGATCCCGAATGTCCTTCGCGGAAGGTCGTCGACGCTCTTGCCGGCAATTTCGATCTTCGGCCGCCGGGCGTTCGGATTCCCTCGAAAGAGGGTGGGCCGCGAGTGAAACCGGCAGCCGTGCAACATGGCTGAAATGTAGCGTCCGTGGGGCCAGCGCCTCTTGGGGGGCAACTCCGCTACCCTGGCTGAGTATTGACTGTACTTGGCCCCTGTGTCATCGTAACGAAATGGCCTCCTGCCGGAGGGAATGCCTTTCTTCCCGCCATCCGGAGCAACCGGGTGATTCGCATTGCCGTTCGACCTTCGCATGTGCCCGGCGGGTAATACTGCGAACGGTGGCGCGAAAAATTGCGTGCAACTCGGCAGGGGTGGAGTCGGAAAGACGTTCCCATGCGGGGCAGTGCGATATTCCGGCGCTGTCGACCGTAACCGGCCGTCCAAACCCGCAAGAAGCAAGAAGGCAAGAATAAGGAAAGGGCCCTGATGAGGAAAGAAACGGATCTCAGGCTCGACGAGCTCGCGCACATGAACCCGGAGCAGTTGCAAGGCTTCCTGGAGGAACGCTCCAGCACCGCCGTCCATGGCGCGGCGGACGCCTACTTCTCGGCGCCGCGGGCGCAGACGGTACGTGGCACGAGCGACGCGCACTTCTCAGCGCCGCGGGCGCAGACCGTACGTGGCACGAGCGACTCCCACTTCTCGGCGCCGCGGGCGCAGACCGTACGTGGCACCAGCGATTCGCACTTCTCGGCACCGCGAGCACAGACCGTTCGCTGAACCGTCCGCGCATCGGGGGCCGGAGCGCCGGACCCCACCGCCCGCGACCGCGGAAGGGCTGCCGCACGGACGAGCCCCTGTCCGCCCGAGGACGGGCAGGGGCTCGCGACCGTCCCCGCACGGCGCGGCCGGGACGAGGGAAGAGACGGAGAGAGCGTGAAAATACGGGCTCATGCCCCCAAGGCCGCCGGACCCGGCGTCCACCGCGAGGTCACCACCCGGGAGACCTGGGAGCGCATCGGCCCCCATCTGCGCCGGGCCGGCATCACGCGGCTGGCCGACATCACCGGCCTGGACTACCTGGGCATCCCCGTGTACAGCGCCGTCATCCCGAGGTCCAACGACAGCATCTCGGTGTACAGCGGCAAAGGGGCCACCCCCATCGACGCGAAGGTCAGCGCCGCGATGGAGGCGATCGAGCGGTACTCCGCCTGGCTGCCCGTCCGCCCCGACCTCGTCGCCTCCCATGACGAACTCGTCGCCGCCGGTGAGACCGTCGTGCACCCCGCCGAATGCACCCTCGAACTCGCCCCGGGCTACCGCGACGACAACCCCATGTCCTGGCTCCGCGGCTGGGACCTCCTGGGCGAAGAGCCCGTCCTGGTCCCGCAGGACGGCGCCGTCTACCAGGCCCGCCTGCACGAGGAACCGTGCTACCGCATCGCCACCACCACGGGCCTGGCCTCGGGCAACAGCCTTGAGGAGGCGATCTGCCACGCCCTGTGCGAGCTGATCGAACGAGACTCGATGACCCTGGCCGAACTCGTCAGCAACTACCTCCCGCAGGTGCTGGCCGGTGAGGAGCGCGGTTCGCGGACCCCGCCCGCCACCATCGACCGGCTCCGCGGCCGCCACCCGCACCTGCGGCTGGAGACCGCGCCGTCCGCGGCACAGGAGATGCTCGCCCGCTTCCACACGGCCGGCGTCGACGTCCGCGCCATCGACGTCACCTCCCCGCTGGGCATCCCGACCTTCTTCGCGGCGACGAGCGAGGACATCGGACCCGCCACCTCGCAGGGGCACTGCGGCTACGGAACCCACCCCGACCCCGAGGTCGCGCTGGTGCGCGCGCTCAGCGAATGCGCCCAGGCCCGGGCCGTCGACATCCAGGCCATGCGCGAGGACATCAGCCTGCCCGGCGCGAAGGTCACCAAGTACGAGCTGCACGTGCGGCGTTCCGCCTCCGTGGACAAGAGCACCTGGGCCTGGCAGCCGGCGAGCCGCACCGTCGGCATGGCGGACATCCCCGCCTTTCCCGCCGACGACGTCCGGGCGGACATCGACCTCATGCTCGGCCGACTGCGCGGAGCGGGCATCCCCCGGGTCGTCGTGGTCGACCTGTCGCCCCCGCAGATACCGGTCAGCGTCGTACGGGTGATCGCACCCGGCCTCGAATCCTGGGCGACCGACTACTGCCGGATCGGGCCCCGCGCCGCACAGGCGTGGCGGACGGCCGTTGAGGGACTGCTCGCCACCCCGCCAGACCTCTCCGCCACCCACTCGGCCTGACATCTGGGAGCGTTCCGCATGGACCCGGTGGTCTTCCTCGGCCCGAGCCTCGACCGCGCCGTCGCGGCCCGGACACTCGATGCCGAATTCCTGCCGCCCATCGTCCGTGGCGACATCGACGCCCTGCTCGCCCGGCCCCGGCCGCCCTGCCTGATCGGCATCGTGGACGGCCGGTTCCTCGACAGCCTGGCCGTCTCCCCCAAAGAAGTGCTGCGTGCCGTGGACGCGGGCGTCCCCGTCTACGGCTCGTCCAGCATGGGGGCGCTCCGAGCCGCCGAATGCGCCCCGTTCGGGGTGACGGGCATCGGCCGCATCTTCGACGCCTATGCTTCCGGGGCCGTCGACGCCGACGACGAAGTGGCCCTCGTCTACGATCCCGACACCCTGCGCGCCACCTCCGAACCGCTGATCAACCTCCGGTTCGCCGTCCGGGCCGGAATCGCCGGGGGCGAACTCGACGCCACCTCCGGCGAACGGTTCCTGGTCCTCGCCAAGTCGCTGCACTTTCCCCAGCGGACGCTGGTGAACGTCCTCCGCGCGCTGGCGGCCGAGGGCATCGCGACGGACGGGATCGCCGCCTACTTCGCCGACCGCGCGCCCGACACCAAGGCGGAAGACGCCCTCGCACTCCTCCGGGCCCTGCGCGACCGCCTCGCGTCCGCGGCCCAGCCGTCCGCGGCCACGCCGCCGGGCCGCCTCGAAAGGGCCCGTTCTTGATCCGTGCCTATCGGTCCCTCCTCGCGGTCCCCGGCGCCGCCCGCTTCAGCGCCGCCGCCTTCATCGGCCGGCTGCCCGTGCCCATGCTCGGACTCGGCGTCGTCCTGCTGGTCTCCGCACGGTCGGGTTCCTACCGGACGG
This sequence comes from Streptomyces sp. NPDC044033, assembly GCF_056434425.1. Classification (NCBI taxonomy): domain Bacteria; kingdom Bacillati; phylum Actinomycetota; class Actinomycetes; order Kitasatosporales; family Streptomycetaceae; genus Streptomyces; species Streptomyces sp. NPDC044033. The sequence goes on along the minus strand of NZ_JBWKFF010000026.1, from coordinate 70,573 downwards.
CTGGTGTCGTCGCCGCCGTGACCATGCTCGGTTACGCGCTGACCGCACCGCTGGCGGGCAGATTCGTGGACCGCTTCGGACAGCGCCACGTCCTGCTCGCCTCCTCCGCCGCGCACGGCGCCGGCCTGCTGACGCTCATGTCCGCCACGACCGCCGCGGTGTGGCTGCTGTGCCTGGCGGGAGCCGTCACGGGCGCCTCCCGGCCGTCCACCGGCACGATGGCGCGTACACGATGGGCGTACGTACTCCCTTCGCCCCTCCCAAGCGCCCCCGAGCCCGGACCGCCGGGCGGAAAGGGAGCCGAAGAGCCCTCGGACCCGAACGGCCGGGTGAACTCCGGGGGAGGAACCGCCCGGCTGCCGTCACCACCGCAGGCGGCCACGCTGGAGGCCGCCTTCTCCTTCGAAGCGGTGCTGGACGAGGTGACCTTCATCGCGGGCCCCGTCCTCGTCACCGCACTGGCCACGCGTCTGAGCCCCTGGGCCGGACTGCTGTGCTGCCTGGTGCTGACCGTCGGCGGGTCGACGGCGCTGGCACTGCAACGCGCCACCGAGCCCCCGCCCCAGCGGGGCCCCGAACACCGTGGCACCGCGCTCACCGTGCCCGGCATGCCCGTGATCACCGCCGTGGCCTTCTGCAACCTCGTCGGCGTCGGCGTCCTCGACCTCGCCGTCGTCGCCCGCGCCGAAAGCCTGGGCTCGCGCGCCCTGTCCGGCCCCCTGCTCGCGGTGCTCGCCCTCGGCAGCATGGCGGGCGGACTCTGGTACGGAAGCCGCGCCTGGCACGCCGCCCCGCGCGTGCTGTGGATCCGCTGTCTGGGTGTCCAGGTCGTCGGCCTGGTCCCCCTCGCCCTGTCCGCCGGCGCGCCGGCGCTGACCGCGGCGATGTTCGTCGCCGGCCTGACCGTCGCCCCCATCGGCATCTCCGGACTGGTCCTGATGGAACGGCTACTGCCCCCGCACCTGCTCACCGAAGGCATGGCGGCGGAGACCGCGGCCATGGCTCTGGGCGCGGCGGTGGGCGGCTGGCTCTCCGGATCCATGGTCGAGGCCCTGGGCCCGGCCCGCACCCTCACCCTGCCCGCCGTCGCGGCGGCCCTCGCGTTCTTGATCGCCGTCTGCTGTTCCCGCTCGACCGCCCCGTCCGCCGCCCACGACGTGGTGCCGGCCTCGGCGGACAGCCGTCCGCCGCCCGGCCCCGAGACGGAGTCCGGGCAGCCGCTGTGAGCCCCGCCCACCGACGCCCTCGCGATTCCCCGCCCCGCAACCGCCTTCGACACTCCGAGATTCGACGCCCCGAGAAGGGAAGCCACGATGTCCCGCCTGCTCATCGGCAACGACTTCACCGAAGAGTTGGAGAACGCCGGTGAACAACGGCTGGCCACCGCGCGCTGGCATGCCAAGCGCGCCCTCTTCTTCGCCCGGGACCACGACGTCCTCGTCCTCCCGGAGGCCCCCGACGACTCCTTCGTCCGTTACGTGACGGCCCTCACCGGCACCGACCCCGCCTCCCTCGCCGTCGTCACCCCGCCCGGCACCGCCGCGCTGACCCCTGCGACGCTCGCCGACCCCGCCCTCCGCGAGCGGGTGCGCGCCGCGCTGACGGGCCGGCGGATCGACGAAGTGATCCCGCTGCACCCCGACCCGGCCGCGGTGGACCTGGCCCGTGGACTCGGTCTGCTGGACGCGGTGGCCGGGCACGGGTTCATCGCCCAGGGCGGAGGCTCTCTGGCCAACAGCAAGGCCGTCTTCCGCGCCCTGGCGGCCGGTACGGGGACGCCGGTCCCCGACGGCACGGTCTGCGGCGACGCGGAATCGGCGGCGCGGGCGGTGTACGCCCTGTTCGAGCAAGGCCATCCCGTCATCGTCAAACACGAGTACCGACAGGCCACCAAGGGCAATGAGATCCTCAGCCCGTTCGGCGGCATCACCGCGTGGGGAGCGCGACGGCTGACCGTCCTCAGCGGCCGGACCGCGGTTGCCGGACACCTGCGGGACCACTGGGAGCAGCTGGCCGGCGGCGGGCGCTACCGCCTGGTGGTGGAGCGGTACTTCCCCGACTCCACCGCGCTCTTCGCCGAGTTCACGCTCACCGACGCGGGGATCGAACCGGCCGGACAGGGGGAGATGATCTACGAACCGACCCCCAGCGCCCAGATCATGCCGGTGTGCACCGTCCGCCCGGAGCTGACCGCCGAACTCCTCGCACGGGGCCGCGCACTGTGCGAACCCCTGCGCGCGATGGGCTACCGGGGCACGGTCAGCACCGACGCCATCGTCACCCCGGCCGGGCGGCTGTACTTCACCGAGTTCAACAGCCGCACCACCGGCTCCACCCACATCTACGCGGAGATCGGCGGACGGATCGTCGGACCGGAATACCCGGACCGCCGTGTGCTGCTGGAACACGTCGCCTGGCCGGTCCCCTCGTTCGGCCACGCGGTCACCGCGCTGACGGAGGCCGGTCTCGCCTACGACCAGGACACGCGCACCGGGGTGGTCATCAGCACGGCCTTCGACCCGGCCTACCGAGACGTCTGCTTCTGCGTGGTCGCGGAGGACCTCGCCGAGGCCAGGAAACTGCGACAGTGCGTCGTCGGGCTGTTCGACGCCTGAGAGGACGTCTCACGGGGTGAGTCCTGCGGGCTTCTTCTAGCAGGCCAGGGCGGCCGCACGGCCGAGGAACGCGAGGGGACGGCCGCCCTTTCGCTCGTACCGGATGGCGAGCCGGTGACAGCCGGACAGCCAGACGATCGACCGCTCGGAACCGCAGCGGTGGCGGCCGGGTCATTCGCCGGACTCGCTGCCCTTCTTGCCGCGATCGGCCGGACTCGGCCCGGTCAACTGCCCCCTCTATACGCGGGCGGAGGCCGCGTCGACGATCGACGAGGCCCACTCCCACTCGCCTCGGACCCCGAGTCCGTCCAGGGCCGCCCGGTGCGGCCGACGCCGCAGTCCGGCCTCGGTCCACACCGCAGGGCGCCTTCCTGGCGACGGCGTTCGAACTGCCCAGCGGGCGCTATAGCCAACCGCCCCAGGCGCGGCAGCGGGACCGCGCACCACAGCAGCGTCTGACAGGACGGCAACCAGTCCCACACTCGAAGCGACCTCAGGCTCCGATGCGCGGCACTCCCACTGCTGCCGCCGCCACCCGGCGCCGCCGACCGTGGTGCCCGTACGCCGTCGCACCGACGTCTATCCCGGGGGAGAGGGAGCATGAACGCTTTCCGCGCACGCCACAGCAAGGACAGCGAAGCCAGCGAGGCCGAGCCTCCGTCGAGCTCCGAACAGCTGCTGTTCGGCGGGCCGTTGAAGTACGACCTGGGCTGGAGCAAGCACGAGGGCGCCTGGGCCGAGATCAGCGTGCGGGCGATGATGCGGCGGCTGCCGTACCTGCTGGCCCGCGGCTACGCGGGCGGCCACAATCTCTCCGGCGGACAATGGCAGAAGATCGGTATCGCGCGCGCCCAGTACAGAAAAGGGCAGATCCTCATCGTGGACGAGCCCACCGCGGCCCTGGACGCCGAATCCGAGCAGGCACTGTTCACCAAGATCCGTAACCTGGCGAAGACCGGCCAGACGATCGTGCTGATCACCCACCGGTTGCAATCAGTACGGCACAGTGACCTCATTTACGTCCTGGACGACGGCCGCCTCGCGGAGTCGGGCACATTCACCGATCTCGTGGCGGCGGGCACCTCCGAGGAACCGGGCCTTTTCCGGAGCATGTACGAATTGCAGCGCGACGCCTTCGAGGAACCGTCCGTTTCTCCGGGTACCGCTTCTGAGAGCGCGACGGACACCTGAGACGCACACTGAATGCGCGATGCTGCGATGCGCTGCGCGCTGAACGCGGGGTGGCTTCGGCCGGCGGCCTCAACTGCGGCATGGTGATGGATGAGACGGGGCACCGTGATGGGTAGGCGGGGATTCCCACGGGCGGATCTTGATAGGCGAGCCGCAGCCGGGGCTTGACCATCTTGCCGAACCCTCCGTAGGGCCCGGTGAGTATCCCGTCCACCAGCTCCACCGGTACGGGCCGCAGCCCCTACGCACCCCAGCGGCGTCGGCAACGGCTACGCCGAGAACCACGCCGACAGAGCCCCCGCCCACCTCGTACGCCGCATGGCGCAGGCACAGGCCCGGCGTCGACCGGGCCCGGTCATCCACTGGGCGTGGTCATACGGGATGGGCTCGCGCGTACCAGGCGGCGATCGACCGCTTGTAGCCCTCGGGCATGACCAGGTCCGTGACCTGGTCGGCGGTGAAGAGCCCGATCTGCTGGTGCTCGTGGCTGAGGACTGGAGCCTGCCGGGGGGTCAGGACGGTGCAGCCGTAAGTGACGATCAGCACGCGGCGGTGGGGGAGCGGTTCGTAGATCCACACGCCGCCGGGGATCAGGGGGCCGGCCGCGACCGTCCAGCCCGTCTCCTCCCGTACCTCACGCTCCAGAGCGCGCTCGGGGCTGGCATCGGCGGGTACCCCGGCGTGCGGATCGCCCGGCTCCAGACGGCCGCCGGGTAGTTCCCACTCATCGCGCTCGTTGCGCAGCAGCAGGACGCGGTCGTGCGCGTCGCAGGCAACGCCCTTGACGGAGACGGGGAATACGGCGGGCTGCGGCATGACGGTCCTCGGCGGCGAGGTGCGGCGGACGCTGCGGAACGTAGCACGCGGCGAATCCTGCGGTGGCCGCTCACCGCCTACGCCGAAGTCGCCGAGCACACCGCGGCGTTCGCGGCGGAGACCGGCGTCGGCGACGGCGCGTTCCCTGCGGCGGTGCGCGAGTGCCGGGAGGGAGGGGGAGGGCCGGCCGGGGCCGCTGGGTACGCCCCGGATGCGCCCTCGCCCTCCTCCGCCCTCCTCCTCCCGTTGGGTCGGCTCTCTCACCGTTCCGCCGGAACGTGCGGTCAGGCCCCCGTGAACCGGGGCGCGCGCTTGCCGAGGAAGGCGCTGATGCCCTCCTGCCCGTCAGCGGAATCGAAGAGCCGGCCGAGCGCCGCCTGCTCCGCCGAGAGCGCCGCGTCCAGCCCCTGGGCCACCCCGCCGTCGATGACGAGCTTGGCCTCACGGACCGCGAGCGGCGCCTGGATCGCGAGGAGCACGGCGAAGGCGAGGGCCCGCTCCGCCAGCGCCTCCGGCTCGGCGACCTCGGTCACCAGGCCCCGCCGGACGGCCTCGTCGGGCCGGACGCTGCGGCCGGTCATCACCAGTTCCTTGGTGAAGCGGGTCCCGGTGGCCCTGGCCAGCCGCTGGGTGCCGCCGCCTCCCGGGATGAGGCCGAGCGTGACCTCGGGCAGGGCGAACCTCGCACGGGTGGAGGCGAGAATGAAGTCACAGCAGAGCGCGACCTCGAACCCGCCCCCGAAGGCGTATCCGTTCACGGCGGCGACGCTGGGCTGCGGCAGGCGTTCGAGGGCGTCGAAGACCTGGCGCGACATCCGCTGGTACTCCAGGAACGCGTCGGTGCCGACCCCGGAGTACTCGCCCACGTCGGCGCCCGCGATGAAGCCGCGGCCGGTGCCGGTGAGGACGACCGCACGGACCTCCCGGTCCTGCCGGACACGGACGATCTGCTCTCCGAGCGCTGCGACGAGTGCGCCGGACAGCGCGCCGAGCTTCTCCTCCCGGTCGATCCTCAGGACGCGCACGACGCCGCCGCCGTCGACGGCATGGTCCTGGACCGCCAGATGCCGGTGCGGACGGTCGGTCTCGCCCGCCACGACGGCGGGTTGCTCCTGCCGCGCGGTCACCGGTTCTCACCCACCAGAGCGGTCAGGCTCTCCCCGTCGAGGACCTCGCCGAGGACGGCCGCAGTGTGCTCACCGGTCCGTGGTGGCGCGAGGCGCTGCCGCCACGGTGTCGCGCTGAGCGAGATGGGGCAGCCGACCAGCTCGATCGGCGTTCCCGCCGGACCGTCGAGGGTGACCAGCAGGTCGGAGCCCTCGTCCCGCAGCTCGTCCACGGCCTCCTTGGTGGTGCGCACCCGTGCCGCCCAAATGCCCTTCGGGAGGAGCACGTCGAGCCAGTGCTGGACCGTGCCCGTCCGGGTGACGTCCTCCAACGCCCGTTTGGCATCGTCCCGTTCGGCCCAGGCGTCGAAGTCGGCGAGGGCGGCGACTCCTACGGCGTCGGCGACCGTTTCGAGTGGCGCCATCGCCAGGGCCAGCCACCCGTCGCTCGCCTCGTAGACCCCGAACGGCGCCGACAGCCACGCCTGGCCGATGCCGGACTCGGACCGCCGGTACTCCGTGCCCTGGTTGACGAAGGTCGAGATCTCCTGGCACTGCATCGCGATGGCGGTCGAGTACAGATCCACCTCCACCCGCTGGCCGATGCCGTGCGTGCCGCGGGCGATGATCGCGGCCAGGATGCCGTTGGAGAGAGTGAGCGCGGTCGCGTGGTCCACGATGGCCGTACCGGCGGGGGTCGGCGGATCACTCGCACGGCCCGTCGAAGCCGCGAGCCCGGACATCGACTGGATGAGAAGGTCCTGGCCCGGCCTGCCCTCCCTGGCGAACGCGGTGTCCTGGCCCCAGCCGGAGCCCGAGCAGTAGATGATGTCGTCCCGCACGGCCTTGAAGTCGTCGTAGCCGAGGCCGAGCCGGTCCATCACACCGGGGCGGAAGTTCTCGACGACGACGTCGCACGTCGCACCCAGCCTCAGCAGCGCTTCCTTGGCCCGAGGGTCCTTGAGGTCAAGCGCCACCGAGCGCTTGTTGCGGTTCATCGCGAGGAAGGCCGCCGACTGGCCATCGACGTACTCGCCCATCATGGCGAGGTCGCGTTCCCACTCGCCCTCGGGGCGTTCCACCTTGATCACGTCCGCGCCGAGGTCGGCGAGGACCTGGGTGGCGAACGGGCCCAGCATCATCTGCGTGAAGTCGAGGACGCGGATGGCGTCAAGCGCTTGCATCGTCTTGTTGTTCCTCTCGGTCGGAGCGGTCGGAGCGGTCGGATCAGTCAGAGCGTTCGGAGTGGCCGGACAGTCTTTGCCGCAGCGTCTTCCGGTCGGTCTTGCCCGCGGCGTTCCTCGGGATCTCGGGTACGGCGTGCACGGCGACGGGCTTCTTGTAGCCGGCCAGGGCGGCCGCGCAGGCGTGTGCGATACCGGCGAGGACCTCTTCACCGGGGGTGCCGGTGGTCGGGCCGCTGTCGAGTACGACCGCCGCGGTGACGCCCTCGCCCCATACCGGGTGGGGCATGCCCACGACGGCCACCTCATGGATGCCGTCGACCGTGGAGACGACACGCTCGACCTCGGCGGGGTAGACGTTGAACCCCCCGGTCACGATCATCTCGCTGGAGCGGCCCAGAAGGCGTACGTAGCCGTCGGCGTCGATGTCTCCCAGGTCGCCGGTACGGAACCACCCGCCGGTGAACGCGGCCTTGGTCAGCTCCGGTCGGTTCCAGTACCCGTCCATCACGGTGTCACCGCGTACCACGACCTCCCCGTCCACCAGTCTCAGCGCGACACCGGCGACGGCCCGCCCCGCCGACCCCAACCGGCCGGGCACCCTTGAGGCATGGTCGGCGGGCGTCAGCACCGTGAGCGGTGCCAGAGCCTCGGCCAGCCCGTAGAACTGGGTGAGGACTCCGGGGAAGACCCGCTCCGCCCGTTCGAGCGATGCGATGCCGATGGGTGAACCTCCGTACGGGACGGCCCTGATGCCCTGTGGCGGGGAGACCGGTACCGGCCCCTCGGCGGCGCGCGCCACGCGGTCGAGCATGATCGGCGCCAGCGGGAGGACCGTCACACCGAACGCGTCGACGGCCGCCAGGACCGCACGCGCATCGAAGTGCGGCATCGCCACCGTGGCCGCGCCGCTCACGGCGCAGTCGAGGCCGATCGACCCGCCGAAGTGGCTCATGGGGGCCACGGCCAGGACGACGTCCCCGGGGCCGATCGCGGGCAGTTCGCGCAGCGCCCGGGTGGTCTGCGCCACCCAGGTCGCATGGGTGACGACGACCCCTTTGGGGCGGCCCGTCGTCCCCGAGCTGTACATCAGCATCGCGATGTCGGAGGGGGCCGGCGGGGGCCACGCGGTGTGCGTCGGTGGCGGGGTCGCCACCGATGAGGCCAACGAGCCCGGAGTGAGGGGCGCGGTCGCCCGGGTGGAGCTCGTCCGGGCCCCGGTCGCCTGGCCGGATGGGGCCGCCGTGTCGGAGCAGACCGTCACGCGTGCCGCCGACCCGACCGCGGCGAGAGCCGCGCGGATGTCGGCCTCCGCCTCCGCGCGGCAGCAGACCACCCGGGCGTCGCAGTCGGCGGCGATGTCGGCGATCTCGCGTGCGTGCAGCCGCGGGGAGAGCGCCACCCGCACGAGCCCGGCCCCGAGCACGGCCCGGTCGAGGACACGGAGGATCACGCTGTTCGGCAGCGCGAGCACGATCCGGTCACCGGGGACGGCGCCCAGGGCGGCCAGCCGGGACACGGCCGCTTGGGCCAGCCCGGCGACTTCCGCGAAGGTCAGCCAGCCGGAGTCCCGCCCGGTAGCTGTCGCCGTCCCCGTCGCTGTCTCCATCCCCATCGCTGTCTCCGGCTCCGCCTCCGTCGAACGCAGCGCCGGGCGGTCTCCGTACGCGGCTTCGACCCGCGCGAACTGCTCGGCGACGGTGCGGGGGCGCGGGCCGCCCGGACGGGGATCAGACGCGGACATGCTTGCGCCACAGGTGTGTCAGCTCGGTCGCGAGCGCCCGCGGCCGTACGCCGTCGGCCACACCGCTGTGCAGCGTGTGCGCCGCCGCGCGCTGGTAGTCCGGGTAGCCGGGCAGCCGGGGCCGCAGGAAGGAACGGTCCATCGTGGCGAGGGTGTCGCGGTAGAAGTGCGTGACCTCGGCGTCGACCCGTTCGTCCTGCCATACGGAGCGGCGGCCCGCTTGCCCTCCCGCTTTGTGCGCGTGACCGGCCTGGGTCTCCGCCGACGTCGCGAACCGCACGAAGGCGGCGGCGTCACGCCCCGCTGCCGAGCGGGCCGAGACGGCGAGCCCCACCCCGCCCGTCAGCGTGCCGACGGGGGCATCACCGATACGCGGAGCGTCGCCGAACGCCACGAGCGCGTCACGCGCGCCGGGTCGGGCGTAGGTGATGTAGCCGAACACCAGCGGGCAGTAGAGGGCCGGGTCGCCGGTGCGGGCGAGGCGTTCGTGCACGGTGATCGGGTCGCTCGCCAGCGATGCGGGCGCGCAGAGCGACAGCAGGCGGCCTGCCCGCTCGATGCCCTCCTCCAGGAGTTCGGGGTCGATACCGGCCTCCCCCCACCAGGCCGGGCGGCCGTCACCGCCCCGGCGCCAGCTCTCACGCGGGCCGACGGCGGTGTTCGTGACGGCCTCGCACAGGGAGAGCACGGTGCCCCAGAGATGGGTCGGGTTGGCCGCCAGCAGCACCGACTCCCGTCCGTGGCGCCGCGCGAACCCGCTGACGTCCTCCCACCGGACCGGTATCTCCGCACGGGCGACGGCACCGGCGCGGTGGGCGCTGACCATGCACGCGGCATCCACGGCGCCGCCCCACTGGTGTCCCTTCCAGTGGTAGCTGGCGTCGCTCGGACCGGCTGAGTCCTCGGCGCGTTCGGCCAGTTCCGCGGGGAGGAACACGGTGTCCAGCGGCAGCAGGGCGCCCGCCTCCACCGCGTCACCGATGAACGGGTGGTCGAGCGCCACGAGGTCGTACGCAGCCGCCAGTTCGGCCACCGGCGTGTCCTCGAACTCCCGGAGCGAGCGGACGGTCCAGTCGATCGTGATACCCGTCCCGCGCTCGAACTCGCCACCGGCGGCACGGAGGGCGTCGATGCCACGTGGGTGGTCCCAGGTAATTCCTTGAAGGCGGCTCGCGTTCCGCATCAAGACCTCCTCGTCCGGCTCGTCAGGCGCCGCGCACCGGGTTCGGCAGTACGCTGCGACACTAGGTGGTAAAACGTCTTACCAGACTAGCCTCTCTCGCCGGAGGTGGGCAAAGGCGGGTTTCGTTCGGCGACTTCGCGGGCCGCTGGGCCGGGCGGGTTGGGCCGGTTGGGCACGCGGCCGTGGAGTGCGTCCGTCCACCGTGTCGAGCGGGCGCACGGTGGACGGACGGCGGAGGGCACTGGCTCGCGTGACGGGTGGGGCGTGTGTGTCGAACGGGCAGGGGGCAGCCACGGGGGCACACGGCCAGGGGGCACAGTGCGGCGAGGTGAGTCCCGGGCGGACGCCTCATGCGGGCCCGCACATCACGCCGGGCGGACGGCCGGAAACCCGCAGTTCATCGAACGGGCCGGCCCGGCACATCCGCGGCGGGCAGCCAGCGGAAGGCCGCGGTTCACGCGGGGAGCGAGGCCGGGTTCGTGAGGGCGCGTGGCGGGAGTCCGTACGTCATGGGCGACAAAGGCCGGGTCGCCCATGGGTGAGCCGAGGGTGTCGCCGACACCGGAGGCGAGGCGACCGCTGCCAACGGCGACTGGGGTAGGGCACGCAGGGCCGGTGACGCGGGAGGCTCGGCGTCGACGGCCCGGGGCGGTACGCGCAGGGTCGGCGAGGTGTGCGGCGGGGCACTCGGCGCCAGCGGCGTCCGGGGTGGCACGTGCAGAGCCGACGAGGCGCGAGGCTCGGCGTCAGCGGCGCCCGGGACGGCGCACCCGGAATCAGCGGCTCGCGGGTGGGGCGCTGGATTTGCGGACCACCATGACGGGGGCCGGGGTCGTGATGCTCTCGTGGCGGGCCGGCTCGTTGTCCATCTGGCTCAGGAGAAGCGTCACCGCCCTGGCGCCGAGCTCGAAGAGCGGGAGCCGCACCACCGTGAGCCGGGGCTGGAGGAAGTCCGCGACGAAGACGTCGTGGAGACCGACGAGCGAGATGCCGTCGGGCACCCGCACCCCCATGTCGTGCGCCGCGCTGAGCGCGCCGACGGCGGAGAGGACGTTCGCGGCGAACACGGCCGTGGGGAGCGCGGGCGCCGAGAGCAGTTCGCTCATGCCCCGGTACCCCTCCTCGGCGGTGTGGCCGCCGCGGAAGACGCGCGACTTCGGCGCTTCCAGCCCGGCGGCCGTGAGCGCGTCGACCCACCCCTTGCGCCGGCGGGCCGCACGGCTCCGGGGGCCGTCGACCTGGAGCAGGCCGATGTGCTCGTGGCCGAGTTCGATGAGGTGGGAGACGGCCAGATGCGCCGCCGTGTAGTCGTCGACGGCCACGCTGCCGATGGTGCCCCGCGTGTGGTCGTTGAGAAGTACGGTCGGCACCTGGCCGGACGCGATCTTCGAGACCAGCGAGTCGGCGGCGGTGCCGGCCCGCTGGAGGAGCAGGCCGTCGATCGCGCCGCCGGAGACGAACCGCTTGAACATCTCGTCGTCCGTCGCCAGCGCGTTGACGTCGGACAGCATGAGGGCGTAGCCCGCGTTCGCCGCCTCGGCCTGGGCGCCGGCGACGATCTCGCTGTAGACGGGGTTGCTCGCGTCGTGCACGGCCAGGCCGATCACACCGACCCTGGACTTGCGCAGTGCGCGCGCCGCGTAGTTCGGCGTGTATCCGAGTTCGGCCGCCGCGGCCCTGACCCGCTGCTTCGTCTCGTCCCGTGCGCGGAGAGTGTCGTCGCCGTTGAGCAGTCGGGACACGACCCCGACCGACACCCCTGCCCGCTTCGCTACATCGGCGAGAGTGGCCATCGCGTGCAATCCTCCCCAAGACTGATGCACACACTAGCTTGATCGCCGCCGCGCCCACGCGGGAGGCGCCCTGGCCTCCGCGACGGCGCACGGTCCGGGCCCGGCCTCCGCCTCACCCCTCGTTCCCGGCCCCTCGGAATCCGCGAGCCCTGCCTCACCGAGAGCCGGCAGGAACCCCATCGGCCCCGTCCCGCGGAGCGCCCCGGGGCGGCGGGCTCCCGGCCGCCATCTGACCGGCACTGCCCGCCACGACGCCACCGGCGACTCGCCCGAACAGGGAGGAAGCGCCCCGGCCGACTCCGATGCACGGGGCGCAACACTGCTTGACGGCGTATTATCCCCCGCTTACCTTGACCTTGGTAAAACGTCATACCAGATCGTGCGACGACCTGGTCCGAGCGTCGAGCGACCGGCATCCGCACCCCGCGCGATAGCGGCGCCCGTCTGACCGTCAAAGGAGACCCGATGGAGACAAAGGGGCCCGGCAAGACCAAGACCATCGTCGCGGCTGCCATCGGAAACTTCGTGGAATGGTACGACTTCGCCATCTACGGGTACTTCTCACCCGTTCTCGCCAAGACGTTCTTCCCCGATACCGACGGGCTGACCGGCCTCCTCGCCACGCTGGCCATCTTCGGCGCGGCGTTCGTCCTCCGCCCGGTGGGCGCGGTCGTCTTCGGTCACCTCGGTGACAAAAGGGGACGGCAATGGGTGCTGTCCATCGTCATTCTCACCATGTCCGGTGCGACAACGCTGATCGGCGCGCTGCCCTCGTTCACCTCGGTCGGGCTTCTCGCGCCGGTCCTGCTCACCGTGCTGCGCCTCGTCCAAGGGTTCTCGGCGGGCGGCGAGTTCGGCGGCGCCGCCTCGCTCCTGTTCGAGCACGCCCCGGCCCGGCGGCGCGGCCTGTTCGGGTCCACCCAGGCCGCCAGCATCGCCGTGGCGCTCGCCCTCTCCGCGGGCCTCGGTACGGCCCTCACGAGCTGGATGAGCCACGACTTCCTCTACTCGACGGGCTGGCGCATCCCCTTCCTGCTGGGCCTGCCCCTCGGTATCGGCGGTTGGTACATCCGACGGCACGTCGAGGAGACCCCCGCCTTCACCGCCATGCGGGAACAGGGCGAGGTCGCCGACAGCCCGGTGAAGGAGGTCTTCCGCAGCCACTGGCGCATGATCATCGCGGGGACCGCGGCCATCGTGTCCTGGACCGCGGGCGGATACGTCACGCTCCAGTTCCTGCCCACCTTCTTCGAGGGCGTACTCGAACGGAGCCTGTCCGAGGGCCTGATCGCCTCGCTCGTCGGACTGACGGCCTACGCCGGGTTCATCGTGCTCGGCGGATGGCTCTCCGACCGCGTCGCGCGCTGGAAGGTCATGCTGACCGGGGCCGTCGGCCTGACCGTACTCGCCGTGCCCTGCTACCAACTCCTCATCCGGGGAGGGACATTCGGCATCGGACTCTCGGTCGTCCTCTTCGCGGCCTTCCTCGGACTCACCGCCGGCCCGACACCCGCGATGCTCTCCGAACTCACCGCGGGCAACGTCCGCAACTCGTACCTGTCGATCGTCTACTCCATCGCGAACGCCGCGTTCGGCGGGTTCGCGCCCTACATCGTCACCGCCCTCATCGATTCGAGCGGCGACCGCCTGTCCCCGGCGTACTACCTCATCGGGCTGGAGGCGCTAGCGGTCGCCGGACTCGTGGGCATCGCCGTCCACCTGCGCAACCGCGCGCGGCGACAGCCGGAGGCGGAGCTGGTGGGCGCTGGTACGGGCGCGTAGACGCCCTGGGGTCGGCGGCGACGTGATGCTGAGCAGGACTTCGTTGCGGCACGGCTCTTACGGAGGCGGGGCTTCGTGCGGCAGCCCTCGCCCCGGGGCCCGCCGCCCCAGGCGCCACCTTCACGAACCGGCCCGGGCCCGGGCGGCACCCAAGCTCGGGACTCTCGCACTGCCTGGGTGCTCGCGCGAACCGCGGGCAGCGACGCAGCCACCGACCACATGGAGGCGGCTCAACCCGCCTGACCTGGCACAGCTACCGAAGAGGTACCGGCACGGACGCCGGACGCCGATCCGGATCCGGACCGAATCCGCAGGCGGCCCACGCGAGTTCGCCGCCTGGCTCGCCCAGTGCGAACGCCGACTGTCCTGCTCGATCGGCGTGACCATCACCCATGCAATCCACCAGGCCGCCCTAACAGCCCCACTTTCCGCCTGGGCGGCGGCTGTTGAGCCGGGCGGTGAGATCCGCGACGGCGCCCGGGCCGCCGAACTCGACGGCGATATCCGGGCGGGTCGATCGCAGGGGATGCGGTTGGTTGTCCGTAGAGAACGACCGCACCCCGGAGTCCAATTGAGTGTCACCGCCCTCGTGGCGGCGAGCGCTTCTGAGGAACCGGGCCTTCCCCGAAGCACGTACGAATGGCAACGCGACGCCTTCGAGGAGCCGCGCGAGCGCGCGCCGCGAGCTCGTCGACATGATCGAGCGATACGGGATCGAGGGCTTCGCGATCGTGGACGACAACTTCATCGTCAACAAGAGCAAGGTCCGCGACATCTGCACCCACATCACCGACCTCGGCCTGAAATGGTCGGCACTCTCCCGCGTGGACACCGTGGACGAGCAGCTGCTCACCGACATGGCTGCCTCCGGCTGCCTGGGGGTCAAGTACGGCATGGAGTCCGGCAGTCGGCGGATTCTCAAGGCCATGCGGAAGAACATCACCGCCGAACACATCCGGCGGGCGGTGCGTTGGAGCCGCGGTGCGGGGATCAGCGTCAAGCTGTTCTTGATCCACGGCTACCCCGGGGAGAGCCGGCAGAGCACCGCCGAGACGATGGAGCTCCTTGCCGAGATCGCCCCCGGCATCGACCGCGTCTCCGTGTTCCGGTTCGTGCCGCTGCCCGGCACCTACGTCTACGACCACCCGGACGAGTTCGACCTGCACGGCCACCAGCAGCCAGCCGGGCCGGACCGGGGACTGGAGCCAGTACCACATCCACCACAACGACAGGCACTGGTGGGGCGCCGAGGACCAGTACGCCGAAGTGCAGTACGGGTACGAGCAGTTAGCGGCCATGGTCGAAGAATTGTGGCCGGAGCGGCACCAACTCCCGGCATCCGCCCCCATGGCCTGACGGCCACCACTACGCTCGGGTGCTCCTCGCGGCCCCAGACCACCATCCGCCTCCCGCACCCCAAAGGAGCACCGAGTGGCTTCGCCCGTGGCGCTCACGGCCGCGGCCGAGCGGGCGGCCGTGGCCACCCGCCACGGCTGGGGCCCCACCCTCCCGGCGGACAGTCCGGCCCTGCTCGCCGACGCGCACGCCGGGCTGCACGCGGCCCGGCTCCTGACCCCCTACGTCACCGCTCACACCCGCCTGCCCGGTTTCGCCGCCGCCCAACTGCGGGACGCCCTCGCGCCGGGCGGAACGCTGGTCAGGGTGCGGTGCGTGCGCCGCACCCTGCATCTGTGGCCGCTGGACCAGGCCGCCGACGCGCACGCGGCAACCCTGCGGCTGCGGCTGGCATCCACCGCCCGCCGCCACGGCATCGGCCGCGCCGAGCTGCAACCGTGGGCCGACCACTGTCTCGAAGTCCTGGAGGGCGGCCCGCTCGGCTACCGCGACCTGCAAGACCGCCTCGCCAAGCAGCACCTCGCGGCCACCACCGAAGCGGTCCGGCTGGGCATCAAGTGGGCCTGGGAATCGGGCCTCGTCACCTGCCGCAACACCGCCGCCTCCCTGCATCGCGAGAACCGCCGGTTCGCGCTCGTCGAGCACGCCCACCCCGGCCTCGCCCTGAACCACCCCGACCCCGCCGCGGCGACCATCGCCCTCGTCCGCCGCTACCTGCGCGCCTACGGCCCCGCCGCCGAGGGCGACCTCATGTGGTGGTCCGGCCTCACCCGCGCCGAGATCGCCCCCGCCCTGGCGGCACTCAAGGACCACGTCACACGGGTGCGCGTGGGAATCCTGCCCGACGAACACCTCGTCCTGACCGCGGACCTCGACCAGCTCCGAGCCACCCCCGAACTGCCCGGGGAGCATGTGCGGCTCCTGGCCTTCGAGGACCCCACCCTCAAGGGCTACTGCACCACCCGCGCCCGCTACCACGACCCCGCACACCGGACACGCGCGTTCAACCCGATCGGGGAAGTCCGCGCCGCCATCACCCTCGCGGGCCGGATCACCGGAACGTGGCAGTGGGACAAGAGGACCCGCACCGTACGGTCCGCCTTCTTCACCCGCCCGCCGCGCGGCGTACTGCGCCTGATCCGCCAACGACTGGAAGAAGCCGAGGCGTTCCTACGCACCGAGCCGGGCTGACACGTCACCCGAAAGGCGAGAACAGCTCCGGCAGGCGGCCAGGCACCGCCATAATCGACGCCCCACCGGCCTCAGAGAGAACCTTCACCACCGTGACCACACCCACGACTGTCCAGCGCCATCGCCGCATCTGCGACGTCCACCTCCTCCTCATCCGCGACGACCGCGTGCTGCTGAGCCTGCGCCAGGGCGGTTATGCCGCCGGACAGTGGCAGGTCCCCAGCGGACACCTGGACGAAGGCGAACCCACCGACGACGGCACGGCCCGCGAGGGCTTCGAGGAGATCGGCGTGAGCGTCGCCGCCGACGACCTCGAATTCGCCCACTTCATCGACCACCGCGCTCCCGGCGAAGAGCCCCGCCTGGGCGTCTTCTACCGCGCGACCGCCTGGGAAGGCGAGCCGCACAACGCCGAGCCCGACAAGTGCGGCGGCATCGCCTGGTACGCGTTCGACGACATCCCACCGAACACCGTGCCCTACCACGCCGCCGCACTCGCCCACATCGCCGCAGGCCGCGTGCGCTCACGCTTCGGCTGGGAACACACCTCCTGAACCCCGGCCCGAAGCCCCGGCGGGTGACCGGCGAGCACCCCGCACTCGAACCGGCCGTCGGCACCGGCCACATCGCCCCCCTCGGGCCGACCGCGACGATATCCGCGTACTCGACAAGAACCTCGGGCCGACGAAGCCACCGTCGCCAGTTGGCCATGGAGGAATCGCGAGACCTGGCACCCCTGTCCGTCCCTCTGGTCGGGGAACTGGTGGCCATGCCATATGAATCGCGCGGGAACCCCTCGCCCGCACGCGCCGACTACTGGAGCGGTCCCTGCCATGACCCCTCCGAGGGCGACTGGCCCGGCATCGCCGCCCACATCGGCGAAGGCACCACCATCACATCCCTGCCGTTCGTCACCCACTTCAACACCGGCCACGGAACGGCTTACCACCACGCCGGGACGGAGACTCGTGAGGGCGGCAACGGCTGGGCCAACCTGTCACCGCAGGACGTCCTGCCCACCTACCGGTGGATCACCCGCCACACCGGCAACTCTCGGATGGCCGCCTCCCCGTGCTTCGACGAAGCCTGGGAAGGCGGCGGCTCGTGCCTGCGCCTGGCCGGTGCCCTGGCACCCCCGTTGCGACGCCACCGTGCGCCTGTAACAGACGAGGCTGGCCGCCCCCGCCGGCACCTGCCTGACCGTACGGGCCAAGACCCCCACGGACGCCAAGTTCAGCTTTCACGCCCTCATCGCCCTCGACACCCAGCCCAAGACCTTGGTACCCATCGCACTGAGCACCACCGACACCGGCGGCTGGAAGACCTACACCGCCACCCTGTCCGAAGACCACGCCGGTACCGTCGTGCAGCTCGGCCTCAGACTTGCCCTGGACGGTTGCGCGAATCTCGTGCGCACCCCGCAGGCCGAAACCCGGTTCGGTGACGAGGGCCGCTGGTACGCCTACTCCCCGCTGGACCATTGGCGCCATCCGGTGACGGGCGCCGCGCTGGACGGTCCGCGCGGCATCCGGTTCCTGTGCGGCACCGAAGTCCTCTCGGCCGACATCGAGGACGGGCGGGCCCGCGGCGTCCTCGTCCGGGAAGGCGGCCCGAACGCGAGGGTCCGCCGGATCTCCGCGGACTCGGTGGTCCTGGCCGCCGGGACCATCGAGAGCAGCAGGCTGGCCATCCAGGCGCTGTGCGCGGCCGACCCCGGCCGCCCGCCCCGGCTGAACGGGCTCACCGACCACATCGTCCAGGGCTTCTTCCTGCGGGTGCGCGACGCCGGGGGCGCTGCCGACGGCGGAGCACCCCACTGCCCGGCGGACGTCGCACCCGGCTCGTACGTGACCGCGTGCGAGGACGCCGTCCGGTCGAACCTGTTCATCACGGTCGAAAGGCCCGAACCCGGCGTCCTGGTCTTCGACGTGCGGCTCACCGGGGAGCAGATGCCCGGGACCGGTAGTCACGTCATGTGCGAGCCGGCCGGCGAGTACCCGTGGCGCACGACGGTCACGGCGGATCCGGGCCCGGCCGACCGGGACGTCATCGGACGGCAGCGCCAGGTGCTGGACCAGGTGTGGCGCCAACTGGCCGCCGAGTTCGGCCTCCCCGCCACGCCCCTGGTTTTCGACGACTTCGACCATCCGGTGCGCACCAACGCGTTCGTGCTGCCGGAGTCGTTCGGCGCTCAGACGTCCGAAGGGCCTTTCACGTGGTCGAGCCCGCTGGGTACCGAGGATCACGAGGGGTGCACGTTGCCGCTGGGCGACGTACTCGACGACCACCACGCGTTCGCCGCCATCCCCTGCCTCTATGCCTGCGGGCCGGCGACCTTTCCCCGCATGGGCGCCGCCAACCCGTCGCTCACCAGCCTGGCTCTCGCGCGGCGGCTGGCCCACTCCCTGGCCACCATCCATGGTCGGCAGCCCCATCGAGTGACATCGGGGGCGGACGCGTGATGCTCACGGACAAGCGTGTCCTGGTCACCGGAGCGTCGAAGGGCATCGGCCGGGGCATCGCGCTCTGCCTGGCCGATCCTGGGGGCGGGGCATGATCCCGGGGGCGCCCGCGCGGCGCTCGCACGGCGCGGGCCGCCCACGGGGCCAGGAGTTGGCCGGACGACAGCGCAGGCTGAAATATTGGTTGCCGTCCGGGGCGAGAGGGATCGGCAACGGACACCGAACCGCGCCGGACACCGCGTCCGCAGCTACCGAGGAGCACACCATGCACCGCATATCCGTCCGCAGGGCCGCTACCGCCACGGCCGTCGGACTGGCCGCCACCGTCGCGCTCACAGCATGCGGGGCGAGCGACTCCTCGGACACGAACGGCAAGGGCGGCTCCTCCTCGACGGCGGCGCCGTCCTCGGACTCGCTCAGCGGATCGTCGGCCAAGCCCTCCAGCGGATCGACGGCCAACTCCTCCAGTGGGTCCGGGGCGTCGTCCGGGAACGGCTCGCACGCCTCCTCGACGTCCTCGACGTGCCGCACCTCGAATCTGCGCATCACGGCGAAGAACCAGGGCGAGGCCCGCCAGGGTATGGGCTCGATTGTCATCAGGTTCACGAACACCGGCAGTAACTGCCGGATGGACGGGTTCCCGGGCGTCGACATAAAGACCAACTACGGCACACAGCCGGTGGATCGCGACAAGCAGGAGGTGGGGATGGCGTTCACCCTCAAGGCGGGGAAGACGGCCACCGCCAACGTCGTCTATCCGATCAACGACACCGGCGGCTCGGGCGTCCGCGGCACCGCCCTCGTGGTAACCCCTCCGAATGAGACGCACCATGTCACCGCCCCGGTCGTACTCAGCCTGCCGGTGAGCGACACAGGCAAGGGGGGCCTGCAAGTCACCCCGGTCTTCGAAGAGCACTGACAGGCCGCGGCAAGACCGTCCCGGCGCCGCTGCCGGGACACGGCCGGCGCATCCGTGGCCTGGGCAGGCCACGCACCAACCGGTGGAGGACTCGAAGACTCCTGCCGCCCGTCGTACGCAGGCCGACGGGTGGGCGCTCATCCTGACGCGGCCAGCCGCGCCCGTCGCGGTCCTGGCCGGTGGGCGGGCTTTGGTGGCGCAGGTGCTGATGGCGCCGATGGTGCGGTTATCCGGTGACCGCGGCCGGTTGTGTGGCTGCGGTCCGGGTGTCCGGCAGGAGGGTGAAGCAGCCCAGGCTCAGCAGGGCGATGGCCGTCAGGTACGCGGCCACGCCCCAGGGTGTGCCGGGCCCGTGGGCAAGGGCGGTGGCCACCATCGGCGTGAGTGCGCCGCCCAGGACCGTGCCCAGGTTGTAGCCGACGGACGCGCCTGTGCAGCGGACCCGGGAGGCGTACAGCTCCGGCAGATACGCCGCGACGACGGCGAGCATCGTGACGCACGCGAGCATCGCGACCACGAAGCCGAGGAAGATCAGTAGCGGTCGGCCGGTCGACAGGAGTGCGATCATCGGGAACATCCATACCGCGCAGCCCGCGCACCCGAGCAGACACAGGGACCGCCGCCCGAAGCGGTCCCCCAGGGTGGCGGCCACGGGGGTGAGCACGCCCGTGATGACGGCGATGGACAGCGTGCAGCCGAGCATGACGGTGCGGTCCACGCCCAGGCGGTCAACGGCGTAGGACAGCGCCCAGGTTGACATGGTGTAGGAGACGGCGGTTCCGGTGGCGAGTCCTCCGGCGGTGAGCAGGAGCAGCCGCCGGTGCTCGCGCACCACTTCGGCGATCGGCATGCGCGCGTGCTCGCGCTGTTCGAGGAAGTCGGGGCTTTCCGGGAGCGAGGTGCGCAGTGCGAGTCCCGCCGCGGTGAGCACGCCCGCGAACAGGAACGGCAGCCGCCATCCCCAGAGCGTGAACTGCGCGTCGCTCAGGGCGGCGGACAGCGCCAGCATGATGCTGTTGGCCAGCACGGAGCCGAGCGGCGGACCGACCTGCGCGAAGCTCGCCCACAGTCCGCGCCGGCCGGCCGGCGCGTGCTCGGCGATCAGCAGCACCGCACCGCCCCACTCCCCGCCCACCCCGATCCCCTGCGCGAAGCGCAGCACCACCAGCAGCACGGGCGCGGCGATGCCGATCGAGTCGTACGTCGGCAGGCAGCCGACAGCCACCGTGGCGAGCCCGGTCAACAGCAGCGAGATCACCAGGACGGGCCGTCGGCCGTGCCGGTCTCCCAGGTGGCCGAAGAGTACGGAGCCGACCGGCCGCGCCATGAAGCCGACGCCGAACGTGGCGAGGGCGGCGAGCGTCCCGGCCAGGGGCGAGACCGTCGGGAAGAACTGCGGCCCGAGCACCAGAGCCGCCGCGATGCCGTAGATGAGGAAGTCGTAGAACTCGATGGCGGTACCGACGAGCGAGGCAGCCGCCAGCCGTGGCAGGGAGGGCGCGGCGGCCACCGGCGCGGATGGCGCGATGGGCAGCGGGACGTGCGAGGAAGTTGTGCGCATATTGGCTGAACTGCCCGGCATGATCACGGGTTACGGGTGCACACGAAGGCCGGGGACACTGCCGGACTACGCCGCGCAGGTATCCGCCCAGCCCTCCGCCCGCCGGGCGTGCGCCGCGACGCCTTCCTGATCGCCGGGTCGGATGCACGGGACTCCCGCACGATGCCGGCGGCTCGCTGTGCCGGCGGCTCGCTGTATCGGGGCGCGGGCGGCGCCCCGGGGTCCGGTAGTCGACGGCGTACGGCGTGGCCGCCCGGCCGTGGCCGCCCGGCCGTGGTCGCCGATCCGCGCCCGCCGGTCGCGGTGGTGTTGTGGTGCCAGGTGTTACCGGCCGCTTCGGAGATGTGGCCACGGGAGTGCGTGTCGTGAATCCTGCCGATTTCCAGCGCGGCGTGCTGGACTACGTTGAGTGCGTTGAAGTACTTGCGGAGAAGTTCGCCTTCTCCGAGATTGACGCGCGCCATGCCGACATTGCGGTTCTCGGGACGGCCCTCAGGACGGCCCTCGGTGAGAAAGGGCTGAGCGGGCGGGGATGCCCTCCAGTCCGCCGAGGAGCCAAGGAGGCCGGCCCCCTCTCGTCGAAACGGCGGATCGCGCCGCGGACCGTTTCCTCGTCGGCCTGCACCAGCCGCGCAATCACCGGGACCGTACTGCCGCCGACCGAGGCGAGCGGCATCATCGCCCGCCGGAACCGCACCGAGTCCGTACTGCCCCGCGGTGCGATCCGCTGAGGTTTCTGTCACTCCTGTTCGGTCAGTCGCCGGACCCTGCCCCGTTCTGCCAATGCCGCCCTCATGCTGTCGCCGACAACACGTTTAAGCAGCACAACGAGCAGCCCGGCGAACGTTCCCGCTCAGAGCACCGGTTCGCCGGTCAGGAAGGCCGGAACGGCTGGGTTCGCCGTCAAGCGCCTCGATTGGATGGCAGTGGACAGGAGAAGTCGCTGTTCGCATCGTTGGCGGAGCGGCTTCGGCAGTCCCGGGGTGGGCTCCAATTCCCGACCGGATTCCCCTGGCGATCCGCGTCCGGAGCGCGCGGGACATGAGGAAAATTTTACCGCCGAGTAATGTTTCGCATTCGACTGGTTAGGATTCCTGCCTCCCGATGGGCGATGGAGCGGTGTTCGGATTCGAGGGGGTGTGTAGCCAATTGTGCATCGAATTGTGTATCGCAGTCTCTCCTTGACAGGCGACTGGCCTGGTGGGCAGACTGCTGGGCATCTAAGGTCGATTCGTCCGGCCGGATAGCGCGTCACTCGCGCGAATCTGGTCGTTGAGTGCGCCGTGCCGCGAAATGGTTCACACCATTTTCCGGACCGGTTGAATATCCCCCTTGTCGTTGCTCGGGCCGTTTGCGGCCTACTGCCATCAGGCTGGAGAGAAAGTGTCTGACGTCGAACGCGTGGACCTGCTCGAAAAGCTCATCGGTTTTGTTCGGAACGACTTGCTGGAAGGGCAGGCGGGCGCCGATCTGACGTCGACCACCCCGTTGCTTGAATGGGGCGTGCTCGACTCCATAAAGACGGCGCGACTGCTCGCTTTCATACGCGACGAAATCGGTGTGCGCGTGCCGCCGAAGAAGATGGTTGGTGACCACTTCAAGGACCTGGAACACTTGACGGATCTGATTCTGGAACTTCAGCAGCCCGTCGGCTGACCCTGAAACGTCGAGAGGTTTCCTTCCGTGAAAACGAAAGACGTGTTCGTCGGCGGCCTCGGTGTCTATGTACCGGAGAAGATAAGTATGGAGTCGGCGGTGGCGGAGGGGATGATCGACGCCGCCGCCGCAAAGGAGTACGACTTCGCCAGTATCGCCGTGGCCGGTGAGACGCCGGCCCCCGAAATGGCCCTGCACGCGGTGCGCGAGGCATTGCACCGCTCCGGCAAGGACCAGTCCGAGTTGGGCATGCTGCTGTACGCCAGCGTCTGGTATCAGGGCCCGGACGGCTGGTGCCCGCAGTACTACATCCAGCGGCACGCGGTCGGCGGCAATGTGGTGGCGGCCGAGGTGAGGCAGGGCTGCATGGGCATGTTCAGCGCCCTGGAACTCGCGGCCGGCTATCTGATGGGCGTACCGGAACGCGACTCCGCGGTCATCACGAGCGCCGACAACTTCAATTCGCCGCGCATCGACCGCTTACGTTTCAGCCCGCACTTCCCCATGGCGGACGCGGGCTGCGCCGTGGTGCTCAGCAGGACCCCCGGATTCGCCCGACTCGAATCCGTCAACGCGGTCACCTTGCCCGAGTACGAGGGAATGCACCGCAGTGGTGAGCCGATGTTCCCACCGGGGGAGACGCTCGGGCGCCCGCTGAACTTCGCGGCCACCAAGAAGCACTGGATGGAGAACGCGGAACAGCCGCCAGGGGGCCCGCTCCCGATCATCGCGGCCCAGGACGAACTGGTGACCCGCACCTTGGAGGAATCCGGGATCAAGATAGACGACGTCACCAAGGTCGCCTATGTCAACGGATCGCGCGGACGGGTCGAGGGCCGGGGCATGATTCCGCTCGGACTGCCCATGAGCCGATCGACCTGGGATTTCAGCCGTACCATCAGCCATGCCGGCGCGAGCGATCAGTTCATCTCGCTGGAACACCTGGTCAGGACCGGGGAACTGGGTCCGGGCGATCATTTCCTCATGCTCGGCGTCGGTCCGGGATTCAACATCGCATGTGCGGTCTTCAGCATCCTCGAACGTCCTTCGTGGGTGGACTGACATGGAATTCGGCTGGAATACCGAGCAACAGGCCCGGTACGCCGAGATCCTGGCCGGGGTGCGCGCCGCCTTCCCTCCGGATCGGGAGCGCGACGAGCAGCCCTTCACCCGGGAGGACTGGCTGGGGCTGGGGAAGCTCGGCGTGCTGGGCGCGAGCATCCCGGAGCGGTTCGGAGGCGGCGGCCTCGGCGCCCTCGACACCGCCCGCGTGATCGAGGCGGTGGGAGAGGGCTGCTCCAGCACCGGCCTGGTCTTCGCCGCCGCCGCCCACCAGTTCGCCTGCGCCAGGCCGATCCTGGACTTCGCCGAACCGGCCGTCCAGGAACGGCTGCTGCCCGGTCTGTGCTCCGGGTCCCTGATCGCGGGCAACGCCATGACCGAGGCCGACGCGGGCTCCGACGTCTCCCGGCTCGCCGTCACCGCCACCGCGGTGGAAGGCGGTTACGTCCTCGACGGCACCAAGAGTTTCGTGAGCAACGGCCCCGTCGCCGACGTCTACGTCACCTATGCCACCACCGACGCCAAGGCGGCGCACCTTGGTCTGACGGGGTTCGTCGTGGACCGCGACGTGCCCGGTGTCTCGGCCGGCCCGCCGTTCGAGAAGACCGGCCTGCTGGGCTGCCCGGCCGGAACCGTCTCCTTCGAGGACTGCTTCGTACCGGCCTCCCAGGTCCTGGGCGCCCCCGGGCTGGGCAGCACGGTCTTCCAGACCTCCATGGCCTGGGAGCGGGCTTGCCTGTTCGCGCTCTACCTCGGCGTGCAGCAGCGACTGCTCGACGCCTGTACGCGCCATGTGCGGCAACGCCGCCAGTTCAAGCGGCGGTTGTCGGAGTTCCAGGCGGTCTCCCATCGCCTCGCGGAGATGAAGCTGCGCCTGGAGAGCGGCCGTCTCCTGCTCTACCGCGCCTGCTGGGAACTCGACCGCGACGACGACGGCGCCCTGTGGGCGGCGCTGTCGAAGCTGGCGGTCTCGGAGGGCGTGCTGGAGAGCGCGATGGACGCGGTACGGCTGTTCGGCGCGCGTGGCTACCTGCGGGAGGACGGCATCGAGGCGGCCCTGCGGGACGCGGTGCCCGGCACCCTCTTCTCCGGTACCTCCGACATCCAGCGGGAGATCATCGCCAGGGAGCTGGGCCTGTGAGACTCCACGAACTGCTGACGCGCTCGGCTCGCCGGACGCCGGACGCACTCGCCGTTGACGACCTGTCCGGCGGCGTCAGCTACCGCGAACTGGACCTGCTGGCCGACGCGTTCGCCGGCGCCCTGCACGCCGCCGGGACAGCCCCCGGCGACCGGGTGGTGATCTGGAGCGGCAAGGACATCGACTCGGTGGCGCTGATGCAGGCCGCCCTGCGGATCGGAGCGGTCTACGTACCGGTCTCGGCGGCGAACCCTCTCGCCCGGCTGGTCCAGATCATCCGGGACTGCCGCCCGGCCCTCGTCGTCACCGACGCGGACGGGCTGCGCCGCGCCGCCGGGGAGCGGTGGTCCGAGGCGGTGGGGGAGAGCGGGCCGAGAGTGGTCGGCGCCACCGAACTGCTGGCGTCCCCCGCCCCCTCCGCGCCTCCGGTGCATCACGGTGCGCCGGATGATCCGGCGTACATCCTGTACACCTCAGGCTCGACCGGGGTGCCGAAGGGCATCGCGATCAGCCACCGCAACGCGCTGGCGTTCGTCACCTGGGCGGCGGCCGAGACCGGCCTGCGTGCCGAGGACCGGCTCGCCAACCACGCTCCGTTCAACTTCGACCTGTCCGTATTCGACCTATACGCGGCGTTCCTGGTGGGCGCCTCGGTGCACCTGGTGCCGCCGGGCATGGCGTATGCGCCGGACCTGCTCACTGAATTGCTGGAGAGCCGGCGGTTCACGGTCTGGTACTCGGTGCCCTCGGTCCTCGTACTGATGCTGCACCAGGGCGGGCTGCTGGACGGCGCTCCGCCGCCCGCGCTGCGGGTCTGCGCCTTCGCCGGCGAGCCCTTCCCGCTGGCGGACGCCCTGCGGCTGCGCGCGGCGTGGCCGGACGTGCGGCTGTTCAACTGGTACGGCCCCACCGAGACCAACGTCTGTACCTCCTATGAGATCACCGCCGACGACCTGGGACGCAGCAGCCCGCTGCCCATCGGCGTCCCGTGCGCCGGCGCCGACGTCTGGCTGGAGCCGCGGGACGGGCCGGAGGGCGAGATCACCGTCGCGGGACCGACGGTGATGAGCGGGTACTGGGGCGCCGCACCGCAGACCGGCCCCTACCGCACCGGTGACATCGGCCGCTATGACGCGCGGGGCAACCTGGAGTACGTGGGCCGCCGCGACCACCTGTTCAAGGTGCGCGGGCACCGCGTCGAACTCGGTGAGATCGAGGCGGCGCTGGACGCCCACGAGGGGATCGGCACGGCGGCCGTGGTGGTCATCGGCTCCGGGCTGAACGCCCGTATCCACGCGGCCGTGGTGCCCCGCCGGGGCGCGAGCCCGCCGACCCTGCTGAGCGTCAAACGGCACTGCGCGGACCGCCTCCCGCTCTCCATGACGGTGGACGCCCTGCACATGATGGCGGCCCTGCCCCGCACCCCGAACGGCAAGACCGACCGGGCCGCACTGACGGCCCGGTTGACAGCGGCGGCCCGCGGCTGACACCCGGGCCACGGCCACCTGGCACCAACCACCGAACAGGAGGGATCACGGCACATGACCATGGACCGGGAAGCGCTGTGGGACACGTACTGGGCTGATCTGCCGGAGCAGAGCGGCGAGGCGTTCTGGGACTCCGACCCGGCCCACAACGCGGTGCGCCATCTTCCCAAGCTGCGGCTCCACTTCGATCCGGCGCTGCCGGTGGTGGACCTGGGGTGCGGCAACGGCACCCAGAGCCCCGTACTCGCCGAGCACTTCGACCGGGTGATCGGTGTCGACATCGCCCAGGCCGCGATCGACATGGCACGCCAGAACAACGCCCGCCCCAATGTCGAGTACTTCCGCTTCGACGTCCTGGAGACCGATGAGGCGCACGCCCTGCACGAGCGGATCGGCGACGTCAACGTCTACATGCGCGCCCTCTTCCACCAGCTGCCGTACGACCACCGGGCGCCCGCGGTGGAGACGCTGGCGGCGCTGGTCGGCGAGCACGGCCGGGTGTTCTGCCAGGAGCCGACCAAGGTCACCTGGTCCGTGGTGCACCGGCTGCTCTTCGAGTCCGACGAGTCGCTGCCGAAGCTGGAACGGCTGTTCAACCAGTTCCAGTTCGGCCTCTCGCCGGGCCAGGAGGTCGACACCGAACTGGAGGACCTGTTCGAGAAGACCGGATTCGAGATCGTCGAAGCCGGCGACATCCTGATGCGGACCACCGAGACCCTCGCCGACGGCACCCCACTCGACCTGTCGACCCGCTACGTGATCGCGCACCTCGCCTGATCACCATGTCTGCGTCGCCCCGCACCGGAGCCGGTGCGGGGCGACGGCGCGCCCACGCGGTGAGGTGCCGTAGCTCTCGGCGTGGCCCGGCGGAGGGTAGGGCGCCGCTGCTCGGGGGCGCTCCTTCCCCGGAGGGCGATGTGGCTCCCGGTTCCGCGGTCGGGCCATGCCGAGAGCGGTCGGGGTCAGCGCGTGCCGGTGCGGAGCCGGTTGGACCAGATGTCGATCACCACTTGGTGGTGGCGCGGGTTCGTCGCCGAGGTGCCGTTGGCGTAGTTCCTGTCGACCCGCGCTACCTCGGCCGCGTTGGGTTTGGCGTTCGTGCAGGACGTGCCGGGGCCGTGGCCGGACATGAGCTGCGAGCACGGGCCGTTGTAGGTATCGGGCAGCCCGAGGATGTGCCCGGTCTCGTGCGCCGCGATGCGGGTC
This sequence comes from Streptomyces sp. NPDC044033, assembly GCF_056434425.1. Classification (NCBI taxonomy): domain Bacteria; kingdom Bacillati; phylum Actinomycetota; class Actinomycetes; order Kitasatosporales; family Streptomycetaceae; genus Streptomyces; species Streptomyces sp. NPDC044033. The sequence continues at coordinate 43,118 of NZ_JBWKFF010000026.1, read as the reverse complement.
ACGTCGTAGCCCTCGTTGACCGCTTGCTGACCGAGCTGCACATCGCCGTGGCGGCCGGGGAAGACCGGCCCCAACGTGGACTGCGGCCAGCCGCTGGTCGCCCTGTAGGTGTAGTCGGCCGAGCCGGGGGTGCTCGTCGGCTTCAGACGTACGTTGTGCACCGTGTCGTTCCAGTTCTGCACGGCCTTCTGGATCGCGCCCTTCCACTGACCGGCCCGGCTGGCATCGTAGGTCAGGGTGACCACTGCCCGGGGCGCGTGCGACGCGTGCGGCGCGGGGTGCGCCGAGGCTGTGCCGACGGTGGTGCTCAGCAGGGCCGGGATGAGTGCCGTCAGGACGGCTATTCGCTTACGCATGAGACTGGTGCGCCTCCTTGAGTCTCAACTGCTGTACGCAGTAAAGAGGGTGGACGCGGACATGACAACCCCTTCGCCGGTGCTCGGGAGCCGGTGTCCGCCAAGTCGGCCAAAAATGCACGGGTGGTGGCAGCGGGCCGGGCGGCAGGGCGAGGTGAAGGCGGCGAAGATTCTCGCCGAGGAGCCGGACCTGGTCGCCGGGGGCGCAGCGCCCCGGGCGCTGCTGCGCTGTTAGAGGCCGTGCCGCGTACGGCGGTCTCCTTGGCTGTGGTGACCGTCGAGGGTCTGGTGCCGGTACGTCGCGGAGCGGCCACGGTGTGCAAGGAAAGGTACCGGGCTCGGCGGTGCAGACGCCGAAGCGCTGGCCTGGGGTGCCCTCCACGTACAGGAACCCGCAGTGGGAAGCCCGCCAGGTGCCCGTACCAGAACCCGGCCCCGGCCAGGTTCTCGTCCGCGCCCGCGCCGCCTCCCTCAACAACGCCGACGTGCAGCAGCTCGACAGCTCCTTCGACCCGGCCACCGGCAACGGAACGGAGTACCTGGCCGGTTACGAATTCGCCGGTGACATCGCCGCCATCGGCCCCGGCGATGCCCGCCGTGGTGGACGGCCGTATCCGCCCTGTCGTCGACAGCGCCCACGCATTCGACTGGGCCCACGAGGCCGCCGACCGGATACGCGGCGACCAGGCTCACGGAAAGATCATTTTGACCGTGCCGTAAGCCGCTCCGCGGCACGCGGTGAGACTTCCTGCCCGCCGTCGTAGACGTGGAGAGAGAACGTCTCCGGGCGGGCCTGTCTGCCTCGTCGTACGCGGACAGCACGCGCTCGATCCGCTCCTACAGCCGCACGGGGCTGCCCCCGCGCACCTCCCACCGACCCTCGACGGGGGTGAGGGTGGCGGCGGAGCCGTCGACGCCGTCGACCAGGTGCGCGACCTCGCCGGCGGTCGTTGTCTGGGCGACCGGCACAGCGCACCGGGCCGAGGAAGCGTAGGTGGAACGCATGGCGGTGGACATGAGGCGCGGGCCTTCGCGATTCGGGAGGTCAACGCACGCGTTCGCGCGGCGCGAGCACGGTGGCGGCTCCGGCCAGGGAGAGGCAGGCGGAGACGGCGAAGGCCAGGTCTGCGCCATGGGCCGGCCGTCCCGGGAAGGCGGTGGCGACGGTGATGGTCAAGGCGACCCCTACCGCGGAGCCGATGTACCGGGCCGTGTTGTTGGCGCCGCAGCCCATCGAGGACCGCTCGGGCGGCACGCTGTCCACGGCGAGGACGCCTCTGGGACCGTGGGCTGTCGGCTGCTGTGCCTGTGCACGCTCCACCGGCTGTGGCCGGGCGGGTGTCATGTGGATTCCTAGGTTCGGTGGCTGGGCCTACGGTTCCGGCCTGCGGTGGTCGGCAGGACGGTGGGTTCGCGCCCGACAGCACCGGTCAGCGAGGGGCCGGGATCTCCCGCCGGGGGACCCTGCCTCGTGCCCTCTTCGGGGACGTCGGCGTAGATGATCCGCCGCAGGCACCTCTACAGCGCCACGCGGTCTTCAACGAACAGGCGATGGGTCTTGCTCGGCGCCCCGTCGGAGCATCCCGTCGGCGGCCACCTCGTCGCCGAGCGTTTCGCGCGGGATACCGAGGACCGCCACGTCTTGCAGGTCGGGGTGTTGGCAGAGAACGTCCTCGGACTCGCGTGGATGCGTCGAGCGCCTGCGGCATCCGGTGTCGAACCTCAGAGCGCCCGCTCCGCCCCGGGGTTCGCATCGCAGGCGCGTACAGCGGACAGGGACTGCTTCTGCCGGCCGTCCGCGTCGAAGTTGTCCGGCGAAAGCCACTCCCGCAGCGCCTTGCCGACCTGGGGCCACTCGGAGTCGATGACGGAGTACCAGGCGGTGTCCCGGCTGCGGCCCTTGTAGACCACGGCTTGGCGGAAGATCCCCTCGAAAGTGAAACCGAGCCGCTGTGCCGCCCTGCGCGAGGGCTCGTTGAGGCTGTCGCACTTCCACTCGTAGCGCCGGTAGCCAAGCTCGTCGAAGACGTACGACATCAGCAGGAACTGTGCTTCCGTCGAGATCGGGGTCTGCTTGAGCAGGGGCGAGAACGCCACGTTTCCCACCTCGACGACGCCGTTGGACGGGTCTTGGCGCATCAGGGAGAGGGTGCCCACCGCCTTGCCGCTGCGCAGGTCGATGACCGCGTAGTGCAGAGGGTCGTCCGCCTGCGTCACCGTCGCCACGTAGCCTCGGTACTCGTCCCGGCTCCCGAACGGACCGGCCATCATGTATGTCCAGTCCCTGCCGTCCGCCGCGCGTGCGTAGGCGGAGTACAGGTCGTCGGTGTGCCGGTCCGCGTCCAGCGGTTCCACCCGGCAGAAGCGGCCGTCGAGGGTGACCCGGGCGGACGCCGGACGGGCCGTCCAGTCGGGCAGCGGGTGGCCGATGGGCTGGCCGTATTCATTCAGACGTGCGGACATTCTCTTCTCCCGCTTCGTGTCGGTCGCTGCCAGGCTAGGCAACTGGTGGACCCCCAGTAAGGTCCACAATGGAGTCATTCCATAGGTCCACTCCTGTTCTCTCCGCGAGGGGGCAGGGCGTACGAGCAGTGGAGGCTCCGGACCGCTCGACTACCCGATCGCCGAACTGTCGGACGCACTGGCCCGGTTCAGGCGCGCCCAGACTGGACTGGAGCCAGCGCGGCGCACCGGCTTCGCCGCACACCTGCTAGCCGGCCAAGCCGTTGGCTGCCTTAAGGCGGAATTCGTCGGCGGTCAGGTCCCGCAGCCAGCGGCGCGTCCCGCGCGGCACGATCGGCTCCGGGACCAGCAGGACGGGGGCCTGCGCCCGGGCCGTCACCTGGCGGCATATCCCGCCCCGCACCAGCCTGACCAGCGGATGGCGCGGGCCGCCGCCGAGGACGAGCAGGTCGCCGGGGTGGGCGGCGAGGGAGACGAGAGCGTCGGCGACCGAGCCGCGTATCAGAGCCGGCGCGACCGGTACGTCCTCGGGCATGCCCCCGAGTGCGGAGGCGATGGCGCGCTTCAGGCGCTCCTCGGCGGCACGCTCCGTCTGCGCGTCGAGCCCCGGCGAGGGTGCGCGCCGTGCTGCCGCCTCACCGCCCCGCGGGGTCCAGGCGCTCACCGGCACGAGCAGGTGTCCGCGGTGCCGGGCCTCCTGAACGGCTCGGGTCAGCGCGGCCAGACTGCCGGGCGAACCGGAAACACCGACCACCACCCGGCCGGTGCGGCGAAGGGTTGAGGACTGGCTACCGTTCACGGAGTCGTTCAGACGTGCGGACATTCTCTTCTCCCTGTGCGTGTCTCCCCTGCCAGGTTAGGCTTGACGTGGACCCCCAAAAAGGTCCACAACGTAGTCATTCCATAGGTCCACAAGGTCTGGCCCTGGGGAGGCGGGCGACGTACGAGGGGAGATGGAGCAGTGTCGACCTCCAGCAGTGAGGCCCTGGGGCCGCAACTCGACTTCCTCCAGCAGGAACCGCTCTCCCGAGCCCACGACGGGGAGTCCCTGCAAAAGCAGCTCCTGCACCGCATCCGCACCGCCGTCCTCGACGGCCGGCTGCCCGCCGGCAGCCGCCTGCCGGGCTCGCGCACCCTCGCCAGAGGGCTCGGGATCTCCCGCAACACCGTGACGCTCGTCTACGACGTGCTGGGCACCGAGGGCTATATCGAGCTCAGCAGACAAGGAACGCGGGTCGCCGCGCTGGCCCGGCCGGAGCCCGACAGCCACGCCCACCACACCCCCGCCCCACCCACGTTGTCGCGGCGCAGCGCCCGGATCCGCAAGCCCCTCCTGGGAGACGTCGACTCCCTCGCCTTCACGCCGGGGGTGCCCGCCCTGGCCCAGTTCCCGCTGGCGGCCTGGCGACGCTCCCTCGACCGGACGCTCCAGCAGGGCGGAACGGGTCTGCTGGGCTACGGCCCGCCCCAGGGGGAGCCGGCGCTGAGAACCGCCGTCCTGCGCCACCTCGCGCTGGCCCGCGGCGTGCGCTGCGCCCCGGAGCAGGTCGTCATCACGGAGGGAGCGCAGGAGGCGCTCTCGCTGTGCGTCCGGCTGGTCACCGACCCGGGAGACACCGCCTGGATCGAGGACCCCGGCTACCGCGGCGCACAGACCGCACTGGCCTCCGGCGACCTGGACGTCCGCCCCCTGCCGGTCGACGCGGAGGGCCTGCGCATCTCCGCGGCCGACTGGAGGGACCGCCCACCGCGCCTCGTCTACACCACCCCCGCGCACCAGTACCCGACGGGTTCGGTCCTCACGGCCTCCCGACGCCTCGACCTGATCGAGAAGTGCCGCGACCACGGTGCCTGGATCATGGAGGACGACTACGACAGCGAATTCCGCCACAGCGGAGAACTCCTGGCCTGCATGCAGGGCATGACGCCGAACGCACCCGTGTTCTACGTGGGCACCTTCAGCAAGACGCTGTTCCCCTCGCTGCGCCTGGGATTCCTCGTGCTGCCCGAGGCCCTGGTCGGCCAGGCGGCACCGGTCGTGGACGAGATGCTGCGCGGCGGGCACCGCTGTGAGCAGCTGGCCCTGGCGCACTTCATGGAGAGCGGCCAGTACAGCAGGCACCTCGCACGCATGCGCCGCCTGTACCGCAGCCGCCGGGACGCGCTCAGGGCGGCGCTGGCCGAACACCTCGACGTGCCGCACACCGTGACCGGCGGCGACAGCGGCATGCACCTGACGGTCCGGCTGCCGGCGGACTTCCCGGATCAGCGCGTGGCCCGGGCCGCCCGGCGGCACCGGATGGCCCCCTGGCCCCTGTCCCGCTCCTCGCTGCTCCCGGACTCCGCCCACAACGGGCTCGTCCTGGGATACGGCAACACCCCCGAGTCATCGTTCGTACCCGGCGTGCGACAACTCGCGCACCTGATCAGGAAGTCCGGCTTCGAGGGACGTAGCTAAGACTTGGCGACCGGCAGCTCTCAGAAGGCTTCGGCCGGCCGACCGCACACAACGCTCTCGCGGTCGGCATCGCCCGCCTGCGCGAGCTCACGCAGAGCGGCGACTACACGTACTACGTCGCCATCGCGCACTTCATGGCCGGGTCTCCCGCTCCCCGAACAGGCCGCCCGGACATGGTGGTTCGACGGGGGGAGTGCGCACCCGCGAGCGGTGGCGGAACATGGTGGTCAGGGGTCATCGGTTCCTGAACACTGCTCGCGACTGAGAACGGACGCGCGCCGGACAGACGGCAGCCGACCGCCTCCACACCAGGGGGCGTCCGCCAGCGCATTGGACCGGGGCGGAAGTGGCGCCTCGAATGGAGCCGGTGCGGAAACGCAGCCGGAAGGGAGTGGCGTGGAGAATCGGTTCGCGGGCGGGTGCGCGTCGTGCTCGGTGTGGGTGTCGGCGGGCCACGCCGCTCCGGCCGCGACCGTCAAGAGCCATTACAGCAGGACCATGAGCGAACGGCAGTTGTCCGACGGCTGCGGTCACTGCGACGCACTGCAGGGCAACTTCCCCGTCCACGACGAGGCAATGGGCCGCGTCGCCGCGAGCGGCGTGGACGGGCTGGACACGTTGCTGGTCGCTGCCTGCCCGGTGCTGGAGTGGCAGGCCATCGTCCACGACAACAGCGGCGGCGTGGTGGCGATCTGTTCTGGCCGTGCTCGACCAGGGCATCGACGCCTCCCCCTCAGTGGCAACCCGCCACCCGGCAACACCCGAACTGCCGCACGCGGAAGCGGCACCGAGGAACTCTGCGGAAGCTGCTTCTGAGTCGTTCGGGGCTTCCCGCCACGCCTCTGCTGCGACATGATCGGGGCCTAAAGGTCCAACAGGTTCCGCAACGCGGCGCGTGCCCGGTCGACTTCCTGGTGTGGATGGGAGCGGACCAGGCTCTTCTGGAGCGGAGGGTCCTCTACAAGGACATCGCCGCGCAGTGGTCAGGGAGCGATTTCAAGGACTGGCAGTGCATGTTCGGCACCAGCGGGGAGCGGATATTCCTGCTGGAGGACTCCTTGTGCGCCACGTGGTACCTGGACTGGATCCAAGAGGTTCAGGATGCGATGCCGCGCCGGGGTGAGGAGCTGGTGTGCATCACGCTGAACTGCCATCAGGCCCCGGCCCGACTCGTCTACTCACCTGGTGACGAGGAGGTGTGGAGCATGGGGATCGGTGAGGAAGGCTTGCTGGACTTCCCCGGGCGTGTGGACCCGACTGGCAAGGTCGCCGCGCTTGACGGGGCATTGCGCCAGGCCGGTGTGGTGTGGCGCGGAGATGGTCTGCTTCCTCGCGTCTTCCACACGGTCGGTGAGCATCTGGGTATCCGTCCGCCCCGCCATGAGATCGAAGCGGGGCTGCTGACCGCAGCGGGCCTGCCGGACCCGACTCAATAATGTGTGGGGGCGGTACACCGGAGGGTGCGCCGCCCCCACACGTATGCCATGGCCACGGTTGGCGGTTCACCGGCAGTCGCGGCCGGGTGCTGACCAAGCGGTTTCAAATCTTTCGTGCCGTCCGTGAGGGTGAGGCCGTCCAGGATGTCGTCCGGCGGGCGGTGGACGAGCCCTTTGCGGCGCTGTGCTCGGGCAGGCTGGAGGCGTCGGCAGGCAGGTCGGCCAGCTGGCGCAGCCGCCACACCAGTACGTCGCTCACGGATTCCGCGGTGTGAAGTTCGCGCCGTTGTGCGGTGTCGGGCAGGAGGGTTGCCGGGGCGTGGCCTGTCGGTGCGGGTGTGCGGCTGCGGCTGTGGCGTGGCCGGTCCGTCTCCCGCTTCCGGAATATTGATCGTCGCGGCCTGCAACCTCGGGCAGGTCCGCACGTCTGTCAAGACGTAGGGGGTGTTCCGCCCTGGTGCGGACGTGCGTGTCCAGCATGCGCAGGACACGTCGCCGTCGGATGTGAGACCTAGGGAAGAGTGTGCCGAAAGTCAGAACTGCTGCCGCCGCCGCGCTGGTGTGCCTGGGGCTGGTGTCGGGCTGTGGGAGCCCGGCCGGCGGGTCTGGGCGTGACACAGCAACGGGGGCTGCGGCGTCCACCGCGCCAGTGCCCTCCGGGGCGCGGAGCAGTGCTCCCGCGGCACCGCCGGAGCATAAGCCGGTCTCGTACAAGCCGAGCTCCTCCGACCGCACGATGCACACGGCACGGGGGTATCTCCTCAACACCTGCGTGCCCAAGGACCTGAGGAGTAAAGCCACCACGCTGACGACCAGCGACGGGGTGCATCTGTCGGCGCTGGTCCTGGGGGAAGGGCCCGACGGCGTTCTTCTGGATCACGAGCAGGGCTACAGCATCTGCTCGTTCGTCGATATTGGGCGGCAGCTGGCGGAGCGCGGCTACCACGTGGTGATCCCCGAGTTCCGCAATCACGGTGCGTCCGAGAAGCTGGCCGACAACGTGCACATTGACCGAGATGCCCGTGCTGGACTGGCGGAATTGCGCCGTGTCGGCGCGAAGAGGGTGTTCCTGGCGGGGGCGTCGTGCGGGGGGACGACGGCAGCGGTCGCCGGGGTTGACACGCCCTTGCGGGTGGTGGGCCTGTTGATGATGTCCTCGCCTGCCCGGTGCATCGGGGCGGACGGCGTGGCGGCGGTGGGGAAGCTGCGCGTCCCGACGCTTCTCGCGGTGTCGCCCGGTGACATGGAGGGCGCGGTGGAGAAGCAGGTCCGTGAGGTCTATGCGGCCTCCGTTGCCCGCAAGAAGGAACTGGTCATCGAAAAGAACGGTTTCCACGGAACGGACATGATCAGGCGGGCAGGTGCTTCAGGGGCCGCGTTGCGGGGCCGGGTCATCCAGTTCGTGGTGGATTCCTACGCCGCCGCCCGCTGAGGACGGCCTTCACCTTCACCCCGGGCAACGGCCACGAGCGGAACCGGATGCTCCGGCCGGCCCTGTACTCACCGAGGAAGACATGATGAAGCGACACATGCGCACGAGGGCTTCGGCTCGTCTGCTGGGCCTGTCGGCAGCGGTGCTGTCCGCCGCGGCGGCAGCCTTCACGTACACGGCTGCGGCCGGTGCCGCGGCACCGAACGAGGCGACGGGACGGAGCGCGATGCCTTCGTCCGGGGCCACCAGGACGGTCCGCTACGACCTGGGCAATGAGGTCTGGCACCTGCCACAGGACGGTCAATCGGTCGAGCTGACCGGGGTGGTGCATTACCCCGCGGACCTGGGCAAGGGACGGCATCCACTGATCGTCATGCTGCACGGCTGGCACGAGACCTGCGCCGACCGGAAGGCAGAGGCGGCGCGCACTGCCGCCGAAAGCAGCGGGGACGATGCCGCGTATGAAGCTGCCGGCGCCAAGCTGTTCGCCTGGCCGTGTGCGTCGGGAACACCCGTCCTGCCCAGCGAGCGCGGATATGACTACGCGGGCCGCAGTTTGGCCGCTCAGGGGTTTGTCGTGGTCTCGGTCGGTGCCAACGGCATCAACGCCTCCTCCCTGACGGGGGATGACAACGCTGCCGCGCGGGCGGATCTCATCAACCGGCATCTGCGCATGTGGCAGGAGCTCAGCTCCAAGGGCAAGGGCGAGCTCGCCGGGAAGTTCGTCGACCCGGCGACCGGAGCGGCGCGACGCGTCGGCTTCGCCCACCACGTGGACATGGGCAACGTGGGGATCATGGGGCATTCCAGGGCAGGCGCCGGGGCCACCTGGCAGGCGGCCGACAGCCACCGGGGACAGTGGCCCAAGGGCGTCGACGTCAAGGCGGTGGCAGCTGTGGCGCCCGCCTACAACGTGATGACGGAAGACATGTCCAACTACACGATCACCAAGACCCCGTTCGCCGCCTTCCGGGGAACATGCGACGGACAGGTCGGCGGCGAGGCGCTCCCGTTCGCGGCCGACGCGGCCAAGGGGAACCAGCGCGGCTTCTACCGGTTCGCGATCCATGGGGCGAACCACAACTACTTCAACACGCAGTGGTCGCCTCAGAGCCGCCAGGTCGCGGCCTCCGACGATGCCACGCCGGTGGAAGGACACCCCGGGCAGTGCACTGACCGTGAGGGTGCGGCGCCCGCCAGGCAGCTGACCGAGCCGCAGCAGCGCCATGTCGCCGTCACGTACCTCGGTGCCTTCTTCCGCCGCTACCTCCTCGGCGACACCGGGCAGGACCAGGTACTGACGGGGGTACGGCATCCCGACGCGGCCATCACGGATGTGGACGTCACCACCGCTGCTCCCTGAACGGCAGCCGTCGGCGCAGAGGTTCGTTTCTCCGTTCGCGCGCCGACGCTCCGCAGTACATTTCCTCGCCTCGTGTACGGGGCGGCAACCACGTAAGTGTCCGAACTCCGGTGCACCCCGCACGCGTGCGGCGGGAATCGGCTTGTCCACCACAGACCGGCCGTCGGCCGATTCCGACGGCCGGCCTTTCAGACGGCGATTCAGCCCGCCGCGCCGGCTCTCCACAGCTGCTTGCGATCATCGCTGTTGCAGGTGGTCACCATCACCAAGGTGCCGCTGAAGGGCGGCGAGTCGATCTTCAGGCAGTGGTCGGTCTCGGCGCTCTTCAGGGTTTGGCCTGCCGCGGTCGTGGCGCCGAGACGCCAGTGGATGTTGCCGGAAGTGCAGTTGGTGAGACTGGCTTGGTAGTCGTTGCCCGGGGGCGCTGTCAGGCAGGAACCGCTGGCCCGGTTGACCAGCTCGAAGGTGTTGTCTCCGGTGGGGCGCAGCGTCCAGGTGTAGGCGTAGCTGGCGCTGCAGGCGCCGATGGACATGAAGGTGCTGTCGCCGGCGACGCACTGGCCGGCCTGGACGTTCTCCAGATGGGAGCGTGAGCCCAGGGAGAACGTTGTCGGCTTGGAGCGCCCCTGTGAGCCGCCCCCGTGCGAGCCGCCCCCACGGGCGGGGCTCTGCTTGGCCGGCGCGGGCGGCTGCGGCGGTGACTGCGGCAACGCCGGCACCGGACCGCCCGCGCCGCCCGCGTCCTGCGGGCCCGGCGCAGGAACGGTGGGTGAGGCGGACGGCGTTCCGGAGGGGCGGGATGCCGCGGAGGCCGACGCGGAATGAGAGGCCGACGCCGAGGAGAGCGGCGCTTCCTGTGCCCGCGGCCGGCCGTCCGGGGCCAACTGGTGCGGCGCGAGCGTGATGGCCAAGAAGGTCCCGCCCGTCGCGACGATGGGCGCCACGGCCAGCAGGACACGCGTGCGGCGCAGCTTGCGGACGTAGGAGACCTGGTCGGCGTGTCCGACCGCCACGGCCCCGCTCTCGGCGTGGGTGATGCTCCCGCCGGCGAGGAAACGCGGGTGCGTGGTCGGTGCGGTCTCGTCGGCCTGCGCGGGCCGGATGGCTTGGGGAACGCCGGGCGCGCTCAGCCGTGCTGCGGGCCCGGCTGCGGAGGGTTTCCCAGCGCCACGTTCCCCATGGTCGCGGCGGCCACGCCTCCGGTTTTGGCGCTGATGTTCAGCGTGCCGTTGACGGCTACGCTTCCGGAGCCTTCCGCCGCCGCCCGCCCGGCCGTACGGTCCTCGGCGTCCCGTACCTGTTGGACGGCGCGCTCCAGAGCCTCGGCGAAGTCCGCGTCATGCTCGGCCGCGTACGACAGCGCGCGCTGCATCCGCTGCCGGACGGGGGCACTGGGCGCGGCGGTCTCCTCCACGGTCCCGGCCGCCTCGGCCTCGGCGGTCAGTTCCCGCAGCGCGGGCTGCTCGCCCAGCCTCGCGCTCACCAGGTCATGGAGCCCGTCCATCGCCGCGTCCAGCGTCCGGTCGACCTCCGTATCGGCCCGGCCTGCCACGCGCCTGGCCTTCTGTACCGCCCAGGCGAATAGCGCTCCGACAGCTACCTCGACACCAGTCATCTCAACTCCCCCTGCTTTCACTGGAATTAAGAAGACGGTATCTATGCCCGCTCGGTTTCCAAAGCCGGCACGAGGCAGGCGCTGACAGGAGGAAGGCGTCAGCGGCAGTCGGCGTCGCTTCACCGCTGGTCCCGCGGTGGTCCCGGGTGTGCTCGGTAGTGCTGGAGATCGCCTCCGCGCATGTGGCCGGATAGCGCACACGTGACCAGACATCCCTGAGGCCGCCGCGACAAACGGTGAAATCGGAGTAGGGCTGTTCCATCTTCCGCACCGTAGCCGCGAATCATCCCGAGTTGGATGTCATTCAACATGTCTGCCCTCGATCGAGTACGAGGGGCGCCCCAGCCGCATACCCCGGTGACCTCCTTCGGTGCCGGCATGCCCGAGGCGTCATTCGTCTGAGCGGGTCGGCTTCCACACGCAGTTGCGACCTGCCGACGTACATGCAGCGGAAGCCACTCGGTGGCACCTGCGAGATGGTGACTTCCACCGGCCTCACGCGTGAGACGTGATCCTGTGGGCTGCTTCCGCCGGCAACGGCAGTCAGCCGGGGCTGGGGGTAGTCGGCGATCGGCTGGCAAGGTCCCTGACACAGGCGCTCGGCGATCTTCATGTCGATGTCGGCGAAGTCCGGCAGAGGCGGTGGCGAGGGCGGAGCCCGGATCAGAGCCAGCCGCGCCGGGCCGCCTGGACTCCGGCCTGGAAGCGGGTGGTGGCGCCCAGTCTGGTGAGGAGGCCGGAGACGCGGCGTACGACGGTGCGGCGTCCGAGTCCCAGGCGTCGGGCGATCGCGTCGTCGGTGGCGCCGCTGGCCATGAGGGTGAGGATCTGGCGGTCCCGGGCGTCGATCTGGGGGCCGTCGCCCGTCGCCGACACCGGGACGGCGAGCCTCCACAGGGATTCGAACGTGTTGGACAGCGCCCGGAAGAGGCTGGAGGGGCGTATCAGGAGGGAGACGACGCCGGGATGGTCGTGGTCGTCGGCGTCGAGGGTGACCACCGCCAACTCGCTGTCGGCGATGGCGAGTTTCATGGGCGGGTCGTCCAGCGCCCGTGCCTGTTCCCCGGCCGCGATCATGCGGGTCATATTGGGTCCCGCGATGGGGTCGTCGAACGCGGACCCGTGGTAGATCGTGCGGTAGACGACCCCGGCGGCCATACGCTTGCGCTGGAGCGCCTCCTGTCCGAGGTAGTGGTCGACCGTGCCGGAGTACGGCGGCGTATCGATGGTCCGTAGCTGGTGGTGCGCGGACCGCTGTAGCTGCCGGCTCACGTCGAGGACCCGGGCGGCGTCCTCCACGACCTCCAGCGCGCCGTAATGCCCGGCGTCCCTCCTGGCGAAGCGGTAGAGCTGTTCCAGCTCCACCCCGGTCCGGCGCAGGGCCGTCCACAAGGCGGCGTCGCGCTGCGCCAGCGCCTCGACGACCTGGGTGGGCGGCAGCGCCTCCCAGGACTCCTCGCCGCCGATGACCGTTGTGATGACGATGTCCTGGGCGGCGAGCTCTTTGAGCACCGCACGTGCGACGGCCTCGCTCAGCCCGGCCCGGGCCGCCAGCCGGTCGACGGGCTCATGGGGGTGGCCGACCAGGGACCGGTAGACGCGCCCGCGGTCGGAGGCCGGGTCCAACACGTCGTGCACGGTGTCCCCTTCGCCCGTACCGGGCCGGTCCTCCCGGTCGCCGCAGCATACTGCGCGGTCGGCGCACTTGCGCCAGTGGCGCAATCGGGCCACGGCTTTGTATGGCGCTGCGCGCGCCACTGCGGTGAGATTTGCGGTGTCCGACCGCACCACCGGCCCCATGGCACCAGCCGACCCCGAGGACACCTGATGAGACCAGCCCTGTCCATCCGGCTCCCGCGCGCCAAGGCAGCGGTCGCCGTTGTGGCCGCCGCCCTCCTCCTCTTACTGGGGACGCCCACCGCGCACGCGCAGCCGCCGGGCCCGCCGAAGATGACCGACGGCTTCGGCCTGACCCAGACCGGCTCCGTATCCGGCTCCGCCACCAACTTCGTGATCACCGTGAAGACGGCCCAGGTAGCCGGTGAGCACCGCATCCGCATCCTGCTGCCCGGCGACTACGCGACCGAACCCGCCAAGCGCTACCCGGTGCTCTACTTCCTGCACGGCGCCTCCGACGACCCGGGAAACCCGCGGCTCGCCTACCCCGCCCTCCTCGCGAGCCAGTCGATGATCACGGTCATCCCGGACGGCGGCCGCCGGGGCTGGTACAGCAACTGGCTCGACCAGAAGACCGCCGCCGGCGCGCAGAACTGGGAGAACTTCCACATCGACCAGGTGATCCCCTTCATCGACGCCAACCTGCGCACCATCGCGGCCAAGAAGGGCAGGGCCGTCACCGGCCTCTCGATGGGCGGCTTCGGCTCCCTGCACTACGCCCAGGCGCACCCCGAACTGTTCAGCCAGGTCGGGGCGTTCTCGGGCGCGGTCGACCTCTCAAGGGACCACGCCGTGATGCGGGCGGCCGTGGTCGCCACGCTCACCAACATCGGCGCACCGCTCTGCGGCTCCGGCGATCCCACCTGCCCGCTCGACTTCGGGCCCGCGGTGTCCAGTGACGCGGTCTTCGGCACGCCATATCCGGTCTTCGACGCCGACTGGCGCTGGAACGAGGCGGACCCGTCCACCCACATGGATCGGCTGGCCGGTATGGGCATCTCGCTCTACACCGGCGACGGCAGGGGGAACGCAGCCAACCCGGAGTTCTGGGTCAGGTCGGCGGCGCAGCACGTCAAGGAGCACCTGGACGCACTCGGATACCCCTATCACTACGTGGACTACGGCAACGGCTCCGGCTGGGGCAGCTGCGACGGCGGCCACAGCTATGACTGCTGGGCGCAGGACTTCGTCGACTTCGTGCCACGCCTGGAAGCGGCCTTCGCGTCCGCCTGACCCTTCGCGTCGCCTGACCCTTCGCGGCTCCGACCCCCGCTCCGATCCCCGTTCCCCGCTCCGATCTCCGTTCCGATCACCGTTCTGACAGACAGGGCTACGTACATGATCAAGCGACTGTGCACCCTCCTGCTGAGCCTGGCGCTGCTCTGCACCGTGGGCGCCGGCGCCGCCCACGCCCAGCCCGCCAAGCGGGTCTACAACGCGATGCAGATCACCTTCAGCCCGTCGATGCCCGATGTGTTCTGCACGCTCGGCGCGGTGGGCAATGACAAGTACCAGCACAAGATCGCCATCACGGCGGGGCACTGCCTGAACGACCCTCCATACGCCGACCGGGAGATCCCTGACAACATCGCTCCCGTCTACGACCGGGCGGACCCCGGGTTCGGTCCGATCGGATACGTGCGCTACTTCAAGGACCCGGAGGGCTCCCAGACCGGGCACGTGACCAAGGACTACATGGTCATCGAGCTGGTCCCGCAGGTGACGCTCTCCTCGCAGGGGCCGTACCTGAAGCAGACGGGCGAGCTGAAGGTTCCCGGAGGGACCGCGAGCCCCAACGCCCTGGACCCCGCGCTCGACAACGAGCGGCTGCTCGCCACCGGCAGCAACGAGATCATCACGTCCGGGCAGACGGGCGTGTGGTACGGGACCGTCATGGACAACGCCGACGGCGTCTACCGGTCGCCGGCCGCGAACATGCACGGCGACTCGGGCGGACCGGCGATCTGGCACGTACCGGGAACCGATCTCCCCTCCCAGGCCAACGGCTTCCAGGCATCGGGCCCCTGGGCCGGCATCACCAAGGGGATCACCCTGAAGCTGCCGCCCTTCCTGTACACCAGCTCGGCCAACATCCTCGCCGACCTGCGCGCCCGGGACACCGCCGCCGCCCCCGCAGGAGTGTTCGGCGCGGGCTTCGAGGTGACCACCAACCCGTAAGACGGGACGCGGAAATCGTTCGACGTCATCGGAACCGTCTCCCCCCACGTCCTCAAGGAGGGCACCCTTGTCCATCTTGTCCATCGGGAAGCTGCCGAGGCGCACGAGAACGACCCTGCTCGGCGTGCTCGCAATGCTGGCCGCGCTGCTCGTCGCCGCGCCCCCGGCCCGGGCCGATGCGCCCGCGTTCGAGCTCACTCCGCTGGTCCCGGCCGGTGCGGACCACCAGCGCAGGCTCAGGGCCGAAGTGGAGCACTGGACCCTCGCGAAGATGGCCTCCGTCGGCCTCAACCACGAGGACCAGGACGCCACCCCGCCCCCGGGAGGCTGGGACGACCTCAGCAGGCCGTGGCCGCGGAAGGCGGGGCTGGTCTCGCGCACCGCGGGCAAGTTCTTCATGGAGTACAAGAACCTCGACAACGGCGCCGTCACGGAAGCGGCGTGCTCCGGCGACGTGGTAGGCGGCGCCAACCAGAGCGTCGTGGCGACCGCCGCCCACTGCCTGCGCATCCACACCCCGGTCAACGTGGGCTTCGGGAACATCGTGGTCACCAACATGGCCTTCGTGCCGGGATTCGACGGAGCGAACCTGCCCCGGCACACCACCAGCACGGAACTCCCCGGCAAGGACATCGCCCCGTACGGCGTCTGGGGAGTGACCCGCGAGTGGTTCACCGACACCTGGAGCCGGAGCGCCGACTGGCTGCTGGGGCACGACATGGCCGCGGTCCTGGTGGCCAGCCCTGACGACCCGCGCCCGATCGGCCAGGTCACCGGCGCCCAGCGCATCGGCTTCAACCAGCCGCAGCAGCGGACCGACCACATCTTCGGCTACCCGACCATCAACGAACGCAACTACTACCGCCCCGGCCACGTCCCCAGGGCTCTCCAGCGGACCTTCGACGGCCGAAGCCTCATGGTCGCCCAGGGAACCACCTGGGCCGACCCCGTCTACTACAGCGACGTGCTGCCCGGGGCCCTGTCGCCCGGATGCAGCGGCGGCGCCGTGTTGCAGGACTTCGACCCCGCCACCGGCGAGGGACTCCAGGTCGGAGTCTTCTCCCGTTACGACGACCCCGGCCAGATCATCGGCGTTCTCGGCTGGCAGCAGGGCCCCAACATGAGCTCCACCCACTTGGGTAGCGAGGAGCAGGCCGTCTACGACGCCGCCCAGTCGGCGTCCCTGACGTAGCCGGCCCGGCGCCGGACAGCACCATCGACCGGTCACCACCATGGAGAGGAGAAGACGTGACGAGAGGCTTCGCAACGCCGCGACGGAGACGGCTCCTTGCCCTCATCCTGTCGATCGCCGGTGCCGCCGGCGCCATCGCCGGATCGCCCGGTACGGCCCAGGCCGTGCCCGCGCGCCCCGCCGGGGCCTGTGGGCCGGTCATGTTCGTGGTCCCGGGCTGGCGGGACGGCGGGGCCGGGAAGCTCCTGGACCCGGCCCTCGCGCCCGGGGGAGCCGACCCGGTACGCATCCCGTACCCCAACAGCGTCAACGACATCAACTTGTACGCCGATGTCGACGCCGGTGTCGCCAACCTCAGGACGGCGCTCTACAACCTTTACGTCACCTACGGGTGCGACCTCAGCACCAAGGTGTACATCGTCGGATTCAGCCTCGGCGCCCTCGTCGCGGGCACCGTCCTGGAAACCGAACCGCCCGGCCGGAACATCCAGGGAATCCTGTTCGCCGACGGCCGGCGGCAGCCCGGCGAGTCGAACTGGCCGGGTGATCCCGGCGGGCTCATCGGCCACCTGCCCGTTCCCGGACCCGGCGGCGTCGGCTTCCGCCCGCTCGACGGGTTCCGGTACCCGACGCTGAGCCTCTGCAACGGGCCCAGATCGGCCGGCGGCTCGGATCTCATCTGCTTCGGCGGCACCAACCTGGACAGCTACCTCACCTCACACCCCAACTACACCTTCGACGTGGCCGCGGAACTGAGAATCCACGGCGAGGGCCCCTACCCGTACAACCTGCGGAACCGCGTCATACCCTGAGCTTGACTCCGCCGGTGCGTCTTGCGGAATTCGGGGTCAGGTACCGAGGGATCGCCAGGACTTCGGCCGGGAGATCTCGTGCCGGTCAGGGAAATCCCGGAAGGCGGCCGGCGGTCGTGAACAGGTTTCCCCGGACGGCGGCGCGGTCATCTCGGAGGGCTGGTACTCACCCGAAGGTGGCGGCGCTGGGAGTCACGGGGGTGTTCCCAGCCGTCCCCTTCGCGGACACGTCGCCATCGCGACAGGTCATGGCCGGACCTCCGGTGCGACACAGCATGGCGCGGGCGCCACTCCGGACCCCCTTCCATCACTCGGGGCGGCGGCGCCGGAACGGAACCCGCACGGCCCGGCAGCCGCCTCCGCCTGAGGCCGGGCCCCGTAACGGATCTGTCCGCCCACCCCGGAGAAGAGTCCGGGCTGACGCTACAGCGCGGTGCCGTACAGCGGTCAGTTCGTGTGCGAAGCGAGGAAGAGACGAACCACCCCCGGCGCCTACCGACGCGCCTTCGGCCAAGCCTGATGGTCGGGTAGTCCGAGGGGAGGGGACGGACGACGGGGCGGTGCATGAGGTGCACTCACTCAAGTGCCGCGCGCCGACCGCGACGTGGCCGGTGCCTATCCCTCCGCAGTTCGTGCGTGTCCTGCGTGCACACATCGAACGTTTCGGCGTGGCACCGGACGGCCGGTGGTTCCGGAACCCGGTCGGCAACTATGCGGACGCGTCAGCGTATAGCCCGACATGGGCGCGGGGCCGTCGTCGCACTCGAACTCGCCACCTGATCAAGATGGAAATGGCTCATGCTGACCTAATGCCGCCTTACCTGATTACCCGTCAGGAGTTGGGTAACTTTACTGGCCCGCTCAGGGGGAGGGAACCCCGTCCTGCGGCCGGGCCCGGGTCACACCGGTCCGCGTTGCGGTGTTCGGTTTCTTGGCTGCTGCCGGCTGAGGAGCAGGGCGGACAGATGCATACCTGTGCCGGGTGAGGTGATCACTACGTGCGGGGACTCGATTTTTGCGAAGAAGTACGCGAGGTTCACTGGGTACGTAGCTATGACCATGTTCCCGAAGCTACTCAGCGTTTCAAGGTGTTGCCGGGGGCGAATCTGGTCATTCCAGTGATTCAACAGGCTCCGGGATGCCTGATGCGTGATCAGAGCGATGTCCCGGCCCGCTAGTCCGTGCTGGGTGAGCAGATCCCGTACGAGTTCGACGGTGCCGTCCTTGATGAAGCTGGTGAGCAGTCCGATCCCGGTATCGGTCATGCGGTAGGTGGGAGTGGGGAATGCGGTGGAACCGAGTGGAATATGCGGATGCCCTGGTAGCGATGTCGTCCGCAGTCCCACAGTCATCGCGGACAAGTGTGTGCTCTCTGTCCGGATCTGCAGGTCGGCTGGACTCCAGATCCCCTCGGGCCCGACCACGGCCGCTGCCGCGCCATCGCCTACGCTGAAGGCGTGACCACGCGTGTAATCCAGATGACGTGTCCAGTTGGATCCGCACACCACAAGGGCATAGCGGCAAGTGCCGGCGTCGATGGCTTCACATGCCTGGGCGAGGGAGAGCATAAAGGTGCCGAATTCCGCGTTGAGGGGGATCACGGCGACATCCGACCGCAGCTCCAGTAACCGGTGCACCTCGTAGAGCCCGTTCGGTGTCATGTACGTCGGAACGGTTGCATAGCCGAAGAGGCGGTCGATCGTGGCCGGAGCCACGTCGGCTTGTTCGAGCGCTTTCCGGCAGGCCGTGGCCATGAACGGCTCGATCGACTCTTCGGCATCGAGGTGGTGGCGTCGTTCCAGGCCGTCGAAGAGGTCAGTCTCGCGAATTCCTTCGCAGGTTGGAGAGGTGTCCAGCCATCGGTACACAGGGTCGTCGTTGTGCCGGACAGACCGCGGCAGTGCATAGGCGCAGCTGATGACGCCGGCACTGGATGAGGCGAGCATGAAGGAACCTCCTGGATGGCCGTTGGTCGGATAAGGAGCGCGAGGCCGGCTACGAGGAGATGTCTTCATGGCAGGGGCCAGGCCGGGTAACTGGCGAGCCGGTTCGGTCTTCGGCCGGGGCATCGTATGTCCGGCGGACGAAGGCCAGTGCGTCCAGTAGCTCCCTGCTGCTGATGGCTCCTCCTCCGGCTGTGACGAGGCCGGGAGCTACAGGCATACGGCCGGGCGTTCCCCATGCCAGGCGTCCTTGATTGTCGAGCTTGCTGCGGGTCGCTCCAGCGTTGTCCGGATGGAGGCAGTAGGGGACGTCCAGATATCCGCGGGAGAACGCTGCGCACAATGCCGCACCGACGTCGGTGCTGAGCGCGAGTGTGGCCTCGACTAATGCCCGTGCAGAGGCTGCCAGTTCTGTTTCGTCCCGCGGGACGCCGATGGGAGAGCGGGCCGCCGCGATATCGGCAGCTGTCTCCAAGGTGTGGACATTTTCCGCCACGGTGGGGAGGCGCTCGGCTTCGGTCGGGGTCTTGACGATGAGTCGGGCTGCGCCTGTGTTCCTGGCCAGGTGCACTGAGTCCCTGAGAAGCGCCGTGGCGCCGGCACGTGTCTGGGGGAAAAGCCCCATGTACGTGTAGATAACCATGTGCCAGTCAGCGTCTGGTAGGAATGTCGAGCCGAGGGCTGCCAACGCACGGACGGCTTCTGCGTCCTGGGCCTTGTTGGTCTGTTGCGCGTAGCTGAGTGAGATGCTCCGGACCCCATGCTGGCGGAAGAACATGCCTTCCAGAATGGCCAGCGCAACCAGAAGATCCGGAGGACAGAGCTGTCCGAGCAGACACCCGCCGAAGGTCTCCAGGTGGGGTTCGAAACCGGGAGCGCGGCTCACGGCTAGCAGGTCGCACGCGCGGGCCCAGTCATCGGTCGCCTGGCGTAGCGGTACCCGGCCATAGGGGAGGCAATAGGAAACCGGCCCGCCCTCTGTGGCGTCCAGACCTACTTCCAGCATCTTTTCAAAGATGTCCCAAGGCAGCGGTGTTCCATGCCGAACCTGCAGACAGAAGTCCGGGCTGCGCACCTGGCCGAGCATGCGGCGGACGGCTTCGGAATCCTCTGTGACGAGCGGAAATCCGTTCAAGGTGTGGCCGGCGGCCAACGCGCGTTTGGCCGCGGCGTAATCCCTCACGCGGGTGTGGCTATCTACCGTGATGGTGCCGATGGCTGTGGCGTCGCACTCGCGCACAGCGAGCAATCCGTCATGCATCTCCTCCAGGGTGCCGATTCCCATCCTCGGTTGGACGACGAGCTTCCCGTGTCGACGAGCGCGTTCCATGTAGGAGTCGAAGGTGGTGTAGGGCTGCGCGCGCTGGACGATATTCGTTGTCGTCAGCGGCTCCTTCATCGGGCGTCTTCCTTTCTGGCTTCGACGAGAGATGGGCTGTGAGTTTGGAGAGGACGGAGCGATGCAGCTCAGGGGTCCCGCCGTCTTGTAAGACGTACGAAAACCCGGCGGTGCTCAGTTGTGCTGATTCCTCTTCTGCGAGGCGTCCGGAAGTAGTGAGCTTCCCGCCGATGACGGCTGGTAGGTCGGTCAGGTCTGTATGGCTTCGAAGCTGGCGGATCAAATGCTCGCCCTCTGCCACGCCGTGGCCGTTCACGGTGCTGACGACCAGCAGGTCCGGACGGTGGATTCTGCACGCCTCGACGTACCTCTGTTCAGTGCTGCACGCTCCCAGATTGATCGTCTTGAAGCCGAGCTCCTCCAGTAGGAGTTGGAGGTACACGAGATTCCAGGTGTGAGAGTCGGAGGGGGTGGTGCCCACTACTGCCGTGCGGTGACGGGAATCGGCGGGAAGCCCATCGGCGGGTGACTTAGTACCCGGTTCATTCGGAGACGTCATTCTCCACCTCCTCGCGAAATGCACGGGCTGCCTCTCGGATAAGAGTGCGGCCGTTACCATAGGACTTCCCCGGTTCTGAGCGAATCCCGCTGAGGACATGCCAGTGTCGCAATTGCGCATCACAGCGGGGCCCGGCGTCGAGGCCGATGGTGGGCACGTCGACAGACGCCGTGATGCGGGATGCGACGCTGGGATGGAGGGATTTCAGTACGATGCCGCCCACACCTGCCTCGGTCAGGGCGTGTGCTGTCGGCAAGTGCGTTTCGTCCTCGGGGGTCCTTGTGCCGGTCAGATGTCCCAGGACTGGGACACCCGCTCTGGTGAGCAGACGTATATGGGGCAGTACCTCGGTGCCGCCTTCTACCTTCACTGTCTGTGCTCCTGCCTCTCGCACGAGTTGTAGGCCGGCGGCCCGTATCAGGGCGGGCGGTCCCGCCAAGACGGAGGAGGGGAGATCGGCGGCCACGAGAGAGCGGGGGGCTCCACGGACGACAGCACGCACCAGGGGTAGCAGTTCCGTCATGGTGAGCTGGTCGTCGTCAACGTGTCCAAATACCGCTGTGGCCGCGCTGTCGCCGACCAGAAGTGCCCGTATCCCGGCCGCTTCAAGTATTCCGGCTGTGAGCCAGTCGTAGGCGACCACCATGCACCACCTACGGCCTGCTTTCTTGTATGCAGGCAAGCCGGCGACGGAGAGCTGAGCTTCCTGGTGCGTGGATGGCAAGCCACTCCCGGCGTGGCCACGTTCCTGCATGCGTCGGTCGAAGGGGCATCGACTCAAGGTACTCACTCCTCGGTCCGGTCATTTCCGTGTTCTTCATCGACGGAATCTCGAAGAGTGTGCGCACGGCTCCGGAGGCTCCAGGGCATCTCTTCGAAATCCACCAGCACGTCGATGACGTACGGTCCGGAAGCAGACAGCGCGGTGGTCAGTGCCTCGTCGAGAGCTTCCAGTGTCGCGACCCGGGACGCCTCCGCACCGAGTGCGGCAGCGATAGCGGCGATGTCCATCGGCTGCTGATACTGGGCGGACTCAGTGCGTCCGTACATCATCCGCTGCAAATTCCCGACCATCGCGTGCCCGCCATTGTTCAACACCACCCATACCGCCGGCAGCCGGAGTTCAACGGCAGTGTGCACTTCCATTCCGTGCATGGCGAAGGCCGCATCGCCTACCACTGCGGCAACAGGCATATCGGGCGCTGCCAGTTTGCCCCCGATGACCGCGGCGGCGGCATAACCCATTGAGCCGACATTCAGAGAGAAATGGATCTGCCGGGGCGGACAGGCTGTGTAGTGTTGCCCTACCCAGCTCATGCAGTTTCCGTTGTCGACGAACAGAACAGTTTCCCGGGGCAGCATTTCGCTCATGCGTGCCACGACCGCAGAGGGGCGCAGCGTTGTCCGGGCGCCTTGGATCTCGCGTGCGGTGGGACGTTTCTGCCGACCGGGCTGACGGGAGGGGACCGGGGGATACGGCCTTGGCCGTATGCCCGAGAGCGCTTCGAGAACTCCCGCCAGGGTTGTCCGTATATCGCCTTGCACCGCGTGGTCCGCAGCGAAACTGCGACCGATCACGGTCGGGTCCACGTCCACCTGGCAGACCGTGCGGTTGGCGACCAGCCGCTGGTCCCATCCGAAGGTGGCCAACTCGCCCAGGCCGCTGCCCAAGATCAGAATGAGGTCTACCTCATCGGAGCAGACACGATCCCGCACCGCTTCATTGCTCCCCAATCCGTAGACTCCCAAAGAAAGCGGGTGCACCTCGTCGAACACTCCTTTCCCCTTGAGGGTGGTGGCCACCGGAGCTCCCAACGCCTCGGCCAAATGGGCCAGTTCCGATTCGGCACCGGAGATCTTGGCTCCCTGCCCGGCCAGGATCAGGGGAGAGCAAGCGGTGTCGAGGGCGGTAGCGAGATGTTGAACTGACTCGGGGCTAAGAGTGGGAGGCACAGGAGCCCGTGTGACGGGCCCGGTGGAGTTCGGGTCGATGGAGCCGGAAAGTACATCCGAGGGGATGCTGAGATGTGCGACGCCAGCCGGCAGGTTTGTGGCAGTCCTGATCGCATGGTCCACCAGTCCTGGTAACTGCGCGATACTCGTCACGGCAGCGGAGAGTTTCGTCGCGGATACGAAGGCCGCCACCGTGTCCACCACCCCCCAGTTACCGCCTGTGCTGTCCTGGAGGGCACCCTTGCCCACAGTGTCGGTCGCCACATGGCCGCTGAGGAAGAGCATCGGGACATAATCGCTCGTCGCGCTGGCCACCGCCGTCAAGGCATTCGTGGTGCCGGGGCCTGTTGTCCCGCTCGCCACCGCCGGCTTCCCGGCGACCTGGGCGAAACCTTCCGCCATGAAGCCCGCGCCCTCTTCGTGCTTCGCAAGCACCGACATGATCTCTGGGGTTTTCCCCAGTGCCTCATAGAGAGGGAGCAAGGGACCGCCTGGTACTCCGAAGAAGTGGCTGACACCGTACTGGGCCAAGCGGTGAAGCAGCCACAAAGCCGCAGGTTCACTCTGATCTTTTGTGCCGTCTATTTCTTGCATCGTAATTCCCTCCATTCGAGCGGCCCACGTCCAAAGCTGACGAACATCCACCCGGGGCTTCGCCCTCCGGGGGCACGCGCTGTCGCCCGACCGAGCCGGGAACGCCCGGCTCGGAATAGGAGGGGGCGCGTACTGCCCGGGGCGCGCCCCTCGCGGAACTCCAGAACTCAGGACGTGGTGTGAGCCGTCGGCCGTCCCTCTCCACTGGAGGAGACATCACCGAACGGGGTTGAATTTGCGTGTACCCCGGAAGCCCGGCAACGAACGTGATCCGCTATAGGGAACGCGTGAACGCGTTGAACGCTTGCGCCCTTGTGAAGAACAGAGAGGCAATAAGCAATAAATCAGCAAGAAGCACCACAAGGCCCGTCACGGCCCCATCGGGGCTGCACCATAATCCCCGGTCTCGGACGGGTCGGCAGCCATTGAACAGTCTCGCAGCTGCGGCACGATCCGATGGGCCAAGGTCCCTTCTGAGCCTTCCTCTTGGTCGTGGACACCTGGAACCTCAGGTCCCAGCCTCCAGGTGTCCACGACCAAGAGGAAGCCTCACCGCCCCGGCGAGGCTGTCGCGGGTGCGTTCGGCGGCAGCCAGGGCGTCGGTGACGAGGTCGGTGTGCATGTGGTCCGCGATCGCCCGACTTTGTGCCCATGCGAGATCCATTCGGCCATGTGCCTTTCCTTCGATGCTCTGCCGCTCGCTGCAACTGCTGGGAGAACCACATGGAGTTCGCGAAAGAGTTTGGAGGGCAGCGTTCCGACCGAGGCTGAAATCTCAGTGGAGGGCGGCGGGGTGGAGCAGGAGTTGGGCGGCGTCGCGGTGGCGCCGGTGGGGGTGCAGGAGGTGGCGCATGGTCTTCAGACGGCGGGTGGCTCGGGTGGAATGCAGGGTGGGGTATTCGTCGAGGAAGGTCTGCCAATGGGGGAGGGCTGCCTCAAGGTGCCCTTGGACGAGATGGCTTTCGGCGAGGCGGGCGTGGGTGAGGGCGGAGGCCAGGCGTTCGGTGGGGGCCCGTAGGCGCAGGGAGACGGTCAACGCCTCGGTGGCGCCGACCAGGTCACCGAGGGTGGCCAAGGTCTGAGCGCGTTGGTAATGCAGGGCCCCGGCAGGATAGTGAGTGAAGGGTCCCGGTTCAGTGGGGGCCTGCTCGTGGAGGCGTTCGGAGGTCGCCAGCGCGGTCAAGGCTGTGTGCTTGTCGTGGTGGGCCTGCATGACGGCGAAGTGGGCCTGTGTGTAGGCGGCGACGATCGGCGCGGTGTGGCGGGCGGCGTCCACGGCGCGTTCGGCCAGATTGACGACGGCTGGGGTGTGGTGGCCCAGGTCGTGAGCATGAGCAGACATGGTGCGCAGGGCGATGGCGAAGCTGGCCGCGTCATCGGCCTCGACTGCCATCTGGGCGGCGGTGTGATGATAATGCTGGGCGAGTGCGTCCGCCCCGCTGTCGGCGCACCCGGCACCGAGCAGTATGGTCAGTTGAGCGGCGCCAGTCAGCAGGCGGCGATGCGAGCTGTTGCTGGTGGAGGTTTGGAGGTGGGCCGCCACCTCCTTGTTGAGGTAGGCGGCCAGAGCGGCGCGCACGTGGCCGGAACCGTGGGTCCGGGCGGCCTCGGCGAGAAGGCGAGCCATGGTTTGCATCTGCTCGACTCCTGCTGACCCCGCCTGGCCCGCCTTACAGGTTGAGTCCGGGGGCGGCCCGGGGTCTGATTTCCCGTGCGGCCACCGTGCTTCGGGCAGAGCCAGTGCCGCCAGGCTGTACACCCCGGCGTCCAGCAGGTGACGGCGGCAGGGGTCGAGCTCGGCACTCGTGAGGGCGGACAGCCTGTGCAGAGGATCTGCCTCTGGGGGCGCGTAGAGCGCCTCTGGCGGGACGCGGCTCAGGCCGGCCTCCACGGCATTAACGGGCCGTTGTAGCCGCCGGGACAGTACCTGCAGCAGCAGTGCCGGGACGGGCGGCCGGGGCGTGGTGCCGGATAGCCAGCGCGAGACCATGGAGCGGTCGCAGGCCACCTGCTGGCCGTGTTCAGCGGCTATGTGCCGCAGGGCTGCAGCGCACTGGGCGCCGCTCCAGTCTGCCTCCGCAAGCAGTGCTTGCAGACGGGTGTTGGGCGTTTTGGGCACGTCATTCCTCGCTGGCGCTCGTAGTCGAATCGCCCCCCCACCGCATTTCACAACCGCGCAATGTTGCAGCGGTTGCAGCGCATCCACCGCCTCGGCCCCCTATGAGGCCGGGGGTGAGAGTTGTGTACTGGTTGTACCCGGCACCGCGCGGCCTCCAACAAACATGCGGGGAGCCGGACCCGTTCCGGGCACACCGGCCCTGCCCTCGGTGATCGGGCAGCGACCAAGGAGCGCTCGCGTGAGCAGCTGCTCTGGTCCCGCCGAACTGGCCGACCTGGGAACGGTGCGGGCCCTGCCTGCCGGTGGACTCCTTGCCCAAGCGGGGACGTTCAATTGATGAAGGTGCGTCGGCGCGGGGGCCTCCATCTTCACCGGCAGGACCACGGCTGCCTCACTGACAACCAAAGAGATCACAGATGAAAATCGTGCGTGCCACGTGCGGCTCCGGACTCGTCCTGTAGAGCCCATTTGGACATGAGCGCGTTCGCCACCCATCCATGTGCCCTGCATCAGTAGCACGCTGCCTATGGAGGTGCAATGAGTAGCATTCCGAGGTTTGTTGTACTGCGCGACGGCCCTGAAACCCTGGAAGGGATTCACAAGACCGCTGCCTGCGTCACTGCCGACTCTGAACGGGTCATCGTCGCCCACGGCGGAAACAACGAGCACTTCACCCACACGGGGAATACCGAAGCCGTCGATGGCGAGTCGGTACCGATCTACACATGGTCCTACAGCACGGCCATCGCCGAGTAGCCACTCTTTAAGGAGCACAAGGTGAAGCGACCCAGTGAACAGCACCTGGCGGTGGTCGGAGCCGGCTGTCGGCTGCCCGGGGGTGTCGATTCCCCGGCCTCTTTCTGGCGGCTTCTGGCCGACAAGCGCGACACAGTCCGCGAGGTTCCCGAGGACCGGTGGACGCAGGAGGAGATATCCGGGCTTCCTCCCGAGGTTGCCGCCCGGCTGAAGTGGGGGGCGTTCCTGGATGAGGATGTGTACGCTTATGATCCGGCGTTCTTTGGCATCAACGCTCACGAAGCCGACTGGGTCGACCCCCACCATCGGCTTCTCGCCGAGACGTTGTGGGAGGCGGCCGAGCACGCGGGTATCCCGCCCCAGTCCTTGTCGGGAAAGCCGGTGGGAACGTATTTCGGCGTCTACAACAAGGAATACCTCCTGCGCGCCCAGCGCCCGCTTGAGGAGATCGACGCCTATGCGATGAACGCCAGTATCCATTCCATGGCCGCCGGCCGCATCGCATTCCTTCTCAACCTGCAAGGCCCTCAGATGACACTGGAAGCCGGCTGCTCCTCCGGGCTCGCGGCCGTGCATTCCGCTTGCCAGGGGCTCAAAAACGGAGAGGCCGATATCGCGTTCGCCGGTGCCTGCGTTCTCATCCTCGGGCCCGAGGAGTCTGTGCCCCCTGCTCGCTGGTCGTTCTTCTCACCCACCGGACGCTGCAGTACCTTCGACGCCGCCGCCGACGGCTACGTACGCGGCGAAGGCTGTGTCGTCCTCGTGCTCAAGCGTCTTCCTGACGCCGTTCGCGACAACGACCGCGTCCTCGGGGTGATCCGCAGTTCCGCGGTCAATCAGAACGGCCGCCGTTCCACCCGCCTGACGGCCCCCTCCACCGACGCACAGATTGACGTGTGCCGCCAAGCCCTGGGCGCCGCCGACGTCAGCCCCGCCGATATCAGCCTGGTGGAGGCCCATGGCACCGGGACGGAAGTCGGCGACCCGCTGGAGTTCCGTGCCCTCGCCGAAGCCTATGGCGCCGGTGACGTCACCTGCGCCCTGGGATCGGTCAAGACGAACATCGGGCACACCGAACCGGTAGCCGGCCTCGCCGGGCTCCTCAAGGCGCTGCTCGCCGTCGACCGGGGGCAGATCCCGCCGAACCCGCACTTCCGTCAGTGGAATCCTGAGATCGCCCCCGAGGGCACCCGGTTCTTCGTTCCCACCGAGGTCACTCCCTGGCCCCAGGCGCAGAAGTCCCGCCTTGCCGCCGTCTCCTCCCTGAGCGTCACCGGTGCCAACGTCCATGTGATCGTCGAGCAGCCCCCGTCCGGCACGGGCCGCCACCGCCGCGACACCTTCGATTTCATCCCGGCACAGCGGAAGACCGCTGACACCGAACCGATGGTGTTCCTGCTCTCGGCAGCCACCCGCCCAGCGGTCACCATCGCGACCGGCCGCCTCGCGCGCTGGCTCACCGGCGACGGTGCCGACGTCCCTTTGATGGATGTCGCTCATACGCTCGCACTGCGGCGCTCCCACTTGCGTGAGCGGCTGGCCGTCGTCGCCTCCACCCGGAAGGAGCTCATCGACCGGCTCACCGCGGTCGCCGATGGAGCCGCAGGCACCGGAACAGCGACGGGTACCGCCAAGCCCGACACCGATACCGTGTTCCTGTTTTCCGGGCACGGCTCCCAGTGGGCCGGGATGTGCCGGGACCTGCTGGACCGCGACGAGACGTTCACCCGTGTCATTGACCGGCTCGAACCGCTCATCGCCGCCGAATCCGCCTTTTCCCTTCGCCAGATCCTGGCCGGCGCCGAACTCGTCCAGGGCATGGACAGGGTGCAGCCCACCCTCTTCGCCATCCAGGTCGCGCTGTGCGCCATGTGGGCGGACTACGGCGTACGGCCGGCTGCGGTGATCGGGCATTCCATGGGGGAGGTAGCCGCGGCAGTGGTCTCCGGAGCCCTCTCGTTGGAAGAGGGAACCCGCGTCATCTGCCGCCGATCCCGGCTGAACCTGCGCGCCGCCGGCATCGGCCGCATGGCCTCCATCGGGCTGCCCCGCGCCGACGTCGAAGCGAAGATCGCTCAATGCGGCACCGAGGGTGTGAGCGTCGCTGTCGTCGCCTCCCCGCAGACAACCGTGATCGGCGGAGACGCAGCCGCCGTCGAACTACTGGTCCAATCTTGGGAAAAGGAAGACATCGCAGCGACGTTCATCAACGTCGACATCGCCGCGCACACCGCTCACATGGACCCCATCCTGGACGAGCTGCGTGCCGGCCTTTCCGCGCTGAACCCCCAGTTGCCGACCGCCCGTTTCTACACCACCGTCTTCGACGATGCCCGCCGCAACGTACCGCTCGACGCGGACTACTGGACCGCCAACCAGCGCCACCCCGTTCTTCTCGCCTCCGCGGTACAGGCCGCCGTCGAGGACGGCCACCGGCGCTTCCTGGAGATCAGCCCGCACCCGACGCTCAGTCACGCGGTGCACGCCACCGTCGACCAGCTCGGCGCGGGCCCCGCCGACGTGCTCGGGTCGCTCCACCACGACGCCGAGCAGCCCATCGGCTTCCTCACCCAGGTGGCGTCCCTCCACTGCACCGGCCACCCGGTCGACTGGCACGCCCGGTACGGGACGGGGGAACTGGCCGACGTACCGGGGATGAGCTGGGAACGCACCCGGCACGCCATCAACCCCTCGCCGCTGCGTGAGGCGGCGCCCCTCGCCGCCGCCGGTGACCACCCGCTGACCGGCGCCCACCTGAGCGACCCGGACAGCAGCAGCCGTCACCTCTGGCAGAAGCCTCTCAGCGGCACCACCCTGCCGTGGCTGAACGAGCACCGTGTCAACGACGTCCCCGTGCTGCCCGGCGCCGCCTACGCCGAAATGGCCCTCGCCTGCGCCACCGACGTGTTCAACGCCGATCCCTACCACGTCGAGGTCCGCGACCTGGAGCTCAACCGCCTGCTGCCGCTGGGCGAAGAACGTGAGGTGACCGCGGTCGCGACCACCCTCGGTCCCGCGATCGCCACCTGGGAGCTGACCGCGCTGGACCCCGACGGCACCCCGAAGCCGTACGCGAACGCGGAACTGCATCACACCACCTCCGACCAGCCCTCCCCGGTGGACATCGCCGCGCTGCTCGCCACCCCCGCCACGGACATCGAACCGACCGAGCTGTACCGACGTATGAGGGAAGATCGCGGCGTCACCCACGGCCCGGCCTTCTCCGGCATCAAGCATCTGCACCTGCTTCACGATCAGCCCACCCCCACCTCCCTGGCGGAGGTCGAGCTGCCCTCGACCGGCCACGCCGGCACTCGCACCCTCAACTTCCACCCGATCCTCCTCGACATCTGCCTCCAGGCCGTGGGAAGCACCTGGCTGGCCTCCCATGCCGTGCCGCCCGGCGGACTGGTCCCGCGCCGCCTCGGGAAGGTCAGGGTTCTGGCCGACACCGCCACGGCGGCCCACTGCTACGTGGAGCTCTCCGACACCAGCGGCCGCTCCTGCACTGCCCGTTGCCTCCTGACCGACGCCGCCGGAACCGTCCTCGCCGAGGCCGACTCCATCGAATGCGCCAACGTGCCCCTCCAGGCGGCTGAGGACCTCTTCGACCACCGCACCCTCGGCGTGGCCTGGGAAGAAACCCCCACGCCGAGCGAAGCGACCGCCACAGGGTGCTGGAATCTGTGCTACGAGGCCGACCGCGCGGCCGAGGCGCGGGAAGTGAAGGCCGCCCTCGAAGCGCATGGAGCCGAAACGGTCCTTCACTCCATCACCACCGACACCGTCGGCAGCCTGCACGAACCCTCACGAGCCGTGGTCTACCTGCCCTCCCTCGACGACGCCCCCGGCGCCGCGGTCTGCGCTCGCGGCAATCTGCTGCATCTGATCCGCTTGGCCCAGGCCATCATCGGCGACAACGACAGCGGTGGTGGCGGCGATCAGCCGATGCCGCGCCTGTGGGCCGTCACCCACGGCGCCCAGCAGGTCCTGCCCGACGACATCCCCGACCCGGCCGGATCCGGGCTGCGCGGTGCGCTGCGCGTCATGGCCCTGGAACATTCCGCACTGCGCCCCACCCACCTCGACGTCGACCACGGCACCACCCCGCAGGAACTGGCGCTGGAACTCCTTACCTGCCCCGAGACCGACGACGACATCGCCTACCGCGACGGTGCCCGTTATCTCGCACGCCTGAAGCACCACCCGCTCGGCGCTGAGGACCGGATCCAGCGCAGCGTCGACTGGCGCTCCGAAGGCGCGATGTTGCTTCGCGGACCGTCCAAGACCCTCGACGACCTGGACCTGACAGCGCTCACCTCCCAGCCGCCCGGCCCCGGGAAGATCCAGGTCCAACTGCACGCCACGAGCCTGAACTTCGTCAACGTCCTCAAGGCCGTCGGTACCTTCGACCAGCTGCACGCCGAGACCGACATCGCCCAGCCGGCGGTCTTCGACGGGGCCGGCACCGTCACCGCCGTCGGCCGCGGCGTGCGGCGCCCCGCCGTCGGGGACCCGGTGGCCGTGCCGGCGTGCTGGGCGGATGACGACGACGCCCTGATGTGCTCGCAGGTCACCGTCCGCGCCGACTGGGCGATCCCCCTCACAGAGGAGGAGGACCTCGGCCGAGCAGCCGGCCTCCCGATCGCCTACCTCACCTCCTGGTACGGCCTGCGTCACCTCGGCCGGCTCGGCAAAGGCGACCGGGTGCTGATCCACTCCGCGACCGGCGGTGTCGGACTCGCCGCGATCAATATTGCTCGCCACCTCGGGGCAGAGATCCTGGCCACCGCCGGCACGGAAACCAAACGCCAGTATCTGCGTGATCTCGGCATCCGGCATGTGATGGATTCCCGCAGTCTCGACTTCGCCGAGCAGGTCCGCCAGATCACCGCCGGACGCGGCCTGGACGTCGTCCTCAACTCCCTCACCGGGCCCGCGCAGGCCGCCGGCCTCGGGCTCCTCGCCCGCCAGGGACGGTTCATCGAGATCGGCAAGCGCGACATCTACGAGAACACCCGTCTCGGGCTGCTGCCGTTCCGACGCAACATCAGCTTCAGCAGCGTCGACATCGCGTTGCTCATGCAGAAGGACCCGGCCCTCATCGGCTCCCTCACCCAGGAGATCGCCCACGAATACGCCACCGGGCAACTCCCGCCCCTGCCCATGGCCCTTGAACCGGTATCCGAAGCGTCCGAGGTCTTCCGGACCATGGCCTCCGCCGGGCACATCGGCAACCTCGGGATCACCTGGCCCAGCGAGGGAAGCGCTGTCCTGCCCGTCGCCCCGAAGGACGTACGGCTCGTCAAGGCCCACAGCTGCTACCTGATCACCGGCGGGCTGGGGGGCCTCGGCCTGGACGTGGCGACCTGGCTGGCGGACCGCGGAGCCCAAGCCATCATTCTGGGCGGCCGATCCGAACCGAACGAGCGCGCCACACAGGTCATCGAGGAACTCAACGCCCGCGGCGTCCGCGTCATCGTCGTCCGCGGCGACATCGCCGACCAGCGAACCGCCGCTCGTTTCGCCGCCGCCGCCGAGTCCACCGGCTACCCGCTGCGCGGCATCGTCCACGGCGCCGCCGTCGTCGAGGACGCCATCCTCGACAACGTCGACGCTCCCCAGCTCGAACGGGTGTGGAACTCCAAGGCCCTGGGCGCGTGGCACCTCCACGAAGCGACGAAGACCGCGCCCCTGGACTGGTGGGTCTCCTTCACCTCGGTCGCCGCCGTCATCGGCCAGCCCGGACAGACCTGCTACGCCGCGGCGAACTCCTGGCTGGACGAGTTCACTTCATGGCGGCGCGCCCAGAAGCTTCCCGCTACGAGCATCGTGTGGGGCCCCTGGGGCGAACACGGACGCGCTGTGCACCTCGAAGCCCTCGGCTACACCCTGATCACCCCGTCCGAGGGCATGGACGCGATGGGGAAGATCCTCACCCGCTCCTCCCGTGCCCGTACCGTCTACTCGCCCGCCGACCTCGAACTGCGACTGAGCCTGCACCCGGACGCGGCCCGGCTCGCCTACTACTCGGCGATGCCCGCCACCCACGAGGACGACGAAGAAGTCGGCACGTTCCTCACAGACTGGAACGCCTGCGGCGATCCCGCCGACCGTGCCCGGATGCTCCGTGAGCGGATCGGAGCGCACACCGCCGAGGTACTGCGCTGCTCCGAGGAGACGGTCGACGCCGGGACCCCGTTCGTGGCCCTGGGGCTGGACTCGCTCCTGGCGATCCAGCTCCGTAACCACCTCACCCATGAGATGCGCGTCGAGCTGCCCACCACGGTCCTGTGGACGCATCCCACGCCTGCCGACCTCGCGGAGCTTCTGACCGACCGTCTGCCGCCGATCACAGAGGAGAACTGACCGATGGACACCGCCCATGTCGTGATCGTCGGCGCCGGCCCCTGCGGACTGGCCACGGCGGCAGAACTCCTCCACCGCGGCATCCGCGTGAGGATCTTCGAGTCGTCCTCGGAGCCCGCGCAGAGCACCAGGGCCATCATGCTCTGGCCCCCGGCCCAAGCGGTCCTGAACGACCTGGGGGTGCTGGACTCGGCGCGCGCCCTCGCCAGCCGGCCCGACCGTTTCGACTACGTCGGCGACCGCGGGCGCCTCGCGCGCATCCGGTTGACCACCGCGCAGGCCCCGCTCGTACTGCCGCAACCCCGTACCGACGCCCTCCTCGAAGAGGCCGTGTACAAGGCCGGGGGCACGGTGGAGCGGGGGCGGCGGCTGGTCGCCCTGGCGCAGACGGACGACGCGGTCGAAGCCGTCGTACGCGACGAGGCGGGTCAGCATGAGCACCTGCGGACGCGGTGGCTCATCGGCGCCGACGGGGTGCACAGCACGGTACGGGAACTGCTCGGCATCGAGTTCGCCGGTAACGTCCTGCCCACCCGGTTCGCGCTGGCCGAAGGGAAACTCACCGGCGCGCGGACGCCCACCGTGCCGTCCTACTACCTCACCGTGCGCGGGGGCATGGTCATCGCGCCGCTGCCGGACGGCTGCGTCAGGGTCTCGGGCAGCATCCACGACGGCCGGGAAGTCACCGAACAGCTCGTCCAGGAGATGCTGGACACCCGCGGCCCGGGCGGCCTGCGGATGGAAGGCTTCCAGGCACTCACCACGTTCAGTTCCGCTGAGCGCGTCGTCGAACGTATGCGGGCCGGGCGCGTCCTCCTGGTGGGGGACGCCGCCCACACCCACTCGGCGGTCGGCGGGCAGGGACTGAACCTGGGGCTGCAGGATGCCCGGAACCTGGCCTGGAAGCTGGCCGGCGTCATCACCGGCAGGCTTGACGACGCGATCCTGGACACCTACGGGCCCGAGCGCCTCGCCGCGGCCCGGCAGATCATCAAGACCACCGGTGTCATCACCCGCGTCGCCCTGGCCCAGCCGCCCTGGAGCGGCCTGCGCAACGCCGTGCTGAGGATCGCCGAGCGGACCCGCCTGGCCCCCGACTGGTACGCCGCCAGGGTGGCGGGACAGCGCATCCGCTACCCCACGACGCCGCTCGGCTGCCCGGCAGGATCACGCGGTACGGGGCTGCCGGCCCCCGAATGGGCCGTGGCGCGGGCGGACCGTGTGCCCGACCGACTGCTCCTGATCACCTCCGGCCCCCCCGACGGCCGCCTTCCCCGAGCCGCCGAGGCCCTGGCCCGGTGCCACGACGTGCTCGTGAGTCACCAGCACGTACCCCGGCGCCGCCCGGAGTTCCTCCTGATCCGCCCCGACGGCTACGTCGCGGCACGGGGCAGGTCCAAGGGCTTCCCCCGCGTCGAGCGGCTTCTCGCCGCCATCAGCCCCACCACAACCAGTTGAGAGGACCGTCATGTCGCAACAGCAGATCCATGACCAGCACGCCGCCACCTACCGTAAGTGGGCCGACTCGATCGCCAACGGCGACGTGGAGGCATACGTCTCCTGCTTCGACCCGGACGCGGTGGTGGAAGACGTCGCCATGGGCATGGAGACCCGCGGAGTGACTGACATCCGTAAGGCCGTCACCCGTTGGTTCCAGGCCATAGGCGACCAGAAACTTACCCTCCTCGCTCACTTGGAAGGCGATGGGCACTCCGCCGTCATGTGGGAACTGTCCGCGGTGGTCAATGGCGTCTTCGCCGAGCTCAGCGCGAACGTACAGCCGGGCAGCCGGTTCACCAAGCGAGGCATGAGCGCCTTCCGCTTCAACGACGATGCCCAGTTCCTCTGGGAGAGGTCCCACTGGGACAGGGCGAGTGTGCTCCGCCAGATCGAGGCCCCGAATGACCAGTAAGGCACCCGACTCCCGTTCCACAGAATCCGTCGGCTTCATCGGCCTCGGCTCTCTGGGCAGCGCGATCGCGTACCGGCTGGCCGACTCCGGCCAACTGCACGAGGTCTGGAACAGGACGCCCGGACGGGCAGTTCGCCTGGCTGAAAGGGGAGTTCACCGAGCGGGCAGCCCCGCGGCCCTCATACGCGATACGACCGTGGTCGTCCTCTGCGTGAGTGACGCGAACGCGGTGGAAGAAGTCACCTTCGGTCCTGCCGGACTCGTGGAAGAGGCCGGGCCCGGCAAGATCGTTGTCGATCACTCCAGCATCTCCCCGCACGAGACCCGGAACATCGCCGCGCGCCTGGCCGACAGGGCCGGCACGCACTGGCTCGACGCGCCGGTCTCCGGTGGCCCCCAAGGGGCCACCGCCGGCGCCCTCACCGTCCTCGCCGGCGGCAGCCAGGAGGACTTCCTACGCGTGGCGCCCATCCTCGGTGCGTACGCGGGCCGATACACCCTGACCGGCCCCACCGGGTCCGGACAGGCGACGAAACTGTGCAACCAAGTCATCGTAGCGGCCACCTGCTGGGCGCTGGCCGAGGCCACACTCCTGGCCACCACCGCGGGAATCGACGCCACCCGCCTCCCCGAGTACCTCGAAGGCGGCTTCGCCGACTCCCCCCTCCTCCACGTCCTCCAGCCCCTCATGACCCCGGGCGACACCACCTCCTTCGGCTCACGCGACTACCTGCTCAAGGACCTGGACGCCGCCCTGCACCTGGCACGGAGCGCCGACTGCCCCCTGCCTGTCACCGCGCAAGCGGCCGAACTCCTGCGCACCGCGCGCAAATGGTCCTCCCCCCTGCACAACGGAGGAATCATCGACCTGCTCAGCGGGCCACAACCCGACGACGCCGGCTCCGAAAAATGACTGAGCACGGTGACGGCCCCCCCCGCGGCGGAGGGCCACGCCCCCCGCCGCGGGCGGCCGTCACCGAGCCGCGGACAACGGCTCGACACAGACCCTGCCCCCAGTACGAACTGCCTGATGGAGACCGTCTGATGGATGACTTCTGCACACTCGGCGCCGACAAGCCCGCGCCCGTGGACCTTCGCCCTCACACGGACGCTCTCGTCCGCGACCCCCACCTCGTCTACGCCCGGCTCCTGGAGCAAGGGCCCGTGCACTGGGCCATCCAGCCCGACGGCACCGGGACCTGGCTCGTCCTCGGCTACCCCGAGGCCAAGGCGGCGCTGGCCCACCCCGCGCTGTCCAGCAACCCCGTCCACGCCACCCGGCAATGGCGGGCCCGATACCTCGGAGACCCCGACACCACGGAATTCCCCCACGGCCGGAACATGCTCAACTCCGACCCGCCCGAGCAGAGCCGGCTCCGCAAACCCACCACTCAAGCATTCACACCACGCCGCATCGAGGCCCTGCGCCCGACGATCGAGGAACACACCGCCCGCCTGCTCCGTGCGCTGCCCCCGCGGGCCCCGTTCGATCTGATCGACGAGTTCGCGGCGCCCCTCACCCTCGCCATGATCTGCGATGTCCTCGGCGTCCCGGAGCTCGACCACGGACGCATCCGCGAATGGGCCGACCGCGTCAGCTTCCCCACCGTCCCTCAGGACGCCATCGACGCCCGGAAGGATTTGGTCCCGTACTTCGACGAGCTGATCAGTGAGAAGCGCGAACGCCACGGCTCCGGACTCTTCGACGCGCTCCTGCGCACCACCGAGGCCGAGCTGCTGTCCCACGACGAACTCCGCGCCACGGCATTCCTGTTACTCCTCGCCGGACACGAGACCACCATCAGCCTCCTCTCCAACGCCGTCCTCTGCCTCCTCACCCATCCCGACCAACTCGCCCTCCTCCGGGAGAATCCGGACCTCGTCGAGCAGGCCGCCAACGAAACCCTGCGCTTCGCACCGCCGGCGCCCAGCCCCTTCCCCCGGTTCGCCAGTGAAGACCTGACCCTCGGCTCCACGGCCATACCGGGCGACGGCAGTCAGGTGAAGATCATGATTTCCAGCGCTCACCGCGACCCGCGCCAATTCCCCGACCCGCACACCTTCGACATCAAGCGTCCCCCCAACTATCTCCTGGCGTTCGGGCACGGCATCCACGGCTGCCCCGGACGGTCCATGGCACATCTGGAAGCGGCCATCGCCCTGCCCGCCCTCCTGGAGCACTTCCCGGACCTGGCACTGGCCACCGCCCCCGACGCCCTGACCTGGCGCGTCGGCCCCCTCCTCCGGGCTCTCACGCACCTGCCGTGCACCGCTGATCCGGCGTGAAACCGGCCCGCCGCGGCATCTGCCGCATTCCGAAAAGCGAAGGAGACATCCACATGGAGCAGCGTTTTTCTCCCAAGGCGCATCGGCTCTATCTCTGCATGGGCATTGTGCTGTGCCTCGTCTATTTCATCGGCTTCTTCCCGCTGGCGCAGTTCCTGCCGCCGCCCAGCCCCAGTTGGACGTCGGCGCGGCTGAGCGCGTGGCTCGTCGAGCACCGGGTCGGAGTCCAACTCGCCTGCGTCCTCCTGGTGCTGGGTGCCACGCTCACCGCTCCATGGGGAGCGGCGCTGGCGGTGTGGACCCGGAAGACCGAGAGCCGCTTCCCCGTGCTCTACGCCACTCAGCTGGTCTCGCTCGGCTGTGCCGTGTGCATCGTCGTGCTCGTCAATATCTTCTGGGCGGCCGCCGCTTTCCGCGCCGGGCAGACCTCGCCCCAGGTCACTCAGGCGCTGTGGGACGTCGGGTGGCTTCTTTTCACTTTCTCCGTCCCGCCGTTCATCGCCTGGTTCGTCTCGCTGGCTCTCGGGATTCTCTGGAACCCTCCGGAGCATCAGCTCTTTCCGCGCTGGGCCGCCTATATGACGCTCGCGCTGTGCCTGAACTGGATCACGGACGTGGTCGTCCTATGTTTCAAGGCCGGCCAGTGGACGTACGCCGGATTCACCGGAATGTGGCTCATCTTCGGATCCTTTGCCATTTGGGTGCACGTGATGACGTACCTCGGGTTCAAGGCCGTCGCCCGCCAGGAGCAGATATGCCGTCGGGAAGACGCTGAAAGCGTGCACCACCCCCCACGGGTCACGGTCCCCTGAGAGCGGCCCAGACCCACACCGGAAACAGCGTCGGGACCGAACCGCCCGATCCGCGATCGAGAAGGGCAAGGAACCATGCGCTACGCAGAGAAAGGCCAACTGACCACCGCGGAGGACACCGAGGAATTCCGCATCACGCGTCGGCAGTCGGACGCTGACCGTCGGCTCCGGTGGATACCTGGAGAGTTGGGCATCTGGGTCTTCGTCCTCACGGACCTCATGATGTTCAGCGTCTACTTCGGAATCTTCATGCACGAACGCGCGAACCACCGGGAGGCATTCTCGACCGGCCGTGCGGAGATGTACACGGGGCTCGGCCTCGTCAACACCTTCCTCCTGCTCACGGCGTCCCTGTTCATCGCCTTGGCGATCCCGGCCGTGCGGGAGTCGGCGGGAAGGAGGGCACGCGGACTGCTGCTCGGTGCGGGAACGTGCGGGGCGCTCTTCATAGTGAACAAGGGAATCGAGTGGAGCGGCGAAGTCTCCGGTGGCCACACCCCGCAGACAAACATCTTCTTCCAGTTGTACTACATGCTGACAGGCATCCATCTTCTCCACGTGGTCATCGCGATGGTCGTGATCGTCCTCCTGTGGCACCGGGCCGGACGCATGCGCGGCACACCGGGTGCACGGCAGCTTCGCTTCTTCGAAAACGGTGCCACGTTCTGGCATCTGACCGACGCCCTTTGGATAGTCCTGTTCACCCTCTTCTACCTGGTTCGGTGAGAGATGAATACGACCGCACGCACAAGGCACCACTGGACGGCCGTCGCGGCTTGGGCCATTCTGATGGCGCTCACCACGCTGTCCTGGAAACTGGCCGGTGAAGGCCACGCGGGCTTGGGCACCGAAGCGAGCGCTATCGTCCTGCTCGTCCTCGCCCTCGGCAAAGTCCTGATCGTCGGTTGCGTCTTCATGGAACTCCGTTGGGCGGCGCGCACCCTGCTGGCGGCCTTCGCCGGTTGGTGTGCGGCGATCTGCGCGACACTCGCGTTTCTGTACGTCCTGTGAAACGGATGCCTCTGAGGGTCACGAAAATTCCGCAACCATGCCCTGTCCGCAATGCTCGAAGAAGCCGAGTGGAGTGCCGGCGAATTGGCGAGAGCCGTCAATGCCCTGGGCGGCCGCCAGGGAGTGGCCTTGCGCTACGACCGTACGTCGGTGGCGCACTGGCTCGTCGGTTCACGCCCCGGGAAGACCGTGCCCGACCTCGTCGCGCAGGCGCTGAGCGAGCGCATCGGCCGTCCGGTCACGGTGGAGGAGACCGGACTCGCACCGGACCAACCGCCTCCTTGCTCACACACAGGACATGGTCTGGAGGCCGGACTTGGACCCCAGGAACCGGCCGGCACCGCTGTGCCGCGCGGAATTTGACCCCACTCGGCGCGTCGTCCTGTGGCGCACCGCCTACGGAGCGCACCCCGTGAAGCTGCCGTCCTGGCGGGGCGACCGTCCGTCCACGCCGCCCCCTCGACGGCGGCGGATCCTCGGCGGCCGAGGCGTCGACCCTGCAGATCATGGGCCGTGTCTTCGCTTCGCTGACGGACGCCAACGGCGGCGGACACGCCCGCACGGCCCTGGCCGCCTAACTCGCCGACCACGCGGCCCCGATCCTGCTGACTCCGTCCGGTGGACGGTGGCATGAGCAGCACT
The DNA here is from genome assembly GCF_056434425.1 of Streptomyces sp. NPDC044033. Lineage (NCBI taxonomy): Bacteria > Bacillati > Actinomycetota > Actinomycetes > Kitasatosporales > Streptomycetaceae > Streptomyces > Streptomyces sp. NPDC044033. Next base: position 3,841 of record NZ_JBWKFF010000026.1, on the reverse strand, counting down.
TCCTGGGCTGCGCGCGGTTGACGCACCTGCTGGCGAACATGGCGGGCGACGCGGGCCGCCACGGTCTGGCGCAGGCGTACTACCGCGTCGCCCCGGCGCTGGCGCAGCGGGCAGGGGACCGCGCTCCGCCCACGCCACCACGCTGCGCGCGCTCAGCACCCAGGCCCTGCGCCTGGGCCATGTGCGGTATGCGACCAGTCTGGTCTGCGCCGCCGTGCGGAGTGGCGAGCTCCAGCGCGAAGTTCTCGCGCGGCGCGCCGCGGCGACGGGTCCGCGGCCGGGCGCCCTTGGCCTTCACCGGGGCCCGGCGGCCGGCGAGGTCCAGCTCCTCGATGTCGACGCCGAGGATTTCCTCCGCCCGCGCCACCGTCTCGTAGAGCATCCGGTAGAACGTCTTCTCCCGGAGGTGGATGTCGCGGCGGGCGATCAGCCGGTCGATGGCCATCTTCGAGCGGGCCGGAGTCTCGGAGTCCGGCGGGTCATCCGCTTCGCCCACGCCGGTGCCTTCGGGTCGTCGTACCCGTGCTCGCCGCACCAGCCCATCCACGACAGGGGGACGTCCTGGTTGCCGAGGTGGCCGAGGGGCGGCGTCAGGTACCGCAGCAGGGCGGTCACCGTGCGCTGGCGGGCGCACAACTGCAGCCGCGCGGTGGCGGATTCGTCGCGCAGCACACCGTGCTCCACGGCGAGCGCGAGCGACCAGCCGAAGTTGCCATGGGCGGCGTCGTAGACGCCCGGAGGCTCGTGGCCGAGAGCGGGGTTGGGAGCCTGCGCCGCGTACAGGGCCGCCACCGTCAGGTGGGCGAGGTCGCTGTCGGCACCGTGCTCGGGTATCCGGTCGATCAGGTGCGGAAGCATCCGCCACGGCTCGGCGACGCCGCGGGCGCTCTCCCCGGTGCGCAGGTTCGCGCGGCCCCCGGAGGTGTCGCAGACGGCGGCGACGCGCTCCATGTAGCGGATCGGGTGGAGCAGCCACTTCGGCGGAGCGTCCGGCTCCTCACGGGGGGACGCGGTGGGGGGCGAGGGAGTGGTCATGTGTCCTTCCTGGGCGGCAGGGCCTGCGGGTTACGCGGCTGTCCGGCGGGACGGCGCCCCGCCGGGCGCGCGGGTGAGGGAGGAACGGGCCTTGGCCACCGCGTTCATGCCGCGCACGGTCCCGGCCAGGGGGCGCGTTGCCGTGTCGAAGCAGTCGAGGGCGAGGGCCCGGAAGGCCGGCCGCCGGGCGGTGTCGGTGACGCTGGCCCAGAACTCGGCTTCGGCCCGCTCCCAGAACCCGGTCAAGGCGGCGTCGAGGAACCCGGCGCGGTCCTCGGGCTTACGGCGCGGGTAGACGGCGCGCCAAGCGGAGCCGGGGGCGCTGCGGAGCTTGGCGGCGGCGGCCTGGGCCTGCGTGTAGCCGGCGGCGATGGCGGCCCTGCCGTCGGGGTCGCTCTCTTCGATGTGGGCGAGGACGGGGGGAGTGGTGGCCCCGTACCACTGGTTGTCCTGCGCCTGGCGGTGCTGGTCTCAGCTCAGGGCCCGCACCCCCAGGCTGCGGCGAAAGGCCGGAGGGAGGTCGGCGATGGTGTCGAAGACGGTCGGCCGCCGGGTGGTGACCTTGGAGCCGGGGCGGGGCGTGAGCAGTAGGGCGTTCAGGTCCCGCCACGCCGCCCGGTCCCGCGCGGCGCACAGCGGCCCGCCCGCCGTGCGCTCGATGACGTACGGATCGACCGCCGCCGGCAGATCGGCGGAAGAGCCCCAGGCGATACGGCAGCCGCGGGCGAGGCCGGCATCGTCGTGCACCAGCAGCACGTTGTGGGCGGTGCGGGCGGTCAGCAGCGACACCGGACCGCACGGCGGGGCGGGGGCCCGCGGGTCCGGCAGCGTGTCGCACTCCCGCGGGGCCAGGTCCTCACCCGGATTGACGGGCCAGGCGGCGGGGCCGGGGACGGAGACCACCAGCGAGGTGAACAGACTCCCCGGCGTGTGCGGGAAGTACGAGCTAAGCGAGCGGTAGGGGCTGGCCCTGCACGACTTGGTACTGACCCCCTCGTGGGTGCGCACCGCTCCCGTACCGGCGAAACCGAATCCGCGCCAGGCCAGGAGCCAGCCGACCGCCTCCGCGTCGGCCACCGGCGCGTCCTGCGGGGTGTGGGTGGTCCACACCGCGTTGTCACCGGAGGGACGGTCCAGGGCCAGCCGCCCGGCAGGCGCGTTCTCCTTGCACTCCTGGGCGAGCCGCGGATCCTGCAAGAACGGTCGCACCGGATCGTAGAGGTCCAGCCGGCCCGCGTGGCGGCTCAGATAGTCGTGGACCTGCTGCTCGTCGAGGCCCCCGGCGGCCAGGACGTCTTCGCGGGCCTCTGACCACGCGTCGCCGTCGTCGGCGTCCAGCCCGGTCACGCGTGCCGTGAGCGCGGCCAGTACCCGGCGCAGCGCCGACTCGACCGGTGGGCACGGCACATCGAGATCGGCGAGCAGATGCGAGGCGACCAGCAGCCCCCGGAATCCCGTCACCACCCGGTCCCCGGGGCCGTGGCCGGGCAAGAAGCGCGCAAGTTCAGCCGCTTCGTCCGCGGTCAAAGGGGACCGCACCCGGACGGGAATCCACCCTTCTTCGGCCACGGAATACCTGCGTGACATGACCTCTCCCGATCCAATGCTTGAATAGTGCAGCCCGGCGGCTTCAAGGCACCCCCAGAGGCCGTGAGATGCCGTTCATGGAAGCAGGGCAATTATGCGACGCAAAGCCCCTCCAAGATCATTTCTGACCTGCTGTCAGTGGGGCTCTGTAGGGTGCCCGCCCGCAATTCCGCACTGCACTCGGCCCCGACAGTACCGTGGCTTTCGAGGAAGAAAAGGGCCGCCGGTGAGCCAGTAAGCCCCGCGTGGAGGGAGCGGCCTTTTGATACCGCTAGCTGATCGCTCGTCAGCACCATGCGGAAGAAATACTGCGGTGTGCGGTGAAGGTGAGTGGCCATCAATTCACGGCCTTTCAGGCCGGTGCTCATGCCGGTCCCCGGGGCGGGGGTGAAGGGCGCCGCATGGCGAGAAGGGCGAGCGTGGCGACCGGCTGCCGGCCCTCAACTGGCGGAGCAAGAGCCCCACCCTGCGGCGTGATGCCCTGTGGGAATCCACACCCGTCGGCAGCGTCGAAGCGTGCCTGTGCATGCCATCTTCACAGCATCGAGACTTCGCGTGGAAACAATCCAGCCGCTCCCGGATGTTCTGGCCCTTTGAGTCAGGGAGGGAAGGTGTCGGGCCTGAAGCTGTTTTGCACGAACACGACGAATAGCGGCGTGACCGAGGTCGCGCCGTATCGTGCTGAGGCCGAGGCGGATGTGCAGCATCTCGTCGAGGCCCACATGGAGACGCTGCTGGGGGTCCGTTTCCTGGCGAGCGAGTACGGCACCGGGCCGGTGCACGGGGACCGGATCGACTCGCTCGGGCTGGACGAGAACGGCTCGCCGGTCATCGTCGAATACAAGCGCTCGACGGATGGGGCCGAAGACACCTGTTCTCGGTTGTGAATGCGGCGAGTGGGGATGTTGGCCTCTCATGGCCCGCATCACCGCGACAACCGACCTCGTGACCTGGGACGCCTTTGAGCAACCGCATCGCGAGACCCGCGACTATGTGGTATTCGGTCCGTTCCAGTTCGACTGTCACCAATACGATGACGCCTTGCGGGCCCTGAGCGCGATTATCGGCTCCGCCGTCGACGACACGCGTGCATGAGCGCTACCAGGCGCGTCCTGCTGGGCTAACCTCGAAGTTTCATGACGGTCTGCGGACGGAGTCGGTGGACCGTTTTCGTGCCGTGGATGAGGCTGTGCAGGCCGAGGGCCCGAGTGTCGTCTCG
>NZ_JBWKFF010000025.1:52525-127061 GCF_056434425.1 Streptomyces sp. NPDC044033 | reverse complement strand
GTTACATTTCGAACCCGGAAGCTAAGCCTTTCAGCGCCGATGGTACTGCAGGGGGGACCCTGTGGGAGAGTAGGACGCCGCCGAACAATCTTTAAAAAAGCCCCGGTGGGAACTTCGGTTCCCACCGGGGCTTTTTTGCGTTCCCACACTTCCTCAATCGCCCTCCCGGCCCGGCCGTTCTGTCCGACCCCGCTGTTCGCCTCGGTGATGACTGCGGGTAAGGTCAGGAGGCATCGTTGGCACGTTCCCACAGGAGGCCCCCGGGTGGAGGTCCAGGAGACGCGCGTTCAGACCGACCGCGTGCTCACCATCCCGAATATCCTCAGCATGGCGCGCCTGGTCGGCGTACCCGTTTTCCTGTGGCTGATCCTCTGGCCGGAGTTCGGGGGACCTAAGCACGACATCTGGGCGCTGGTCGTGCTGGCCCTGAGCGGCGTGAGCGACTACCTCGACGGGAAGCTCGCCAGGCGCTGGAACCAGGTCAGCAGCCTCGGCCGGCTTCTCGACCCGGCCGCCGACCGGCTCTACATCCTGTCCACGCTGGTCGGCCTGACCTGGCGGGGCATTCTTCCGTACTGGCTGACCGCCGTCCTGCTCGCCCGTGAGGCGATGCTCCTGGTCATGGTGTGGATCCTGCGGCGCCACGGCTATCCGCCGCCCCAGGTGAACTTCCTCGGCAAGGCCGCGACCTTCAACCTCATGTATGCCTTTCCGTTGCTCCTTCTCAGTGATGGAACTACCTGGCTGCACTCGCTCGCTGCTATTTTCGGATGGGCGTTCGCCGGATGGGGTACAACGCTGTACTGGTGGGCAGGGATCCTCTACGTGGTTCAGGTCCGCCGTCTCGTGAAGGCGGACACCGCAGCCGACTGAGCTCGACCCTTGTGATTGGCCTCGTCGAGGCTGGACGCCTGTAAGCGGTATTTATAGGCCACCCGGGCGAGTGAAGTCGGCAAAACCGTCGTCTCTTCAAGGAGGACGCTTCCGACATGAAGGCCGTCGTGATGGCCGGCGGCGAAGGCACTCGCCTTCGCCCCATGACCTCAAGCATGCCCAAGCCGCTCCTGCCGGTAGCCAACCGGCCCATCATGGAGCACGTGCTGCGCCTGCTCAAGCGGCACGGTCTCAGCGAGACCGTGGTGACCGTCCAGTTCCTCGCCTCCCTCGTCAAGAACTACTTCGGTGACGGTGAGGAACTCGGCATGGAGCTCACCTACGCGAACGAGGAAAAGCCACTCGGCACAGCAGGGAGCGTGAAGAACGCGGAAGAGGCGCTCAAGGACGATGCCTTTCTGGTCATCTCCGGTGACGCCCTCACCGACTTCGACCTCACCGACCTGATCGAATTCCACAAGGAGAAGGGTGCGCTCGTCACGGTCTGCCTGACCCGGGTGCCCAATCCGCTGGAATTCGGCATCACCATCGTCGACGATGAGGGCAAGGTCGAGCGCTTCCTGGAGAAGCCCACCTGGGGCCAGGTCTTCTCCGACACCGTCAACACCGGCATCTATGTGATGGAGCCGGAGGTCTTCGACTATGTCGAGGCCGATGTGCCCGTCGACTGGTCGGGCGACGTCTTCCCCCAGCTCATGAAGGAAGGCAAGCCGATCTACGGCTATATCGCCGAGGGCTACTGGGAGGACGTCGGCACCCACGAGAGCTACGTCAAGGCGCAGGCCGACGTGCTCGAAGGCAAGGTCGACGTCGAGATCGACGGCTTCGAGATCTCTCCGGGCGTATGGGTCGCCGAAGGCGCTGACGTCCACCCGGACGCCGTCCTCCGCGGGCCGCTCTACATCGGCGACTACGCGAAGGTCGAAGCGGACGTCGAAATGCGCGAGCACACCGTGATCGGGTCCAACGTCGTCGTCAAGAGCGGCGCCTTCCTGCACAAGACCGTCGTGCACGACAACGTCTATATCGGGCAGCAGAGCAATCTGCGCGGCTGCGTGATCGGCAAGAACACGGACATCATGCGGGCGGCCCGCATCGAGGACGGCGCGGTCATCGGGGACGAATGCCTGGTGGGCGAGGAATCCATCATCCAGGGCAATGTCCGCGTCTACCCGTTCAAGACCATCGAGGCGGGCGCCTTCGTCAACACCTCGGTCATCTGGGAGTCCCGGGGCCAGGCGCATCTGTTCGGGGCGCGGGGCGTGTCGGGCATCCTCAATGTGGAGATCACCCCGGAGCTGGCGGTGCGGCTGGCAGGGGCGTACGCGACGACGCTCAAGAAGGGCTCGACGGTCACCACCGCGCGTGACCACTCGCGCGGTGCCCGTGCGCTGAAACGGGCCGTGATCTCTGCCCTTCAGGCCAGCGCCATAGACGTACGGGATCTGGAGAACGTACCGCTGCCGGTCGCTCGCCAGCAGACCGCGCGGGGCAGCGCCGGCGGCATCATGGTGCGTACGACGCCGGGGGTCCCCGACTCCGTCGACATCATGTTCTTCGACGAGCGCGGTTCGGACCTTTCCGCCGGCGGCCAGCGCAAGCTGGACCGCGTGTACGCGCGCCAGGAGTACCGGCGGGCGTTCCCCGGCGAGATCGGCGATCTGCGCTTCCCGTCGAGCGTCTTCGACTCCTACACCGGTTCGCTGCTCCGGGACGTGGACTCCTCCGGGGTGGCCGAGGCCGGGCTCAAGGTCGTCGTGGACGCCTCGAACGGCAGCGCGGGGCTCGTTCTGCCCAGCCTGCTCGGCCGGCTGGGCGTCGACGCCTTCACCATCAACCCCGGCCTCGACGAGTCGCGGCCGACGGAGACCGCCGAAGACCGCCGCTCCGGGCTGGTGCGGCTCGGGGAGATCGTGGCGTCGGCGCGAGCGGCGTTCGGCGTGCGGTTCGACCCGGTGGGCGAGCGGCTGTCGCTGGTCGACGAGCGCGGCCGCATCATCGAGGACGACCGGGCCCTGCTGGTGATGCTCGACCTGGTCGCCGCCGAGCGGCGCAGCGGCCGGGTGGCCCTTCCGGTCACCACCACGCGTATCGCCGAGCAGGTGGCCGCGTACCACGGCACGCAGGTGGAGTGGACGACGACGTCGCCGGGCGATCTGACCAGGGTCGGGCGCGCGGATTCGACGATCTTCGGCGGTGACAGCCGCGGCGGCTTCATCATCCCGGAGTTCAGCAGCGTCTTCGACGGCACGGCGGCGTTCGCGCGGCTGATCGGGCTGGTGGCGCGTACACAGCTCACGCTCAGTCAGATCGACGCGCGCATCCCGCGGGCCCATGTGCTCCGGCGTGACCTGGCGACCCCCTGGGCCGTCAAGGGCCTCGTCATGCGGCATGTGGTCGAGGCCGCCGGCGACCGCTCCGTGGACACGACCGACGGGGTGCGGGTCGTGGAGGCCGACGGGCGCTGGGTGATGGTGCTGCCCGACCCGGCGGAGGCGGTCACCCACTTGTGGGCCGAAGGCCCGGACGACGCGTCGGCCCAGGCGCTGCTCGACGAATGGTCCGCGATCGTGGACAGCGCCGGGCGCTGACCCCTCGGCGCGGCGGCGTCGTCCCCCGCGGGCCCGGACCGGCACGCCGGTAGGGCCGTTGGGAGACGACGCCGCCGACGTGCGACGATGTGCGGCATGTCGCAGCAGCCCCCGTCCCGGAGCAGCGCATCGCCGCCGAAGCGTCCCGATGCCTCCATGTCGCTGCTGACCAACGTCATGGACCACAGTCTGGACGACGGCTATGCCGAGGCGGCGGAGCGGCGCCGCGCGGACGGCGAGGGCGGCCTGCCGCGTACGCTGCGCGCGAAGTTGGGGCTCGCCGCCGGGCTCGTGCTGGCCGCGGTCGTGGTCACCGTGGGGGCCGCGCAGGCCCGGATATCAGCTCCGACGCTGGCCAAGGAGCGGGAGCAACTCATCGACCGCATCCAGCGGGAGACATCGGACGCGGACAAGCTGAAATCGAGCGTCGACGCGCTGCGGGACAGCGTCGGGGCGACCCAGCGGGACGCCCTGAAGCAGCACGGCGGCGACAAGGCCGAACTGGTCTCGCTCCTCGCCGGCGGGACCGCCGTGCACGGCCCGGGCGTCAAACTGGTCATCGACGACGCCAAGGAAGCCGACCAGGGAGGCGGCGGCCCCCGCGAGAGCAATGGCTTCTCCGATACGGGCCGGGTGCGCGACCGCGATATGCAGCGCGTCGTGAACGGCCTCTGGCAGTCGGGCGCCGAGGCCGTCGCCGTCAACGGGCAGCGGCTCACGGCACTGTCGGCCATTCGGGCCGCCGGTGACGCCATACTGGTCGACAACAAGCCGCTCGTACCGCCGTACACCGTTCTCGCGGTGGGGGACGGGAAGCGGCTGCGGAGCGGCTTCCAGGACAGCGCCGACGGTCTCTATCTGCATGTGCTGCAGAAGGACTACGGGGTCCGCGTGAGCATCTCCGCTCAGGACGAGGTGCGGTTGCCGGCCGCGCCGAGCCTGATAGTACGTAACGCACAACCGCAAGCCGGTGGCGCCGACAAGAGCGGCACCGACACAGGGAAGGGCACATCGTGATCGCCGTATTGGGCCTCGTCGTGGGAGTCGTGGTCGGACTCGTGGTCCGGCCCGTCGTGCCGACTGTGGTCGAGCCCTACCTGCCGATCGCCGTGGTGGCGGCGCTGGACGCGGTGTTCGGCGGCCTGCGGGCGATGCTGGACGGGATCTTCGACGACAAGGTCTTCGTCGTGTCGTTCCTGTCCAACGTCGTGGTGGCCGCGCTGATCGTCTTCCTCGGCGACAAGCTCGGCGTCGGGGCGCAGCTTTCCACGGGTGTCGTGGTCGTGCTCGGCATCCGGATCTTCTCCAACGCGGCCGCGATCCGTCGGCACGTCTTCCGGGCGTGAGGCCGATGAGCGCCGACGACACGCCCGGGCAGTCGGGGGAATCCCAGGAACCGCAAGAGCCGCGAAAGCCGCAGAAGCCTCAAGAGCCAGTGCGGCCCGAGGTGGAGGACGAAGAGGTCGCCCCGGCTCCTGCCGTGACGGGCCGTCAGAGGCTGCTGGCCGGACTGTGGCCGCCGCGGGTGACGCGGGCCCAGCTGATCGTCGCCCTCCTACTGGGCGTACTCGGGCTGGGGCTGGCCATCCAGGTCCGGTCGACCAGCGACAACAGCAATCTGCGCGGCGCCCGCCAGGAGGACCTCGTACGGATCCTGGACGAGCTCGACAACCGCACCCAGCGGTTGGAGGACGAGAAGCGGGGCCTGGAGAACCAGCGCACTGAGCTGGAGAACAGCTCGAACCAGGCCGCTGAGGCCCGTAAGCAGACGGCCCAGAAGGAACGCCAGCTGGGTGTGCTCGCGGGCACCGTGGCGGCGCGTGGCCCCGGCATCGAGCTCACTGTGAGCGACCCCAAGAAGGCCGTACAGTCGGACATGCTCCTCGACGCCATCCAGGAGTTGAGGGCGGCGGGCGCGGAGGCGATCCAGATCAACGGGGTGCGCGTGGCCGCCGACACCTACTTCTCGGACGCAGGCGGCAAGGTGGAGATCGACGGTCAGAAAGTGGCACCTCCCTACCGGTTCAAGGTGATCGGCAAGCCGCAGGACCTTGAACCGGCCCTCAACATTCCGGGCGGGGTGGTGCAGACTCTGCAGAAGGAGCAGGCCACTGCGTCCGTCACTCGTTCTGAGAAGATCGTCGTGGACGCCTTGCGGTCCGCTGAGCGGCCTGACTACGCTCGGTCGTCATCGCAGTGAGGCGCACAGGCTCGGGGGCTCCGCACCCGGGACATGACGTTGCGGGGGGTCGGCGCACCAAGAGGGGGGTGCGTGGTGGAAACTGTCTGTTGACCACGGACGTTGTAAAGATGTCCGGGTCGGATGGTGTGTGCATCGAGGGTTTGTCCTGCCCCACGGGCGGGTCTGTTTCGGTCAAGGGGAATCGCCCGTGAAGTTGTTTGCGAAGTTGTTCGGCAAGAGCTCGCGCCAGGAGGGCGGCAGCGGTGCTGCGCGCCACCGGGCGCAGCGGCCGGTGGAAGGCACAGAGGCGTCAGAAGAGCGCCCGCTGTTCCGGGATCAGGTGGGAGGCCCGGGCGACGATGCTCCGGGCGGCCAGGGCGCGTCCGGGCGCATAGGTTCTCCGGGACCGTCGACCTCAACTGCGGGTGGAGGTACAGCCTTGGTGTGTACGAGGTGCGGCAACCGCAATGGTGAGTCCAGCCGGTTCTGCTCCAACTGCGGTGCGCCGCTGCGTGGTGGCGCGTCGTCCGAGCGGGCTTCGGAGACGACCTCGACCATCTCCATCTCCGGTCTTGAGGCGTACGAGTCGGAGGCCACCGGCCAGACGCCGACCCCGTCGCTCTCTCCGGAGGCGCAGGCCGCCGTCGACGCGCTGCCGATGGGCTCGGCGCTGCTGGTGGTCCGCCGCGGTCCGAACTCGGGCAGCCGCTTCCTGCTGGACGGCGACCTGACCACGGCCGGCCGCCACCCGCAGGGCGACATCTTCCTCGACGATGTCACCGTCTCGCGGCGGCACGTGGAGTTCCGGCGCGAGCCGGAGGGCGGCTTCACCGTCTCGGATGTCGGCAGCCTGAACGGCACGTACGTCAACCGGGAGCGGATCGACTCGGTCGCGCTGGCCAACGGCGACGAGGTGCAGATCGGCAAGTACCGGCTGGTCTTCTACGCGAGCCAGCGGGGCATCTGACCCGCCAGGGAAGGGCTATGCGTCAGACACCGGCGGGGAGTGCCGAGGGCGGCACCGCCACCGCGGACGGCCAGTTGGTGAGCATCGGCATGGTGCTCACCCTGCTGCGCGACGAATTTCCCGAGGTCACCGTCTCCAAGATCCGGTTCTTGGAGGCGGAGGGCCTCGTCGAGCCGCAGCGCACGCCGTCCGGGTACCGCAAGTTCAGCCAGGAGGACGTCGAGCGGCTCGGGTGCGTGCTGCGCCTGCAGCGCGACCACTACCTGCCGCTGCGGGTCATCCGCGAGTACCTCGACGCGCTGGCCCGGGGGGAGCAGCTGCCGCTGCCCGCGCCCGGACAGCCGAGGGATCTGCTGGACGGCGCCGCGGAGCTGGACGCGGAGGGCCCCACGGCCGTCCAGGTGGGCCGTGAGGAGCTGCTCGGGGCCACCGGGGTCACCGAGCGTGAGCTGGACGAGTGGCAGTCCTACGGTCTGATCGAGCCGAATTCCGGCGGCGGCTACGACGTCGAGGCCGTGGCGGTGGCGAAGCTCGTCGCGGACCTGGGCCGGTTCGGGCTGGAGCCGAGGCATTTGCGCGTCATGAAGGCCGCGGCCGTTCGCGAGGCGGACCTGGTCGAACAGGTGGTCGCGCCGCTGCGCAGACACCGCAATCCGCAGACCAGAGCCCATGCGGAGGCCACCGCGCGGGAGCTGGCCGCACTGTCCGTACGGCTGCACGCGGCGCTCGTAGCGGCCGCGCTGCGGGCGTGACCACACCGACCGGCGGGTGCCCGACTACCCAAACCCGCCGGGCACGTCCTAGGGTTGCTGTGTGAACGAGCTCGATGTCGTGGGTGTCCGGGTGGAAATGCCCTCCAACCAGCCGATCGTGCTCCTGCGGGAAGTGGGAGGCGACCGCTACCTCCCCATTTGGATCGGCCCGGGGGAGGCGACGGCCATTGCCTTCGCCCAGCAGGGCATGGCGCCTGCCAGACCGCTGACCCACGACCTTTTCAAGGACGTGCTGGAGGCGGTCGGCCAGCAGCTGACGGAGGTCCGCATCACGGACCTGCGCGAAGGCGTGTTCTACGCCGAGCTGGTCTTCGCGAGCGGGGTGGAGGTCAGTGCCAGGCCCTCCGACGCCATAGCGCTGGCGCTGCGCACCGGGACGCCGATCTACGGCAGTGACGGTGTGCTGGACGACGCCGGCATCGCGATCCCGGACGAGCAGGAGGATGAGGTGGAGAAGTTCCGCGAGTTCCTCGATCAGATCTCGCCGGAGGACTTCGGCACGAACAGCCAGTGAGGCGCCGACCGGGCTGCCGCAGGGCATTCGGCTAGCCTTTCCCCGCGGGCGGATACGCGAAACCACTCTTAGGGTGATTATCACTCGGCGTGGCGAGTGTGGCGATCGTTGACGCACCCCGGGTGACTGCCTACCGTCGAGACGGCAGGTCAAGGACGGAGGGTCGGCGTGAGAAGCACCGGCGACGGCACGGCGGCAGGCGGTCCGTATCCGCTTCATGGGGGAACGGCCGAACCGTTGCCCGGACACCCGGGGGCGGTCTCGGTGTCGCCCGAGCCGGTGCCGGAGACCATCGGGTACCGCGGGCCGACCGCGTGCGCGGCGGCGGGCATCACCTACCGGCAGCTGGACTACTGGGCGCGCACGGGGCTCGTGGAGCCGACCGTGCGGTCCGCCCACGGCCCGGGCGGCCAGCGGCTCTACAGCTTCCGCGACGTCGTCGTGCTGAAGATCGTCAAGCGGCTGCTGGACACGGGCGTGTCGCTGCAGAACATCCGGGCCGCCGTGCAGCACCTGCGCTCGCGCGGCATCGGCGACCTCGGCCAGATGACGCTCATGAGCGACGGGGCGACGGTGTACGAGTGCACGTCGCCCGACGAGGTCGTCGACCTGTTCCAGGGCGGGCAGGGGGTCTTCGGGATCGCCGTGGGCGTGGTCTGGCGGGATGTGGAAGGCGCCCTCGCGCAGCTGCACGGCGAGCGCGTGGACACCGGGGAGACCCTCGCCGGTCACAACCCCGCCGACGAGCTGGCGCGCCGCCGCAACCGCGCGGGCTGAGAGCCCGCCTGCCGGGTGGCGAGCGCCCGGACGTGACACGGGTTCCGCCGCTTCCGAGCCGCGCCGCGGGGCCGTTGTCAGTGGTGTGAGGCAGCATCTGTTGGTGTGAGAGGTTCGCCGACGATCCTGCATCTGGACATGGACGCCTTCTTCGCCGCGGCGGAGCAGGCGGCCAAACCCAGCCTGCGCGGGAAACCGGTCGTGGTCGGCGGCATCGGGCCGCGCGGGGTGGTGTCCACGGCTTCGTACGAGGCGCGGGTCTTCGGGGTGCACTCGGCGATGGCGACGGCCCAGGCTCGCCGGCTGTGCCCCAACGCCGCCTATCTGACCCCCCGGTTCACGCTGTACCGCCAAGTGAGTGAACGGGTCATGGAGCTGCTCGCCGAGCTGTCGCCGCTCGTCGAGCCGCTCAGCCTCGACGAGGCGTTCGTGGACCTGGAGGCGGGCGGCGCGATCACCGCCGCGGCCACGTCGGCGGACATACGGGCCGTGGGCGAGCGGCTGCGGCGCGACATCCAGGCGGCCACGGGGCTCAGCGGGTCGGTGGGGCTGGCCGGATCCAAGATGCTCGCCAAGATCGCCTCCGAGGCGGCCAAGCCGGACGGGCTCGTCCTGATAGCGCCGGGCACGGAGCTGGAGCTGCTGGGGCCCATGCCGGTGCGGACGATCCCGGGGGTCGGGCCCGCGACGGCCGAGACACTGCGCCGGGCGGGGATCGGCACGGTCGCCGAGACCGCCGAGGCCGGCGAGGCGGAGCTGGTGCGGCTGCTGGGCAAGGCGCACGGCGCGGGGCTGTACGCGCTGGCCACCGGCCATGACGACCGCCCGGTCGTCGCCGAGCGGGACGCGAAGTCCGTGTCGGTGGAGGACACCTTCGAGGAGGACGTGACCGACCGGACCCGTGTGCAGCTGGAGATCACGCGCCTCGCCGACCGGTGCGTACAGCGGCTCAGAGCCGCCGGGCGGTCCGGCCGGACCGTGGTGATCAAGGTGCGGCGCTACGACTTCTCGACGCTGACCCGCTCGGAGACGCTGCGCGGGCCCACCGACGACCCTGGGGTCGTCCGGGAGGCGGCCGCGCGGCTGATCGAGGGGGTGGACACCACGGCGGGCGTGCGGCTGCTGGGGGTGGGCGTCACGGGGCTCGCCGACTACACCCAGGAGGACCTGTTCGCCCAGGCCGCCACCGCGCGCTCGGAGCAGGAGCAGGCGGCGCGGGCCGCTGAGGAGGCCGGAGCGGCGCAACGGGCCGGGGCCGGGGCGCCGGAGGCCGCCAAGGGCGGGGAGGAGCGGGAGGAGCCCCGGCCGCGCCGCTGGCTCCCCGGGCTGGATGTACGCCACACGGAGTTCGGGGACGGCTGGGTGCAGGGCAGCGGCGTCGGCCGGGTCACCGTGCGGTTCGAGACGCCCTGGTCCCCGCCGGGCCGGGTGCGGACCTTCCCCGTCGACGACCCCGCGCTCGAACCGGGGGAGCCGATCTCGCTGGTGCGGTCCGCCGGCGGTCAGCCGTCAGGGCCCGAAATCCGGCCGAATTCCCGGCCCGAGGAGGCGTCCCGGCCCGCCGGGGCCGGGGAGTCCGCCACGGGCGCGGGAGCCCTGCCCGGCGCGGAGGCGTCCAGCCCGTAGTGGTGGTACAGCTGGAGCTCCTGCTCCGGGGAGAGGTGGCGGCCGACGCCGAAGTCCGGCGCGTCCTTGATCAGAGCCCGGTCGTACGGGACGCGCAGGGCGTCCGCGACGAGGTCGCTCGGCTCCAGCGGCACGAACGCGTCCCGGCTGAACAGGCCGGTGCGCACGGCGGCCCACTCGGGCTTCCCGGTCGCGTCGTCGAGGTACACCTCGTCCACCGTCCCGATCTTCGTGCCGTTGCGGTCGAACGCCTTGCGGCCGATGAGCCCGCGCGGATCGATGTCGGTCTGCAAGAGGTCCTCCAATGGGTCCCGGGAGATCACAACTACTGCCCGAGACCTACGAAAAGCCACATTTCGCCAGCTGGCCACTTGAGGGATCGGCCGCAGATCGCGCTGGTAGGCTGGCGAGTGGCTGCAGACCCCATGCGGGAGAGTCCTCCGAAGGCTTCGTCGGAGGCGCCGAAGGAGCAAATCCTCCCCGGAATCTCTCAGGCACACGTACCGCACGGACGAGGTCACTCTGGAAAGCAGGGCGGGCCACGCACCGGTACAGCGCCGAAGCCCCTCCTCACCGACGGTGAAAGCCGGTTCGCCCCGGGCGGCCCGGTGAAGCTCTCAGGTTGAGATGACAGAGGGGGAGGCCGTCCGGGTACCCGCGCCACGGTGCCCCTCGCAGGTCGCGACGACCAGGAGGCCCCCGCAGATGAACGACAACCGCATCCCCCTTTCCGATCTTGAACGTGGAACGCCGTTCGAGCACCGCCATATCGGGCCGGACAGTGCCGCCCAGGCCAAGATGCTCGCCCAGGTCGGATTCGGCTCGCTCGACGAGCTCACCGCGGCCGCCGTACCCGATGTGATCAAGAGCGCCGAGGCGCTCCGGCTCCCCGAGGCCCGCAGCGAGGCCGACGTCCTCGCCGAGCTGCGCACGCTCGCCGACCGCAACCAGGTGTTGTCCCCGATGATCGGGCTCGGCTACTACGGCACGTTCACGCCGCCCGTCATCCTGCGCAACGTCATGGAGAACCCCGCCTGGTACACGGCGTACACCCCCTACCAGCCGGAGATCTCGCAGGGCCGGCTGGAGGCGCTGCTCAACTTCCAGACCGTCGTCGCCGACCTGACGGGGCTGCCCACCTCCGGCGCCTCGCTGCTCGACGAGGGCACCGCGGCCGCCGAGGCCATGTCACTGGCCCGCCGCGTCGGCAAGGTCAAGGACGGCGTCTTCCTCGTCGACGCCGACGCGCTGCCGCAGACCATCGCCGTCATACGCACCCGGGCCGAGCCCACCGGGGTCGAGGTCGTCGTCGCCGACCTCTCCGAGGGCATCCCGCAGGAGATCGCCGAGCGCGGCGTGTTCGGCGTGCTGGTGCAGTACCCGGGCGCGTCCGGCGCCGTGCGCGACCCGCGCCCGGTCATCGAGCGGGCGCACGAACTCGGCGCGATCGTGACGGTCGCCGCCGACCTGCTGGCCCTCACCCTGCTCACCTCGCCCGGCGAGCTCGGCGCGGACATCGCGGTCGGCACCACCCAGCGGTTCGGAGTGCCGATGGGCTTCGGCGGCCCGCACGCCGGATTCATGGCCGTACGGGAGAAGTTCGCGCGCAGCCTGCCCGGCCGCCTCGTCGGCGTCTCCGTGGACGCGGACGGCAACAAGGCGTACCGCCTGGCCCTCCAGACGCGTGAACAGCACATCCGCCGCGAGAAGGCCACCAGCAACATCTGCACGGCCCAGGTGCTGCTCGCGGTCATGGCCGGCATGTACGCCGTCTACCACGGCCCGGACGGCCTGGCCGCCATCGCCCGCCGTACGCACCGCTACGCCACCGTGCTCGCCGAGGGGCTGCGGGCCGGCGGCGTCGAGGTCGTGCACGGCGCCTACTTCGACACCCTCACCACGCGCGTGCCCGGCCGGGCCGCCGACGTGGCCGCCGCCGCCCGCGAGCGCGGCGTCAACCTGCGCCTCGTCGACGCCGACAGCCTCTCGCTCGCCTGCGACGAGACCACCGGCCGCGCCCAGCTGGCCGCCGTGTGGGCCGCCTTCGGCGTCGACGCGGACATCGCGGCGATCGAGGCCCTGGACGCGTCCGCCGCCGACGCGCTCCCCGCGGAGCTGCTGCGCACGGACGAATACCTCGCCCACCCGGTCTTCCGCCGGTACCGCTCCGAGACCGCGATGCTGCGCTACCTGCGCAAGCTCTCCGACCGGGACTACGCGCTGGACCGCGGCATGATCCCGCTCGGCTCCTGCACCATGAAGCTCAACGCCACCGCCGAGATGGAGGCGGTGACCTGGCCCGAGTTCGCCGCGCTGCACCCCTTCGCCCCCGTCGACCAGGCCCAGGGCTACACCACGCTCATCACCGAGCTGGAGGAGCGCCTCGCGGAGGTGACCGGCTACGACAAGGTGTCGCTCCAGCCGAACGCGGGCTCGCAGGGCGAGCTGGCCGGGCTGCTGGCCGTACGGGCGTACCACCGGGCCAACGGGGACACCCAGCGCACCGTCTGCCTCATCCCCTCCTCCGCGCACGGCACCAACGCCGCCAGCGCGGTCATGGCCGGCATGAAGGTCGTCGTCGTCAAGACCGGCGACGACGGCGAGGTGGACGCCGACGACCTGCGCGCCAAGATCGAGCAGCACGGCGACGAGCTGGCCGTGCTGATGGTCACCTACCCCTCCACGCACGGCGTCTTCGAGGAGCACATCAGCGAGATCTGCGCGGCCGTGCACGACGCGGGCGGTCAGGTCTACGTGGACGGCGCCAACCTCAACGCCCTCGTCGGGGTGGCCCAGCCGGGCCGGTTCGGCGGCGACGTCTCGCACCTGAACCTGCACAAGACGTTCTGCATCCCGCACGGCGGCGGCGGCCCCGGCGTCGGCCCGGTCGGCGTGCGCGCGCACCTCGCCCCGTACCTGCCCAACCACCCGCTCCAGCCGACCGCGGGCCCGGAGACCGGCGTCGGCCCGGTCTCCGCCGCTCCGTGGGGCTCCGCGGGCATCCTGCCCATCTCCTGGGCGTACGTCCGGCTGATGGGCGGCGAGGGGCTCACACACGCCACCCAGGTCGCCGTGCTCGGTGCCAACTACATCGCCAAGCGCCTGGAGCCGCACTACCCGGTGCTCTACACCGGTCCGAACGGGCTCGTCGCGCACGAGTGCATCGTGGACCTGCGGCCGCTGACCAAGGCGACCGGCGTCAGCGTCGACGACGTCGCCAAGCGCCTCATCGACTACGGCTTCCACGCGCCGACGATGTCGTTCCCGGTGGCCGGGACGCTGATGATCGAGCCGACGGAGAGCGAGGACCTCGCCGAGCTGGACCGGTTCTGCGAGACGATGATCGCGATCCGGGCCGAGATCGAGCGGGTCGGCTCGGGGGAGTGGGCGAAGGACGACAACCCGCTGCGCAACGCCCCGCACACCGCGGCCGCGCTGGCCGGCGACTGGGAGCGCCCGTACAGCCGTGAGGAGGCGGTGTTCCCGGCCGGAGTGTCGGCCGCGGACAAGTACTGGCCGCCGGTCCGGCGCATCGACGGCGCCTTCGGCGACCGCAACCTCGTCTGCTCGTGCCCGCCGCTGGAGGACTACGACAACTGACGGGGCCCGCTCGCCTCATAGGTCGGGGCCGGTTCGGCGAGTCGCCGGGCCGGCCCCTGCTGCGCTGTGTGTGCGCCGCGTCAGGCGGCGGTCATCACGTGTTCGGTGCCGAGTGGCCGGTGCGGGTCGATGATCTGCCCGTCCGGCAGCAGCTCACCGGTGTCCTCGAAGAGCAGGACGCCGTTGCACAGCAGGCTCCAGCCCTGTTCCGGGTGGTGCGCCACAAGATGGGCGGCCTCACGGTCGGCGGAGTCGGCTGTCGGGCATGGTGGCTGGTGCTGGCACATGGATGGGTTCTTTCGCTGCGGTGTAGTGAGTTCGCTGCGGCTGCTCGATGCGGTTTTCAAGGCCGCCCCCCGTTGTCAACTCAATCGGTCAGTCCCAGTGTTGCCCTACGGACGTGATTTCGCAGGGATTTCACGGGAGCTCTCCTCTGCTAGAGAAAGACGCGTCACCCATGAGGACGGTTGCCGCCAACAGCGCGGTCTCTTCGGGTGGTTCGGGGTGGTCATTGTGAGCTAGTCCGCGCGATGGCCCGCTGTGACGGACGTGAGAGCGGTGACCGTAGCAGAGCGCCCCACGGCCGGGAAGCCGTGGGGCGCTCTCGTATGGGTCGGGGCCGGCCGCGGGTCCGTCAGGCGGGGGAGCCGAGCAGCGGCGTCGGGGTGAGCCGGTGGGTGAGCACCGGCAGCAGGTCGGCGACGCGGTGCGGACGGTGCGCGGCGATGCCGGGCGGCGCGGGGGCGAGCGGCACCAGCAGGTCGCCGGGGGCGGGCCGGCAGCTCGACGCGTCGGCGACGGGGTCGCCGTGCAGCCAGAGCGTGAGCATGTAGAGCTCGGGTACGGACAGCAGCCGGGGCTGGTAGGGGGTCGTCAGCGACTCGGCCTGGCGCAGGGCCCGTTCGGTCGAGGCGACATACGGACCCTCGAAGAAGTGCGAGAACGTCCAGCCGTCCGGGGTGAGCATCGTCTCCGCTGCCGCCGCCGCTGCCGCGGTGGACTCGGCGCTCCGGATGAGGAACCGCCATCCCGTGAGCCGCGTGCGGGGGTGGCCGCCGAGCGCGGTGATCTGGTCCAGGACATACACCGGAAGCGGGGACTCCGGGGTCAGCTGCCCTTGCAGGGCCTTGAGGGACGGGGTGCGTGTCGCGCGGACGGCGGTGGGGGAACCGAGGGCCGCGAGAACGCTGCGCAGGGCTGGCGCTGGGGCTGGGGGGACATGCAGCGGCATGGTGAATCGCCTCTCACTCAGGAGACACGGTGGTGCTGGGCAGGTGCGGACGGCGCTGTCAGCGTGCGGGGTCAGAGGGGGGCCGGAACCGACTGCCGGGGCGCCAACTCTCTGCCTCGTTCGCGAAGTTTATACGACAGGTGTTCATATGGTGTTTCACCTAGCCGTCCCGGGCATTGCTGACAAGGCGCAATCAGGACCGGCCTGCCAGGCGATTTCGGGTATTCTGCGACCCGTCCGCGCCCGCCACCTCGTGCTTTTCCTCCGGTAGGGTAGGCCGGATAGTGCCGGTGCTTATAGCCGAGAATGTGCGACGTCCTGGTACAAGTCACTATGCCGACTGAAATTGCCGGAGCGGGATTCACTGAGATCATATCGGGTAACCCGTTTCGGCAGAGCGTTATCGATCACATTCTTGGGCATCATCAAACGTGACACCAGCGGCTGACGTCGTGGTCGACCCAGTCGAGGAGGGACGCTTCGATGGGGGAGAAGGTCGTGGCCGCCGGGTTCGACCTGTCCGACCGGCAGCGCTACCGAGGGAAACTCCGGCAGTGTCTGGAGGGGTTGTCGCGACTGCTGGAAGACGGGTGCTTCGATCGCCCGAAGAACCTCATGGGGCTGGAGATCGAGCTGAATCTCGCGGGCGCCGACGGAGCCCCGAGAATGATGAATGCCGAGGTGCTGGAGCGCATTGCGAGCCGTGATTTCCAGACCGAGCTCGGTCAGTTCAATCTTGAAGTGAACATTGTGCCGCACCGGCTGCGCGGCAGGGTTCTCGACCGGCTCGCGGAAGAGCTGGGCACGGGTCTGTCCTACGCCGACCGAAGAGCCCAGGAAATCGGCGCCGGGATCGTGATGATCGGCATTCTGCCCACCCTCGCCGCCCAGGACCTGGTGCCCGGCAACCTCTCCGACGTCGACCGCTACATGCGGCTCAACGACGAGATGGTCGCCGCCCGCGGCGAGAACTTCACCATCGACATCGACGGCGTCGAACGGCTGACCTGCACCTCGCGGTCCATCGCCCCCGAATCGGCCTGTACGTCCGTCCAGTTGCACCTCCAGGTGACCCCCGGCCGGTTCGCCGCCGTCTGGAACGCCGCGCAGGCGATCGCCGCCGCCCAGATAGTCGTGGGCGCCAACTCGCCCTTCCTCTTCGGGCGCGAGCTGTGGCGGGAGTCCCGCCCGCCCCTGTTCGTACAGTCCACCGACACCCGCCCGCCGGAGCTGAAGGCCCAAGGCGTACGCCCGCGGACCTGGTTCGGGGAGTGCTGGATCACCGACGCGTTCGACCTCTTCGAGGAGAACGTGCGCTACTTCCCGCCCCTGCTGCCGATCTGCGGCGACCAGGACCCGATGCGGGTGCTCGACGCCGGCGGCGTCCCCTCCCTCCAGGAACTCGTGCTGCACAACGGCACCGTCTACCGCTGGAACCGGCCGGTCTACGACGTCGCCGGCGGCGTCCCCCATCTGCGCGTCGAGAACCGCGTCCTGCCCGCCGGCCCCACGGTCATCGACGTCATCGCCAACGCCGCCTTCTACTACGGGCTGATCCGGGCGCTCGCCGAGGCGCCGCGCCCGGTGTGGACGCGGCTGCCGTTCGCCGTGGCGGCGGACAACTTCGAGGCGGCCTGCCGGCACGGCATCGACGCCGCGCTGCGCTGGCCGCGGCGGGGCCGGGGCGCCGGCTCGGGGCTCGTACAGGTCCCGGCCGTCCAACTGGTCCGCGAGGAACTGCTGCCACTGGCCGCGGCCGGCCTCGACGCCTGGGGCGTCGAACCCGCCGACCGCGACCGCTACCTGGGGATCATCGAGGAGCGCTGCCGACGGCGGATCAACGGAGCGTCCTGGCAGGCAGCGACATACCACGAGGCGATGGCGGCCGGGCTGGAACGGGACGCCGCCCTCGCGGCCACCACGCGCCGCTACTGCGAGCTGGCGCGAACGGGGGAGCCGGTGCACACGTGGCCGGTCGGGACCGCGGACTGAGGGCAGCAGCAGCGGCAGGTGCCTGACGGGCGGGGCCGCTGACGGGCGGCCGGGGCAGCGGGCCGGCGACCCGGTCGCGGATCGCCTGCCAGCGCCGTTGGACGACGCCGTTCCGGCGCGCGGCGTGCCCCCGTGTGCTTCCGGTTCCGCGTCATCGGGCAAGCTATGACGTCCTGGGGCCCAGGGCCTGGGCGGTGACAGGGCGCGGTCGCGCGACGCTCGCAGCGGCCCCTCGTGCGTGGTTCCCGAGCCCGTATCCGAGGCCCTGGTGAGATGGTGCGCGAGTGAAGCGGTATTGCGGAAGTGGAGCATGGTGTGCTGCAGGAGGCGCGTGACGTGGAGGTTTCCCTGCCCGAACAAGGGCTGCCGCGACGGGTCCTGCGGAACGAGACGGTACTGGTGCTGGCGCTGTCACTCGGCGCCAGCGCGGTATCGGCGCTGGTCAGCTTTGTCGGCTCGATCACCCGGCCCGGCGAGTTGAAGAACCAGGCGGCCACGCTCGTCGGCTCGCACGCGCCGGGCCGCCCGTGGCTGGACCTCGCATGGCAGCTCTTCGGCATCGCCACCGCGCTGGTGCCCGTATTCCTGGTGGCGCATCTCCTGCTGCGCGAGGGCGTGGGGCTGCGGGCGATCGGGTTCGACCGCAAGCGGCCGGGTTTCGACCTGCGGTGGGGAGTCGCGGTCGCCGCCGCCATCGGCGGCACCGGACTCCTCTTCTACCTCGGCGTGCGGGCGGCCGGGTTCAACCTGACGGTCGTCCCCGAGTCGCTGCCGGAGGTGTGGTGGAAGATCCCGGTGCTGATCGCCTCCGCGGTGCAGAACGCCGTGCTGGAAGAGGTCATCGTCGTCGGCTACCTGCTGCGCCGGCTGGGGCAGACGGGCTGGACGCCGATGGCCGCGCTCGTGGCCAGCGCGGTGCTGCGCGGCTCGTACCACCTGTACCAGGGCGTCGGCGGGCTGCTCGGCAATATGGCGATGGGCGTCGTCTTCGTGCTGCTCTACCGGCGCTGGGGACGGGTCGGGCCACTGGTCGCCGCGCACGCGCTGATCGACATCGTGGCCTTCGTGGGGTACGCGCTGCTGGCGGGGAAGGTGGGGTGGCTGCCGACGGCGTGAGGCCGTGGTCGCCGCGGCGGCCTGCCCGAGCCGTACGGCAAGGGGCCGCCGCTGCTATGGGCCCGCCCCGCCCGCCGTCAGGGCCGGGCCAGGAGTTCGCCGTCGATGACGGTGACGGCGGTGCCGGTCAGCAGCGTACGGTCGCCGCGCAGCGCGGTCCGTACGAGGCCGGTGCGGGCGGTTCCCTGAAAGCCGGTCAGCTCGGCGCGGCCGAGGCGGGCGGACCAGAAGGGGGCGAGCACGGTGTGCGCGCTGCCGGTCACCGGGTCCTCGTCGATGCCCACGTTCGGGAAGAAGCAGCGGGAGACGAAGTCGTAACCGCGGGCGGGGTCCTCGGCGGCGGCCGTGGCGATGACGCCGCGCCGGGAGCACCGGGCGAGCACCGCCAGGTCCGGGGCCAGGGCCCGTACCGTCTTCTCGTCGGCCAGTTCCACCAGCAGATCGCCGACGGCGGGCCCCGAATCATGGACCGAGAGCGGTTCGGCGCCGAGCGCCTCGGGCATGCCGGTGGGTGCCTCGACCGGCGTGACGGGTGAGGTCGGAAAGTCCAGGGTGATGGCGCCGTCGTCCCGTGCGGTCGCGGTGAGGGTGCCGCAGCGGGCCGTGAAGCGGACGGTGCCGGTGGCGGCGCCCGTGGTGTGCAGGACATGCGCTGTGGCCAGGGTGGCGTGGCCGCACATGTCTACCTCGGTGGCCGGGGTGAACCAGCGCAGCGCCCAGTCGGCGTCGGACCCCGCGGGCAGCGGGTGGGCGAAGGCCGTCTCGGAGAGGTTGACCTCGGCGGCGACGCGCTGGAGCCAGGCGTCGTCGGGGAAGGGGCCGGCGTCGAAGAGGAGAACCCCGGCCGGGTTGCCGCCGAAGGCGCGGTCGGTGAAGGCGTCGACGATTCGTATCCGCATGGCAGCGACCGTAGCCGCGCGGTGAGAGCGCGGGCCATGGCCAATTCCGGGAACGTGGCCCGGGCGGGTGGTGGAGCTGCCGGAGGGCACGCTGCCGGTGTACTGGGCGGAGCGGACCGCCAAGCACCACCGGGGACTGGTCCGCAAGCAGGCCGGCGTGACATACGACCAGGCCAGAGCCCGCGGGATCGTCGAGCAGTCGATCCGCATGGAGGCCGCGGCGAAGAACCGCCCGGCGGATCTGATCAACATCGCGCTGGAGAAGGTGGTGGAGGCCGGGCTGGAACTGCCCGGGTTCTCCACCTTCGACAAGATGGCCTCGAAAATCCGCACCGAGGTGAACGCCTCGATCTGCACGGGCATCCACGACCGCATGAGTGCTGCTCAGCGGGCGGGGCTCATGCGGCTGCTGGAGGAGCGCGACAGCGACGGGACGACGCTGTTCAACCGGCTGAAGAAGCCCGCCAAGGGCCCGACCTGGTCGCACTTCAAGAACCTGACCAAGCGTCTGGAATGGCTGAACGGGCTCGGCGACACCGACGTGTGGATGGATGGAGTCGCCGCGGGGAAGGTCACCGACTTCGCCGGGGAGGCGGATGCGGCGGACGCCTCGGAGCTGCGGGACTTCGTCCCCGTCAACCGCATCGCACTGGTCGCGGCCCTGACGCACAAGGCGGCGGATGAGGGTGCGGGACGACCTGGCGACGATGTTCTGCAAGCGCGTGGCGACGAAGATCAAGAAGGCCAAGGCGGAGCTGGGAGCGTTCATACGCCGGGAGTGGTCGCCAGAGGACGTGGTGGCGTGCTGGACGCCGGCGGGTAGCGACTGGGATCTAGATGGTTGATTCCAAGGTCAGTGGTCGTAGGCGATCAGTGACCGGATGAGTGGTTGTCCGGTCTTGTGGTTGTGCCAGATCGCGGCGGTCAGAGCGAGGAGTCGTTGCAGAATTCGGACCATGACCCCGGCGGGCGTGCGGCCACCGTGGCGTTCGAGGTCGAGCTGGGCTTTCAGGGTCTGGTTGACCGACTCGATCAGTTGCCGCAGCGGTTTGAACAGTTCGGCTCCGGCCTGCTGGGGTTCGCCCTTGCGGGCCGGCCGCAGCAGACGGACTCCCAGCCGGGCGAGGTCTCGTTCGAAGTCGCGGCCGTAGTAGTTCTTGTCGGCGAGCAGAGTGGGTCCGCTCCGGTCGGCGAGCAGGCCGGGGTCGACGTGGAAGATGTCCAGCAGTACTTCGCGCTCCGCGGCTTTGGCGCCGGTCAGTGCAAAGGCGATGGGCAGGCCGTGCAGGGTGCAGACCAGATGCAGGCGCAGGCCCCAGAAGAACCGTGAGTGGCTGGAGCAGTAGCCGTACTCGGCCCATCCGGCCAGGTCGGAACGTTTCGCGGTCTCGCGGGAGCGTCCGCACTCAACGGGCGTGGAGTCCACGATCCATACATCGTCAGTCCACAGGGCGGTATCGGTGGCCAGCTCGCGCAGGACCAGCCTGACCAGTCCGCCGGCCCGCCGCAGACGCTTGTTCCAGCCCGGCTGCTGCGGCAGGTACGGGAAGAGATACCGCAGGTGGGCATGGGCATAGCGCAGCCAGCGGGCTTCGGAGACGAAGCCCGACAAGGCCTGCATCACCGCGAGGGTGACCAGCTCGGCGTCGCTGAGCTTGGGTGCCAAACCCACTCGCGGCCGCCACGGAGCCAGATGCGGCGACGCCTTCAAAAGGTCATCGACCCGCACGTACAGTGCAGTTGCGAGGGTGTCTATCTCGGTCGTCACACATCGAGACTGGGCACCCTCGCGTCCACGCAGCTACCCCTTGGAATCAACCATCTAGTCGCGAACAAGTCCGGCCCGACCCGGCTCGGCTTCGTTATCTGGAGTCACTGAGGCAGTGTCCAGGACGTGCAGCACGTACGGGTGAAGCCCCCTCGGCCCCGTCCTGGATGGGATTACCTTCCGTCATCCCCGGAACCCGGCCAGCACGGCCGATCAGACAGCAACGGAGTCCCGCCGTACCCGCTGAGCAGTACGGACGCTGAATCAGCGCCGCCTGCGCGCAGGACGGCTCTCCGGCCGCGGGGCCTGCACTCGCGTGTGCCCTGCACGCCCTCAACGAGGTCTCCCAGGGCGTCGGGCCGGGCCCCGCCGCCGCGGTGCTGCCCATCTCCTGCCGGGACGGATCCGGGCTCGGGCCAGTTCGCGGCCGACACCCAGGACGCGGAGATCCTGGCCAAGCGCGTACACGAGATGTCCGCCGACCGGTCGTACTCGCGGCGGGTCTTGCGCTGTATCAGGATGGCCGGGGCGCCGTCGAAAGGCTGGCATCGGGCGCGGTGAGCGCGGTGCACACCGGGTGTGGTGCTGACGCGCGAGGTGCGGCCCTGACCGCGCCGTACTGTCTATGCCCTGATCGAGCGCGGCCCGCTCGGCGTCGTCCAGTTCAGCGGTGCGCAGGACGTCCCCGGAGGAGATCCCCGATCTCGTCGGGACGCTGTGGCGGCAGACCAGGCACGGGCCATGATCGCTTGCGTACGCGGGCGGAGCTGTCGCTGATCATGTCGTGCGGATCGGTCCCGCACGGTGGGTTCCGGTAAGCAGAGCTTCGGCATGCTTGCGGAAAGCGGTGACCAGACGGCTGCGGTCGCCGGTGCGCGTGGCGAGTACGACCTGGCTCGGTTCGACCCCATGCAACGGGACGGTGGTGAGGCTGGGATGCAGGCCGGTCGCGTGGTCGAGGGGCGGCCCGATGGCCACGGCCTGCCCGGCGGCGATGAGTTCGTGTTTGTCCTCAAGGGCTTCGACCAGGGGGCCGTCGGGCGCGGGCCGCCCGTCGGGCCGGGGATCGAGCCGCCAGTAGGCGTTCAGCAACGGGTCGGACTGGCGTACGTGGGGGATCGGCTCGTCGGCGATGTCGCCGAGGGTGACCGACTCCTTGCCGGCCAGACGGTGGTCCCGGGGCACGACCAGTACGCGCGGTTCGTCGTAGAGGACGGTGACGCGCAGCTGGTCGGTGGGGAACGGCAGGCGCGTCACCACCGCGTCGACGCGGTGCTCCAGCAGCGCGCCGCGCGAGTCGTTCCAGGCGAGCAGGCGGGTGTGGACCTCGGCATCGGGATTGCGGTCGAGCAGGGCTCGCACGGCCGGAGTGATGACCAGCCCCTTGGTGTAGCCGATGGTGATGCTGCTGGGCCGGGCCGCGGCCCGGGTGTGGGCCATCGCTTCGACCGCGGCGCGCAGCACCCCCTGGGCCCGGGGCAGGAAAACCTCACCGGCCTCGCTGAGCCGGGTGCCGCGCGTGGTGCGGTCGAGCAGGCGGACGCCCACTTGCTGTTCGAGGCGGCGGATCTGCCGGCTCAGCGACGGCTGGGTGGTGTGCAGCGCTTCGGCGGCACGGCCGAAGTGCTGGTACTCGGCGACCACCGTGAAGCACTGCACCAGCCGGAGGTCGAGGTCCACGGGTGCGGGGAAGCGTTCGGACACCATCCCACTCTAGCTGGCCTTATACGCAGCGTGTATTACATGTGTCGGAACAATCATTGGACTGCGCGCTCGTCGCGGCCGCACCGTGGTGACCATGACATCGGACAGCGTGACACCGTTTCGTATCGACATTCCGGACAGTGCCCTGGAGGATCTGAAGGTCCGGCTCCACCGGGTACGCCTTGCTGGCCGGGAGACAGCGCCGGACAGCAGCCAGGGGGTGCAGCGGGAGCGCCTTGAGGGGCTGCTGGAGTACTGGGCCACCGGGTACGACTGGCGCGATCTGGAGCGGCGGCTCAACGAGCTGGACCAGTTCCGCACGACCATCGACGGTCTCGGCCTCCACTTCATGCACGTACGCTCACCCCGCCCCGACGCCACCCCCCTGTTGCTGCTGCACGGATGGCCGGGCTCGTTCCTGGAGTTCCTCAAGACCGTCGGCCCGCTCACCGAGCACGGCTTCCACCTCGTCGTCCCCTCGATGCCCGGCTACGGCTTCTCCGACCAACCCGCCTCGACAGGCTGGGGCCCGGACCGGATCGCCCGCGCGTACGGCGTGCTCATGCGGCGCCTCGGTTATGACTCCTACCTGGCCCAGGGCGGCGACTGGGGCGGTGTCGTCGCGACCCGCATGGGGGCGCAGCGCCTGACGGGCCTGCGTGCGATCCACGTCAACTTCCCTGAGTTCCTCGCCGCACCACCGGTCGGCGACGCCCCGACCCCTGAGGAGAAGGCCGCACTCGAACAGGGCAGCCGCTTCTTCGCCGTCCATTCCGGATACCACGTCGTGCAGCGCACCCGGCCGCAGACCATCGGCTACGCCCTGACCGACTCCCCGGCCGGGCAGGCCGCCTGGATCTACGAGAAGTTCCTCGACTGGGCCCGGCCCGACGCCCTCACCCCCGACGAGATCCTCGACCACATCTCCCTGTACTGGTTCACCGGCACCGCTGCTTCCTCCGCCCGCCTGTACTGGGAGTACGCCCGGCAGCCGCTCGCTCTGACCGAGCTGGACCTTCCCGTCGGGGTCAGCGTCTTCCCGGACGAACTGACGCGTACCCCGCGCATCTGGGCCGAGCGCGCCTATCACGACCTGCGCTACTTCAACGACGACATCCCCGCGGGTGGCCACTTCGCCGCCCTTGAGCAGCCTGAGCTGTTCGTCGAGGAGATCGTCAAGTTCGCGCGGACGGTGGCCGCATGAAGACGGTCGTGATCACCGGGGGCACGGACGGCATCGGGCGCGGCCTCGCCCGTATCTACCTTGAGCGTGGGGATCAGGTCGTGGTCGTCGGGACGGACAAGGCCAAGGCCGAGCCCGGCGCCTGGTTCATCCGGGCCGACCTGGAGCTCATCGACGAGAACAGGCGGCTGATCAACCGGCTCTCCGCCGAGCTCGACACGATCGACGTCCTCGTCCTGGGTGCCCGGTTCCAGCGCTCCAGGCGTAGGGAGACCGCCGACGGCCTGGAGTCCAACTTCGCGCTGACCTACCTCAGCCGTTTCCTGCTCAGCCACGGCCTGGCCGGCTTACTCGGCCGCGCCGCGGATCCGGTCGTGCTCAACTTCGGCGGCGCAGGGCGTTTCGGGCCCCCACGCTGGGACGACCTTCAGCAGCGGACGCGGTATCACGGCCTCACCGCGATGATCCAGGCCGGGATCCTCAACGCTGCGCTCGCGGTCGACTTCGTCGGCCGTCACCCCGCCATCCGGTACGTGAACACCTTCCCCGGCACCGTCGCCACGAGCTTCGCCGGCGACTACGACGAGGCCGAGGCCGCGCAGATCGATCGTCTTCGCGCGACCGGTAGATCCGTGGAGACCGCTGTCAAGGAGATCCTGCCGTTCCTGGATTCCGGCGCCCCGGACCACCCCGTCGCCGTGAGCGAGGGAAGCGCCGTCCCCCTGGACCCTCAGGCATCCTCCCTCGCCGACGCGCGGCGGCTCTACGACTACACCCGGGAGGTGCTTGCCCGATGAAGTGGGTCAGCTACCGCTCCACCGACGGCTCCACGCGCTGCGGCGTGGTGCACGACAACAGGACCCACGCCGTGGGCTCGGGCCTGTTGAAGCTGCTGCGCGCCGAAGGCGGGCTGGAGGCCGCCGCAACCGGAGAACCGTCTGAGATCGTCGAGTTGGCTGCGGCCGACCTGCTGCCGCCGATACCGGTGCCCCCGGCGGTCCGGGACTTCGCCGCGTTCGAACGTCACATCAGTAACGCGGGTACGGCAGCCGTTGGCGACGGCAGGGTCAGCCCGGTCTGGTACGAGTATCCGCTCTTCTACTTCTCCAACCCGGCGGCGATCAAGGGACCGCACGACGAGGTCCCCATCGCCCCGGGCGCTCAGTTGTGGGACTACGAGGTCGAGGTCGCCGCGGTGATCGCCGGGGACTGCTCGAACCTTGACGCCGCCACCGCGGAGAATGGGCAGTTGCCCGGCCGGTTCTGCCGCGGCTGTTACACCTACGGCCAGCTACATGCTGTCTGCGAGTGCGCCGGCTGTCGGCGGCAGGTCCCGGTCGATGACAAGCACGGCTACTGCCGTCTCTGCCGGGCTCAGGCGACTTGGGCGGTCAAGGCCAGCGGCAAAGCTTCGGTGATCGAGCCGTACCTGCGGCAGGTGACCTGCCAACAACTGTTCTTCGCGAACCTCCAACGGCCCAATAGCGGCGGGCCGCGAGTCGGTAAGGCAGGACGACGCCTGCCGAAGCCGCAGCCACTTCCCGAACCGCGTCGCGTGACCACGGCCTCGGTGCAGCTGACGCTGTTCACCGTCGCCCGGGACTTCCACCGATTCGACCGGGAACTCCACGCCGACCTGGCCAATCCCTGGCTGATCCGGGCCCGGCAAGCCGCTCGGGCGCTGGGAGAAGCCCGCGGCTGGAGCCGCTGGATCACCAGCGACGTGAACCGAGCCCTGGTCATCGTGCTGTCCGGCTTCCGCGAAGGCGAGTTGATCCGATACTCCGAGCTCTTCTCCGCCCTACGAGTCCGTGGACTTCCCGTCGTGCGGATCGCGGAAGTCCTCGACCGTCTCGGCCTGTTCGTCGACGACCGTACTCCCGCCGTCGACCGGTGGCTGGAACGAAAGCTCGACGGAATGCCCCCGGGTATCCATCGCGCCGTCGAAGCCTGGGTTCGCACTCTCCTCGGCGGTGGCCCGCGGTCCGAGCCCCGTTCCCGGCATACGACATGGGCCTACCTTGGTGAGATCCAGCCGGTGCTGCTGGAGTGGTCCAGCCGCTACGACCACCTGCGAGAGGTCACCCGGCAGGACATCATCGCGGCCCGGGACGCTGGCACCGGCAAACAGCGCGAAAGCCGGATCGTCGCACTGCGGTCACTGTTCCGGCACGCGAAGAAGAACGGCCAGGTCTTCCGCAACCCGACGATCCGCATTCGTGTCCCCCGACAGAGCGGCGGCGTCCTCCAGGCCCTCGAACAGACGGATATCGACGAGGCCATCGCCACCGCCACTACCCCAGACATCCGGCTCATCATCGCCTTGGCCGCCGTTCACGCAGCACGGCCGAAGGCGATCCGCACCATGCAGCTGGACGACGTCGACGTGGGCAACCGGCGCATCACCATCGGCGGCCACGTCCGCCCGCTCGACGACCTCACCCACCGAGCGGTCCTGGACTGGCTTGGCCACCGCCGCAGCCGCTGGCCGAACACGGCCAACCCTCACCTGCTGATCACCCAGAAGACCGCCGTCGAACTCGGCCCGGCCGGCAAGCTCTGGACCACCCGAGCCACCCGCAACCTCACCGCCACCCTCGAACGGCTCCGCGTCGACCGACAGCTCGAAGAGGCCCTGACCCACGGCGCCGACCCACTCCGCCTCGCGCTCGTCTTCGGCATCGATGAGAAGACCGCCATCCGCTACGCGGACTCCGCCCGGCAGCTTCTCCAGGCCGAGATCGAAGCCGGGGTATCGCCGAGGTGAGCCCAAAAGGGGCCATGTCAGCCGACCCGGGACGGGACACCGTCGTGTCCGCTGTGGACAGCTTCGGAGTCGGGGGCCGACTCAGCGGGCCGTCGGAGCCGGCAGCGCGACCGCCTCACGCAGCTCGGCGGCGGCCTGGGCCATGAGCTGAGCGAGGGTGGTGTCCGGCTCGGCTAGCCAGCGAGGCATGACGCGCCGGTGGATCGCCAGCACCACGTCGATGATGAAGCGTGCCTTTCCGGGCTCGACGCCGCGGCGCTCAAGCGCCGGCGCCAGCGCGTCGGCGATGTCGGCGAGCTTGATCAGATCGCGCTCAGCCAGTGCCGGGTTGGCGGCGATCACTCTTCCCCGGCGCAGCAGGAACTCGCGCGGGCGGAAGATCTCCTCGGCGGTTCCCAGCGCGGTCAGCAGCGCCTCGATCGGCGTGAGGCCCGGGTCGGCCGACTCGACCTGGGCGACGAGGTGGGCCTCGAGTTCGTTACCGGCGAAGAGGACTTCCCGCTTGTCGGGGAAGTAACGGTAGAAGGAGCGCTCCTTCAGACCGGCTGCGCCCGCGATCTGCGCGACCGAGGTGCGCTCGTACCCCTGTGTCTCGAAGAGTTCGAGCGCCGCGCGCTCGAGCCGGCCTTGTGCGTCGGATTCCCATCTCGGCATACCCGCCAGGATACGACAACAGCATCTGTTGTCACGATGATATTGTCGATGACAACAGATGCTGTCATCACTTGGGAGATCGTCATGAAGGCTCTTCAGTTCGACCGGTTCGGGTCCCCGGACGTGATCGTGCTCCGCGACGTCCCACAGCCGGAGCCGGGACCCGGTCAAATCCGGATCGCCGTGCGGGCGTGCGGCCTGACACCGGCCGACTGGCACGTCGTCGACGGTCTCCTCGCCGACCATCTGCCGCCGCTGCCGCGCGGACTCGGCCTCGAGATCGCGGGCACCGTCGACGCACTCGGCGAGGGCGTCACCGGCGTCCGGACCGGCGACCGCGTGTTCGGCCCGGCCACCTTCGACGGTCCGACGGCCGGTGCTGCCGAGTACGCGCTGATGCCGGCCTGGGCACGTATCCCCGACGACGTAACCGTTGAGCAGGCCGCCGCGCTGCCGATGGCGGCCGAGACGGCGTGGCGCGCGCTCGACGACCTCGGCGTCCAGCCGGGTGAGCTGCTGCTCGTCCACGGCGCGGGCACCACCGTGGGTGAGGCGGCGGTGCGCTTCGCGCTGCACCGGGGTATTCGGGTGATAGCCACCGCCGGGCAGACCCGGGCAGCAGCTCTGGAAGAGATCGGCGCCCAGGTGGCTGCCTACGGCGAGGGCATGGCCGAACGCGTCAGGGCACTATCCGGAGTCCACATCGATCGTGCCCTCGACGCGGCGCCGACCGGCGGCCGGATCGACCGCGCCGACCAGCCCAGCCCGGCCGGCGGTTCACTGCCGACGCTGATCGAGCTGACCGGGGATCCCGACCGTGTCCTCACCGTCTCGGACTTCGCCGCCGCGGCCGAGCTGGGCGTCCGGACCACCACCGAGATCAGCTATGAGCAGATGGACGAGTTCGCCCGACTCGCCGGCGAAGGCATCTTGGTCATACCGGTCGCCCGCACCTACACGCTCGACCAGATCCAGGAAGCGGCCGAGCTCAGCCAGTCCCGCCGACCCGGCGGCAAGCTCATGCTCGTCCTGTGATCGCCCTGCCGGCCTGACAAAGCGAGACCACATCGCCAAGGAGCGGGGTCAGGCCGCTTTTCCAGGCCGACCTCGAAGCCGCTCCCGCGTGTTCGCCGCGAACCCACGGGTCAACCCCAGAGTATGGCGTCCCTGGACCCTCGGGCTCTCGCTGAAGAACCTTCAGTTTCCGCGAACTCACGGGGATCACGGCCCCGTTCTCGTGTAACCGCGACGAACGGGCAAGTAGCAGTGATTCCGTTTATCGGACTTTCGGTGCGCCTGACGGCTCGCCAGCGCGGTGCCGCAGTAAATGCCGGATTTACTGCGGCGGAGCCCCAACCGTGATCATCGCGACCTGCGGCGGGCGATTCCGGCCACCGGGGCGAGGTGTACGCATTTACTGCGGCAGCACCGGAAGGGCGGGACGGGCATGACGATCGAACCGGTGACCGAGCTCGGGAACGAGGGCGCACTTCGGTTGCCGCGCGCTCGGATCGTACCTCTATCCGCCCCGTCCTCGTCGTACACCGCGGCGGTCGCGCGGTGCCTCACCGGCGCGGGCATCGCGAAGTCCTCCGCGCGGATCTACCGGATCTCACTGACGACGTGGGGATGGATGCTCGCCGGCGAACCCGCACCGACAGGACCGGACCGGCTCGCCGCGGCGCGGAGCCGCCCCTCTTCCCCCTCGCCGCGATCGACGGCCTGGCGCTGCCCGAGGTGCTGGCCGAGCTGGCGGCGGCGCGGGCGGACGAGGTGGATGCCGACACCGTCAACCGGGAGTTGTCCATCGCGCACCAGGGCTCTCGCGGAGAATCAGATCGCTGCCCTGTGGCGCCTCGATGTCGCGCTGCGGGAGAAGACGCAGTGGAAGATGCTCAACGAGTCTGCCGCACGGGCCGACGAGGTGCTGTGCCTGAACGTGGAAGACCTGTACCCGCAGGGCAAGCGGGGGAAGTCCACCGCCAAGGGCGGGGCGATCGAGTGGATTCACTGGCAGTCCGGCATCGCCCAGCTCCTGCCCCGCCTCATCGCCCGCCGCACCCGCGGCCCGCTGTTCCTCACCGACCGCAAGGCCCCGGCCGGAACACCGACGCTCGACGTGTGCCCGGAGACCGGCCGGGCCCGGCTCTCCTGCCGCCGCGCTGAGGAGATCTTCGAGGAGAACACCCGGCTGCTGGCCAACCCCCTCGTCTCACCCGACGACATCGAGGACCTGGACGGCTGGACGCTCCACCGGCTACGGCACAGTGCCCTCACGCACGACGCGGAAGACGGCACCTCCACCCCGATGCCGCTGGCCCGCTCCCGCCGCGCCTCCGTCCGCTCCCTGGAGCGATACGCACGGCCCGGCGTCGACTCGGTCGCTCGGCACGTCGCCGAACGCGACCCCGCTGCACGTCGCCGCACGTAGATCCGAGCAGATCAGGGCTTCAAGATCATCCCGTTGCCCCTTTGGCGCGTATCCCGGTCACACCCCCTGAGGAGTCTCGCCGGCTGCCGCTGGTGCGCTCCGGTGCGACGCCCTGGAGCCTCCCGCCGCCGGTGTCCTGGCGGCGGGGCGCCGGACCGATCCCGGGCGTCCACCGGCTCGCCGACTGACGTGCGAAGACACGGCACACGCGGAGAAGGGCTTGCTAGGCGACAGGTCCCGATATATCGTTGACGCATCGCGACCGATCAACGATAGGGGAACGTCATAATGTGGCACCACGGACACGATCATGGAGACGAGCACCGCGGACCCGGCCAGCGCGGTCGGCGTGAGCGGGGGGACTCCGAAGGGCGCCGTGCCGCCTTCGGGCCGTTCGGGCCGCCCTTCGGAGGGCCCGGATTCGGCGGCCGGGGGCGTGGAGGGTCGCGCGGCAGGGCGCGGCGGGGCGATGTGCGCGCCTCGATCCTGGCCCTGCTGAAGGACCGCCCGATGCACGGGTACGAGATGATCCAGGAGATCGCCGAACGCACTGACGGCGCCTGGAAGCCCAGCCCCGGCTCGGTCTACCCCACGCTCCAGATGCTGGAGGACGAGGGGCTGATCACCAGCGAGAGCGAGGGCGGCAAGAAGCTGTTCACGCTCACCGAGGAGGGGCGCGCCGAGGCCGACGCGGGGTCGCAGACCCCGTGGGAGGAGGCCGGGCGCGGCGTCGACTGGGAGGGCATGCAGGAGATCCGGCAGGCCGGTTTCGGGCTGATGGAAGCCTTCGGGCAGGTCTGGAAGACGGGCAGCGCCGAGCAGCGCCAGAAGGCGCTCGCGGTCATCAACGAATCGCGTAAGAAGCTGTACCTGATCCTCGCCGACGAAGGCTGAGCCCCTCGATGGCGGAGGCGGCGAAGACGACGGAGCCCCGCGGATGTCCGCGGGGCTCCGTCGCGCGGTGGCCCTGGGGGGTCAGGTCACCAGCCCGCCGAGCTTGCGCAGCGACTCTTCGAGCGCCGCGGTCGCCGATTCCTTGAGCTTGCCGGCCATGAGCGAGACCGCGGCGCCGGTGAACTCCCCGTCGATCCGGACGACCGTCGCGTCCCCGTCGGGTGTCAGTGCGTAGCTCATGGTCAGGTTGACGCCCATCGGGCCCTTGCCCTTGGTGACGAGCAGCCGTGCGGGGTCGCACGCCGTGACCGTCCAGGCCACCTCGGCCGGGAAGCTCATGAGCCTCATGTTCTCCTGGTACGTGGCCGCGACCGCGAGCGTCTCGGGGCCGCCGTGGGGGAAGCTGGTGTGGGTGGCGTTCCACTGTCCGTACGAGGAGAAGTCGGTGAGCCGGTCCCAGACCTTCTCGGCGGGCGCCCCGATGCGTGCCTCTGCGCTGACCTCGGCCATGCGACCACCCCTTGGGTCTCCGTGTTCGGTACGTCTGTGCGCTTGCCGCGTTCACTGGGCCCGCCGCGCCCGCTGTCGCGTCTACCGGCTCCGGCGCCGCGGGCCCGGTGCGCCCGCGGTGTCGCGGAACGTAGCCCCGGGGCGCGGAACATTCAATACTGATGGGTCGTCAGGTTTCCTGCGGCGCCGTGGCCGGGGGTGGAAGAGGGGCGCCGGCGGGCGCGCCAGAAGGCGGTCCACATGGGCCCTGGTGAGCCCGTGACCAGGGTCGATCGGCAACAGCAGCCGGTCGCGCCGCAGCCGGGCGCGGCGGACCAGCCGGGGCGGGATGACATCGTCGATCCATGCGAAGGGGCGGCCCGCCGCGAAGCGGAGCAAGGGTGCCCATTTGCGGCCCTCGAAGAGTTCCCGGGCGGGCAGTCGCGGGTCGCCGGGCTGCGGCCGGTAGCCGGTGAACTCCACGACCGGCAGTCGCGGCAGCTCCAGCAGCGGCGCGATATGGCGGTTGGCCTCGTGCTCCCAGGTGGTGGCCCACACCAGGTCGTACGTGCCGGAGAGCTCGCGGAGCCAGTCGGCGTGGTCGACGGTCAGCAGCACCGTGAAGCCGAGCAGGTCGTGGGCGGTGAAGCCGGGGGTGGGTAAGACGGGGTTGAGGACTCCGTCGATGTCCAGGAAGAGCAGTGGTCTGGTGGCCATCGGTCTCCTTCTCCGCGTGGTGCGGATGGCGATTGCCGTCGCCGGTGAGGGACGTGTGGCACACGGGCCCCGGTTGCCTGGGGGGCGTGCGACGGCAGAGAATGCGCCCCTTGTGCGCCGAACGAGCTGCCCGGCGCTCCCCAGCGCGAGGCCCCAGTGCGGGACCCCGAGGCGGGCCCCTGAGCGGTCCCTGAAACCTACGCTCCCTTCTCCTCCCCAAGGATGAGATCCCGGACATCTGTGCCCAACCATGGTGGGATGCGCAAATGCTCCCCGCCGGGGATGTTTCGGTTGCTGGAGGCTGATGGGGTAGGAGGGTGCAAAGTCGTATCCCCTCCACCGATCCCACCGGCGACGGACACGAGGGCCAGCTCAGTGTGGAGATGGCGTCGGTCGTCGCGGGCGCGCGCAGGCGCGCGACGCGCGACGGCGATGAGCAGATCGACACCGCCCACCTCCTGCACGCCCTCCTCGAATCGGCGCCCGGCGCGCGCGACGCCTTCGACGGCGGACCGCCGCAGATAGCGCGACTGCTCGGCTATCTCGTCCAGCGCACCATCGGATACGGGCTGCGGTGGCACGGCTCCGTCGAGGATTCCGGCGCCATCCCCGTCCTGAACGGCGCGGCCGTACCCGGCTGGTCGCCCGCCGCGGCGGCGGCCATGGACGGCGCGATCGGCCGCGCCTGCGCGCGCGGCGCGGACCTCGCCACGGGCGTCGATCTGCTCGCCGCCCTCGCCCACGACCGCGAATGCCGCGCCGTGGAGGTGCTGCACCGGGCAGGCGTCGACCTGGACTCGCTGACCAAGAGGCTCGACGACGCGGCCCGCCAGGAGCCGACCTGACGACGCCGCTGACCCGGCTCATGCCGACCTGACTCCGGTCGACCGGACGAGATGCGTCCGATCTGATGCCGCCCGACCGGAAATGGCGGCTCACCAAACGTCGGTCGGGCGGACGAGGCGGCTCGCCTGACGCCGCCCGACCGGACGAGGCAGCTCGCCTGACGCCGCCCGACCGGACGAGGCAGCTCACCTGACCCCGGCCGGCCCGACAGGAGCCCGACCTGACAACGCACCTGACCGGACCGGCGCGAGCTGTCATGCTGTGCCGATGCGCGCGTCAGGGAGCAGGAACGCCGGTCTCGGCCTTGCGCTGCTGGCCGCGCTCGCCTTCGGCAGCTCCGGCGTCGCGGCCAAGCCCCTGATCGAGGCGGGGCTCGATCCGCTGCACGTGGTGTGGCTGCGAGCGGCCGGCGCGGCGCTGGTCATGCTGCCCCTCGCCTGGCGCCACCGCCGCCTCGTGCCGCGCCGCCCCGCCCTCCTCGCCGGATTCGGCCTGCTCGCCGTCGCGGGCGTCCAGGCGTGCTACTTCGCGGCCCTCTCCCGCATCCCCGTGGGCGTGGCGCTGCTCGTCGAATACCTCGCGCCCGCCCTCGTACTGGGCTGGGTGCGCTTTGTGCGGCGGCGGCCGGTCACGCGGTCGGCCGCGATCGGCGTCGTCCTCGCGCTCGGCGGGCTCGCCTCGGTCGTCGAGGTGTGGTCCGGACTGACCTTCGACGCGGCCGGGCTGCTGCTCGCCCTCGGCGCGGCCTTCTGCCAGGTCGGCTACTTCATCCTGGCCGACCACGGCGGCGACGGCGAGGACGCCGCGGACCCGGTCGGCGTCATCGCGTACGGGATGGCCGTCGGCGCGCTCGTACTCACCGTCGTCGCACGGCCCTGGGACATGGACTTCTCCGTGCTGGCCGGCCGCGTGGAGCTGGACGGCACACCGGTGCCGGCCGGGTTGCTGCTCGCCTGGCTCGTCCTGTTCGCGACCGTGATCGCCTACCTCGCGGGCGTCGTCTCCGTGCGCAGGCTCTCGCCGCAGGTGGCCGGGGTGGTCGCCTGTCTGGAGGCGGTCATCGCGACCGTGCTGGCCTGGGTGCTGCTGGGCGAGCACCTGGCCGCGCCGCAGCTCGTCGGCGGGGCCGTGGTGCTGCTGGGCGCGTTCATCGCCCAGGTCGCCAGGCCCGATCGGACCGACGGCGACGCCGCCGCGGCCCCGGTGGCGGGCGGCTCCGGCGAGGACGGCTCCGGCGAGGACGGCACGGGCGAGGACGGCACGGGCGAGGGCGATACCGATGAGGGCGATACGGATGAGGACACCGTCGCCGACGGGGACTTGTCCGTCCGGCCGAACCGCTCATAGGCTGTCGATCATGCGCCTCACCGTTCTGCCGCCTCCCGCCGCCTAGCGCGGGCGGCCGCTCCCGGAAGACCGGG
Organism: Streptomyces sp. NPDC044033; assembly: GCF_056434425.1. Classification (NCBI taxonomy): domain Bacteria; kingdom Bacillati; phylum Actinomycetota; class Actinomycetes; order Kitasatosporales; family Streptomycetaceae; genus Streptomyces; species Streptomyces sp. NPDC044033. The sequence continues at coordinate 93,025 of NZ_JBWKFF010000025.1, read as the reverse complement.
CTCGGACCAGGAGTGATCTCCAGGAGCCGAGCTGATCGCCGCTGCCCGCACACGGGACCACGTGATCACTTCATGTCTTCCGCGGGAGAACACTCGTGCATACCTCTCCTTACCCATCCCTGTCCGTAGGCCGGGGCCTCCTCTACGTCACCGTCGCCGCCGCCTCCTGGGGCACCGTCGGCGCGGCCGCCGCATACCTCTACGACAGCAGCGGGCTCGGCCCCCTCGCGCTCACCTTCTGGCGCACCCTGGGCGGCCTCGCGCTCCTGCTGGCCGTCCGCGCCCTGCGGCCGCACCGCGCCGGGCCCGCCGCCTCCCGCCCGCACGAGCCGACGCGCTCGCGCATCGTCCGCGTCCTCGTCACCGGCGTCGGCTTCACCGTCTTCCAGGCCGGGTACTTCGGGGCGGTGGCCGGGACCGGGCTGGCCGTCGGGACGGTCCTGACGATGGGCACGGCGCCCGTACTGGTCGCGTTCGGCGGCCGGGCGTTGCTCGGCGAACGCATCGGCGCGGGCGGCTCGGTGGCCGTGACCGGCGCCCTCGCCGGACTCGCCGTGCTGATGCTGGGCAGCGGCGGTACGGGCACGGTCCGCCCGGCGGGCGTCGCCTTCGCCCTGCTCTCCGCCGCCGGGTACGCGACCATCACGCTCTTCACCCGGCACCTGGGCCGCCGGGGCCGCGCTGGTGATCCCCGCGCGGCCGCGATGACGTCCTTCGCCGTGGGGTCGGTCTGCCTGCTGCCGTTCGCGGCCGTCGAGGGGCTGTGGCCGCACGCGCACCACCTCGGCCGCACGCTGGGCATGATGGCCTACCTCGTCGCCGTGCCCAGCGTCCTCGCCTACGGGCTGTTCTTCGCGGGGCTCGCGGCCGTGCGCGGCACGACCGTCACGGTGATCACCCTCATCGAGCCGGTCACGGCGGCGGTGATAGCCGTCGCGCTGCTCGGCGAACGGCTCACCGCCGCCACGGCGGTGGGCACGTCCGTCCTGCTGTGCGCGGTGTGCGCGCCGGCCGTGGCGGAGGCGCGGAGTTCAGCCGTCCGCACCCGCGGCGGTGGCCCCGCGGCGCAGCTGGTGGGCCCGCGCCGCTGAATCGCGCGGTGCGGCGCGCGTGGCGAGAGCCGCCGCCATACGCTGCCGCACCGCCTCGGGTTTGTGGCCCGCGTACTTGAACTTGGCCCGTACGGCCGTCACTTCGAGCCGCAGGCCACGGATGCCGGAGAGCATCCGGCCGTACGGCTCCTCGCCGACCGTTACGGGCGCGGAGCCGCCCTCGGGCTGGAAGTGGCCGATCTGGGCCGCCAGCAGCCCGGCCTTCTCATGCGGATCGTCCACGACATGGGCGGTGCAGCGCAGTTGCACGGCGGCGTAGAAGCTGGTGGGCACGCCGTGTTCGGGCGGTGCTCCCTCCGGGGCCTGCCAGGGGCCGGGGACGAAGACGTAGTCGTCGACGACGCTCAGCAGCACCTGCGGATCGGCCTGGAGCGCGGGCCAGACGGGGTTGGGGCGGGCGAGATGGGCCAGCGCTTCGCCGTGCTCGCCGGGGCCCGGGTCGTAGGCGAAGTGCATCGGCTGCACGTGCGGCGGCTCGCCGGGCAGTCCGTTGACCGCGAGCTGGCCGAAGTCGTGCCCGGCGAGCCACCGCTGCCACTCGGCGGAGTCCAGCGCGGCGTCCCAGGGATGGATGAGCATGTCCGTGCCTCCTGTGCGAGGAGCGTCAGTGCCGTCAGTGCGACCGGAAGTCGGCGAGGTAGCCGGGCACCGGGATGTCGGGCCCCAGGTCCTCGGACGGCTGAAGCGCTCCATAGACGGGGGCGACGGGCACGACGCCGCTCCAGTACGGCAGGCCGAGGTCCTCGGGCTCGTCGTTGGGGCCGCCGGTACGGACCTTCGCCGACACCTCCGCGAGGTCGAGGCTCATGACGGCGGTGGCCGCCAGCTCCTTGGCGTCGGCGGGCCGGCAGTCGGCGGCCCGGCCCGGCACCACCTGGTCGACGATCGCGTCGAGGGCGGTGCGGCGCTCCGTCTCGTCGGTCACGGGCCGCGCGGTGCCGTGCACCACCACGGAGCGGTAGTTGATGGAGTGGTGGAAGCCGGAGCGGGCGAGGACGAGGCCGTCGACATGGGTGACGGTCAGGCACACGGGCATGCCGTCGTCGGCGCGCGCGGCCGTGCGCAGGGGGCGGGAGCCCGTCGAGCCGTGTACGTACAGGCGCTCGCCGATCCGTCCGTACAGGGTCGGCAGGACCACGGGCGCGCCGTCGCGGAGGAAGCCGAGGTGGCAGACGTACCCCTCGTCGAGTATCGCGTGCACGTATTCGCGGTCGTACGAGGCGCGTTCGCGGTCGCGGGAGGTGATCGTCCGGTCCGTGCGCGCGTATGTGCTGCCTTCGTTCTCCTGCCGGTCCTGTCCGTGCTGCGGGGTGGCGGTCATGGCGCGACTCCATTGTATTAGTGCATAATGCTGTTTGTGCTAGGAGAGTATCGGATCGAAGGCCGCCGCGCAGCGGAGATCTCCGCGAGCGTGGAACGGGCGGTGGGCGCCGGAAAGCTGGCCCCGGGCGAATCGCTGCCGCCGGTAAGGGAGTTGGCGACCGAACTGGGGGTCAATCCCAATACGGTCGCCTCCGCCTATCGCGCGCTGCGTGACCGGGGCGTGATCGAGACGGCGGGGCGGCGGGGGAGCAGGGTCCGCTCCCGCCCCGCCAGCACGCCGCGCGACGTCATGCGCGTGGAGGCGCCCGAGGGGGTCCGGGACGTCGCGACGGGAAACCCCGACCCGGCGCTGCTGCCGCCGCTCGGCGAGGCGCTGGCCGCCGCCGCGGCGCGCGCCGTGGCGATGCCCACGCTGTACGGGGCGCCCGGCGTCGACCCGGAGCTGGAGCGGCTGGCCCGCGCCGCGTTCGACGCGGACGGGGTGCCCGACGGCCCCGTCGCCGTCACCTCCGGATCGCTCGACGCCATCGAGCGCGTGCTCGACGCGCATCTGAAACCCGGCGACGCGGTGGCGGTGGAGGACCCCGGCTGGGGCAGCCTGCTCGACCTGATCCCGGCGCTCGGCCTGCGCGTCGTCCCGGTCGCGCTCGACGACGACGGCCCGCTGCCCGGCGAGGTGGACCGCGCGCTGTGGCAGGGCGCGCGGGCGATCGTGATCACGGCCCGCGCGCAGAACCCGACGGGCGCCGCGATCGGCGCGGCGCGCGCCCGCGAGCTCCGCGCCGTCCTGTCCGGCCACCCGCGGGCGCTGCTCATCGAGGACGACCATGGCCACGGCATCGTGGATGTTCCGCTGTGCCCTGTCGTGGGCGGGACGGCGCACTGGGCGCTCGTCCGCTCGGTGGCGAAGGCGTACGGGCCCGACCTGCGGCTCGCGGCGTTCACCGGCGACACCGTCACCGTGGACCGGGTGCGCGGCCGGCTGAGGCTGGGCCCGGGCTGGGTGAGTCATCTGCTCCAGCGCGCGGTGGTGGAGCTGTGGCGGACGGGGGCCGTGGACGCGCGGGCGGTCGCCGCCTCGTACGGCCGGCGGCGCGACGCGCTCGTACGGGGGCTGCGGGCGCGCGGCATCGAGGCGCGGGGGCGCAGCGGGATGAACGTATGGCTGCCGGTGCCGGACGAGACGGGCGCGGTGGCGCGGCTGCTCCAGGCAGGCTGGGCGGTGGCCCCCGGGGCCCGCTTCCGGCTGGCCTCGCCGCCGGGGGTGCGGGTGACGATCTCGACCATGGGGCCGCGGGAGGTGGAACAGGTCGCGGAGGCGCTGGCGTCCGCGATCGGGTGGGTGCCTACGGGGCGCTACGACTGAGGCTCGGCCTGTCCGGCCGGGTGCTGGGGTCCGGAACGGGCGGGCCGCCGCCTGCTCTGGGTGAGGGCCGCGCCCGCGAGCACGATCACCGCGCCGACCGGGGTGTTCCAGGTGAGCCGCTCGCCGAGCAGGGTGACGCCCGCGGCGGTCGCGATCACCGGGGCGAAGTAGGTGACGAGCATCGCGGTGGTGGGGCCGACCTCGGCGACCAGCCCGTACTGCATCAGGAACGCGACGCCCGTGCCCAGTACGCCGAGCGCCGCGATCGCGAGCAGGGGGACCGCGGGGAACGAGCGCGGGAAGGAGCTGAACAGCGGGGTGGCAACGGCCAGTTGGACGGTGCCGACCAGCAGCTGGGCGCCGGACAGTGAGAGGTTGGACTCGCCGGTTCCGGTGAGGGTGCGCCGTACGTAGATCCAGCCGATGGCGTAGCTGACCGCCGCGACCAGCGCCATCGCGGTACCCGCCGGGTCCTGGCCGGAGAACCCCTGCCAGGCGCCGAGCACGGTCAGCACGCCGATGAAGCCGAGGCCGAGCCCCGCGAAGCGCCGCCGGGTCGGCCGGTCCTCGGACAGGGCGACGAGCGAGAGGGCCATGCTCCACAGCGGGGACGTGGCGTTGCAGATGCCGGCGAGGGAGGAGGTGATGGTGGTCTCGGCGTAGGCGAAGAGCGTGAACGGCAGGGAGTTGAGGAAGAAGGCCGCGACGAGCAGATGGGCCCAGGTGCGCCCGGCGCGCGGCAGCCGCTGCCGCCTGACGGCCAGCACGGCGAGGAGCACCGCGGAGCCGAACACCATCCGGCCGAGGGAGACGTTGAGCGGCGGGTACCCGTCGGTGCCGACCTTGATGAACAGGAAGCTGAGGCCCCAGATGAGGCAGAGGGTGACGAACCGGACGCGCCAGTCGAGAGCGGAGCGACGCGGTGCGGCGGGGGAGAGGGCTGGGGCGGGGGCGGCGGACGCGTTCCGGCGGGCGTCGGTGGTGCTCATGGGCTCCACCATGGTGGGCACGATCACTTAGGACAAGCGAAATAAAATGCACGTTATCGCGTAGCATCACTTACATGTTGAACCTTGATCGCTTGCGGACACTGCACGCCGTGGCCCGCCACGGCTCGGTGAGCGGCGCCGCGGACGGACTGCATGTGACGACCTCGGCCGTCTCTCAGCAAGTGGCGAAGCTGGAACGCGAGACAGGTCAGCAACTGCTCGCCAAGAACGGCCGCGGCGTGCGCCTCACCGACGCCGGCCGGCTGCTCGCCGACCACGCCGCCCGCATCCTCTCCCAGGTGGAACTGGCCCAGGCCGACCTGGAGGCGCAGCGCGGCGAAGCCGTCGGCGATCTGCTGCTCGGCGCCTTCCCGACCGCCGCCCGCGGCCTGTTCCCCGCCGCGCTCGCCGAACTGCGCCGCGCACACCCCAAGCTCCGGAGCAGGCTGCGGGAGATGGAGCCGGACGAGGCGGTGCCGCGGGTCATGCGCGGCGACATCGACCTCGCGATCGTCCTCGACTGGTATAACAAGCCGCTGCCCCTGCCGGACGGGCTCGCCAAGGCGCCGATCCTGGACGACCCCGCGGACGTCGCGATGCCCGCCGGCCACCCGCTCGCCGACCGCGACCAGGTGGACCTTGAGGACTTCGCGCACGACGAGTGGGTCTCCTGGCCCAAGGGCGAGTTCTGCCACGACTGGCTGATGCAGACCCTGCGCGGCAAGGGCATCGAGCCGCGCATCTCCCACATGGCCGAGGAGCACCACACCCAGCTCGCCCTGATCGACGCGGGGCTCGGCGTCGCCGTCGCGCCGCGGCTCGGGCGGGGCCCGGTGCCGGAAGGGGTGCGCGTGGTGCCCGTACGGCACACCATGTGCAGGCACGTCTACGCCATCTGGCGGGCGGACGCGGACCGGCGGCCGTCCATCCGGGCGGCGGTGGAGGCGCTGCGCGCGGCGGCGGCCGACGCCTGAGAGGGGAGGGACCGCGGGTCAGCGGGGCAGCTTCCGGAAGTCCCACGAGACGGCGGACTCCGGGGTCAACCGCAGCCAGGCGTGCCGGCCGTCGTACGGCATGGCGTCCAGGCCGAAGTACTTCGCGGCGAACAGCCGCTCCGGCGCGTCGAGTTCGGGGTGCGGTTCGCCGGTGCGTGGCGCCTCGCCGACGAAGACCGCCGTGCCGGACAGCTCCACGCCGCGCAGCTCGCCGTACTCCTCCCCGTCGTCGATCACCACCGCGACCCGGCCGTCCCGCCGCAGGTCGGCCCAGCGTTTGCTGCGGGTGACGGAGTACAGCCAGAGCGAGCCCCCGTGCCAGGCGAACCACAGGGTGCTGACGTGCGGCCGGCCGTCCTGTCCGACCGTCGCCACCCGGCAGGTGCGCTGCTCGGTGAGGAAGCCGTCGAGCTCCGCTCCCGACATCATGATCCGGCGGCCTCGCCGCTGCGTGAGGGCCATGCCCGCCTCCCTTTCCGGTGACCGACGAGTAGTCGACCACACATAGCTGACTGTGCGTCAGAAAAGGATGGGGTCTCTTCCCTCTCCGCGCAATGGCCGCTAGCCTCCCCCGATCCGGCCGCCGTGGCCGGGGCCGCGCGGGTCCGCCCGCACGGGGAGGCCCGAGAGTGAGCCGGAGGTGGCAGCGGACATGGCGCCGTCAGGGGTACGGCCCGGCGAACCGTCAGGGGCGCGAGCTGATGCGGCAACAGGTGGGCGCCCGGACGGACCGTCAAGGGCGCGGGCCGCTGACCGGCTCGCCGCGCAACTCGACCCGGCGACCACCGTGCTGCTCACCGTCGAATGCCAGCGCGGCGTCGTCGGCCCGGAGAGCGCGCTGCCCGAACTCGCCGATATGGCACGGAAGTCCGGGGCCCTCATGCACGTGGCCCGCCTCGTCTCGGGCGCGCACGCGGCGGGCGTGCAGGTGCTGCACGCCGTCGCCGAACGCCGCCCCGACGGCCGCGGCGCGAACCGCAACGCCCGCCTCTTCCGCGCCGCCGAGCGGCTGCCCGTACAACAGCTCACCGGGACCGCGGCGGTGCGGATCGCGGAGCCGATACCGGTCGGCGAGGGGGACCTCATCGTACGGCGGCTGCACGGGCTGTCCCCGATCGCCGGTACGGACGTGGACGCCCTGCTCCGCAACTTCGGCTGCCGCACCCTGATCGTCACCGGCGTCTCCGCCAACGTCGCCATCCCGGCGGCGGTCTTCGACGCCGTGAACCTCGGCTACACGGCCGTCGTGCCCTCGGACGCCATCGCCGGTGTGCCCGCCGACTACACCGCGGCGATGGTCCGCAACACGCTCGCGCTCGTCGCCACGGTCACGACGGCGGAGTCCGTACTCGACTGCTTCACACGCTCCACGGGCGCGGCCGGCCGGCGGTGAGTGCCGTGGCCCGGGGCGCTCTCACCCCAGTCGGACCGAGTCCCCCTGGACGGAGACCCGCGTCGCGGGCAGCGGCCTCGTGGTGGGCCCGTGCCGCACAGCGCCGTCCTCGATGCTGTACTTCGAGCCGTGGCACGGGCAGTTGATCGTCCCGTTCGACACGTCTCCGACCAGGCAGCCCTGGTGCGTGCACACCGCCGAGAACGCCTTGAACCGGCCTTTCTCGGGCTGTGTCACCACCACCTTCCGCTCCTTGAAGACCTTTCCACCGCCCTGCGGGATCTCCGACGTCTTGGCCAGGGCCTGGTCGCCGGGCGGATCGGCTCCTTCAGCGCCGGGTGCGGCGGTCGTGTCGGCGCCGCCCTGTGGCTTCCCGGTGGCCGGGTCGCCGCGGGCTTCGCTGTCCGGGCCGCCGCACGCGGTGAGCATGGCGACGAGCCCCGCGCCGCCGGCCGCGGCGATGACGGTGCGGCGGCTCGGGGCGGCGGGCCCCTGAGGCGAGTGCGTCATGGTGTGCTTCCTCTTCCGTCGACGGTTCACCGCTCTGTACGGGCCTGTCGGCAGGGGCGTTCAGCCGCCGGGGGTCGCACGGCCGTACGGCGGTACCGTCGTCCGGATGAGGCGCCGGGCGAGGCGGGTGTCAGAGACCGAGGCGGGCGGCGAGCCAGGGACGCAGGACGGGCAGGACGTTCGCGGGCTGCATGGCCTGCGTGTGGTCGAGCCCGTCCAGGGTGCGTACGTCCCATCCGGCGGCTTCCAGCTCAGCGCGCCGCTCCGTGACCTCGGCCCCGATGCTCACGGTCACGCCGCCCCAGCGCTCGCCGTAGGCGATCTCGTCCGCCGAGCCCGCGAAGCACAGGCGGGGGCAGCCGACCCCTGCCTGCGCCGCCCGGTCGTCGAAGCCCCGCAGCGCTTGGTAGAGCGTGACGAACTGACGGGTCTGGGCCTCTGTCGCCGACACTTCGACGGTCGACCAGTCGTAGTCGTCGGCCGTCTGGCCGGAGCTTCGAGGGGTGCTCGGGGTCCGGCCCGACATCCCGTGGGCGGCCGTGGTGACGCGGAGCATTTCGGCGTAGGGGCCGCCGATGGGCGGAAAGCCGCCCATGGCGAGAGCCGAGAGGCGGTCGGTGCGCATCGCGAGCTGGAGGCCGCTGAGGGCCAGCCATGAGTAGCCGTAGTAGGCGAACCGATCGGCTCCCGCGGCGTCCGCGACCGCCAGCAGATCCGCGGCCACGTTGCCGGGGGTCAGGGTGTCCGGCTTGGGCGCCGCCATGACGTGGCCTTCGTAGTCGAAGGCCACCACCTGGAAGCGGTCGCCGAGCCCCTCGATCAGGGATCGGCCCAGCGCGGGATCCATGCCCCACCGGCGCATCTCCTCGGCCCGCTCGCCCTCGGCCCGCCGCGCGTCGACCGGGAGCAGAACGGTGGGCCCGGCGCCGTGGATCTCCACGGCGATGGAGCTGCCGTCGTGCAGCTTCGCTTCGGTCCTTCTCGCTTCGGTCATCGTCATCTCCCGATCCGCGCCGGTCAGGGCGCTGGCGCCGCCGGTCTCCGCCGTGACTCCGTAGGCTGTAAAGTAATAACGGGAGACAATAGCTTATGGCATAAGGAGTTACTGGTGAGTGTCATCGCCGGCCAGGGAGACGCGGCCGTGTCCATGGCCCTGCTGTGGGCCGCCCCGGAAGACCGGGCCCAGCGGACCGCCCCCGGGCCCAAGCCCGCCCTGAGCGTCGATGCCATCGTGGCGGCGGCGATCGCCGTGGCCGACGCGGACTCCATGGCCGGGCTGTCGATGCGCACGGTGGCCGAGCGGCTGGGACGCACCTCCATGGCCCTCTACACCTACGTGCCGGGCAAGGCGGAACTCCTCGACCTGATGTACGACCGGGCGCACGCCGAACTGGCCGCCGACCACGCCCCGGACCGCGACTGGCGGGCCGCGGTGACATCGTGGGCCACGGAGCTCAGAGCGTTCTATCTGCGCCACCCGTGGGTGCTCCAGGTCTCCTACGCGCGCCCGGTGCTGGGCCCGCACGAGCAGGCCGTACTGGAGTCGCTGGCGGGCGTCCTGTACGGGGCCGGGCTGCCGTCCCGGCCCCTTCGGGCCATCGTGAGCTCGCTGTTCCACTTCGTCCGCGGCTCCGCGCAGACGGCCGCCGAGTCCCGGCAGGCGGCAGCGGCGACCGGCGTGTCCGACCAGGAGTGGTGGGCCGGCCGCGCGGCGCTGCTGAAGGAGGTCGCCCCCGACTTCGCGGAGCGGTTCCCCATGTCCGTACGGCTGGCGACGGAGGCGGCGTCCGTGAACGAGCCTCTGCACGAGGGTGAGCCCGCGCCCTCGTGGGAGCGGGAAGTCGACGACACCTTCACGGCCGGGCTGGCCGTGCTCCTGGACGGAATCGCGGCCGCGGGCTGAAGCCCGCGGCATACCCGCCGCCGGAACCGGCGGCGGGAGATGCCACCTCTCAGCGGGAAGTGACGTGGCGTTCGAGGAAGATGCCGGTGAACACGGCGACTTTGGCGCGCAGCACCCAGGGGTCGAAGGGTTTGCCGATGTAGTCCACCGCGCCGGCGGCATAGCCGCGGGCGGAGTGCTCGGCGTCGGCCCCCATGGCGGTGAGGAAGATGATGGGGACGTCGCGGTCGCGGTTGCGGCGTTTGATGTGGGCGGCGGTCTCGTAGCCGTCCATGTCGGGCATCTGGACGTCCATGATGATCACGGCGAAGTCGTCGTGGTCGAGAAGCGCCTTGAGGGCGTCACGGCCGGAGGAGACGGCCACCACCTCCTGGTCGAGGGTGGACAGCACGGCGTTCATGGCGAGGAGGTTGTCCGCCTGGTCGTCGACGACCAGCACCTTGGGCATGCCGCGCCAACCGGTGGAAGGGGCCGGCTTCAGCGCGTGGGAGCCGTTCGCCCGCTGGGTGGCCTCGATGGTCTCCAACTGGCGCTCAAGCAGCTCGCACCGCTCCTCCGCCGCCTGGTGCAGCCGCCGGGCGTCGCACAGTTCCCCCGTCAGCTTCCGCACCTCCGTCCGCAGGGCGTCGCGTTCGCGCAGCAGCCCGTCCACGTCGGGGACGGCCTGCGCCATGGCGTCCGCGCGGGCCCGCTCGGCGGTCCACTCCGCCTCCAACTGGCTCAGCCGCACCTCAAGATCGGCGATCCGGTGCCGGCGGTCCAGCAGGGCATCGCCCAGTACGTCCCCGTGGGCGGTGGTGCGCCGGGCCACCCGGTCGGCGTCGGCGAGCTGCTGCTCGATCAGCTCGACCGCGTGCTGCGGCGAGCCGCCGTTGCGCACGGCGGTCTGATGCAGTCCGCGCGCGAGATCGATGGCGGCCGGGGTCGCCGCCGTGCCCAGCTGCTCCGCCAGGTCGGTGAACAGATCCAGGACGACCTCCCAGGGCGGTACGCGCGTACCGTTGAGGTAGCGCGAGAAGGTGCCGGCATCCCGGTGGCGGCGCGCGGCGTAGCGGCGCACCGACACGTCCAGCCCGTTGAACAGCTCGCGGAGCATCCGCGCCAGGGCCTTGGCGTCGCTGTTCAAGTCGTCGGCCAGGGGCCGCAGATCAGCCACGCCGGCCCTCCGGACTCGTGTCACGGGTACGCCGTGCGTCGTCCGCGCTCCCGCGCCCCTCCGACGCTCCGCGGTCTTCCGCGGCCCCGCGGTCCTCCGCGGCGACCAGCCGGTCGAAGAACCGCACCGACACACCGACGGCCACCGCGCCGCACAGCACGCTCCGCGCAACGTCATTGCCGGCCAGGGCGGTCAGCACCCCGGCCCCTATGCCTGTCAGCGCCGCGAGTAAGAGCACCAGCGCCGACCTCAGCGACAACAGTGATCGTTCCACGTCTTCCCTCTCGGACCGCGGCCGACCCGGCCGCGCCTCGTGTCCCCGAATGGCTACTCGGGGACACGGCACAGCATGGAGCGCTCGGCGCGCGTTGCGCCCGGCAACACCGGCACTGGCGGTTTCTGGCAACGTTTGAGAGATGTTGCCGGACCGTGGCAACGGCGGCCGGTGGGCCCTGCCGAACGGCCGCCTCGCGCCACGAGAGCGCGAAACCGCCCCTGCCGGGCCGCGGCGAACGGCTCGGCAGGGGCGGGACCGGCTCCGCCGGGCGCGGTGCCCCGCGCTGGGATCACGCGGCGGCGACGGGTTCCAGGCGGACCACGACGCCCTTCGAGGTGGGGCAGTTGCTGATGTCGGCGACGCTGTCCAGCGGCACCAGGACGTTGGTCTCGGGGTAGTACGCCGCGGCGGAGCCCCGGCTGGCGGGGTAGGCGACGACCGTGAAGCCTTCCGCGCGGCGTTCCCTCCCGTCGTGCCAGACGCTCACCAGGTCCACCGTGCCGCGGTCGGCGATGCCCAGGGCGTCGAGGTCGGCGGGGTTGACCAGCACGACCCGGCGAGCGTTGTGAATGCCGCGGTAACGGTCGTTCGGGGCGTACCAGATGGTGTTCCACTGGTCGTGCGAGCGCAGGGTCTGCAGCAGCAGATGCCCCTCGGGGACATGCGGCATCGTGAAGTCGTTGCGGGTGAAGACGGCCTTGCCGCTCGGAGTGGGGAAGACCCACTCGTTCACGGGGTTGGGCAGCCTGAAGCCGCCGGGCACGGCCACCCGGGCGTTGAAGTCCTCGAAGCCCGGCACGACGCGGGATATCCGGTCGCGAATGGTGCCGTAGTCCGCCTCGAACTCCTTCCAGGGGAGGTGCGGCATATCGCCCAGGGTCCGGTGCGCCAGCCGGCTGATGATCGCCACCTCGCTGAGCAGGTCCGGGGAGGCGGGCGGCAGCTTCCCCCGGGAGGCGTGGACTTCGCTCATGGAGTCCTCGATGGTGATGAACTGCTCGCCGGCGGCCTGGAAGTCCCGGTCGCTGCGGCCCAGAGTGGGCAGGATGAGGGCCGTGTCGCCGCAGACGGTGTGGGAGCGGTTGAGCTTGGTGGAGACGTGCGCGGTGAGCCGGCACCCCCGCATCGCTTCCTCGGTCACCGCGCTGTCGGGGGTGGCCCGTACGAAATTGCCGGCGACGCCGAGGAAGAGCTTGGCGCGGCCCTCGTACATGGCGCGGATGCCGTTCACCGCGTCCAGGCCGTGCCGGGTGGGCGGAGTGAAGCCGAACTCGCTCTCCAAGGCGTCGAGGAACTTCTGCGGCATCCGCTCCCACACGCCCATGGTGCGGTCGCCCTGCACGTTGCTGTGGCCGCGTACCGGGCACGCGCCCGCGCCGGGCCGGCCGATATTGCCGCGCAGCAGCAGGAAGTTGATGACTTCGCGGATGGTGGGGACGCCGTGCTTGTGCTGGGTGAGGCCCATCGCCCAGCACACGATGATCTTCTCGCTCTTCAGGACCCGCTCGTGGACCTGCTCGATCTCCTCGCGGGACAGCCCGGTCGCTTCGAGGATGTGCTCCCAGGAGATCTTCCGCGCGTGCTCGGTGAACTCGGCGAAGCCGGTGGTGTTCCGCTGGACGAAGGAGTGGTCGAGCACGGTGCCCGGCGCGGCGTCCTCGGCGTCGAGGAGCAGCAGGTTCAGCGCCTGGAACAGGGCGAGGTCGCCGCCGGCGCGGATGTGCAGGAACTGGTCGGCGATCTGCGTGCCGCGGCCGATCACCCCGCGCGGCCGCTGCGGGTGCTTGAAACGGTTGAGCCCGGCCTCGGGCAGCGTGTTGACCGCGACGACGCTGCCGCCGTTGCGCTTGGTCTCCTCCAGCGCCGTCAGCATCCGCGGATGGTTGGTGCCCGGGTTCTGACCCACGACGAAGACCAGGTCGGAGCTGTGGAGGTCGTCCAGCGAGACGGTGCCCTTGCCCGTGCCCAGCGTCTGCGACATCGCGGATCCGCTGGACTCGTGGCACATGTTGGAGCAGTCGGGCAGGTTGTTGGTGCCGTACGCGCGGGCGAAGAGCTGGAGGAGGAAGGCGGCCTCGTTGTTCAGCCGGCCGGATACGTAGAAGAGGGCTTCGTCGGGGGAGTCGAGAGCTTTGAGCTCCTGGGCGAGCAGGCCGAGCGCCTCGTCCCAGCCGATCGGCTCGTAGTGGGTCGCGCCGGGCCGCTTGACCATGGGTTCGGTCAGCCGGCCCTGCTGGTTGAGCCAGTAGTCCGACTTGCCGTCCAGTTCGGCGACCGAGTGCTCGCGGAAGAAGTCCCGGGTGACGCGCCGCGAGGTGGCCTCGTCGTTGATGTGCTTGGCGCCGTTCTCGCAGTACTCGTTCATATGCCGCTTGCCCGGCGCGGGCTCGGGCCAGGCGCACCCGGGGCAGTCGATGCCCTTGGCCTGGTTGATGTTCAGCAGCGTCAGCGCGGTGCGCCGCGGGGACGTCTGGCTCAGGGAGTACTCCAGCGCGTGGGCCACCGCGGGCACACCCGTCGCCCAGGTCTTGGGCGGGGTGACCCGCAGGTCGTCGCTCGGGTCCGCGTTGCCGCTCATGTTCTTGGTCCGCCTCGTTTCCCTGTCAACCAGCCGGGATCGTGCGCCGGACCTCCGCGTACGCGCGTGTGCCGTCCGCGGATATTCCGGCTCCCCGTGCGAAAGCCAGCCTCCGTCGACCGCCGGAGGAAAGTCAAAGAGGTTCCGTCAATGACTTGATAGACGCGCCTTATCGAACTCCCTCCCGGCCGCCGCACCGCATCGGCGAGGCGCTGCTGGTACGGTCGGAGATGCCTTGGCGCGGCGAGACAGCCGCCTCCGATCGCATAACCGACAGCCCCTTTTCGATGTGTCCGTCTAGGAATTCGCTGAGGGTGATGTGTGAATGATGAACGCGATGCTGCCAGTTCAAAAGGGCAAAGGTGAATTCCCCTTCTGGCTCCCCGTTCTGATTTCCGGGATTGAGATGGGTCGGGAATGAGTCGGGAATGGGCCGGAGATGAGCCGTGGGCGGGCCGGATGAGGAGCGCATGACCGTGGCACGTACGAGCACGCTGGAGGGCGCGACCCGGCGAGAGGCCCCGGCCGGAAGGGGTGCGGCAGGGCACGCCATGGCGTGGGAAGAGGCCCGGTCGGTCGCCCGGGGCTGTGCGGCACGGCCACTGCCGGCCGTCATCCGTGATCTCTCCGAGGCGCTCGGCCACGCCCTCGCCGAACCGCTGTCGGCGCTTACCGATCTGCCGCCGTTCGACACCTCCGCGATGGACGGCTGGGCCGTGGCCGGCCCCGGCCCGTGGCGGCCAAGTGGCGGCGGCGTACTGGCCGGTGGGCGGCCCGGCCCGCTCGGCGACGGTGCGGCCGTGCCCATCGCCACCGGCGCCCGGCTGCCGACGGGAGCGAGCGCCGTGCTGCGCCGGGAGGACGGGGAGATCGAGGAACGGAGCGGCATACTGCTCGACCGCTCCGCCGGTCCTGGCCCGGTGGCCGCGGGCCGCGACATCCGGCCGCGGGGCCAGGAGTGCCGGGCGGGTGAACCACTGCTCCCCGCCGGCACCACCGTGACCGCGACCGTGCTGGGCCTGGCGGCAGCGGCCGGCTACGACCGGCTGGCCGTACACCGCCGCCCCACCGTGGAACTGCTGGTGCTCGGCGACGAATTGCTGGAGTCCGGCCTGCCGCGGGACGGCCGGGTCCGCGACGCGCTCGGCCCTCTCCTGCCGCCGTGGCTGCGCGGCTGCGGCGCGCGGGTGACCGGCCGCCGCCGGGTGCCGGACGACTTCGGCGCGGTACGGGCGGCCGTAAGCGACTCCACCGCCGATGTCGTGGTCACCACCGGCAGCACCGCCGCCGGGCCGGTGGACTTCCTGCACGGCGCTCTCGCCGCGGCGGACGCCCGGCTGCTCGTCGACTCCGTCGCCGTACGGCCCGGCCACCCCATGCTGCTCGCCGAGCTGCCGCCGGCCGCCGACGGCCGGCCGCGCCGACTGGTCGGCCTCCCCGGGAACCCGCTGGCCGCCGCGGCCGGCACGGCGACCCTGGCCGTACCGCTGCTGCGGCGTCTCGGCGGACACGTGGACGCGGAACCGCTGCGCATGGCCGCCGCCGCGGCGCTTCCCGGGCACCCGCGGGACACCCGGCTGCTGCCGGTGCGCCGCACGGGGCACGAGGTCGCGCCGCTCCCGTTCGACGGCCCGGCCATGCTGCGCGGGCTGGCGCTCGCCGACGGCCTCGCGGTGGTCCCGCCCGGCGGCGCGGCGGCCGGGGCCGGCGTCGAGATCCTGGAAGTGCCCAGGCCCTGAACGCGGCGCCCCCGCGCACCGCCTGCTCAGGCGGCTGATTCGATGGTGACCTTGACGTGCTTCATGATCGGCTGATCGCTCTGGGTGCTCTGGTCGACGAGCGCGCACAGCACGTTCATCTCGGGCATATAGCCGGCCGCGCAGCCGCGAGGGATGTCGTACGGGATGGCGAGGTAGCCATGGAGGTACCGGCGGCTGCCGTCCTTCGCCGTACTCGTGATGTCCACGGGGCCGAGGTCGTCGATGCCGCGGTCGCGCATGTCGGCGCGGTTCATGAAGACGAGCGTGCGCAGGTTCTTGACGCCCCGGTAGCGGTCGTTGTCGGAGTAGACGGTGGTGTTCCACTGGTCGTGCGAGCGCATGGTGCCCAGTGCCAGGGTGCCGGGGGCGGGGACGACGTCGGGGAGGGCGGCGGTGGAGAACTCGGCGCTTCCGGACGGAGTGAGGAAGACCAGTTCACGGGCCGGCTGCTTGATGCGGAAGCCGAGCGGCAGGCGCACGCGGCGGTTGAAGTCCTCGAACCCGGGAAGGGCCCGGGCCATGGTGTCGCGGATACGGTCGTAGTCCTCGATGTACCACTCCCAGCGCGTGGCGCTGTCGGGCAGCGCTGCGCGGGCCATGCCGGCGACGATGGCGGGCTCGGACAGCAGGTGCGGCGAGGCGGGCCGTTTCATGCCGATGGACAGGTGCACCATGCTCATCGAGTCCTCGACGGACGTGCTCTGGACGCCCTTGCGCTGATGGTCCTTCTCGGTACGGCCGAGGCACGGCAGGATGAGGGCCTGACGGCCGTGGACGAGATGGCTCCGGTTCAGCTTGGTGCTCACCTGCACGGTGAGGTCGCAGTTGCGCAGCGCGTCGCAGGTGACCACGGTGTCGGGTGCGGCGAGGGCGAAGTTGCCGCCCATGCCGACGAACACCTTCACCGCGCCGCTCCGCATCGCCTCGATGGTGCCGATGGTGTCCAGGCCGTGCTCGCGGGGCGGTTCGATCTCGCAGACCTCGGCGAGGCGGTCCAGGAACGCGTCGGCGGGGCGGTGATCGATGCCGCAGGTGCGATTGCCCTGCACGTTGCTGTGTCCGCGTACGGGGGAGGGGCCCGCGCCCTCCCGCCCCAGATTGCCGCGGAGCAGCAGCAGGTTGACGATCTCCCGGACGGTGTCGACCCCGTGCTCGTGCTGGCTGACGCCCAGACACCAGCTGACGATGGAGCGATCGGCCTCGCCGTACACGCGCGCCGCCTTGAGGATGTCGGCGCGGCCGAGACCGGACTGGTTCTCGATCTCCGCCCACGGCGTGGCCTCGCACAGCGCGCGGTACTCCTCGAATCCGGTGGTGTGGCGGTCGATGAATTCCCGGTCCAGCGCCTTGGGGTCGGTCGCGGACTGCTCCAGGACCGCCTTGGCCATGCCGCGCAGCAGGGCCATGTCGCCGCCGATGCGCACCTGGAGGTTGAGCGAGCTGGTCGGGGTCGACTTGAAGAGGGCCATGTCCGTGAAGTCGTGCGGAACGATGGTGCGGGTGGCCGCCGCCTCGACGAGCGGGTTGATGTGTACGATCCGGGTTCCGCGGCTGTGGGCCTCGGCGAGCGCGGTGAGCATCCGGGGCGCGTTGGAGGCGGCGTTGACCCCCAGGATGAACAGCGCGTCGGCGCTCTCCCAGTCCTTGAGGTCGACGGTGCCCTTGCCGGTTCCCAGGGCCGCCTGGAGGGCGCGGCCGCTGGCTTCGTGGCACATGTTGGAGCAGTCCGGCAGGTTGTTGGTGCCCAGTTCACGGGCCATCAGCTGGTAGAGGAACGTGGCCTCGTTGCCGAGCCGGCCCGAGGTGTAGAACGAGACCTGATCCGGGCTGTCCAGGCCGCGCAGTGAACCGCCGATCAGCTCGAACGCGTCCTTCCAGCCGATCGGGACGTAGCGGTCCGAATCCGGGTCGTAGACCATCGGCTCGGTCAACCGGCCCTGGTTCTCCAGGTCGTGGTCGCTCCAGCCGGACAGCTCGGTCACCGAGTGGGCGGCGAATAACTCGCGGCCGACCCGCTTGCGGGTCATCTCCCAGGTGACGTGCTTGATCCCGTTCTCGCAGATGTCCAGACGCAGCCCCTTGGTGTCGTCCGGCCACGCGCATCCGGGGCAGTCGAACCCGGTGTTCTCATGGTTCATCCGCATGATCGCCCGCGGGCCGTCCACCAGCGCGCCCTCGCGCACCAGGAAGCGGCTCACACTCTTGGCGGCGCCCCAGCCCGCGGCCGGATGGTGGTACGGGTGGAACTCCGGGCTCGCCCCGGGGGCGGGACCCGCTCCGGGCTCCCGGGGTTTCTGTCCGTCGGTGTCGGCGCTCAAGACTCTCGACCCTTCCACGTCCACCATGCGGCCATCATGCGCAAAACGGCACTTTCGGGCAGGCTATGTCTGTTGATTCACGCACGCCATTCGAGGCTCGGAGCGGTACGGGCCCCTGGCCATCGGGCCCGCCGGACCGGCCGTGGCGCGACCGGCCGGGGACGGCAACGTGCGCGACCGCCCGCCGATCGCCGCGCGGTCGCGCACGGCCCGCCAGGCCGGCGGCGCCCAAGGCGCGCCGCGTTCACCAGGCGTGGCAGTACTCGATGTGCAAGCGAGCGGGTACGTGCCGGCGGGTCCGCGCCCGTGACCACGGGCCGGGGGTGAACTCGACACAGAAGTGCCCGGCGCCCGGGTGGCGGTGCCGGTGTGACGGGGCCTGGTCGACGAGGTCGCGCAGCGCGGTGCCGTGCTCGCGGAACGCGGTGGAGCTGCCCACGATGAAGACGGTGTGCGCGGCGATGTCGAAGCCGAGGTGGTCGCGGTACGTCCGGTACTGCAGCCGCCCGTAGTCGATGGCGCTCGCGTCGGGAACGTCGTGGTCCGGGGTGGCCGCGGTGTGCGGTGCGCCGGTCCCGAGGCGGGCCCGGACCCCCTTCCACGCCGCGGGCGGGAACTGCAGGCTGTGGTGGACCAGGACGAGGTCCAGTGCGACCGGTTCGCGGTCGCTGACGACGCCGCCGGGAGCGGGGTTGGCCCGTATCGGCAGGTACACCAGCGACCGGGCGGACCGGGCGGCCAGCGCCCACATGGCGGCGAGCCGGGCGGCGCCCTCCCGGTCGGCGTACATCGACAGCCAATGCCCGTCGTCGCGCAGGGCCAGCCGCGCCGGGGCCGGGGCCGGCCGGATCACCCGGACCTCGCTGCCGTCCAGCGGGACCTTGTGTATGCGCACCCGCTGTTCCACGCGTCTCCTCGTACCTGTCGTCTGTCGCACTTTAGTACGACGGATCCGGCGTCGCCGAGGACGGTTGCGTGATCTGCCGTCAGGCGGTCGGCACCGTGCGCGCCGGTTCCTCCTGCGCGACCCGTGCCGCCGGGTGGGGCTCCGCGGCGCGCGGGCGGGCCCAGAGGTAGTACACGGGGGCCGTCACCGCCAGGCCGATCAGCCAGGAGAGGTCCGCGCCGCCCAGCGGGGCGACCAGGGGGCCCGTATAGAGGTCGGTGGAGACGAAGGGGAGCTGAACGGCGATGCCGATGGCGTACGACGAGAGGGCCGTGCGGTTGAAGCGGCCGTAGCGGCCTCCGTCGGCGGCGAAGAAGTCCGTCATCTCGTACCGCCCGCGGTGCACGAGATAGAAGTCGATCAGATTGATCGCGGTCCAGGGGATCAGCACGATCAGCAGGACGCTCACCAGGTTCACGAACCGCGAGACGAAGTCGTCGGACAGGCCGACCGCGATCAGCAGCGCCGCCGCCAGCACCGACCCGGAGACCGCACCGCGGGCCGTTCGGCGCGGTGTCCAGTGGGCGCGGAAGGTCTGGCCGATCGTGATGAGGGACAGCACGGCGCCGTAGAGGTTGAGGGCGTTGTGGTTGATCACGCTGAAGAGGAAGAGGACCAGCACGACGGGGCCGAACGCGCCCGCCGCGCTGTCGAAGCCCGCGACCGTGTCGTCGGCGCCCGGCGCGGCGAGCGCGACCACCGTGCCCGCCAGGAAGGACAGCGTCGAGCCGAGACACGAGCCGCAGTACGTCGCCCAGAACGTCGAGGGGGTGCGGACGGTACGGGGCAGATAGCGCGAGTAGTCCGATACATACGGGGCGAACGCGAGCTGCCACAGCGAACTCAGCGACACCGTCGCCAGCCAGCCGGCGAACGTGAAGCCGCCCCGGGTGAAGAAGTCGTCCGGCAGGCCGCGGAAGGCCACGACCGCGATGCCGACGGCGATGCCCAGGCCCAGCACCCAGGTCGCGATCTTGTTGAGGGTGTGGATCAGGCGGTAGCCGACCCAGCAGATCGCCGCCGAACCCAGCGCGCCCAGCACGATGCCCCCGTTGACGGGGACGCCGGGCGCGAGACCGTGCAGGGACTTCCCGGCCAGCACGATGTTCGACGCGAAGAAGCCCACGTACATGGCCGCCGCGACGACCACGATCACCAGCGCCCCGATCACCCCGAACTGCGCCCGGCTCTGGATCATCTGCGGCACGCCGAGCTGCGGACCCTGGGCCGAGTGCAGCGCCATGAAGACGCCGCCGACGAGCTGGCCGACGAGGATCGCGAGCACGCTCGACCAGAACGACTGATGGAAGACCTGCACCCCCATAGCGCCCGTGACCAGCGGCAACGGGGCGATGTTCGTCCCGAACCACATGGTGAACAGGTCTCTGACCCGCCCGTGGCGCTCATCGTCGGGGATGTGGTCGATCGTGTGCCGCTCCACCGTGGCGGGTGCGTCCGGCACGGCGGCCGCTTCGGCCGCGGCGGGGGTGTCGGGTGCGGATCCTCCGGGACCGGACATGCGGACTCCCTAGAACGTGAGGGGCGAAGAGCGCTGGGGTACTGCGGGTGGGCAGCGCGGGTGGGTCGGGTGGTTGGGAAGTCTCGAAGATTCCAAATCCCCGGTCAAACATTGTTTTCACGGGGGTTGCATCGGATTTCCAGATGTAAAAATCCGGGCATGCCCCATGACGCCAACTTCACCCTCGTGCAGCTGCGCTACTTTCTCGCCGCCGCCGAGCTCGGATCCATGACCGCCGCCGCCCAGCGCATCAACGTCTCGCAGTCCGCCGTCTCCACCGCCGTGACCCACCTGGAACGCGAACTCGGCGTCCAGCTCCTCATCCGCAGGCACGCCAAGGGGCTGGAGCTGACGGCGGCGGGCGAGCGCTTCCAGCACGAGCTGCGCGGCTTCCTCACGCACGCCGACGAGCTGGCCGAATCGGCGCGCAGCCTCGGCTCGGAACTGGTCGGCGACCTGGCCGTCGGCTGCTTCCAGACCTTCGCCCCCTTCTATCTGCCGCGCCTGCTGCGGGGGTTCGCCGAGCGCCACCCCGCCGTCCGCGTCGACGTGCACGAGGGCGACACCCCCGCCGTCCAGGGCCTGCTGCGGACCGGGCAGTGCGAACTGGGGCTGCTGTACGACCTTGAGCTCGACGCGGACATCGAGCACGAGGTACTGGCGATGGCGCCCCCGTACGCGCTCGTGCACGAAGGGCACCGGCTCGCGGGCAGCCGCCGGGTCAGACTCGCCGACCTCGGCGGCGAACCCATGGTGCTGCTGGACCTGCCGGTCAGCCGCGACTACTTCCAGTCCGCGGCGGCCAAGGCCGGGGTGCGCCCGAAGATCAGCCACCGCACCACGAACTACGAGACCGTGCGCTCCATGGTCGCCGCCGGATACGGCTGGTCGCTGCTCAACCAGCGGCCCGCGCACGACGGCACGTACGGCGGCTCCCGCGTCGTCTGCCTGCCCATCGCCGACCAGCTGCCGGCCCTCCCCGTCGTCCTCGCCAAGCTCCGCGGCGTACGCCTGACGGGGCGTGCGCAGGCGTTCGCCGCGACCTGCCGGGAGACCCTGCGCGGATAGCGCACGGCGGCCGCCCGCCCGCTGCATCTGTTCAACAGATGCAGGTGAGCAAAAAGATCTGCTTTACGGAACTATCCGGTCCGCCCATAGTGGTCCTCAGCCGAGCCCGCCAGAGTCGCCCGCCGGGCTCGTGGCACTCGCTCGCTCCACCGCAGTTCGCCCCACAGCACCGAGCGCCGAACCTGCTCCACCGCGCCGAGGGAGGCCGACCATGAGCATCGCCCCGGACCAACTCACCACCCCACGGCAGGACTTCATCGCGGCCATGGGCAATGCCGCGACCGGCGTCACCGTGGTCGCCACCGAGGGGCCCGCCGGCCGCTTCGCCCAGACCGTGAGCGCCATGTGCTCCGTCACCGCGGATCCGCCGTCGCTGCTCGTCTGCGTCAACGAACGCAGCCCGCTCGCCGAAGCCGCCGCCCGCAACGGCCACTTCGCCGTCAGCGTCCTGAGCGCCGAACAGGCCCATGTCTCCGACGTCTTCGCGGGCCGGCCCGGCGCCGGCGCACCGTACGACTTCACCTGCGCCGACTGGGACACCCTCGGCACCGGCTCGCCGCTGCTGCGCGGCGCCGCCGCCGTCTTCGACTGCCGACTCGGCGACGCCGTCGTCTCCGGCACGCACCGGGTCCTCTTCGGCGCCGTCACCGCCGCCGCCGTCTCCCCGGACGCCCTCCCGCTGGTGCACCACGCCCGCACCTACGGCACCCACCGCCCCCTCTGACGGCACCCGCCGCCCCCTCTGGCGGTGCCCGCCGCCCCCTCTGAGAGCCCAGGACAAGGAGTACGCAGATGATCCGCACCGGAGAGCAGTACCGCGAGTCGATCCGCGACGGCCGCGAGGTCTGGATGAACGGCGAGAAGATCAAGGACGTGCCCACGCACCCCGCCTTCAAGCCGCTCGTCGACATCCGGTCCCGGATCTACGACATGGCGCACGACCCCGAGACCAGCGCCGTCATGACCTACACGGACGAGGAGAGCGGCGAACTCAACGCCGTTCAGCAGAAGCCGCCCCGCACCCGCGAGGACTGGGAGGACAAGCGGGCCGCCACCGACGCGGTGCTCACCGACGCCGGCGGCGTCGTCACCCGCGTCGGCGACGAGACCATCGGCGAGGTGTGGTCCCTCATCGACGGCCAGGACGTCCTCAACCAGATCAACCCGGCCTATGCCGAGAACGTCAAGCGCCATATCGACCTGGCCTGCTTCGGCGACCCGTTCCACGTCTCCGCCAACACCGATCCCAAGGGCGACCGCTCCAAGCGCCCCCAGGACCAGGACCCCGACATGCTGCTGCACGCCGTGCGCGAGACGGACCGCGGCATCGTCGTGCGGGGCGCCAAGTACGAGACGGCCGCCGCCTACTCCAACCAGGCGTTCGCCAAGCCGACCATCGCCAACTGGGGCGACTCCGAACTCTCCGACTACGCCCTCGGGTTCATGCTCGACATGGGCGCCCCCGGGCTCAAGTACATCTGCCGCACCGGCTTCGCCGGCGGCGCCAAGCCCATCGAGGACTACCCCGTCTCCAACCGCTTCGACGAGGTCGACACCCTGGTCGTCTTCGACGACGTCGAAATCCCCTGGGAGAACATCCTCTTCTACCGCGACACCAAGGCCGCCACCTTCATCCGCGCCACCCTGCACCGCTACAGCGCCTACGCCTTCACCCAGCGCAACCTGCGCCTCGCCGACCTGATGATCGGCGCCGCGCTGTGGAACGTGAAGCAGACGGGACTGGAGAAGCAGCAGGCCGTACAGGAGAAGCTGGCCACGCTCGCCTGCTACCGCGAGGGCATCAACGCGCACCTCACCGCCGCCATAGCCATGGCGGAGCCCAGCCCCGGCGGGCTGCTGATGCCCAACCAGTCGCTCCTCTACACCGGCCGGGTGCTGGCCTGCTCGCAGCTCCACGAGATGATGCACATCGCACGCGAACTGTGCGGCGGCCAGATCTGCATCACCCCGGACAAGGCGTCCTTCGACGACCCCGAGACCGGGCCGTGGCTGGAGAAGTTCTACTCGGTCAACGAGCACTGGGTCGCGGAGGACCGCCGCAAACTCCTCGCGTACGCCCGCGACCTGCTGAACTCCGACTACGCGGGCCACCGGCTGACCTTCCAGCTCTTCGCGCAGTCGCCGCCGTTCGCCCACCTGGGCGCCGTCTACCGCAACTTCGGCTGGGACGGGCCGCTCGACCTGGTCAAGGACGCGGCCGGGCTCTCCGACAACGTGCTCGGCTCGCTGGGAAGGAAGGCCGCCAAGTGACCGTCCACGACCGCATCCGGCCCTTCGACACCGCGGCCACCTATCCCGAACAGGACCTCTCCAACGACCTCGCGCAGGCCGTCGTCGCCGAGGGCACCGTCTATCTGCGCGGCCAGATCGGGCAGAACATCGACAGCGCCGCGCGCGAGAGCGTCGGGGTCGGCGATGTGGCGGCCCAGGCCGAGCAGGCGATGGCCAACATCGCGATGCTGCTCGGAGAGTGCGGCAGCCGCCTCGACGAGATCGTCAAGATCACCGTCTATCTGACGGACATCCGGTTCCGCGAGCCCGTCTACCGCGTCATGGGCCGCTGGCTGAAGGGCGTCCACTACGTCTCCACCGGCCTCGTCGTCTCCGCGCTCGCCCGGCCCGAGTGGCTCGTCGAGATCGACGCCACGGCGGTGATCCCCGCGGAACGGCGCGCCGAAGCGGCCGCCGCGCGCGCCGCGGCCGTGCGGAAGGGGGAGGGGGCATGACCTTCTCGATCGCCGCCCGCTGCGCACGCACCGGACAGTTCGGGGTCGCCGTCACCTCCTCGTCGCCCGCCGTCGCCGCCCGCTGCGCGTACGTCAGGGCGGGGGTGGGCGCGGTCTGCTCGCAGAACATCACCGACCCCCGGCTCGGCGCCCGCCTGCTCGACCTGTTGAAGGGCGGTGCGTCCGCCGCCTCCGCGATCCGCGAGACCGCGCGCGCCGAACCGCACATCCCCTACCGGCAGCTGACCGCCGTCGGGGCCGACGGGCCGGGCGCCGCGTACTCCGGGGCGCACACCCTGGGCCGGCACGCGGAGGCCACCGGCCCCGACGCGGTCGCCGCCGGCAACCTCCTCGCCGACCCCGGCGTGCCGCGGGCCGTCCTCGACTCCTTCGCCGCCGACCCGGCGGCCCCGCTCGCCCGACGCCTCGTCGACGCGCTCGGCGCGGGCGCGGCGGCGGGAGGGGAAGAGGGCCCGGTGCGCTCGGCCGGGCTGCTCGTCAGCGGCGACGTGCCGTGGCCGGTGACGGACCTCCGCATTGACTGGACCGACGGCGACCCGATCGCCGAACTGGCCGCGCTGTGGAAGCTCTGGGAGCCGCAGGAACAGCTGTACGTCCAGCGCGCGCTCGCCCCGGGCGAGGCGCCCTCCTTCGGCGTGCCGGGGGACGCGTGAGCACGGGGGAGCGCAGGGGGTCCGGGGAGCGGGCGGGCTCCGGGGAAAGCACGGGAGCGGAGGCACGTACGAGCTCCGTAGGGCGTGCGGACTCCGAGGGACGTACGGGCTCCGTGGGGCGTACGAGCTCCGGGGGACGTACGAGCGGAATCCGCCGTGCCGTCGCGGCGGCGGCCGACGACGTGCTGGCCCTCAGCCACCGCATTCACGCGCACCCGGAGGTGGCCTGGGAGGAGGAGAAGGCGGCCCGCTGGACGGCCGGGGCGCTGGACGACCTCGGCTACACCGTCCGGACCGGCACCGCCGGGCTGCCCACCGCCTTCACCGCGACCGCCGGAACCGGGCCGCTGCACATAGGGATCTGCGCCGAGTACGACGCGCTGCCCGGACTCGGCCACGCCTGCGGCCACAACATCATCGCTTCGGCCGCGGTCGGCGCGGCCGCGGGGCTGGCCCCCTTCGCCGACGAACTCGGCCTGACCGTCACGGTCTTCGGCACCCCGGCGGAGGAAGGCGGCGGCGGCAAGATCCTGATGCTGGAGCGCGGCGCCTTCGACGGGGTGCACGCCGCGATGATGGTCCACCCCGGGCCCGTCGACGTCGCGGAGGCGGACCCGTTCGCCGTCGCCCATCTCAAGGTCCGCTACCACGGCAAGGCCGCGCACGCCGCCGCCTACCCGGAGCAGGGCCGCAACGCGGCGGACGCCTTCACCCTCGCCCAGGTCGCGATCGGTCTGCTGCGCCAGCAACTGCCGGGAGGGACACGGGTGCACGGCATGCTGACGCGCGGCGGCGAGGCGCCCAACGCCATCCCGGAGCTGACGGAGGGCCGCTGGTACGTACGCGCGGAAACCCTGGAGCACCTCGACGAACTGCGCCCGCGCGTCGAGCGCTGCTTCGAGGCGGGCGCGCTGGCGACGGGGTGCGAGCTGGAGATCGAGCCGGAGAGCCGCCCGTACTCGGAGTTCCGCAACGACGCGGGGCTGCTCGCCGTCTACCGGCGCACCGCCCAGGAACTGGGCCGCCGCTTCGAGGCGGGCACCCCGGCGGCCCGGATGAACCGCGCCTCGACCGACATGGGCAATGTGTCGCGCGTCCTGCCCGCCATCCACCCCTATCTCGGCATCGGTTCGCTGCCCGCCGTCAACCACCAGAAGGAGTTCGCCGCGCACTGCGTCGGCGGCGAGGCGGACCGCGCCGTCCTCGACGGGGCCACGGCGATGGCGCTGACGGCTGCGGCGGTGGCCTCGGACGCGGGGGAGCGGGGGCGGCTCATCGGCTGAGGGGCTGTCCGGCGTCCGTCGGCCGATGACAGTTCGGCGCGCTCGGGCCAGGGGTACGACCCAGGCTCTCAGGTGGCCGGGCCGGACACGGCCGCAGCGCGCGGCGCGTCCGGGCCGGTGCCGTGCGCGGGTGCGGGGTTCGCGGCGACTGCCGCGGCCGCGAACGAGGCGACAAGGGGACGGCGGTCGAGCTCGGGCCATGCGACGACGATCCGGCTGGTGCTCGCGTCGGTCACCGGGAGGCACACGAGCCCCGCGGGGACGGGTTCGACGAGCGAGCGGGGAAGGACCGCGACCATGCGCCCGAGGGCGATCAGGTGCGTCATCTGTGTCACGTCCACGACCTCTGGCCCGGTTCCGCCGTCGGGGACGCCCTTCCAGCGCGGCATCGTCTCGCCGTCGAGATCGGCCATCCGCAGCTCGGTGCGCGAGGCCAGCCGGTGGTCGGCGGGGAGGATCGCGACGCGCCCCTCGATGTAGAGCGTCTCGTGGGCCAGGCCCTTGAGATCGTCGAAGGGCACGTACAGCAGCGCCACATCCGCTCGGCCGTCACGCAGGTAATCGACCCGGTCCGTGCCGCCGCTGAACAGGATGTCCACCCTGCGCGCGTCGGGCCGGCGCGCGTACGCGGCGAGGATCCCGGACAGCAGGTTGGCATCGCCCCCCGGCTTGATCACCAGGCGTAGACGCGCCTCGGCGTCACCGGCCCGCCGCGCACTGTGGACCGCGGCGCTGACCGCGTTCACCGCGTGGCGACCGTGCTGGAGCAACGCCTCACCGGCCGGCGTGAGCGAGACATGACGGCTCGACCGTACGAGCAGCCGCACCCCGAGCCGCGTCTCGACCCGCCGGATCGCCTTCGACAGCGCCGGCTGCGCGATCGACAGCCGGACGGCGGCACGGCCGAAGTGCAGCTCCTCGGCGACCGCGATGAAGTACTCAAGCTCTCGGGTCTCCAGGTCGGCCATGCCTTCAGGTTATCGCTGAAGGCCGCACCGGGATCAGCTTCCGTCCGCGTCCGCTGACCGACGGCCTCGTGATCGACTGAGCTCACGTGACCTGCGGGGAAGCGGGCGGGCACGTCGCCGCTCATGGCTGACCGCCGGCCGCGCCGGACCGGCCCTGCGCCAGGGGGGCGGTGCGGCGGCGCCGCGTGTGACGCATACGGCCTGCTCGGCGATGCCCTCCGCGACCGGACCGGCGCTGCTCAGCGAGCGGAAGCGGACCGGGGCGGCTCAGCCCACCGCCTGCTTCACGAGCGCGCTGATGCGCGCTTCCGCCTCGGCCGTCACCTCGGTCAGGGCGAAGGCGGCCGGCCACATCGTGCCCTCGTCCAGCTTCGCCAGGTCGCTGAACCCGAGCGTCGCGTAGCGCGCCTTGAACTTCGCCGCGCTCTGGAAGAAGCAGACGATCTTGTCGTCGAGCGCGTAGGCGGGCATTCCGTACCAGAGCTTCGGGGCGAGCGCCGGGGCGGCGGCCGTGACGATGGCGTGGACGCGCTCGGCCATGATCCGGTCCGAGTCCCCCATCTCGGCGATCTTCGCGGTGACGTCCCGCTTCGCCTCCTCCGCCTTGTCCGCGCGCGAACCGCGGCGGGACGCCTTCTTCAGCTCTTGGGCGTGGTCCTTCATCGCGGCCCGCTCTTCGGCCGTGAATCGCTTCTGCGTGCTGCCTTCGGCGCTGCTCATGGCAGATCTCCCCTTGAGGATTCTGAAGTGCTCGATCGTGGGCGCGGATTCGGGCACGGCGATGCTGCACCGGCCCCCGCCACCGGCTCGTCGCCGTACCGATGACCTCCGAAAACTGAGCGTAGCCCCGGGCACTGACAACGGCGCGCCGCGTGCCGCGAGGGGAGGAGCCATGGCCGATCTTCGTGCCGCCCGTTAGCCTCGGCCTTTTACGAGGCGGGTTGTCCGGTCCTTGACCACATGGCGGAGGAGCGCGTCCGGCCCGGGGCGAAGGGGCTTGTGCAGGGGCCTGTTCGTCGTCGGGGAAGGCGCACTCCTCGGACGAAGAAGAGTGAAGAGCATCGAGCCGTACCCGCGTGTCCGCATTGTCGGCGGTGGTCGCGGGGCCGTTGCGCGGGCCGGGTCGGAGTGTCGGTCACGTGCGGTCCGTAGGACCGTGGGCGACCAGACCGTATGCGCCGCGTTCGCCCCGTGGCGGGAGCCGCCGGCTGTCCAAGGAGTCGTACGTTGCTTCCGTTTCTCGGCGTGCAGGGGATCACCGAAACCGTCTACCGGGCCATGCTCAAGCACCAGGAGCTGTCCGTCGAAGAACTCGCCACCCATCTCTCACTGTCCACCGACGACATACGCGCCGCTTTAGACGTGCTCTTCGACTTCAGACTGCTGAAGGAGTCCTATGAGAGCCCCGGCCAGCTTTTCGCCGTCGACCCCATTGTGGGTCTTCAGGAACTGCTGGCCCAAGAGCGGCACGAACTGCTCGAACGGCAGCAGCGGATCGCCGACAGCCAGCAGCTGATCACCCGCATGCTGGCCGAGAGCGGGCGGCAGACCGTCCACGACCGGGCCGGTGACGAGTACGGCACCGAGCGACTCGACGGCGTCCAGGCCGTGCGGCAACGGATCGAACAGCTCTCGTGCAACGCCTCCCGAACGGTGGCGACCTTCATGCCGGGCGGCGCCCAGTCACCGTCGTCGCTGGCGGCCGCGCGCCGCAACGACGCATCGGTTCTCCGACGCGGAGCGGCCGTCCGCACCGTCGGGCTGGACGCCACCCGCCGCGATCCGGTCACCCTTGAGTACGCCCGGTGGCTCACCGGCCACGGCGGTGAGTTCCGTACGACGGCGAGCCTGCCGCCGGGCATGGTCCTCGTCGACGACTCGGTCGCCCTGCTGCCCATCGACCCCGCCGACCCCCGCGAAGGCGCGCTCTGCCTGACCAGAACGGGCGTCGTCGCCTCACTGGTCGCGCTCTTCGAGTGCGTCTGGAATGTCGCCACCCCGCTGGGCGCGGACCGCGAGACCAGCCGGACCGGTCTGTCCGAGCAGGAGCGCGAACTGCTCCTGCTCATCGCGCAAGGGCACACCGACGAGTCCGCTGCCGCGCAGCTCTTCATCTCGCCCCGCACCTCCCGGCGCATGATGGCTTCGATCATGGAGCGCCTGGGCGCGCGCAGCCGCTTCGAGGCGGGCGTCAAGGCCGCACAGCACGGCTGGCTCTGACCCCGGCCCCCGCGGACTCCTCGCCGTCGGCCCGGCTGGGCCGGATTCGCCGGGCCGGGCCGGGCCGACGGCGAGGACGTACGGGCGGGGCTCCGCGCTCACCTCGGCGGGTGTGAGCGGAGGCCCCGGCCGTAAGGCGACCGGGGCCGGGACCCTGGCGGGACAGCGGGCCCGGTCAGCGGTCCTGGTCGGCTCCGCGGTCAGATCCGCTCCGTGATCAGCGTGGTCAGCCGGTCCAGCCCCGTCTCTATCTGATCTGTCGTCAGGTAGCTGCATGACAGCCGCATCTGCCGCGCCGCCACCTCGCTGTCGTGGAAGTGGCGCATCGGCGTGAACAGCACGCCGTGCTGGTTCGCCGCTATGTCGAGCAACTCGTCGGTGACCGGGAACGGCACCGTCAGACCCACGAAGAAGCCACCGGCGGGCGTGTTCCAGCGGACCCCCGCCAGGCCGTCGAGGCGTCGGCTCAGCCCGCGCAACAGGCAGTCGAGGTTGCGGCGGTAGATGCCGATCTGTCGCTCGTTGGCCCGCAGCAGGCTGCCCCCGTGCTCCAGCAGCATGCCGCCGACCAGGGCCTGGCTCACCGCCGGGGTATTCACGGTGAGCATGCTCTTCGCCTTCGACAACTCGTCGGCCAGCAGCCCGCCCTCCGGTCCCGCGATCCGCTGGTCCGCCACGGCGAAACCCACCCGGGCGCCGGGGAAGCACGTCTTCGCCAGCGACCCGAGATAGACCACGTGCTGCCCCGTGTCGAGCGCCTTCAGGGTCGGCGGCCGCTCGCCCTCCACGGCCTGGAAGAACCCGTACGGATTGTCCTCCAGCAGGAGCAGATCGTGCTCGGCGGCGATCTCCAGCAGCCGGTGGCGGCTGCGTACGGTCATGCTGAGGCCGCTCGGATTGGAGAAGTCGGGCACGAGGTAGAGCGCCCGGGGCCGCAGCCCCTCGGCACGGGCGGCCGCGATCCGGGCGAGCAGGTCGTCCGGGTCCACACCGTCCTGGCCCTCGCCGACCGGATGGACCGGGAAGTCCAGCAGGCGGGCGGCGCCGGTCAGCCCGACGTACGTGGGCGCCACGGCCAGCAGCACATCGCGGTCGGTGGCCCGCAGGGCGCGCAGCACCAGCCAGAGCGCCTCCTGGGCTCCGACGGTGACCAGGACGGCCTCCGGGTCCACGGTGATCCCCTCGTCCACGGCGAGCTGCCGCGCGATGAGTTCGTGGACGATGCCCTTGGTGCGGCCGTACTGGAACAGCTCCCGATGGACCCGCGTACGGTCGTAGCCCTTCGTCCCGGTCAGATAGGCGGCGTAGGCGTCGAGGTAGCGATGCAGGTCGGCGAGGTCGAAGGTGTCCTCGCACGGCCGGCCGGGCGCGAAGGAGATCGCGTCCGGGAACCGGTTCGCCACCTCGTTGAGGAAGTTCATCGACAGCAGCGCGGGGTCGCGGAGCGAGGCGTGCAGGTCCGCCGGGTCGAGCCGGACGGACGCGGCGGGTTCGACCGTCGTCATCGGACACCCCCTTCATACGCGCGGCCGCCCGGCACCCGTGCCGTCAGCAGCCGGACGGCGGCGAGGTCGGCGCAGCCGGAGAGCTCCAGGGCGGAGCGCAGTTCCGCGCCGAGCAGGTCGAGGACCTTGCGCACGCCCGCCTCGCCCCCGGCGGCCAGCCCCCACAGGGCGGGCCGGCCGAGCAGGACGCCGCTCGCGCCCAGCGCCAGTGCCTTGAGTACGTCCGTACCGCCGCGGATTCCGCTGTCCAGCAGGACCCGGCAGCGGCCCGGCACCGCCTCGCGCACCGCCGGCAGCATGTCCACGCTGGCCACGGCGGAGTCGAACTGGCGGCCGCCGTGGTTGGAGACCACCACGGCGTCCGCGCCGAGGTCGGCGGCGAGTACGGCGTCTCGGGGGTCCATGACCCCCTTCACGATCAGCGGCAGCCGGGTCCTCTCCCGCAGCAGGGTGAGGTCGTCCCAGCTCAGCCCGGCCGCGAAGGTCCGGGCCGTGTGCTCGGCCACGGCGGAGACACCGGGCCGCCGGTCATGGGTCACCTGGACGCTCGCCGGGTCCAGGTTGGCGGCCGCCACATCGGTCGGCAGGGCGAAGCCGTTGCGCAGGTCCCGCAGCCGTCGCCCCATCCGGGGCACGTCCACGGTGACGACCAGCGCCGAGCAGCCCGCTTTCTCGGCCCGTAGCACCAACTCGGCCGTGGCGCCTGGATCGCGCAGGCAGTACAGCTGGAACCAGGTGATACCGCCCAGCGCGGTGACGGACTCGATCGGCCGGCTGCTGAGCATGCTCAGGGCGAACGGCACCCCGGCCGCCGCTGCCGCCCGAGCCGTCGCGAGCTCGCCGTCCGCGTGCGCGAGCTGCTGATACGCCATCGGCGCGACCGCGACCGGCAGTGCGGCAGTCGGCGCGCCGGGCAGCTCCGCCTCGGTGTCGCAGCCGGAGGCTCCGGACAGTACGCGGGGTACGAGCCCGATCCGGTCCAGGGCCGCCCGGTTGGCCGCGAGGGTCAGTTCGGCGTCGCCGCCGCCCGCGATGAAGTCCCAGACCTCGGGGGGCAGCACCCGCTCGGCGATCGCCGCGAACTCCGCCACGGACACCGGCGCCGAACCGGCCGCGGTGGTCTGCGTCCGGCCGCTCACCGGGACTCACCCTCCGACGCCAGCCGCTCGGCCTCGACCGCCTCGTAGAGGGCCTTGATGTTGCCGCTGCCGAACGTACGGGCGCCGAAGCGCTCGATCACCTCGTAGAACAGCGTGTTGCTCGGGTGGGTGGAGCGGGTGAAGAGCTGGAACAGCTGGCCGTCGTGGTCCTCGTCCACCAGGATGTTCCGGTCACGCAGCCGAGCGGTGGTGTGCCTGGCCAGGTCGAGCCGGCCGGGCAGCATGGCGTAGTAGGACTCCGGGACGGACAGGAAGCCGACGCCGCGCTCGCCCAGCGTGCCGACCGTCGTGACGATGTCCGCGGTGGAGAAGGCGAGATGCTGCACTCCGGGGCCGCCGTGGTCCTTGACGAAGCGGTTGATCTGGCCGGGCGCGGCGGTGGCGACCGGCTGAATCAGGGTGAAGGTGATCTCACCGGAGGGGCTCTGGACCACCTTCGACTCCATCGCCTGCGCCCCCACCTCGATGTCCTCGGTGAAGGTCATCCGGAAGCCGAGCACCCGGGTGTAGAACTCCACCGTGCCATCGAGGTCGCCGGACTCCAGGCAGACCGCGAAGTGGTCGATGTCCGTGAGGAGTTCATCCGGCGGGAGTTCGCCCGGCGGCAGGGCGTCCGAGCCCTCCGGGGCGGTGTCCGGGAGAGCGGTGAAGGCCGGTGGCACCGCGGACGAGCCGGCCTCGGCGAGGGTGTGCACCACGTCCCCGAAGCCCGCGATCACCGCGGTGGTACGGCCGTCCGGATGCCGGGACGGCGGGGCGACCGGGACCGCCCCGCGCTCCACGGCGCCGGCGAACGCCAGGGGCACGTCGGGCACGGTGAGCGCGATGTCCGCCACGGCGTCTCCGTGAGCCCGGACGTAATCGGCCGCCGGATGGCTTTCGGTGCGGGCCTGAGTGAGTACGAGGGTGATCCGGCCCTGCTGAAGGGCGAGGGAGTCGCTCTCCGGTGAGTTCGCTCGGGCCACCGGGCGGAAGCCGTAGAGGTCGGTC
Source organism: Streptomyces sp. NPDC044033 (assembly GCF_056434425.1). NCBI lineage: Bacteria > Bacillati > Actinomycetota > Actinomycetes > Kitasatosporales > Streptomycetaceae > Streptomyces > Streptomyces sp. NPDC044033. Next base: position 60,265 of record NZ_JBWKFF010000025.1, on the reverse strand, counting down.
ATCTCGGCCGAGGCCGCCGCCAGATCGGCGACGCGGAACTCGACATGGCCAAGGCCGAAATCGGGCGCGTAAGTCATGACAGAACCATTCGTCGGGCAGTGGGGATGCCGGGGAAGGGACGGGGTGAACGCCGGGATTCGCGCGGGACGGGCGAAGGCCCGTCGGGGCGGGACAGGATGGAGGGCCGCCACGCGGCGGTGGTCGAGGGCGCCCAGTGCGGGCCCCGGTCGTCGCCGTCGCCGGTCAGGGCGACGGCCTGGCCGGGACGCGCCGGGCGCAGGGGCGGCGAATTCGCGTGTCGGGTGGTCAGAAATCCGGATTCTCGGGTGCTTGCCTGAGCGCGGCGACCTCCCAGCCGCGCAGGACAGGCGATGACGCCAGCGCCCGTCGGCAGATCGCCGTGGTCGCGTCGGCCGCTGCCGCGCTGTCGAGCCGGCTGTAGAACCCGAGATGGATGAAGCAGCCGCCGGACCGGATGCTCACGTGCTCCAGTTGGGCCTCCGGAGTGGCGAATACCCACATCACATCCGAGATCTCGGCGGCCAACGGCTCGCTTGCCGGATGCCGGCCGCGCGGGGCGAGCGTGACCATGATGAGACGCATAAGACGGTTCGACCGAATCGGATGGCCGGACTATGCGGCGGACGTGGTCGGCCCGCCATCCCGGAACAGGCCGACTTCGTCACTCGCGCCGGCGCCGTGGAGATACGTGGAGTTCATGCTCGTACCGACTGGGATGAGCGCTGTCGGCATGACCAGTGCGGTGATGGCGGTTCCAGGAATCCGAGTGGAAAGCGGCATGGAAATACCCCAGGAAATAGTCAGGTCGATTGGCCTTTCGAGCGGGAGGCCCGGTGACCGGCCCTCCCGGACCGCCGTTCCCCTTGATCAATAGTCACCCGGGACCGAGAGCCCCGGGAAGACGGAACAGACGGCCGGAACCGTCCAGGCCGCTTTGAGCCAACTGGTTGGGGCACCGGGCCCGCCCATCCGTTCCCTGCGCGCCGACGGGCGCGAAGCCCGCTGGGTGCGAAGTCCGCTGGGTGCGAAGCCCGCCGCGGCGACGCCGCCCCGGCCTCGACGCGTGCGCACCGGCATACCGCCGGAGCTCCGAAAGGCGTCAGCCCACCCACTTCCGCAGCAACGCCTCGCGCTCCGGCCCCCGCGGCGACGCCCCCTGCCACGCACGGCCCCACTCCGACATCTCCGCCAGCGTCGTGGCCATCGTCGCCTCGCCCTCCGTGAGGCGGGACAGGAGGGTTCGGGAGAGAGCGACCTCTGCCGGGGGGTAGCCGACGGCCGCGGCAGTGAAAGCGGCCAACTCGCGGGTACCAGCGGCTGTCTCCACGCGCACCGTCATCATCGGCGGTGCCTCGTCCACCCGGCCCGGGCCGTTGGGCAGAGCCAGGTTCACCGCCACGTTCAGAGCCATCCCCTTGAACACGCCGACCTGCCGCATCAGGGATTTGACGGGGACGTCCGCCACCGTCAGGGCGCGCACGTCCTCCCATAGGCAGAGGCCGGACTGCCTGTCGCCCAGGGCCATCACGCCCTCGGGGGCCAGGCGTACCCCGGGAGCCGGAGCGGACGGCTTCGCGCCTACGTACACATCACCCTGCGCGATCCAGAACAGGCCCACCATGGCCATGGGTTGCTCACTTCCCCCGGCGACAGCACCGCCGCCGTGGCGCACATCAAAATGATCAGGTCGTCCCCCGCGACGCGCGAAGGAGCCGGGAGGTTCGCGCTTCCCGGCCCCTACATGGTGCCCGAACCGCTGAGGGATGTCTCTCCGGACCGGCCCGTACCGCTCAGTCTGCCGTCAGTGGGAATCCGGCTGGAGAGGAGCACGGAATTGTTGAGCGGCCATCCCGGAACTCGTAACCTGTTGGACGGAAAGAACGGTGCTCCGGGCATGGCCGCGCACGTGTTCACCCGGATTCCTTTCGTCCGCCCCGGCCGGGCAGCGAAGACGCACGGATTTCCCCCGTACGGCACGCCGAATGATGTCATCCGCTCCCGGACTCTTTACGGCCCGGGAGCCTCAGCGACGGGAGGAACCTCTCATGGTGATAGTGATGGCTCCGGAGGCCACACAGGAGGAAATCGACGCCATAGTCGATCTGGTGCGTACGGCCGGCGGTGACGCCTTCGTCAGCCGTGGGGTGACGCGCACGATCGTCGGGCTGGTCGGGGATGTGGACGCGTTCGAGGCGCTCAATCTGCGCAGCCGGGCCGGGGTGCTGGACGCGGTGCGGATTTCGGTGCCGTACAAACTGATCAGCCGGGAGCATCATGCGAACCGCTCGGTGGTCAGGGTCGGCGGGGTGCCGATCGGTCCGGACACCTTGACCGTGATCGCGGGGCCGTGCGCGGTCGAGTCGCCGGAGCAGACGCTGGCCGCGGCGCGGATGGCCCAGGCCGCCGGGGCGTCGCTGCTGCGCGGCGGGGCGTTCAAACCGCGCACCTCGCCGTACGCGTACCAGGGGCTCGGCGAGGCCGGACTGCGCGTCCTCGCGGACGTACGGGCCGAGACCGGGCTGCCGGTGGTCACCGAGGTGATCGACGCGGCCGGTGTCGATCTGGTGGCCTCCTACGCGGACATGCTCCAGGTCGGCACGCGCAACATGCACAACTTCGCGCTGCTCCAGGCGGTGGGCGCGGCGGGCAAGCCGGTGCTGCTCAAGCGGGGTTTCGGGGCGACGGTCGAGGAATGGCTGATGGCCGCGGAGTACATCGCGCAGCGCGGCAACCTCGACATCGTGCTGTGCGAGCGGGGTATCCGCACCTTCGAGACCGCGACCCGCAACACCCTCGACATCAGCGCGGTGCCGCTGGCCCAGCGGCTGTCCCATCTGCCGGTGATCGTCGACCCCTCGCACTCGGCCGGCCGCCGGGAGCTGGTGCTGCCGCTGACCCGGGCGGCCCTCGCGGCCGGTGCGGACGGCGTGATGATCGATGTGCATCCGGAGCCGAAGAGGGCGCTGTGCGACGGTGACCAGGCGCTGGTGGACGCCGACATCGAGGACATCGCGAGCGCCATCGAGATGCTGACGCCGCTGATGGGCCGTACCCTCGCCCGGCCGGTGGCACGGGGAGAGGTGAGTGCCGTCGCCCTGTAGCCGGAGGTACGCCGGGGGCTGGCCGACCGTTGCCGGGGGCGTCTGCGGATGGTCCGGCAGGGGCCCCTTCGGGGCACACCGCGCGCCCGGCCTGCCGCAGTCCCCAAACTCCTGGCGGGCGCTCGCGGAACCGCGCCTACCAGGAGCTTTCTCCGCGCGCCTCCGGAAACGTGAGGCGGACGGCGACGGGCACAGGGCCGGCCGGCCGCGTCGGTTCGGCTCCGGGCCCTCGTCGGCGCATCGATCCGAGTTCCGGCAGGGCCGTGCTACCGCGTACGGTCCGCGCTGCCACGTACGGTCCGTGCTACCGCCTACGGTCCGAGCGAACGTACAACTCTCGGGCCGAGGCGACGTTTTGGCACCCTGCCAGCCCCAACGCGTCCCTCAGCTCCTCGGCCAGCAGATCGAGCACCCGCCGGACGCCGCTCTCCCCGCCGGCGGCCAGGCCCCACACCGGCGGGCGGCCGACCAGCACGCCGGACGCGCCGAGAGCCAGCGCCTTGAGCACGTCCGTACCGCCGCGTACCCCGCTGTCCAGCAGGACTTCGCAGCGGTCGCCGACGGCCTCCACCACCTCCGGCAGCGCCTCGACGCTGGGCACCGCACTGTCCAACTGCCTGCCTCCGTGGTTGGACACCACGACCGCGTCCACCCCCGACTCCACGGCGAGAAGCGCGTCTTCGGGGTCCAGGATGCCCTTGAGGATGAGCGGAAGGCGGGTACGGGCCCGCAGCTCGGCCACGTGCGACCAGGTGAGGGCCGGGGAGAACGCCCGGCCGGTGTGGACGGCCACCGCCGAGGCGTGGGCCGCGTTCCGGTGCGCCGCCGAAGCGGCTCCGGCGTCCAGATGGGCGGCGCGCACATGGTCCGGCAGCGCGAATCCATTGCGCTCGTCCCGCAGCCGGCGGCCCATCCACGGCACATCGACGGTGAGCATCAGCGCCTCGCACCCGGCGTCCTCGGCCCGGCGCGCGAGATCCAGGGACCGCCCGTCCTCGTGGAGCCAGTAGAGCTGGAACCATACGGAACCGCCGACGGCGGTCAGCTCCTCGACCGGCACGCTGCTCAGCGTGCTCACGGTGAACGGCACGCCCGCCGCCTTCGCCGCGCGGGCGGTCGCCGACTCGCCTTCGGGGTGCACCAGCCGCTGGTACGCCACTGGGGCGACGGCTACCGGCATACGGGCCGGTCGGCCCAGCAGCGTGGTGTCCGTCGCGCACCGCGAGACATCGCGCAGCACCCGCGGCCGTACGAAGATCCGGTCGAACGCCTCGCGGTTGGCGGCCAGCGTCCGCTCCCGGCCGCTGCCGCCCGCGACGAAGTCCCGTACGTCCGGGGGCAGCACCGCGGCGGCGGCCCGCTCCACGTCGTCCAGAGAGCGGAGCGTCGCGGGCTCCGGCCCGCTATCGAAGGGCACGCCGCCCCCGTGCGCTCCAGTTCCGCGTCTCGGTCGCGAGGCCGTGGAGGAAAGTCGTCCGTTTCGGTGCGTCGGTCATGGGCGTCCTGTCACGCAGGGGAGCACTTGAGCGAATGATGGGGAACGCAATGCCGGTCGGGCCCGATGCTACGTCTGCCCTCATGCATTCCGCACCTGTCAGGATTGATGCCGGGGCGCTACCGTGACTTCCCGCAGGTGGGTTTCTTGGGGTTGTGCTGCCCTTGGCTGCTGCCCATACCTGTCCGGGATGAACAGTCATCGCTGTGCGGGTGTTTCCGGGCGATAGTCTCGGTGCGGTGTGCAGTGCCTTTTCCGCCCGCGAGCCGCCGCCCCGCGAGCCGTCATCTGTGAGTTGTCGTCCTCTGCGAGAAGGAATCCATCCATGGAAAACGCGCGACCGGACATCGCACTCGCCGAGTTGAACGCGGCCACGCTGCACGCATCGCTGGGCGATGCGTCGATGGAGTCCATGAATCTGCTGAACCAGATCGCCGGAGCGTATCCGGAAGCCATCTCGTTCGCGGCCGGGCGCCCCTATGAGGGGTTTTACGAGGTGGCGCAGGTACATGAATACCTGCGGGTCTTCTGCGATCACCTCAGAGCCGAACGCGGAATGACGGACGCCCAAGTGGCCCGTACGCTCTACCAGTACGGCGACACCAAGGGAATCATCACCGACCTCGTCGCGCGCAGCCTCGCCGTGGACGAGGGCATCGAGATCGACCCCCGGTCCGTGGTCGTCACGGTCGGCTGCCAGGAGGCGATGTTCCTGGTACTGCGCGCGCTGCGCGCCGACGACCGGGACGTACTGCTCGCCCCGAGCCCCACCTACGTCGGACTGACCGGCGCCGCGCTCCTCGCCGACCTGCCGGTACGGACGGTGCGCACCGGTGAGTTCGGGATCGACCTGGACGACCTCCTGGTCCGATTGCGTGCCGCGCGGAGCGAGGGAAAGCGGGTCCGCGCCTGCTATGTGACGCCGGATTTCGCCAATCCGGTGGGCGTGAGCATGAAAACCTCCGACCGGCACCGGCTGCTGGAAATCGCCGAGGCCGAGGACATCCTGCTGCTGGAGGACAATGCGTACGGGCTGTTCCACAGCGGGCCCGACCGGCCGCCCACTCTCAAAGCCTTGGACCGCCGGCGCCGTGTCGTATATCTGGGTTCATTCGCCAAGACCGGTGTACCGGGCGCGCGGGTGGGCTATGTGGTCGCCGACCAGCGCGTGACCGGCGGTGACGGCGACGGCGGCGGGAGTGGCGGAGACAGCAGGCTGTTCGCCGACGAACTGTCGAAAATCAAGAGCATGCTCACCGTGAACACCTCGCCCATCGGCCAGGCGGTGATCGGCGGAAAGCTGCTCAGCAACGGTTGCAGCATGATCGCCGCCAATCTCCGCGAGGCGGCCGTATACCGGGACAATCTGAACCGAGTGCTGAACGGGCTGGCCAAGCGGCTGGGCGACCGCGCCGGAGTCTCCTGGAACGCGCCGACGGGCGGGTTCTTCGTGGTGCTCACCGTCCCGTTCACCGTCGACGACGAATTCCTGGAGTACGCGGCCGGCCGCTACGGCGTGCTGTTCACGCCGATGCACCACTTCTACGGCGCTTCGGCGGGCTTCCGCCAACTGCGCCTGTCGATCAGCACCCTCACCCCGGACCGTATCGAACAGGGCCTGGACCGGCTGGCCGAGCTGATCGACGAGCGGCTGCGGGCGGCCTGAGACCGCTGCGGGCCGGTGGACGGCGGGGCGAGCGGCGCCCGGGAAGCCATGTGTTGCCTACGCGATCTGTAGGGGGAAGCCGAGAGCGGCCGGCCTGGCGACGCACCCGCCCCGGCCGACCGCTTCTCCATCCGCCCCGATCCGCCGTCCCCGCTCAGTGCAGGCGAACGAGAGCCTCGGGCCCCACCGGGTGCGCGGGCCCGCGTCCGTCCAGGAGCCGTAGGACCTCGTCGGCCGCGCTCGCCCCCAGTCGGAGGCGGCCCTCTGCCGTGCCCGCCGCCTGGTGCGGGGTGAGCAGCACATTGGGCAGGGACCGGAAGGGGTGGCCCAACGGGAGCGGCTCCGTGTCGAAGACGTCGATCGCCGCGTCGAGCCGGCCGCCGCGCACCTCGGCGAGCAGCGCCTCCTCGTCCACGAGCCTGGAGCGCGCGGTGTTCACGAGGCCCGCCCCGTCCGGCATCGAGGCCAGCCGTCGCGCGTCGAGGAGCCGTCGGGTCGCCTCGGTCGCGGGGGCGTGGACCGCTACCACCCGGCTGCCCCGAAGCAGCCGGTCGAGCGAGACGCGGCGTACGCCCAGCCGCTCGGCCTCCTCGGCGCCCAGGAAGGGGTCGCTGACCGAGACCCGGGCGCCCAGCGCGCGGACCAGCGCGATGTAGGCGCGGCCCGTGCGCGAGGCGCCGATCACTCCGATCTCGCTCCCGTGGATCTCGTGCCGGGGCGGGGCCGTGCTCGCGGTCTCCCAGTCCGCGCCCGAGCGCAGCGCGTGGTCGAAGCGGTGCACGCGATGCAGCAGCGCGAGGGTGAAGACGAGCGCGACCTCGGCGACCGGGCGGGCCATCGCGTCCCCGGCCTGCGTCACCCGGATGTTCCGCTTGTACATCGGGAGTTGGTCGGGGACGAGGTAGACGACGTCGGGTCCCTTGCCGGAGGCGATGGCGGTCGCGAGCGCGGTGTCGCGGTTGGCCCACGGGAAGGTCTCCACCTTCACCGTGATCCCGGCGTGCCGCTTCTCGAACTCCTTGACCAGCCCGTTCCAGTACGCCTTGTTCTTCGCCTCGTCGAAGATCACCGGGTAGGTCCACATCGTGATGGTGCGGCTGTCGCTCCCGCGGCCCGAGCCGCAGCCGGCGACCGCGGTGGCGGCCAGAGCGGCGGCGAGCGCCGAGGCGGCCGCCGAGCGCCGTCTGCGGCGCCGGCCGGCCGGGGCCGAGGCCCGGGATGTGAGGGGCATGAGTGGTGCCTCCGAAGGGAGCGGTGGTGGGTCGGCGAGCTGGGGCGCTACGGGCTATGGCCTTTGGGCCCCTACGGGTGCGGGCACTGCGGGCCCGGACCCGCGCCTGGGTCCGGGCCCGGGCCCGGGAGGGGGGGGGGAGGGGGGGAAGGGAGACGCGCCGTAGAGGACGACGACGCAGTTCGTCGAGGTCTCGGAGGCCCACGGGGGGCGATCTTACCAGATG
>NZ_JBWKFF010000025.1:0-52515 GCF_056434425.1 Streptomyces sp. NPDC044033 | reverse complement strand
TTTTGTGTTGTGTGGTGTGGGGTGTCGTTTTTTTTTTTCTCCCCCCTCCCCCCCCCCCCCTCCCCACCCCCCCCCCCCCCCCCCCCCCCCCCCCCCCCCCGCGCCCGGGCGCGGGATCTACGGGCGGGCCGGGATCAGTGGGCGGGCACCTGCTGGACGGTGCGGGTGTGCCGGGCCCGCTCCGCGGCGAAGGCGGCGAGGTGGCTGCCCAGGGACGCGTCCGTGCCGGAGCGGATCGCCTCCGGGTCGCCGGTGGCGACCGCCCGTACGAACGCGGCGACGAGCGCGGTGTCGCCGCCGCCGTGCCCGTCGGCCGCGTTCGAACCGCTCCCGCCCAGCTCGTGGACCTCGCTCCGGCCGGTGCGGAAGTCCTGCACGGTGACCCGCTCGCCGTCGCCGCTGAGCCAGCCGTGCGAGCCGAAGATCCTGGTCTGCCGGTGCGTCTGCTCGGTGAAGGCCACCATCTGGAAGGTCGCCGTGAGGGAGCCGCTCAGCCGCATCGCGACCACCTGGTGGTCCACGACGTCGTTGTCCCCCGCGTACACGCACACGCCGTACGGGCCGGTGCGCAGCGCCTCCCGCAGCCCGGCCTCGTCGGTGGCGTCGGTGACGTGCGTGACCGGCCACACCGAACCCTCTTCGCGCAGGGTCGGCATGTAGAGCTTGGGGGCGCTGTACGGGCAGTCGGGTTCGACGGCGCAGTCCAGGCACCGGTCCGCCGCCCCAGCCGGCTTGTTCTCCGGGCGGAAGTGCTTGAGGCCGCCGAAGCTCGCGACCTCCTCGATCCTGGCGTCGAGCACGTAGCTGATCCAGTCCAGGTCGTGGCAGGACTTGGCGAGGATCATCGGCGAGGAGTCCTGCTCGCTGTGCCAGGGCCCGCGCACGAAGCTGTGCGCGTAGTGCCACCAGCCGACCGGCTCCAGGTGCTCCATCGAGACGAGTTCGCCCAGCACCCCGGAGTCCACGACGCTCTTCACCAGGTCGGTGTACTCCGTGTACCGCAGGACGTGGCAGACGGCGAACAGCACGCCCGCCTCGCGCACCCCCTCGACGAGCTTCCTGGTCTCCTCCTCGGTGGGCGCCAGCGGCTTCTCGGCGAGGATCGCGTACCCGGCCCGCGCCAGGGCCAGGACCGGCTCCACATGGTCGCGGTCCTGGGTGGCGACGATGACCGCGTCGGCTATCCGCTCTTCGGCGAGGGGGCGCCAGTCCTCGAACTCCAGGGGCGCGCCGGAGGCGGCGCGGGCGGAGGGGCGCGGGTCGGCCACGGCGACCAGTTCGGCCTGGTCCGGGTGGGCCGTGATCCAGTCGGCGTAGGTGAGACCGCGCTGGCCGGCGCCGACGAGGGCGACCCGGACCGGGCGGTCGGTGATCTGGGGGTGGTGCAGGTTCATGAGAGTTCCCAGGGAGTCTGAAGGGGGTGGGTATGACGGCTGAGATGGATGAGATGGCTGAGAGGCGCCGCTCAAGGGGCGCTCAGGGGCGGAGGTTGCCCTTGCTGTGGGCGATGCGCGCGTCCTCCTTCGGCATCGCCGCGCGGGCCGTGCCGTCCTCGACGCACGCGGTGCGCAGCAGGTGGCTGCCCGCGCCGAAGCCGGCCGGCCGCAGGTCCAGGGTCCCGCCGGTGAAGGTGCAGCCGCTCGCGCGGTACCGGTTGGTCCCCTCGCCGATGCTCACGTGGGCGCGGCCCTCGGGGGCTTGCGCGTCGACGCCGGTCAGGTGCCAGGTCACGGTGCGGTCGCCGCCGCCGCGGGAGAGCAGCGCCTGACCGTTCCCGCGCGCGCCGATCCGGACCCCGGCCAGCCGCAGCCGCTGGTCCCCGGAGCCGGCCAGCCGCACGGCCGCGTCGCGCAGTTCCCCGCCCTCGACATGGACCTCGCGGTGCCGGTACGTCACCGGGGCGGCGCCCTCGGACGCGGTGAGGACGCAGTGGTCGAGCACGAGCGGCCCGACGCCGTTGAAGCGCGCGCCGTCGACACCGGCGAGCGCCGTCCGCTCCAGCGTCAGCGGGGTCGTCGACCGAGTCCTGGGTGATCTCGGCGTTCTCCGTGAAGGCGAACGCCGAGTCGGAGACGGTGCTGGGCCGCGTGGAGAGGGCGGACGTCCGGGACACGATGAGCGGCCCGCTCGCGGTGCAGCCGCGCATCTGCACCCCGTCGGCGTTGACCCAGAGCATCCCCGAGCCGTCGAGGGACTTCTTGCCGATGACGGTCATGTCCTCCCGGGTCAGGTCGGTGACCTTGACCCGGGCCACGAACCACGAGCAGGAGTGACGGCGCACCGTGATCCGTTTGGCCGCACCGCCCCAGGCCGTACCGGAGTTGGCGAAGGTCATGAGCCCGGAGTTGCCGGTGTAGACGAGATCGTGCTCGAACTGCCCGTGCGTGACGAACGGCCCCTGGTCGTCGCCGTCGCCATGGCAGTTGGTCACGTAGCAGTAGGCGGAGGCGGTGAAGTCGTTGAGGTGGCGGGCGTTGGAGGTGTGGCAGTCGGAGACGTGGCCGTAGAGGCAGCAGATCTGCTGGGTGAGGTAGCCGGCCCCGCCATGGGTGACCGACTTGGGGTTGGCCAGCGAGCACCGCTCGGTGCGGTAGTGGGTGCACCAGCGGCGCATCACCACCGGCCAGAAGGTGCCGGCGGCCTCGATTCCGGAGACGTCGCAGTGCACCGCGTACTCGTAGGCGACCGGGTGCGAGCCGGTGTACTCGTCGTCCCCCGCCCCCTCGAAGACGAGGTCGCGCACGTGGCTGCGGCTCACCGGCTCGATCCGGGTCCAGGTCAGGGAGCGCCCCGCCGCCAGCTCCCAGCCGATCTGGTACGCGACGCGGATGTGGCCGCCGTCGACCACGTCGGTGACCTGTACGAGGCGCTGGACCTCCTTCTCGTACGTCCCCTGGAGCGCGTTCACCTCGACGGCCCACCACTGGCCGACGGCGAAGCCGGCGGAGTCGCCCACCTCGAAGAGGTCGCTCAGGTCGGGCATCACGGAGCTCAGGGTGTGCCGGTGCACGGTGTCGGTGACCTGGCCGCGGAAGGAGAACACCGCCCCGAAGGGGTTGTCCCGCGTGTTCTTCTCGATCCCGGCCGTACGGACGCGGTGACCGCCGAAGTCCAGCTCGATGCCGGACCGGGACCACCGATGGCGTCTGCGGAACAGCAGGTCGGTGCGGGCCTCGACGCGGTGTACGGCGGGGTCGGCCACCAGCGCGTCGAGCGCGTCGTCCGCGGGCGTTCCGGCGTCGACGTGGCCGAAGGTCCGCTGGTCGACGGCGCCGTCGTGCAGTTGGAGCCAGCGGCCGCGGCGCGGTGCCGAGGTCGGCGCGATGACGGTTCCGCCGTTGTGGGCGGCGGTCGCGGACGCCGACCAGCGCACTGCCATGGCGCCGCCGTCACCTGCCGCGCGGTAGCCGGCGAGCAGGGCGAGCGTGCCGTCCTCGGCTGCCGCGGGGCGCAGTTCGCGCAGGCGCGCCACGGTGTCGAGGCGGCGGACCGTACCGGAGGGGAGCGGGGCCGCGGCGGGTTGGGTCGCGGTGGGTTGGGCCGCGGCCGGGCCCGATCCGGCCACTGCGCCGGCGGCGAGCAGCCCGGCCAGGCCCGAGGCGCGCAGGAACGAGCGCCGGGCGTTCGGGGACGGAGCGGAGGAGGAGCGGGAGGGGGGAACGCTCATGACGGACTTCGCCTTCCGAGAAGTGCCGAGGGGGGAGCGTTCCTGCGCAGTGCTGCCGTGGGGCGGATGGCTGAGAAGTGGGGCGACCGGGGGCCGGGGCGTACTGGGCAGGCGCCGGGGCGGGCCGCGACGCGGGTCGGGTGCGCGCTCGCACCGTCGCCGCCGTGCCGCTGCGCTGCTGGTGATGATCACGGGCAGCGCGGTTGGCAGGGAAGCTACGCGGGGCCCGCGGCCCACGTCAAGATCCGGTCGCGCTTCCGTCGCCCTGCCGTACGTCTCGCGGGCCGGGCAGCCGTGCCGGCCGCGCGAGCGGCTGGGCGGCCGGCTGCGCAGCCGCCTGCGGGGCAGCGCCCTCCGGTGCGGTCGACTCCTGGCCCAGGCCCACGCTGATCCGCCGCGCGGCCTCCCTGACCTGCCCGCCCAGCTCCTGGTAACGCCACGCGGGCAGACCGAGTTTGAGGCCGGTGATGCTGATGGCGCCCGCACAACCGCCCAGGTGGTCGCGGACCGGGGAGCCGATGCAGATGACCCCCTCGGCGTCCTCCTCGTCGTCCAGCGCGTAGCCGACCCGCTCGACGTCGCGCAGATGCGCGAGGAGGGTCGCCGCGTCGGTGATCGTCCGGGGGGTGCGGCGCGGCAGCCCGAACCGCTCGACCACGAGAGCCGCCTCGGCGGGGGAGAGGGCGGAGAGCAGCGCCTTGCCCAGCCCGGTGCAGTGCGGCAGTTCGCGCTGCCCCATGCGCAGTTCGAGGCGGATGCGCTGGTCCGTCTCCACCTGGTCCACCACCACGGCGTGGCCGCCCTCGGGCACCGCGAGGCGCGAGGCCATGCCGGTGAGGGAGGTCAGCTCGCGCAGCACCGGGTGGGCGATCGTCCGCAGGGACACCTGGGCCCGTGCCCGGTCGCCGAGTCGCGCGAGCCCCATGCCCAGGCGGTAGCGCCGGCTCATGCCCTCGCCGTCGTCGGAGACGAGCCCGTACGCCCTCAGGGTCTGGAGCATGCCGAAGGTGGCGCTCTTGGCGATCCGGCAGCTCCGCGCGATCTCGGTGACGCTCATGCCCCGGTCCGGCTCCGCGGTGGCCAGGGTTTCGAGGATGTCCGCGGCCCTCGCCACGCTCTTGACCCAGTACTTCGGCTCGGCTGGATCTTCACTGTTCGTCATGACAGAACAGCGTAGTGCCTTCTCTGGGAATTCCGGGGCGAGTTCGCGCCGAAAGGGGGTTGACCTCTGCGATTTTCGGCCCGTACGATTCTTTCTGTTCTGGAGTGCAGAACGCTGTTCTGAAAATTTCCTGCGAAGACTGCCGGCGGATGGCGCCAGGGCTCCTCGGGGGCCGGGCAGGACCCCGAGGAGCCGAACGACTCTCGACGCAAGGAGCACCGATCATGAGTTCAGGCCAGGACGGCGCCACCGCCGCCGCCGAGGGCGATGACGCGCACGCGCCCCTCGACCAGGGCGCCAACCGCTGGACGGCCACCGGCTGCCGCCCCACCGGCGGCACCCTCCACCGCGCCCCCGACGCCCTGCGCTCGACCCTGCGCAGCACCTGCGTCGAGAACGGCACCCGCCGAACCGCCCTCCCCGGGCCCGGCGGCACCGCGCGCATCGCGGGAAGCCGTCAGCTGTGAGCCTCATCCGCACCGCCCGCCCCGCCGGCGAGCCCGCCCTGCACGCCCTGTGGGGCGACTGCTTCGGCGCTGCCCCGCACCTCCCCGCTCTGTACGCCCTGGACCCGGGCCGCCACCGGCGCACTCTCCTCGCAGTCCGCGACGACGGCACGGTCGACGCCGTCGTCGTGTACGTGCCCCGCGACATCCGCGACGCCGAGGGCGCCCCCGTGCGGGGCGGCGGCATCGGCAGCGTCGTGACCCGCCCCGAGGCACGCGGCAAAGGGCTCGTCCGCGCATTGCTCCAGGAGGCCGTCGCGGCGATGAGGGCGGAGTCCTGCGCGTGGTCGCTGCTGTTCACCGGCGCGCCCGGCGTCTATACGGGATCGGGCTGGCGGACCTTCCCGACCCGCCTGCGCGAGGGCGGCCTCAGCGGCGCCCCGCCCGACCGCGCCCCGTACCGGGTCCGCCCCGCGTGCCCCGCCGACCTGCCGTCACTGGCCGAACTCGCCCGCGCCTCCGGCCCGTTGAGCACGGTACGGACCGAGGCCGACTGGCGGACGAGGCTGCCCGCCTGGTACGGGCCGCCCCGCGACTGGCTGGTCGCGCAGGACCCGGACACCGCCCGGCTCGTGGGCTGGGCGGTCGCCGCATACGGCGAGGGGACCGTGGACGTACGCGAGTACGCGGCGACGGGGGCCGGCGCCCTGGCGGCGCTCTTCGCGGCCGTCGCCGCACGCGCCCGGCACGCGGGGCTGCGCAGAGCGCGCCTTCGGGGCCCTGACCCCGGCCCCGCCGTACTGGAGGCGTTGCCTCACCTCATGACAGGGGCTACGGTCCGCACCGAGCACTTCGGGATGATCCGCCCGCTGCTGGCCCCGCCGGACCACGCGCACGCCGTGCCGCGCGCCCCCGGGGCCGTCCACTGGTACGGCGACTCCTTCTGACCAGGCGCGCGCCCACCCCCTTACGGCCCGCCTCCTTACGAGAGGAACCGCAACCTCATGAACCCCGATTCTCCCGCGGAGCCCGTCTGGTCGGACCGGCTCGACCTGGGCGAGGGCATCCGCTGGCTCCCGGGCGGCCCCGTTCTGGTGGACATCCCGAGCGGCCGTCTCCTACGCGGCCCACTCGGCCACCGGTCCGGTCCGCTCGCCGAGTTGGCGCGGTTGGACGTTCCGCTGGGTGCCGTCGCACCCGTCGCAGACCGCCCCGGGCAGTGGATCGCGGCAGCCGGCACCGGCATCTGCCTCTTCCGTACGGGCGGCACGCGCGACGGGTACGCCGCCGCGCACTGGCTCGCCCGCCCCGAGGAGGCCTCACCGGTCCCCATCCGGATGAACGACGGCACCGCGGACCCGCACGGCCGGTTCTGGGCGGGGAGCATGCCGTACGCGGCCGACGCGGGCGCCGGCAGCCTCTACCGCGTGGACCACGACGGTTCCGTACACCGGGTCTTCGACGGCCTGACCGTGCCGAACGGCCCGGCCTTCAGTGCGGACGGCACGGTGCTGTACCTCGCGGACAGCGCCCGCGGCACGATCCTGACGTGCCGCGTCGACCCGCTCACCGGAGAACCGGCCCACGCGCCGGAGGAGTTCGCCACGGTGCGCGCCGGATACCCCGACGGCATGGCGGTGGACGCCGAGGGCGGGGTATGGAGCGCGATCTGGGGCGAGGCCCGCGTCCACCACTACCGCGCCGACGGCACCCTCGACCACGTCCTGCCCCTCCCCGCCCGGCAACCGGCCGGCCTGTGCCTGGGCGGGGACGACCTGCGCACGCTGTACATCACCACGGCCCGTACCGGCCTGACGGACCCCGGCCCGGCGGACGGCGCGGTGCTCACCGCACGGGTAGCGGTCCCCGGCCTCCCCACGGCGGCCTTCCGGTGGAACGCGGCCGAAGGGCAGCTGCCGCGACACTGACGTCAACGGGGGCTTTCCCAGCGCTGGTCGCCGACGACGGGCAGGCCCGCCCGCCCGTGCGGCCGCGTGCAGGAGGGGCACAGGTCGAAGAGGGGATGTGTATGTAGTCGCTGAGGCCCCGGGAGAGGCGTCACGGCCTCATGCCGGCGCGAGGGCGGGCGCGAGCCGGGGGCCTCGTGCCGACCGGCCGCCGTCAGCACGGCGACCGGCCCTTCGTCCCTTCCGGTGAAGGAAGCCGCACCGCGCCTTTGGCGGGGGAGGTCGGTGGGGAGCATGCAAGGGCCGGTTCAGGTTCGACCAGGAGCGTTCATATGACCGATGACGGAAAGCACAGCGGCCCCCCCTCCGACAAGCCGTGGACTCCGCCGCCGCCCCCGCCGTCCCCCGACGGCTCCGGCGCCGGCTCCGGCTCCGGATGACCACGATGGATGTCCCCGGGGCGGTGCACCCGGGGCACGCCGCGCTCGTCGAGATGCTGGACGGGCGCGGTCTGCTCTCCCCGCCCTGGCGCGCCGTGTGGGAGCGCTCGCCCCGGCACCGGTTCATCCCGCGGTGCGTCTGGCGCCAGGGCCCGCACCGGTGCGAGCCCGTCACCAGCGAGGAGGAGTGGTGGCAACTGGTCCACAGCGACGAGCCGGTGGTGACCCAGGTCGACGACGGGCACGAGGGCGGACCGGGCGTCGCGACGTCCTCCAACTCGAAGCCGAGCATGGTCGCCACCATGCTCGGGTGCCTGGATGTGCGCGGCGACGAACGGGTGCTGGAGATCGGCACGGCCACCGGCTACGTAGCCGCCCTGCTGGCCCGGCGACTGGGCGACGACCGGGTCGTCAGCGTGGAGATCGACCCGCTCCTGGCGGAGCAGGCGGAGAAGAACCTCGCCGCCGCCGGCGCCCCGCGTGTCACGGTGGTACGAGGCGACGGCGAGTGGGGCTGGGCCCCCGGAGCACCGTACGACCGCCTCATCTCCACCTGCGCCCTGCGGCATGTGCCGTACGGGCTGATCCGCCAGGTCAAGCCGGGCGGCACCCTGGTCGCCCCGATGGCCCGCGACTTCTGGAGCGGCGCCGTGCTCCAGCTCCGCGTCCACCAGGACGGCACCGCGAGCGGCCCGTTCAAGGGCGGCGCCTCGTACATGCCGATGAAGTCCCACCGCACCGTCGACTCCGGCCGACCAGTGGACCAGTCGACAGCGCGGTCCGCCGACAGCGGGGTCGGGCCCCGGGACCTGCTGAGTCTCGGCTTCGCCCTGTACGCGGGGGCGTTGCTGCCGGGAGTGGCGATGGTGCACGCCGAGACCGGCGGAACAGACCGCGTCTGGCTGATGGACCAGGACGGCTCGGGTGCCATCGCGGACGCCGGGGAGCCGGTGTGGCAGTACGGGCCGCGCAGCCTGTGGGCGGAGGTGGAGACGGCCTACGGCCAGTACCTCGACCTCGGCGGGCCGCCGGCCTCGGCCTTCGGCATGACCATCGGCCCCGACCGCCGGCAGACATGGCTGCACACCCCTGAACAGGTCATCGGGGCCTGAGAGACGCCTGCCGGACGCACCGCCTTCTTGTCGGACTACAGCCGCGACGCGGAGGCGGTACCGGACGGGACGGGCCCGCCGCCACTCCCGTACGCCCGCCGGTTCCATCGCCCCGCGGCGCAGGGCGATGCCGAGGACCGGCAGGAAGCCCATCCGGGTCGTCCGGTCGGTCTCGGGGTACTGCGCCCGCACCCACTGCCGGGCGGTGCGCACCCCCGCGCCCGACGCCCGTACCGCGTCCCGCAGCGCGGCGGCTGCGACAGCCTTGTCGGCACCGTCCGCGAGGCGTACGTCGGCCCGGTCGACCGGCGCGTGCGGAGCGTTGCGCGGCGTGACGTATGCGCCGTTGCCGCCGGTGCCGGTCGCGCCCGTGCCGTCCCGCTCTGACCAGCGGTCCGCCATGTCCTACCGAGCGGAGGACATGGCCGGCGTGGTCCACCGGGCGACCTCGTCCGGGAAGGTGTCCGGGTTCGTGGGCTCCGCGACGGCGGCGACGTAGCCGTCCGGCCGGATCAGGGCCGCTTCCAGCGCGGACCAGGCCCCGGGGCCGGGCCGGGCGGACCGTACTTCGACGCGGCGTGATGCGATGTGCGCGAAGCGGCCGGCGGGTGTGAAGTCGGCCAGTACGAAGGCGTCCTGGCGCAGGGCGTGCAGCAGGGACGACTCGGTCAGAGCGAGGTCGGGCGCCCTGGTTCCGGTCAAGGGGTGGGCGCCTTCCGGGGCCGGGTAGGCCAGGTCCAGTCCGGACAGCCATCCGGTCAACTCGCGTGACAGGTCGCCGCCTTGTGCGATGAAGTCGCTGAACATCCCTCTCAGGGCCTCGCCCCCGGGGGTGAAGGTGTTCATCAAGGCGCCCTGGGCGAGGGTGTTGGCGGCGAGTCGCGCCGAGATCGGCCGGCGTTCGCTGTCGTAGTCGAACGGGCCGTCGGCCAACCAGACCGGAGCCCAGCCCTGGTGTTCGGCCGCGAGCTTCCAGGCCAGGTTCGCGGCATCCTGCAGACCGACGTTGAGGCCCTGGCCGCCCGCGGGCAGGTGGATGTGGGCGGCGTCGCCGACGATCAGTATCCGCCCGGCCCGGTATCGGTCGGCGTTCCGGGTGCTGTCCGTGGCGTTCGAGATCCAGGACGCGGCACGTACGCCGCAGTCGGTGCCGGTGATTCGCCGCAGGGTGGCGAGCAACTCCTCCAGCGACAGCGGCTGTGCGCGTCGGGCGCGAACCTCATCGGCCGTGAGCCCCGTGTCGGCGGGCTCTGTCCCGAAGATCCGGTACTGGCCGTCGGGCAACGGCATGATGCTCACGCTGCCGGTGTCCCGGTACCAGCGGTGCGACGGCGTTCCGGTTGGATCGGCGAGCTCCACGTCGGCGGCGAAACCGATGAGGGAGGGGGCGGTGCCGGGGAATCCGATGCCCGCCAGACCGCGCACCACGCTGCGCGCGCCGTCCGCGCCCACCAGATAGCGGGCCTCGTGCACCTCGTCCCCGGTGTGTACCCGCACTGTCGACTCGTCCTGCTCGGCTCCGGTGACAGGCCGGCGGTAATGCACGGGCACGCCGCGTCCGCGCAGGTAGTCGATGAGCGTCTGCTCGGTGCGCGCCTGCGGGATCATCAGGACGAACGGAAAGGGCGTCTCCAGAGCCGTGTAGTCCAGCATTGCGGGCAGCGCCGCGAAATGCGCGCGGGGAGTCGGGCGCCCTTGGTCGACGAGGATGTCGGACAGCCGCCGACCGCCGGTCTCCAGTGCGGTGAGCGCCTCCAGTGTGCGCGGGTGCATCGTGCTGGCCTTCGAGTGCACGCTGGGCCCGGCCTCGCGTTCGAAGACTTGTACGCGTAGCCCCGCGGCGTCCAGCAGCGCCGCTGTCAGCAGCCCGACCGGACCGGCTCCGGCGACGACGACGTCCGTGTTCACCGGCCTTCTCCCTTCGGCCGCAGCAGCAGCACGCCGGCGGTCAGCCCGGCGGTGGAGGCGACATGGACGGCGAACGCCTTGCGGTTCGGCGCCCAGACGCCGGTGGTCGGCCCCCCGGACCACATGGCGGCCGTGAACCCGGCCGCCGCGGCGGCCATCCCCCGCCACATGGCGCGCCCGCGCCGCGGCCCGGCCAGCACGCCGATGGCGATGGTGCCCACGGCCCCGGCGGTGATCAGCGCCTCTCGCGCCATGTGGTACTGGACGTGCCCCTCGCCGTGACGCGCCTCGGGAGTGCGGTAGGTCTCGTCCGTAATGTGGGTGATGGTCTGCCAGACAGATGGAGCGGCGGCAGCGATGCCTGCCGCTGTGATCAGGGCGCCGGCGTTCTCTCGCACAGTTCTCACTGTCCCTCCAATTAGGAGAACGTTAAGATAATGAACATTACTCTATAGCGCCCGACCGAACCGTGAAAGGCCGCCAGTGCCCAAGGAACCCGCAACAGCCGACTACGTCGACGGCATGGTCGACTTCCTCGCACAGGAGCACACCCCCGAGGCGCTGGAGGCCAAGGCCCTCGCCTACCGCCTGCGCCGCATCACTCACCGCTTGGAGACCGATCTCAAACGGGAACTCGCCCCGCACGGCATCGAGTTGTGGGCCCTGGAGCTGCTGGCCTGCCTGCTGCGTGCGCCGCAGCACCAGCTGACGGCCAGTCAACTGGCCACCGCGATGCAGCTGACCTCCGGAGCCGTCACCAACCGAGTGGCCAAACTGGAAGCCAAGGGGTGGGCCGCCCGCGACTTCGCACCACACGACCGGCGCTCTGTCATGGTCAGCCTGACCCGGGAAGGGGCCGACCGCGCCCTCGACGTCTTCGCCACCAAGACCGAAACCGAACTGCGCCTGCTCTCTCCACTGTCCGTACAGGAACAGCGCCGGCTCAACAGCGACCTGCGCGCCGTGCTGCTCGCTTTGGGGGACCACGAACGATGAGCCGAGTGCGCGGGGGCAGCGCGCCCGCTCTCCCGGCTCGCGCCGCGGGCGGACGGACGGGCCCCCGCGCGTTCTTCCCGCGGCGGGCGCCGACGGCGGCGCGGCGTGTGAGAACGGGCCGGCGCCGGGCGCTGCCCATCGGCGCGTACGGGCTTTTGGGCAGCGCGCGGCGCAGGCTTCGGGGCGTCGGCGGCCATGTCGCCGGCGCCGGCCGGGAGGCGGGCGGTGGACGCGGCGGGTGGCCGTCGTGCTCGCTGGGGCGTACGGCCCACCGCCGCAGCGGTGCGAAGAGCCGCCGCGGAATCATGGGGTTCCGGGGGCGGGCCGTGCGGTCATGGCGGCTCGCGACCAGGGTTCCGGCCGTCGGCGCTCAGGCCCGGGAAGCCCAGCGAGTTTCGCGCCCGGCCGCCCGGCCCGGGCCACGTCGGTGCTCAGGCCCAGGGGGCTCAGCCACCCGCCGTGGCACCGTCAGTCGCGGGCGTCATGATGCCCAGCAGGCTGCCGCGCACCTCGTCGGCGGGGCGCGGGCGGTAGGGAGGCCAGACCGACCCCCGCGGCCGGTACGGGCCGCAGGGTGAGCAGGGCGACGGCCTCCATGACGATCTCCTGGGACAGCGCGGCGTCGCGCTGCCGCTCGACGACTCGCCTGGCCCGTACCGCGTCGACCGTGGCGGTCACGGAGACGAGCAGCAGTACCGCGAGCAGCGCCACGAGCTGGCGCAGCCGCGTGGCCTGCCGACGGCTTCGGGCGCTCCGCGCGGCCTCGGCCGCCGAACTGGCCTCCAGGAAGGCTCTCTCGCGAACGGTCAGATGCGCGCCGCCGGAACCGGCGAGGCCGCGGGCCAACGTCAGGCGGATGCCCCGGTACAGAGTGCCGTCGTCCTCGCCCAGGGCCTTCCAATCCCGGGCGGCCTCGGCGAGTTGGCGGTGCAGACGCAGTCCGTCGCGATTCTCGTCGAGCCACGTGCGCAGCCGGGGCCAGCAGTGGATGAGCGCCTCGTGGGTGATGGCCACCCGGTCGCGGTCGAGAGTGAGCAGACGTGCCGTGGCGGCGCGTTCGAGCACGGCCGCCGTGTCCCGCGGGTCGTCGTCGGGGGAGTCCAACTCGCCCCGCCGAAGGCGGCGTCCGGCGCCCTCTCCGAGCGCGGCGAGGCGCAGGAAGACATGCCGGGCGGCCTCGCGCTGCCCGTCGTCGAAGCAGGCATAAACCCGCTCCGCGGTCTGCGCGAGTGCCCCCTCGACGCCCCCGCCCGCCTGGAACGCCGCCAGGGTCAGAGCGTTGCCCCGTCTTCGCCGCCAGGTTTCCAGCAGCGCGTGGGAGAGCAGGGGCAGTACGCTCGCCTCCCCCTGCGCGTACGTCATCAGCGTGGCGAGCAGGGGCCCTTCGACGCTGAGCCCGGCGCGCCGGGCCGGCTGTGTGATGGCGCTGCGCAGTTCGTCGGAGCTCATCGGCCCTACGAGGACCTGGGCGCCGGGCAGCGCGTCGCTCAGCTCCTCATGCTGGGCGCAGTGCGCGGAGAAGTCCGTCCGGATACCCAGCACCACGCGGCAGCGGCTGTCCGGCGCCTGGACGGCGGAGAGCAGTCCGGCGATGAAAGCGGCCCGCCGCGCGCGCGACGCGCACCGGGTGAAGACCTCCTCGAACTGGTCGATCACCAGGACGATGTCCGTACCGCCGCCCTGAACGGCGGCGATCTGGCGGACGACACGGTGCAGGCCGAACCGCCCGTCCGCCAGCTCGCTCCGCAGCGGCCCGGGGGTGGTGTGGGCGGCCGCGGCGAGCTGTATCGCGCACTCCTCCCAGGGGCTCGGCCCCGGAGTGAGGACGAAGGCGCTGCGCGGCCCCGGCGCGGCCCACAGGCGCGGCAGCAGACCAGCGCGCAGGATCGAGGACTTGCCGGAGCCGGACGGCCCGCACACGACGACGAGCCGCTGCCGACGGAGCCGCGCGGCCAGGTCCTCGACGAGGCGCTCCCGCCCGAAGAACCAGTCGGCGTCGTCGGGCTGGAACGCCGACAAGCCGACGTAGGGCGGGCGCCGCTCACCCCGCGCGTCGGCCGGCCCGGCGGTCGCCGCGGCGGTGGTCGCGATCTGCGCGGCCACCTCGTGCCACTTGCGCTCCCAGCCCGTCACGTCGCCCTCGCAGGCGCGGACATAGGCCAGAGCCACCGTCCGTGAGGGCAGTGAGCGGCCCGCGGCGGCGCTCGACAGCGTCGCTATCGAATAGTGGGCGCGCTCCGAGAGTTGACGGTACGTCGGGTTCCCGGCCTTGTGGCGCAAGCGGCGAAGGTCCGCGGCGAACAGCAGGGCCGGGGTGTCTCCCGCGTCCAACGGGCGCTCCTTACGGGGCACTGGCGACACCTCCCTCGTTGCCCCGAATTGTTGACCAGAGGGGCAGCCGGGCACCAGCGTTCTCGATATTTCAGAAGTCCGCGACGGTCAGGCGAGCTTGCCGCCCCACAGGACAGTCTCGACCTTCTGAGTCCCCGGGTCCCAAAACCAGTGGGAGAGCTCGCCGTCGGCGGCCTTGGAGAAGATGTGCTGCTGGTCGTAGGGCGTGAAGGCGTAGGAGGCCGGATCGGCGTGGCATTCGCCGCCCCAGTCCGCGTACGCGACGCCGCCCTGCGGGGTCCACCACCAGTGCGCCAACGTGTTCTGCGCGGTCCGTGCCACCACGTGCTGCTGGTCGTGCCAGACGAAACCGGAGGGGTTGCCCACGAACTTCTGCGGCCCCCAACTCACCGTCTCGACCCGCTGCGTACCCGGGTCCCAGAACCAATGGAACAATGTGTCATCGGCCGCACGCCCGAAAATATGCTGCTGGTTGTACGGCGAGAACACATAACTCGCCGGATCGCTGAAGCACTGACCGCCCCAGTCCGCATAGGCCACGCCGCCCTGAGGGGTCCACCACCAGTGCGCCAGAGTATTCCGCGGCGACCGCGCGAATACATGCTGCTGATCCACCCAGGCGAACCCCGAGGGATTCCCGACGAACCCCTGACGACCCCACTCCACCCGCTCCACCCGCTGCGTCGCCGGGTCCCAGAACCAGTGGAACAGCGACTCGTTGGCGCCCTTCGCGAAGATGTGCTGCTGGTCGTACATGCCCCACACATACGTCGCCGGATCGCTGAAACACTCACCGCCCCAGTCCGCGTACGCCACACCCCCTTGGGGCGTCCACCACCAGTGCGCCAGCGTATTGGCCGGGCTCCGGCCGAACGCGTGCTGCTGGTCGTGCCATACGAAGCCGTTGGGCTTCCCCACCAGTTTCTGCGCGCCCCACGTCACCAAATTGACCCCGGAATCCGGCGTCCAGTACCAATGCGACAGCGTATTGTCCGGGGCCCGCCCGAACGCGTGCTGCTGATTGCCCCACTCATACGCCGATGACCCCGGCACCGTCGTCACGGGCGGCTGGGGGTGATTGAGCCGCGCGGCTTCCTCGATGAGCGCGCGGGCCTTCGACCCGGACCGGTCGTAGCGGTCCGGAAACGCCGACCGCTGTACTCCCTGCGCGACTTGGCCGGCGCTCCAGCCCGGGTTGGCGCGGTCGACGCCTATGGCGCGGGTGAAGAAGGAATTCGAGGCGTACGCCACGTTCATGCACTGCTCGCGTGTGCCCCAGCCCTGACTCGGGCGCTGCTGGAAGACACCCACGGAGTCGCGGTCGCCGCAGCCGAGGTTGTTCATGCGCGACTCGACCCAGCCGGCCTCGAATCCGGCGAGCATGACCTTGTCGTTCACCCGGAGGTCGCTGCCGACCTTGTAGACGGTCTTGATGACCTCGACGTCGTGGTTGGGCGGCACCGCACAGGCGATCCGCGGGCTGAGCTCCGTCGCGGGCACGTGATCGCCCGGCGGGGGCTTGCGCGTCCCCGCGTACGCGATCGACGGCGCCGCGAGCGCCCACGCGCCGACGGCGAGTCCGCCGAACTGGATGACGTTGCGTCTGGTGACCATGGGGGTTCCCTGCCTCTCGTGTTATCGGCGACGGCCGCGCCGATGACGGTTCTACGGGCGTGCCGAAGCACTCATCGCCCGGTGGCCAGCCGAGTGCGCCGTCCCACAGGGCGGCCACGGTCCGCCGCGTCCCGGGGTCCCGGAGCCAGTTCGTCGGCGGCTTGGTAGAAGATGTGGCGCTGGTCGTAGGGCGTGCGGGCGCGGGAGGCCGGGCCAGGCGTGGCATGGGCCGCCTCAGTCCGCGTACACGACGGCGACCGCCGCCGCGTACGCGGTGAACCGTCTTCCGGACGAACACCCATCGGGGAACACCGCCGCTTTCGTCATCCGGCATGGAGGGCCGCCGCCGGCCTGTGCGCAGGTGATTGCACGGCCAGGTTCCCTCTGCTTAGCAAAAGCACGTTGTTCGTTGTCGGAGAGCGGCACCGAACAATCAAGGTCCGAACAACGTGGTGACCGGCGCTCGGCCACGAGCCCGGGTCCATGTGCCTCCTCCAGCCCCGAGGCGTCACCGAATCCACCGAAACCCAGGGGATGGAGCGGCCCTACCGCTTCGCCGGTACCCACCAGGACCTCACGGCGACGCACCACGTGGGCGCGCGCTACGACGGCTCCCGCGCCGTCCGCTTCACCCGATCAGGCCGTGTTCCAGTTCGGGAAGTGGCGCGGCAGATTGCGCCGTTGCACGCCGGTGCGGACCACGTAATGTTCCCCGTACGTCACGTCAGCAGCAACGCCCCCGGTGTCGGAGGGCGCGGTGGTTCAGAACGTTCCGCAGGCCCGCAAGGATGAATCGCCGAAGATCCTGGGTACCGGTCACCCACAGCGGAAGGCCCACAGCGCCACGGCCGTCCATGCGGACCAGGGCATCGCGTCCGTCCTGGAAGCCTTGGACCGCTCACTCGGTGAAGCGCGACAGATGAGCCTCTTCATCAGCTGACACATCCCCCTCATGTTCGGGAGACCTCGATGACCGACGACCCGTCCGTGCACCACACCGTCCCGTCCTCACCGGACGTCGGCCGGCTCCATGACGAGCACACCGAGGCCGTGGACACCGCGGCCGTCGACGGGAACATCCACGTCGGCTATTGGGACAGCGACGCGGACGATCGCTCGCTGAACCAAGCCACCGACCGGCTCACCGACCTCGTGGCGAGGCGGCTGGCCGCCGCACCCGGCCGGCGCCTGCTGGACGTCGGCTGCGGGACCGGACGGCCCGCCCTGCGCATCGCCCAGGCCACCGGCGCCGGTGTGTCGGGAGTATCGGTCAGCAACCAGGATATCGACCTCGCCCGAAGCCGGGCGGACGCCACCGGGCTCGCCGACCGGGTGGACTTCCGGTACGCGGACGCCTGCGCGCTGCCCTTCGAAGCCGCGTCCTTCGACGGTGCCTGGGCGATCGAGTCCATGATGCACATCCGCGACCGGACCACGGCCCTCACCGAGATCGCCCGGACCCTGCGGCCCGGTAGCCCGCTGGTCATCACCGATGTACTGCTCCGGTCGCCGGTGACCGGGGATACCGCGGATCTGGTCCGCCAGACGTGCCGGGCCTTCCAGTCCCCCTCGCTGCCCGAACCGGCGGAGCTCCGCACGGCCCTCGACCGGGCAGGTCTGGAGGTGGTGGAGTTCGACGACATCGGAGAGCATGTCCGGCGCACCTACCAGGCGTTCGCCGATGCCTTCGACGATGTCGCGCCCTCCGCCGATGACCCCCACTACGAGTTCTTCAACTCCACCCGCTCCTTTCCCCGGTTCGGTGCGCTCCCACAGATCGGCTATGTCTTCCTGGTCGCCCGCCGCCTGTGACCGGAGGACCCGCCCGGGGGAGCGGGAGAGGTGCTACAGGACCCTGCCGACCGGCAGCGCGACCCGGCCCCGGGTCGGCAGGATCCTGCTTCTCCGGCCCGGTGGGTACCGTGACGGCGAACACAGCCTCGCCTGCCCGCCGGCCAACTCCTTCGGCCCCGGCGGCCTGGTAATCGCCGAAGCGGCTCCTGGTATCGGAGTTCGCCCACAAGAACTGTGGGCTTGCGCCAGGTTCTGGACACTGCCGCAGTCGCGGTCCGGGCGGTCCAGCCCATCGAGCGTCGTCTCCTGCGCGTCGATATGGTCGACGGGCGGCGTCGCCGAGCCACGATGAGTGGTGAATCTGGCCAACACATTCAACAGTGGAACAGCCAATGGTGGCAGAAAATGATTGTTTAAGGGGAGCGCGATGAGGAAACTCCTCGCCTGCGGAGTAGGTGGGCCGAGGCGATAGCGGACCGCGGATCGGCGCGGGCCATCCGAACACCTGCACCACCCAACGGGATGCGCGGCACCCACCTAGTCACACCCCTCGGCATTACGAGTTGACGACGTGTCAAGAAGAAGTTGAGGCGTCCGAAGCCTTGTGTGATCCTTATGAGGAAATCCCTCGTCTATGGAGTAGGTGGGCCGAGGCGATAGCGGACCGCGGATCGGCGCGGGCCATCCGAACACCTGCGCCACCCAACGGGATGCGCGGTACCCACCGGGCCGCACTCCTCGACATTGCGAGTTGACGACGTGTCAAGGGGAAGTTGAGGCGTCCGGAGTCTTGTGTGGCCCCATGCGCCTCCTAGGATTCCAGCGTAGTGTTCAGAGGGGAATTCAGGTCCGCGAGTCATCACGATCCACTGAATTCGGGCCATTCCATTATTGCCGCTTGGGTTGTTCGGCTCCATATGGTTTACCTGGCGTAGTGCACGCGACTTTCATGTGCAGGTGAAATGAGGAAAGAATGGTCGGCTGGCCCCGAGAGAAAAAGCGTGTGGCCGTAGGTCCGGCTGGGACCCCATGTCTCGTTCAGTCCCTTCAGTCCCGGCCCGGGAATCCGCGGCCCGCAAACCCATCGGTGGCGGCTGAGGTGACCGATGTAACCGAACCCCGGCTGGTGGTGGGGGCGCTGATCCGCGACCCGTACGACCGGATCTTCGTCCAGCGCCGCTCGGCCGGCCGGCGCCTCTTCCCCGAATGCTGGGACGTCGTCGGCGGAGCCGTGGAGGAGGGGGAGTCCCTCCTGGGCGCGCTCCACCGGGAGATAGCGGAGGAGACCGGGTGGCGGCTGCGCCGCGTTCTCGCCCGGGTGGCGCACGAAGAGTGGACGGCGATCGGAATACGGCACATCGAGTCGGACTATGTCGTCGAGGTGGACGGTGACCTCTCATCGCCCGAACTCGAACGGGACAAGCACACCGAGTTCGCCTGGGTGGCGGCCGAGGGGGTCTCGCTGCTCGACGAAAACGCACTGCGTAGCGGAAGCACCTTTATCAAAGACGTTGTGACCGCGGCACACGCCTGGCTCGCCGACGCTGCCGGGAAGAGCCACAGAGCCCTCTGAACCGCCTGCGACCAAAAGTCCGATCGGGATCTCCATGAACCTTTCCTGGCTGCCCGCACCATCCTCAAGTGATATTTTACGGGGAGGATATTCTGCATGGCCGGTGACAGGTTGAAGGACGTGCGTCGGCGACCGCGAGTATTGGCGGTCGGATTTGCCGGGCATCAGGGAAAAGAGTATCTGCCGTTCGTGCGGGAGAGCGCGGATATCGTCGGCGGCGTCGACCCTGCCCCGGCGGCCCCATCGCTCGCCGGCGAATTGGGGTTCCCGCATTACGATATTCTCAGTGAGGCACTGGAAGGAGTCGACTTCGACGCCGCAGTGGTCACCGTGCCGCACAGCGAACACTTCCCGGTCTGTACGGAACTCCTGGCTCACGGTAGGCATGTCATCAAGGAGAAGCCGTTCGCCGTCACCGAACAGGAAGCCCGGCAACTGATACACCTGGCGCAACGGGCTGACCGCAGCGTCTTCACGCTGCTGCAACGGAACTTCAACCCCGTATTCCAGTACGCCCGGGAGAACCTCGCGCGGATCGGGAAGCCCTATTGGTTCACCTACGACTACCACTTCAACCTGGCTCATCCGACCACGGGTTGGCGCGCGTCCAGGGAGCAGGCGATGGGCGGTGTGCTTCTCGATATGGGATACCACCTCATCGATGTGCTCAGCGGAATGTTCCCGGAGCCCGAACCCCCTCGGGTGCACTCCGCCTTCGTGTACCAGTACCAGGAGATGCGGGACCGTCGACTGGAGGACCTCGTCAGCCTCATGTGCAGTTATCCCTCAACAGGGTTGGCGGGCTCGCTGCGCATCTCACGCCATAACTACGAGAAGACCGAACACCTCTGCGTGCTCGGTACGGAGGGCGCGTTGAACGTCGCCCCCGGGGCCGCCGTCCTGCACTCCAGCGGAGGGCTGCCGTTGGAGCGCTACGCCTGGGAAGGCCCCAAGACCGACGCCGTGCGTTCCATGATCGCCCACCATCTGGGACACCTGGACGACCGCTACTACCGTCAGGACCACCTCCAGCGTCAACTCGTCGCCGTGCGCACGATCGACGGGATCTACCGGGATCGGCTACGTGAACAGAACGGGCTCGCCGACCGCTGCGCCTGAAAGCCGACCAGTGCGCCTGAAAGAACAAGACGCCGTGGAGACCGTCGCCTTCGCCCTTCCCATCACCGAGGACGACGGGCCGAGCGAGATCACCGCACAGCGCACTCCGTACCGTCCCTTCGGCCGTACGCGCACCGACCAGGCCCGACGCACCAGACCCGCCATGCCCACCCGCGAAAGCAGGAAGGACACATGACCACCGCCGAGCAACTCGCCCTCCTCGGAGGCGCACCCGCCATCGAACAGCCGCTGCCGCACGAGGTCTGGCCACCCCCGGCCGACGAGGCGGAGCTGTCCGAACTGGCCGAGCAGCGGAACACCGACATCTCCATCAAAGGCAACAGCGGTCCCATCGGCCGGCTTGAGGACGACTTCCTCGCCTTCCTGAACGGCGGAGCCCGCTTCGCGATCACCTTCAACTCCGGTACCAGCGCCCTCCTCGCCGCCTACTTCGCGCTCGGTGTGCGCGAAGGCGTGGACGTCGTGGGACCGGCGCTCACCTACCACGCGGCGCTGAGCCCCGTCTTCGCGCTCCGCGGGGATGTGGTCCTGGCCGACATCGACCCCGACACCCGCGGCCTGGACCCCAAAGCACTCCAAGCCGCGCTCACCGAGCACACCAAGGTGGTCACAGTCGTCCACCAGTGGGGCCACCCCTGCGATATGGACGCGATCCTGCCGATCGCCGAGCGCCACGGGCTGCGCGTGCTGGAGGACTGCTCCCACGCCCATGGCAGCCACTACAAGGGCAAGCCCGTCGGCACCTTCGGCGACGCCGCGGTCTTCTCCCTCCAGGCCAACAAGGCCGTCTACGCGGGGGAGGGCGGCATCCTCGTCACGAGCGACCCCGAGGTGCACGACCGCGCCACTCTCCTCGGGCACTACCGGGACCGCTCCCGGGACGCCGTCCTCGACGAGGAACTGCGTGAGTACTGGGTCACCGGCTTCGGGCTCAAGCTGCGCATGTCGCCGTTCAACGCCATCGTCGCCCGGCACGCGCTCGCGGCGTTCCCGGTACGCAAGGAGGCCCGGCACCGCTGCCTGCGCCACTTCAGCGAGCAACTCGCCGACGTAACCTATCTGGAGCCGGTACACGTTGCCGACCACGTCGACATGGGCGCCTGGTACGGCTACAAACCGCTCTACCGGCCCGAGGCGCTGGGCGGCGTCCCACGCGCCGTACTCATCGAGGCGCTGCGCGCCGAAGGCATGGAAGTGGGCGCCCCCTCCGGCCCCCGGCTGTCCACCCTGCCGCTCTACGCCCGCCCGGAGAACCCCCTCTTTCCCGGAACGCCGAAGAAGGGCACCGCACCGGAGACCGGCTCACACGCCGAGTACGTCGAGCGGCACGCGCTGTCCCTGCCCACCTTCACCAACTGGCCCGGGGACACGGCGCTCATCGACCAGTACGCCGAAGCCTTCCGCAAGATCGGCCGTCACCGCGAAGCACTCGTACGGTACGCGGCCGACCCGTCCCGATGACCAACACCACCGAGAGGTAGCGACCATGACGTTCGAGGAGTCCCCCGAGGACGTGGCCCAGGTCCTGCAGCACGCCCTCGTGGGTGACGACCTGCCGGACTCCTTCACCCTGCTGGGGCGGGAATGGAGCCTGCACCGAGGCGTCTTCCCCGGCACCCTGAGCGCCGCCACCGAGGTGATGGCCTCGATCGTGCCCTACCCCGAGGGTGGCTCGTTCCTGGAGGTCGGCTGTGGCACGGGCGTCATCTCCGTGACCGCCGCGTTCAACGGCTGCGCCTCCGTCACCGCGCTGGACATCAACGAAAAAGCAGTGGCCAACACGGTTGCCAATGCCGAGCGGCACGGTGTGAGCGACCGGGTACGCGTCCTCCACAGCGACATGTACACGGCGCTCGGGCCCATGGAGCGCTACGACGCCATCTTCTGGAACGTGCCCTGGACCTATGTGGAGGACGGCTTCTCGCTCTCCACCGATCTGCACTCCGCCGTCTTCGACCCGGGCTACCAGGGCCAGGCCCGGTACATCGCCGGCGCCCATGAGCATCTGGCCGACGGTGGCAGGCTGCTGCTGGGCACTGCCGACCTCGGGGACCGCGAACGGATCGACGTTCTCGCCGAGGAAGCCGGCATGCGGGTCGAACTGCTGCGGCGCGTGCGCCGGATCGAGGAAGTGCGGGTCATGGAATACCACCTGCTCGAACTGCGGGCAAAGTGATCCGGCAGCCCTTGGCGCTCCGGCCGGATCGCCAAAGGCTGAGCCCCCGAGAACCACGAGGTGTGCGGTGAGGCGCTCCATGTCACAACAGGACGATCTCGAACTGGCCCTGCGACTCGGCGATATCGCCGACAGCATCACGAACCGCCGCTTCCAGGCCCGCGACCTGCGCATCGAGGAGAAGCTGGACCGTACGCCCGTGACCGACGCGGACACCGCCGTCGAGACCGCCGTACGCGAGGCACTGAGGTCCGCCCGCCCGGACGACGCCTTCGCCGGGGAGGAGACGGGCGGCTCCGTCACGGCCGGGCGCACCTGGATGGTCGACCCCATCGACGGCACCAAGAACTTCCTGCGCGGGGTACCGGTCTGGGCCACCCTGATCGCCTTGCTGGAGAACGGCCGGCCCACCGTCGGCGTGATCAGCGCCCCCGCCCTGCACAGCCGCTGGTGGGCGGCGCACCAACAGGGCGCCTGGCTGCGCCGCGGGGCGCCCGACAGCACCCCCCTGCCCCTGCGGGTCTCCGACAACACCCGCCTTGCCGACGCCTACCTGTCCACCACCAGCACACGTACCTGGGACACCTTCCACTCACGTGAGGCATATCTGCGCCTGGCCGAAGCGTGCTGGGAGGACCGTGCCTTCGGAGACTTCCTCCAACACTGCATGGTTGCTGAAGGAACTCTCGACATCGCGGCCGAACCGGTCGTGAACCCCTGGGATATCACCGCGGTACAGATCCTCGTGGAGGAAGCCGGTGGTGCCTGCACCGATCTCCTGGGCGCCTCGCCCCAGAGCGGCACCGGCGCCCTGTCCGCCAACCCACAGCTGCATGAACTCGCCCTGAAAGTCCTTTCGGCCCCGCCCGGTGCCGCCTTCGATGACGTCGCGGAAGACCTCGACGACCCGGCATGAGCCCGAAGTGCTTTCCCCGTTTGCTCCCGGCGCCCAACTGTCAGGCCGTCAGGTCGGAAATCCACAGAGAAAAGGTCCACCATGTTGATTCTTTCCTTGAAGGAAGGCCATGACGGGGCGATTGCAGCCGTCGAAGACGGCAGGCTGCTCTTCTCCCTGGAGGCGGAGAAGGACTCGTTCGTCCGCTACAGCGGTCTGACCGCCGAGGTGTTCGCCGTAGCGGCGGAGCGGCTGGACAAGCAGCCGGACGTCATCGCCATGAGCGGCTGGATCAAGGGCACCCAGGCCACCGACCAACCCTCGCGTGCCGGGTACTACGGTGTGGGCGCATCCGCGATCTCGGACGAGGCCGGCCGGTTCTTCGGGAAGAACGTGCGCGTCTTCTCCTCCACCCACGAGCGCTCCCACATCATGACGTCCTATGGAATGTCGGCATTGAGTCGGGACCAGCCCTTCTACAGCCTGGTGTGGGAGGGGAACATCGGCTCGTTCTACCGCATCGACGAGCACGGGAAGGTGACCCACCTCAAGGAAGTGCTCAACTACCCGGGCAACAAGTACTCGTACGGCTTCGCGCTCGCAGATCCCAAGTACAGTCCGCACGAAGAATTCGTCCGCTTCCAGGACGCGGGCAAGCAGATGGCCCTGGCCGGATTCGCCGAGCACCAGTCGGCTACCCAGGCGGAACAGGAAGTCATCGACTTCATCCTCGGCCAGAAGAACGTCATCACCGGCAGCCTGAAAGACCGGATGACCGATTCCCCGTTCCACAACATCGGCGTGGAATCGAGCGCCTACAAGAGCCTCGCCGCTCGCCTGTCGAACGCCATCTTCGACCGGTTCCACGCATACGCCCGGGAGCATTTGACGGAGGGGCTCCCACTGCTCATCTCAGGGGGGTGCGGACTCAACTGCGAGTGGAACCGCCGCTGGCGCGAGTGCGGGCTCTTCCCCGCGGTGTTCGTCCCGCCGTGCCCCAACGACAGCGGCTCCGCGATCGGGACCGCCATCGACGCCCAGCACTTCTACACCGGGTCGGCCGGCCTGGACTGGGACGTCTACGCGGGAGGCGAATTCGTCGAGGACATGGAATTCGACCCGCAGCGCTACGAAATCCGCCCGGTGCGCTACAGCGAGGTCGCCCGCTACCTCCGCGACGGGAACATCATCGGCTGGGCACAGGGCCGCTGGGAAATCGGGCCCCGCGCGCTCGGAAATCGGTCGATCCTGGCCGCCCCCTTCACCGTGGAGACGACAGCCAGGCTCAACAAGATCAAGCAGCGCGAGGGCTACCGCCCCATCGCCCCGATCTGCCTGGAGCAGGACGCGGGCCGCTGGTTCGGCGGAGGGGTACCCGATCCCTACATGCTGTACTTCAGCCAGGTCGAGTCCAGCGAACTGCGGGCGGTGACGCACGTCGACGGGACGGCTCGCATCCAGACCGTCGACCCGACGGCGAACCCGGAAATCGCCGCTCTGCTGACCTCCTTCGGCGAATTGACCGGATTCAGCGTCCTCTGCAACACCTCGCTCAACTATTCGGGACGCGGATTCATCAACCGCAACAGCGACTTGATCGCGTACGGCGAACTCCACGGGCTGGATGGATACGTCGTGAATGACACCTTCATCACCCCGCGGCGATAACGTGCCCGCCGTCAAATCGGGTGGCGATCCTAAATATCGCTCGCTGTGACGTCGCGGAAGCGGGCTTCGAGGTGACGGGAAGCCAACAGGTCCCCTGTCGGTACATCGACACCGAGGCGCCCCTTGCCCTGTCGTGCTGCGCGGCCTACGGCTGGAAGTCATCAGTGTCGGGGTATTCACCGTCATTGTCCACGACGCGATCGTCAAGTCCCCTTTGGCGCCGCCCAATCCTGCGACTGGCGATGTCCAGAGCCGAGCAGACGGCCGAAGGGGAACGCAAGGAGTTTGCGTACGCCGTGTGGACCGGGCAGGATCACATGCCGCCCTGAGAGGACGGCGGAACTGGCGTGTCCCACACCACTGCGGACATAGCCAGAGCAATCCGCCGCAGCTCCGGGAGGACGGCCACAAGGTCGAAGCCGCGGCTGCCGGTGGCGACGGCGAGCGCGGCCACCGGTTGTCCGGTGCGGCCGTGGACGGGGACAGCGACGCAGTTCAGCCCCGGGGTGAACTCCCCCCAGCTGTAGGCCACCGCCCGGGCGCGGATCCTTCTCAGCTCGGAACGGGAGAGCTGAGGCTCAAGGCAAGATACGTCTTGGGCGCAAGGCGGTCCTATGGGCTGGTAGGCGAGCAGCAGTTTTCCGGCCGCAGTGCGACGGCCGGGAGCGCGATCTGATTCGTCAGAGGGAGACGGAGTGCGATTGTGCCCGTATACCCGCTCGATATGGGCGATGGCATCGTTGTGGAGCACTGCCAGGTTCACCGTCTGGCGAGTGGTCTCATAGAGATCGACGAGGAAGGGCAGCAGCCTTCGGCGGAGCGCCACGGGCAGCTCACTCCCCTGCGGCGACGGGGCCGGGTTGGCTGACTCCGGGCCGAGCCAGTAGTAGTTGCCGGTCCGACAGATCAAGCCGTCCGCCGTAAGGAACCCCAGCAGTCGGTGGGCTGTTGTCTTGGGCAGACCAGTGCGCCTCGACAGTTCGGAAAGGGTCAGCGGTACCTCGGCCTTGCGTAACGCACGGGGCAGGGTCATCGCCTTGCGAAAGATACCGCCGTCCACGGTCGGGCCTGAGTGCTCGCGCGGCTTCACCACAGGGCTGTCCATCACGGGCGCTACTACCGGGCTCTGCGCTATGAGCATGATTCCCTCCTTGGACTCATGGCTCAGCCACCGAAGCTGACTGGGGCGCTCTGAGACCTCGTGTGAAGACCCCCGCGGCTGTGGCGGGCCGACTCCGGGTAGCAGAAGCGCCCGTCGTGCCAGAGAAGTGGTGCCGCGGCTGTGGCCCCCCGTTCCCGATTCGAGCAACCTGCCGACCACGATGACGTGATCACGCCGTCGTGCTCGTCCCACCGCTCGCACAGAACCCATGCCAACGTGCCCGCGAGGACCGGCACGGGTGGCTCCTCGATCAGTTCCAGGCCGGCGAATTTGCACGCGTCGTCGACCTCCTGGCTGCTGAACCCGGCACTGAAGTCACGTGGGCCGGTGACCAGGAGACGCACCGTGAACAGCCCGTTCTCCGAAATGGCTCGCGCGGTACGGGAGCCCCTGCTGATGCAGACGAGCAGAAGGGGAGGGGCCATGGACACGGAGCGGAAGGAGGTGGCCGTCAGTCCGTGCGGCCCGCTGGCGGAGCCGGTGGTGATGACCGCTATCCCGCTCCCGTGACGCCGGAAGAAGAAGCGCAGCCACGCGACCCCCGTTGATTCGGCTGACTTGGCGGAACCGGAACCGGCATCGTGCTGACGTCCCGAGCTGGTTTTCATGGC
Source organism: Streptomyces sp. NPDC044033 (assembly GCF_056434425.1). Lineage (NCBI taxonomy): Bacteria > Bacillati > Actinomycetota > Actinomycetes > Kitasatosporales > Streptomycetaceae > Streptomyces > Streptomyces sp. NPDC044033. The sequence goes on along the minus strand of NZ_JBWKFF010000025.1, from coordinate 25,892 downwards.
GCCGTCCTCCACCTGTGAGCCGAGGCAACCACGAGGTGTTCCGCCTCCCTCCGGGACACCGGTGCTCTGCCATCTTCCACCTACGAACCGAAGCTGGTCCACAAAGTGTTCCGGGAACCGGAACACCGGCGTTCCGTGCCGTGGACCGGCCCCTTGGGCTGCCGCTGATGCCCGTGCTGTGGTGTGCGGAGGTTCGAGGCAGTTCATCGACCGGCTCACTCGGAGAGGAACATGACATGGGCACGTTGGCACACGACATCGCGATCATCGGTGGCGGTGTCGGCGGAGCCATGCCGGGGTCGATCCTCGCCCAGTACGTCGTCGACGCCGGCGGACGTAACGCGATCGTCCCCGAACGGCTCGCTCGGCGGAGGGGTGAGCCGGAGCCTCGACTCGACCAAGCTGTTCCTGAGCGACGCCATCTGGCGCTGGAGCGACGACTGGAAGCGGTACGTCCCCGCGAGCAGCACTCCGGCGCGCCACCGCTCGACAGGCTCCGGCATCGGGCAGGAGTGACCCCCGCGCCGCTCCGGAAGGCGGCCGCCACGCGCGGCCCTCCCTCTCCACCACCATGCGCAACCTCGCATCCATGAGGGGGTGTCCATGTCCACCACGGCTCTTCCCTGGTCCCATGACAACGGAACGGCTATCCAACTGCTCGAACGTGCACGTGAGTTGGTCGAACCGGCGCTGCGTGAGTCGGCTGCGCGGCTACCGGAGGGGATGAGGCGGCTGGCTGGGTACCACCTGGGCTGGCTGGACGAGAACGGCGAGCCTGCGCAGGGCCCATCGCCCGGCAAGGCGGTCCGCCCGGCGCTCGCCTTCAGCTGCGCCGAGGCAGTCGGAGGCAGCGCGGAGGGCGCGTTGGGCGCCGCGGTAGCCGTCGAGCTGGTCCACAACTTCTCGCTGATCCATGACGATGTCATCGACCGGGACGAGCTGCGCCGTCATCGCCCCGCGGTGTGGGCCGCCTTCGGCGTTCCGGCGGCCTTGCTGGGCGGGGACGCCCTGCTGACCCTGGCGTTGAAGGCGCTGGCTGATACGCCCCGGTACGACGCTCGTGCCGTGACCGTCCTGACCGCCTCGATCCTGGAACTGATCGAAGGCGAGGCCATGGATACCGCCTTCGAGCGGCGCACCGATGTGACCGTGGCCGAGTACACAGCGATGGCCGCGGGCAAGACCGGGGCTCTGATGGGCGCGGCCTGCGCCCTGGGGGCGCTGTCCGGCGGGGCGGGCGAAGCACGGACACGGCAGCTGGCGGGCTTCGGACGGCATCTGGGCGTGGCGTTCCAGATTGCCGACGATCTCCTCGGCCTCTTCGGGGACACGCACAAGACCGGTAAACCGGTCGGCAGCGATGTGGCGATGCGGAAGATGACCCACCCCGTCCTCACGGCTCTTGCCTCGCCGACCCCCGCCGGGCGGCAGCTGGCTGCCCTCTATGCCCAGGCCGGACCCATGGGCGGAGCTCAGATCCAGGAAGCGATCGGTCTGGTGGATCAGGCAGGGGGACGGCGCGTGGCACAGCGTGACCTCAGCAGGGAGACGCAGCGGGCCTTCGTCGAACTGGCCGGCGCCGATCCCGCCCCCGAGGCGGTGCGCAGTCTGACGGCCCTGGCTCATCTCATGACTCACCGCAGCGGCTGAGGGGGGAGAAGCCTCATGCGACAGCCCGCGATTCACTCCCGGTCGGCGGTCTTGCCCGCGCCTGCTCTGGCGGACGACCAGGTTTGGGTGGCCAGTGAAGTGCGCCATCCGGACGGCCGGACAACGCCGTGCCACGCCGCGGCGATGGTGGCAGGGACGCTCACCCGTGAGGGCTGGCCGACCCTCGTCGGACCGTTGCGGCTGCTACCGCCGAACGCGCCCGGCGGTGTCCATGCGGCGGTGGCCGAGCTGCCCGCCGACGGCGAGTGGTATGCGGGTCTCGCCGCCGCGACCTCGGCCACCGGCCCTCGTCCGGCCATCTGGGCGGCGCTGGATGCCTGGGCGCGGACACTGCGTCCGCGTACCGTCCTGCTGGCCTCGCCCCGCTCGTTCTGCGCCGGTGTCGAGCGGGCCATAGAGGTCGTCGAGACTCTCCTCGATCAGGACACCGGCCCGGTCTACGTGCGGAAGCAGATCGTCCACAACACCCATGTCGTTCAGGAACTGACTGCGCGTGGAGCGGTCTTCGTCGACGGGCTGGACGAGGTGCCGGGCGGTGCGCGGGTGGTCTTCTCCGCGCACGGCGTCTCCCCGCAGGTGCGGGCCGAAGCCGTCCGGAAACGCCTTGAGGTCGTGGACGCGACCTGCCCGCTGGTCGCCAAGGTGCACGCCGAGGCCCGCCGGTTCGCCCACCGCGGGAACACCGTCGTCCTCATCGGCCACGCAGGCCACGAGGAGGTCGAGGGCACCCTCGGCGAGTCACCGCAGGCCGCTGTCCTGGTCGAGACCGCCGCCGACATCGCGGCCCTGGATCTCCCCGAGCCGTCCAAGGTCGGCTACCTGACCCAGACCACCCTGGCCGTGGACGAGACCCGTGAGGCCGTCGCCGCCCTCATCGAGCGCTACCCGCAAGCCGTCGGCCCCGGCTCGGACGACATCTGCTACGCCACCACCAATCGTCAGGATGCCCTTCGGGCCGTCGCCTCGCGGGCGGACCTCGTACTGGTGATCGGCTCGGCCAACTCCTCCAACTCCGTACGCCTGGTGGAACTCTCCGAACGCGCGGGCACGGCCGCCCGCCTCATCGAGGACGCCTCGCACCTACGGCCCGGCTGGCTGGAACGAGTCGGTCGCATCGGTCTGACCGCCGGCGCCTCCGCACCTCCGGCCCTGGTCGACGAAACCGTCACGGCCCTCGGCGGTCTGGGCCCGGTCACCGTGCCCGAACACACCACCACGACCGAGGCCGTCAGCTTCGCCCTGCCCGCCTCCGTGAGGACCCACCGATGACCGTGTCCGCCACCGCGCACACCGCGGCGTTCCCCTTGCTCAGTGAGACCCGCACCCCCAAGGATCTGCGTGCGCTGACGGCCGGCCAACTCGACTCCCTCGCCTCGGAGATCCGGGCTTTCCTGATCGAGAAGGTCACAGCCGTCGGCGGCCACCTGGGACCCAACCTGGGCATGGTGGAACTCACTCTCGCCCTTCACCGGGTCTTCCACTCTCCCCGCGACACCCTGCTCTTCGACATCGGCCACCAGGCATACGTCCACAAACTGCTGACCGGTCGCGCCGCCGATTTCGACCGGCTGCGCCAGGCGGGGGGCCTGTCCGGCTACCTCTCCCGGGCGGAGTCCGCGCACGACCACATCGAGAACTCCCATGCCTCCACCGCCCTCGCGTACGCGGACGGGCTGGCAAAGGCCCGCGGGCTGGCAGGCGAGAGGGGCCGGGCCGTAGTCGCCGTCATCGGGGACGGGGCACTGACCGGGGGCATGGCCTTCGAAGCACTCAACAATCTCGGCAGCGCCCCTGACAGACCCGTCATCGTCGTCCTCAACGACAACGAGCGCTCCTACGCACCCACGATCGGCGGTCTCGCCGACCACCTCCAGCAGCTGCGCGCCGACGCCCCCCTCAGCATGGACTGGCTGCTCGACGCCGATACCGGTGACCATCGGCGCATCGGACCGGTCCCGGTGGCCGGCAGCCTCTTCGAACTGCTCGGACTTGCCTACATCGGCCCAATCGACGGCCACCACCTGGCGTCGGTGGAGGATGCCCTGTGCATGGCCCGCGACCTGCGCCGACCCGTCGTGGTCCACATCGTCACCGTCAAAGGCAAGGGGTACGAACCCGCCGAGGCCGATCATGCCGAGTGCATGCACACCGTCGGCATCATCGACCCGGCCACCGGAATGGCCGCCCCCACCAGCACTGCCTCCCCGACCTGGACCAATATCTTCGCGCAGGAGCTGTGCGCGCTCGGCGGGCGACGCGACGACCTGGTCGCCATCACCGCGGCGATGCCGGGACCTACCGGGCTCGCCCGATTCGGCGACTGCTTCCCCGACCGCTTCTTCGACGTCGGCATCGCGGAACAACACGCCGTCACCAGCGCGGCCGGGCTCGCGATGGGGGGCCTGCACCCCGTCATCGCGGTCTACGCCACCTTCCTCGGCCGCGCCTTCGACCAGGTCCTCATGGACGTCGCGCTGCACCGCCTGCCGGTCACCTTCGTCCTGGACCGTGCTGGCATCACCGGTCCCGACGGCCCCTCCCACCACGGTATGTGGGACCTGACCGTCCTCGGCGCCGTCCCTGGCATGCGTGTGGCCGTCCCACGCGACGCCACCCGGCTGCGCGAGCTGTTGACCGAAGCTGTGGCCGATGCGACGGGCCCGACCGCACTGCGCTTCCCCAAGGCCGGGGCGGGCCCCGACATCCCCGCCCTGGAGCGCTAGGGCCCGGTGGACATCTTGTACACCGACGCTACCCGCGATGTTCTCCTTGTGCCCATGGGACCGCTCGCCGCACCCGCCGTGAAGGCCGCGGCCCACCTGGCCGGCCAGGGCATCGGCGTAACCGTCGCGGACCCCCGCTGGGCACTACCAGTGCCTCCCGAACTCACCAGGCTCGCCGCCCGCCACTGTCTGGTCCTCACCGTCGAGGACAACACCCGTGCGGGTGGTGTCGGCACCGCCGTTGCCCGTGCCCTCGCCGACACCGGCTCAACCGTCCCCGTACGCATCATGGGCCTGCCCGGCCGCTTCCACCCGCACGGCCCCCGTGCCGACCTCCTCTCGGCAGCAGGTCTGAACGAGCCAGGCATCATCCAGGCCGTTCTCCGCGCCCGCGCGGGCCGACCCCACCCTCAACGGGAGGGATGACTTTGACCGCCATCGACCTTGCTCTGTCCCCGTCGCCACCTCGGGCCCCGGTGCGCCGCCCTACCCGGCAAATCCATGTCGGCGATGTCCCAGTCGGCGGCGGCGCACCGGTCACCGTCCAGACCATGACCACCACCCTCACCGCTGACATCGACGCGACCTTGCAGCAGATCGCCGAGGTCACTGCCGCGGGCTGCGACATCATCCGGGTCGCTGTCCCCTCCGCCGACGACGCCGGCGCTCTCCCGGTCATCGCCGCCAAATCCCCCATCCCCGTGATCGCCGACATCCACTTCCAGCCCCGCTACGTCTTCGCCGCCATCGACGCGGGCTGCGCGGCCGTGCGGGTCAATCCCGGCAACATCAGGAAGTTCGACGACCAGGTCGCCGCGATCGCTCAAGCGGCGGCCGCGGCCAGGACACCGATCCGAATCGGCGTCAACGCGGGCTCCCTCGACCAACGTCTCCTCGCCAAGTACGGGCACGCCACCCCCGAGGCGCTGGTGGAGTCCGCCCTGTGGGAGGCCTCGCTCTTCGAGGAGCACGGGTTCACCGACCTCAAGATCGCGGTCAAGCACCACGACCCGACCACGATGATCGCGGCCAACCGACTGCTCGCCGAATCCTGCGACTACCCCCTCCACTTGGGCGTCACCGAAGCGGGACCCGCCTTCCAGGGGGCCATCAAATCGGCGGTCGCATTCGGCATCCTCCTCGGCGAGGGCATCGGGGACACCATTCGGGTCTCCCTGTCCGCACCCCCGGTGGAACAGGTCAAGGCCGGTATCCATATCCTCCAGTCCCTCGGCCTGCGTCCACGCAAACTGGAGATCGTCTCCTGCCCGGGCTGCGGCCGCCTCCAGGTCGACATCCACAGACTGGCAGCTCAGGTCGAGGCCGCCTTCGACGACTTCCCCCACCCGCTGCGCGTCGCCGTCATGGGGTGTGTCGTCAATGGGCCCGGCGAGTCCCGCGAGGCCGATCTCGGCGTCTCCTGCGGCAACGGGAAAGGCCAAATATTCACCAAAGGCCAAATCATCAAAACCGTCCCCGAGAGCCAGATCGTCGAGGCGCTGGTCGAACAAGCGCTGCTTCTCATCGATCGAACAGAAGGAGCAGTTACATGATTGCCAACTCTGCCGTCGTTTCGTTGCCCAGCGCTTCCGCCGATCCGGCGGCTCACCGAGACACGCAGACCCCTTCCGCCATCCCGGGCGGCGGCCCTGCCAGTCATGTCCCCGGAGCCGGCTGCGATCCCCGGTACCAGGTAATCCGGGGGCCGGTAATCGATCCGTACGAGGAGAAGGTCGTCGACACCTACGGCGACGATCCAGAAACCTGGCGTAAAGCGCTCGGTGATTACCTCCTGTTCGAGTGGGGCATCTACAACCATCCAGACTCGCCTCGCCCGGTATCACTCGACGAGGCAGGGGTGCGCTTCTTCGACCGGCAGCTCGAACTTGCCGGATTGGCCGCACCTGGCCGGCCCCCACTCCAGCGGATTCTCGACCTCGGCTGCGGATGGGGGTTCATGCTGCAATACATGGCCCGCCGGTTCCCCGAGTGCCCGCGCCTCGACGGTGCCAACATCAGTCGCCGCCAACTGGAGTACTGCCACCATTACCTCCACGACAAGGAAGTCGCGGACCGCACCCATCTGTACCGGTGCAACGCCCGCGACGTGGACCTGCTGCCTGACCCCGGCCAGCCCTACGACCTCGTCATCATCCGCGGGGTGATCACCCACTTCCCCAACGAACTGTACGAGACCTCCATGGCCGCCCTGGCAAAACGTGTCCGCGAAGGAGGGCTGCTTGTCATCTCCGACAACCTCTACAACGGGGACCTGGCTGAGTACGAGTCAGCAATTCCCGATGACGTGGACCGCCTGGCCTGCGGCAACCGAAAGAACCCCAAGTACGTGACACACGTACTGGAAGAAAAGGGGTTCACCGTCGACGACATCCGGGTCCTTCCCTCCAACACCGACGTCGCCCACTGGCTACTGGAGATTCGGAGCAACATCGAGACCTATTTCCCCAACGGCGTCACCGGCACACTCGAAGAACTCCGTGTCCTGGCAGTCAACCTGTCACTCGCCCTGCTGCAAGGAAAATTCTCCGCCTACAGCATCATTGCCCGACGGGAAAGCTGACCACCTCTCAACCGCCACAGCCAGGAGGACTCTCATGCCCCTGCCGAAGACCACCAAAGAAAGCATGCCCGACCTCAGCCAACCGCTATTCCTGCCCAAGGTCGACACGATCTTCCCGGTGCTGCGCCACCCGAACGGCGAGGCAACCACCGACTACCTGCTGAGGGTGGCAGATCGCCCCTACATCACCCGGCACTGGAAGAGCGAAGAGGCAGCGCAGAGCTACCTGCGCCAGCGCATCCCCAGCTACGCCGGACTGTGCTACCCGCACGCCAAACACGAGGCATTCTTCTTCATCGCCCGGGAGATGAACGTCAACACCCTTATGGAGGAGGCGTTCAGCCAACCCGACGTGCTGGCCAGCAGGGCCACGGCACTGCAACTGGGCGAGCACTACCTGGCCGCCCTGGACGGAACAGCACCACCACCGCAGTTCCCGCAGGTCGAGCTGCTCCATGTCTGCCTGCCCCGGATCACCGCCGAGATGAAGCCCCGCGTGGCCGAGCGGTACCGCAGCCAAGTCCGCGAGACCGTGCAGCTCCGCACTGCCAATGCGCAGTACGCCATCGACGACCTCACCCTGGAGGACTACCTCACCCTCCGCCGCACCCACCAATTCAGCAAATGGGTCGTCATCCTGACCGAGTTCGCACTGGGCCTCGACCTGACCGACGAACTGGCCTCCGACCCCGCGCTCTCCCGCGCACGCCAGCACGCTCTCGACTCGCTCACCCTGGTCAACGATCTCTTCTCCTGGCCCAAGGAGATTAGGGACGGTGAAACAGTCAACGCACTGTGGATCCTCATGCGCCGGCAGCAGCTCACCCTCCCCGAGGCAGTCAAGCGGCTCGCCGAGCTGTTCAGCGAGAACGAACACCGGCTCCAGAACGCCGCGCAGGAGGCCCTGGCCGGTCCGCTCGACCACCGCAGCGACATCACCGCCTATCTGACCGCCTTGCAGCAACTGAGCTCCGGCATGCTGGAATTCATGCGCACCAGCTCCCGCTACCACGGCCAGGGTCCCGGACGATGGGATGGCCACACAGCAGGCACAGTCACGCTCCCCCCGGTCATCGGCCCTGACGAGATAGCCGCCCGCTCCCGTAACGGAAGTGCCGGTTAAAGACGGCAGACGAGGGCGCAGCTGCTTGAGGGACTCGCAGATGCTGTCGGTCAAGGCTGCGAGATCGCCTATGCGGGCAGCCGACCAGGGCTGCCTATGATCCAACGGCTAATCGTGCGGTGCCCGGGGACAGCCTGGGCAACTGCAGAGTGCTGATAACGGCTTTGCGCGCGGCGTGAAGGTCGACATCATCGTCGGCTTCGTCCACGCCCTGGAATATCTGTGGCGGGCTGCCGACGAACTCACCCTCGCCATATGACCCGAAGACCACACCTCACGCACCGAGAAATGCACCCGTCCCCATCCGTAGTGCTGCCTGCTGCCTGCTGCCTGCCGCGCGGTGCCTGGGGCCACCCGGATCTTGCGGATATCCGGGGGCTTCACAAGGGACAAGCGTTCAACGCGTTCACGCATGGGCTCGTCACCCGGGCTTCCCCGAGGCGTGGGGTGTCGGTTTGGTGGGGTGCAGCCACCCGTCCGCCGGTGGCTCGCGTACGGGGAGGTATGGACATGGTTACTCATGGGCCGGCGAGCCGGCCGCTGGTGAGCCCGCGGGAGTGCGTACTGCGGGAGCAGACGGCCATAGACGCGCTCGACAAAGAGATCATTTCACTGGTCGAGCAGCGTCAGCGGCGCTGCCGGACGGTTCGGAGTCAAAGGGAGGCCGAACTGCGTTCGCGCACGGACCTGGCGCGGGAGAACGCGGTCGTCGCCGCCTACCACGCCCGTCTTGGCGAGACCGGCACGACGATGGCACTGGCCCTGCTCCAGGCGTGCCGCCATTACACCTGACCGCTACGGCTGCCCGAGAGGGGTGTATGTCATCACCGCAAAGATATCCGAGGAATGGTATGGAGACCTGCTGTTCTCCTCCGCGTGCGGGGACGAGGACGAGCACTTGGCCGGGCCGGCAGCGCCTGCATCGTGGTCGAGCACCGCGGCCGGGCGTACATCGAACGGGCTGCCCCGGATCTCGGTCGAGTACCAGTTGTACTCGCTGTGGCAGCTCCACAGAACACCTTTGGCCACACCACGCCAGCGCCAGCTCGTCGAAGCCCTTGTCCATCTCCGCAGAACCGGACGCTACTGCTACGACCTCAGCGACCACCGACGCATGATCAAGACCGAGACCTCCGCGCTTCTGCCTGATATGGCAACCCGCGCTGCCCAGGTGGCCCTGCCTACCGGCTCCCTCGTGCACGTCCTGGGCGAACCCCACGCCGGAGTCATCATCCACATGACACTCGGCTGGGATCCGCACGACGCCTATCCAGCGCCGTGGTACGTCGTCGCCACGCCCGCGCGACACCTATGCCGCGCCCACGGGGCCGATGAGGTCGAGGAACTCGCAGCCCCTCAGATCCAGCACGGTGCCACCGGCTCCGTCACCCAGATGGCCGGGCCCGGGGCACCAGAAGCTCTTCGCCCACCACTTCGCATGAAGGCGCAGCCGTGCGTATCGCCGTGAGCCGCCAGTCGCATGGACGTGCCTTGGTGCGGCCCTTTGTCTCTTGAGTCTTCGAGTCCGCTCAGGCCTCGGACGATGAAGGTGCCTACACTCCCGCGCCGCCCCCTCTCCGAGAGCTGGTCACCTATGTCTGTGCCCGATTCATTCGAGTCCGCGAGGTCTGGAGCACGGTTGCAGCACCCGGCAGAGCCTTGGCGCATCAAGAGCGTCGAGCCTCTCCGCCTCACCAGCCCACAAGAGCGCCGTGACGCCTTGGAACAGGCGGGCTACAACGTGGGCCTGCTGCCCGCCGACCTGGTGTACATCGACTTGTACACCGATTCCGGGACCAATGCGATGTCCGACCGGCAGTGGGCCGCGGTCATGCTCGGGGACGAGTCCTACGCCGGGTCGCGCAGCTTCTACCGCTTGGAGGGAGCGGTGCGCCGGTACTACGGGTACGAACATGTGATCCCGGCTCATCAGGGGCGGGCGGCGGAGAACATCCTCTCGCGCATCCTGATACGGCCCGGACACCAGGTGCCGGGGAACATGTACTTCACCACCACCCGTACGCATCAGGAGCTCAATGGGGCGGTTTTCCACGACATCGTGGTCGACGAGGCTCACGACCCCGACGCGGACCTGCCGTTCAAGGGCAACGTCGACCTGGGCAAGCTGGAGCGGCTCATCGACAAGGTGGGGGCCGAGCAGATTCCCTATGTGTCCCTGGCCGCGACGGTGAACATGGCCGGAGGCCAGCCCATCAGCCTGGCCAACATGGCCGAAGTCCGTGAGCTGACACAGCGGCACCGTATCCCGGTGATCCTCGACGCCGCCCGGGCAGTGGAGAACGCCTGGTTCATCAAGCAGCGCGAACCGGGTTGGGGCGAGAGGACGGTGGCGGAGATTCTGCGTGAGATGTGCGCGCTGACCGACGGTGCCACGATGTCGGCGAAGAAGGACAGCTTCGCCAACATCGGCGGCTGGCTCGCCCTCCGCGACCCCCAACTCGCCGAACAGGCACGCAACCTGGTCGTCGTCTACGAAGGCTTGCACACCTACGGCGGGATGGCCGGCCGCGACCTGGAGGCGGTGGCGCAGGGAATCGAGGAATCGGTCCAGGAAGACAGCGTCCGTACCCGCGTTGAGCAAGTGGCCTACCTGGGAGACCGGATCGCCGCCGCCGGTGTACCCATCGTCCGCCCGGTGGGCGGGCACGCCGTGTTCCTGGACGCCCGGGCATTCCTGCCCAGCGTGCCGCCAGAAGAGTTTCCCGCGCAGACACTGACGTGTGCGCTCTACCTGGACGCAGGGATCCGCTCCACCGAGCGGGGCGCCGTCTCAGCCGGACGCGACCCGGACACCGGCGAGAACCGTTACCCGCGCCTGGAACTGGTCAGGCTCACCATTCCGCGCCGCGCCTACACCCAGAGCCATATGGACGTCGTCGCCGACAGTGTCGCCCGTCTCCACGCCAGGCGTGGGGAGTTCGCCTCCGGCGTGGCCTTCATCCACGAACCCGCCACACTGCGCTTCTTTCAGTCCCGGTTCCGCCCTCTGGCGAACGCGCCGCTGTTCGGCCCGGCCGCGTACTGATCCGCGTACCACCCCGCAGCCCCACCCCGCCCACTGAGCTGTGCGCAACCCCACCCAATGCGTCGGCCATGACCGCCGGCGCCCGCGAAGGGAGAAGCTGATGCCGGAACTGTCCCCCACGGACACCCCACTGGTGCCCACCCCTCTCATGGAACTCGCCACCGGATTCTGGAGTTTCAAAACCTACGCGGGCGCCCTGGACCTCGGCCTCTTCGACCTGCTGGCCGGAGGCCGTGAACTGACCATGGAGGAAGTCTCCGCCGGACTCGGTATCGCCGCACGCCCGGCCGACCTCCTCCTGGCCGGATGCGCTTCGCTGGGTCTGCTGGACAAGAACGGCTCCCGCTACCGCAATACCCCCCTCTCGGAGGAGTTCCTGGTCGAGGGACGCCCCTACTACTTCGGCGGTTTCGTCCGCTACCTGGACCGCCGTGAGTACCCCGCCTGGCAGTCCATCGCCGAGGTAATGCGCACGAATCGGCCCTCCACCTGGGCCCCGGGCACTCAGGAGTCGCTGTTCGACACCGTGGACCCTGAAACTCTGCGACTCTTCTGGGACTGCATGTACTCCATCTCCACCTTCACCGCGCGGGCCCTCGCCCAGGTGCACGACTTCACACGGCACAACAGGCTGCTGGACGTGGGCGGCGGGGCGGGCGCGTTCCCCATCGAACTGTGCCGACGCTTCAGTCAGCTGTCGGCGACGGTCTTCGACCTCCCGCCCGTCTGTGATCTGGCACGCAAGAAAATCGCCGAAGCGCAGTTGGAAAGCAGCGTTGATACGTTCGCCGGTGACTTTCAGCGCGACGCCGAGTTGCCCGGCGGCTACGACGCCATCCTGCTGAGCATGATCCTGCACGACTGGGACGAGGAGACCGGTCGGGCGCTGCTGCGCAAGTGCCGGGCAGCCCTGGCCCCGGGCGGCGCCGTGCTGATCTGCGAACTGCTGCTCAACGACGTACGCACCGGGCCGCCCGCCGCCGCCCTCATGGGCATGAACATGCTCGTGGAGACCGAGGGAGGCAAGAACTACTCGGCCGCCGAGTACTCCACATGGCTGCGGGAGGAAGGCTTCGCCCGGGTAGAAGTGCTGCCGCTCGAAGCAGCTGGTGCCAATGGCGTCGTTGCCGGGTACCTCGACTGAGGCATGCCCACCGCACCAGCCCCACGCCAGGGCCGCGGCCCCCGACGCGACCTCCCTCGCAGCCTGAAAGGCATGCCATGATCTTGCCTGCGACTCCGCCCGGCTACGACCGGGCCCGGCACGGAGTGCATCTGCTCCAGTCCGCCGACGTCATCGCCGACCCGACCCGCTACATCAACGCCATCACCGAACTCGGGCCCTTGTTCTTCGACGAGGTCGGCTCCGTGTGGGTGTGCTCCGGCTACGCCGAAGCCGTTGAGATCCTGCGCGACCACGAACGCTTCTCCTCCGTACGCGAGCACGACCCCCACGCCCTGCGCGCCCGGGGCCTGCACGCCTCCGCCCACCTGAGCGCGATGGTCCATGAACAGATGCTCTTTCTGGACCCCCCGCAGCACCACGCCATCCGCTCCGCCCTCGCCGGCCAGTTCTCGGGCCCCCGCGTCAAGAGCCGGGAGGATGATCTGCGGGACATCGTCACCGGCATTCTGCACGCCCTTCCCGAGCAGGGCGCCCTCGACCTCGTCGAGGACTTCGCCGCGAAACTCCCCTCCGCCTTGGTCGCCTACCTGTTCGGCATGCCCGGCCGGGAGGCGGAACTCACCCGATGGGCCGAGGCGTACGAACGGTTCCTCGGCAGCCTCGCTGCCCTGCCCGCCGCCCCCGACGCCGAAGTCGACCAGACCCTTGCTCAGGCCCTGAACACCCTGGAGCAGGAGGCCCGTCACCGGCTCAAGCACCCGGGCGACGACGTGATCAGCGCGCTCACCGCTCCACTGTCCGGCCGGGCCCCCACCGAGGAAGAAGTCCTCGCGGTCGCCGCGAACGGCATCGTCCTGGTCGGCGGCGGCTACCAGACCCTCACCCACCTCGTCACCTCCGCATTGCTGGCCCTGCACCACGACCCCGAACGCCAGCACCAAGTCCGCCAGGACCCGGCCCTGCTCGCCGCCGTCGTCACCGAGACCATGCGCGTCAACGGCTCCAGCCAGTTCGTCGCACGCAGGGCCACCACCGACACCACCGTCCACGGAATCCCCATCACAGCCGGTGACAGCATCCTGGTCCACCTGGCCGCCGCCAACCTCGACCCGCGCACCTTCACCGACTCCGGGATTCTCGACCCGGGCCGGCACGGCCCCCGGCATCTGGGCTTCGGAGCCGGACGCCACACATGCCCCGGTGCCGGCTACGCGGAACGCCTGGCCTGCTACGCCGTCGAAGGATTCCTGGCCAAATACCCGTCCTACACACCCGCGGACGGCCCCTCGGCCTTGGTCTGGGGCCTGCACGGAAACACCCGCTGCCTCCAGCACGCCAAGGTCCGCATCGGCACCCACACCCCCGGCAACACCGAGACCGAGAGGCGAGACGCACCCGTGCTCCCCGCCCGCTCCCTCGACGCCGACCCCACCACCACGCAGCAACCAGCCCCCACCGCATGCTGGCACGAAGCCTTCGAACAGCAGGCCCGAACCACCCCCGACGCCCCGGCCGTACAAGGACCCCACGAGACCCTCACCTACCGCGAACTCGACGAGCGGGCCAACGCCCTGGCCTACCGGTTACGCCGGCAAGGGGCCAGGCCCGGCACCGTTGCGGCCGTGGTCATGGAACGCTCTCCCGAGTTCGCGCTGGCCGTACTCGCCGTCGCCAAGACCGGTGCCGCGTTCCTCCTCGCCGATGCGTCCTGCCCCCGCGAGCGGCTGCGGACCATGCTCGTCGAAGCCGAGGCACGCCTCGTCATCAGCGATCACTCCCTGCCTCCCGCCATCTTCCCCGCCCAGGTGACCGCTACCGGCGACAGCGACCGATACCCCGATGCCCCGCTTACTGGGGCCACCGCCGGAGACACCGCGTACATCGTCTTCACCAGTGGCACCACCGCCACCCCCAAAGCCATCGCCATCAGCCACGAGGCCACCGTCAACCTCCACCTCGCCCAGCAGGAGATCTTCCACCAGGGCCCGGGAGACCGGATCCTGCAGTTCCTCTCCCCGAACTTCGACGGCTGTGTCGGCGACCTCATCCTCGCCCTGCTGTCCGGTGCCACCCTGGTCGTCGCCCCCTCCGAGGACCTCATCGTCGGACCGCCCCTGATGCGACTTCTCGCCGCCCAGAAGATCACTATCGTGATCCTCACCCCCTCGGTCTGGATGGCACTTCCCGACGAACCCCTGCCCGATCTGCGGATCGCGGCCTCCGCGGGTGAACGCCTCCCCGCAGCCTGGGCACAACGCTGGTCCCACCCCGGACGCCGCCTGCTCAACCTCTACGGCCCCGCCGAAACCGCAGTCCTCGCCACCTGGCACGAATGCTCACCCACCGAAGAACGCCCGCCCATCGGACGGCCCATCGCCAACAAACACACCTACCTCCTCGATGACGCACTGCGCCAAGTTCCCGCCGGACAGGAAGGCGAACTGTGGATCGGCGGCATCGGCGTCGGCCGCTACCTCAACCAGCCCGACCTGATGGAAAAGCACTTCGCCCGCAACCCCCACACCACCCCCACAGCCCCCCCGAGCCTCCTCTACCGCACCGGAGACATCTGCCGCACCCGCTCCGACGGCACGCTCGACTACATCAGCCGTCGCGACCGACAGGTCAAATTCCACGGCCAACGCGTCGAACTCGACGAGATCGAACGCGTACTGGAAACGGCCCCCGGCGTCGCTGCCTGCCACGTCCATCCCCAAGACGACCGCCTCGAAGCCCTGATCGTCCCCGCCGGACCCCACCTCGACGAAGATCCGATCAGCGCCCACCTCAACGCCCGCCTGCACGGCGCCATGGTGCCCACCACGTTCACCCAGGTCACCGAACTCCCGCGGTCCATCAACGGCAAGTCCACCCACAACAGCGCACCCCCCATCCCGCCGCCGGCCACCGACCCGCCCCCGCCCGAACCTGATCCGGGAGCCGATCAGCGACGGCACTCCCGCCTCACCTGGAAGATCGCCCAGGAGTTCGCCCAGACCCTGGACCTGCCCCTGCGTGATATCCACACCGCCTCCGACTTCTTCAGCATCGGCGGCGACTCCATCAAACTGGCCGCTTTCCTCGCTCGTCTGGAAGCCCTCACCGGCACCCCCGTAGACACCGCGGTGCTCATCACCGCCCCCACCCCCGCAAAGATCGCGGACCTTCTCCTCACCGCGGGAGCTCCCTCATGATCCGCCCGGTCCTGCGCACGAAAAAGGACACCGGCCCCCACAGCGTCCTCTTCGTCCACGGCACCATGGACCACAGCGCCACCTTCCAACAGGTCGCCGCCCACTTGCCCGGCTGGACGATCTCCGGGTACGACCGGCGAGGCTGGGGCGCCTCCCGTCCGCTGGCCGATACCCAGACCGCGCTGGCCGACCATGTGGCCGATCTCATCGCCGTGGCAACCCGCCTGCGGCAGCCCGTCCTGGCCGGTCACAGCTATGGCGCTCTGACAGCCCTGGCCGCCGCAGCCCAACGCCCCGGCCTGTTCCGTGCGGTAGTCGCCTACGAACCCCCCATCCCTTGGCTGCCCTGGTGGCCCGGCACCGCACCCTGGGAACAACTGGTCCACGACACCATCCCTCAAGGCCCCGCCGCCACGGCCCGCGCCCTGCAGCAGGCCGTCCTCGGCCGCCCCGCCCACGGCAAGAGCGACGCACAGCTCCACCCCGACGGCCTCGCCCTCATCCGCGAGATGACCGACCCCACCCTGGACGAGCCCTGCTTCGACCCGAGCACCCTGCGCACCCCAGTCCTCACCGCCTCGGGAAGCCGATCACTGCCCCACCACCAGCACACCGCACTCCACCTCGCCCACCTCCTGCCCGCAGGGCGCCACGAGACCATCGAAGGCGCCGACCACATCGCCCACGCCACCCACCCGCGGCACTTCGCGGAAATCCTGACCCAGAGCGCGACCGCCACCCCCACACGCTGACCCCGCGCCCGTCCGCCCGACACACGAGGCCGGACGGCTACCGCTCACCCGAAGGAGGATCTCTCCGTGCTGCCCAGCAACCTGGACAAGGCCGTCTTCGGCGTCATCACCACACCTGTGCTACACCTCGCCGACCGCCACCACGTCTTCGCCCACCTCACAGCCACAGGGCCCGCCCGCGCTGAGGACATCGCCCAAGCCCTACGCCTCGACGCCGACGTCCTGGAACGCATGCTGCTGCTCCTCGCCGCGCATCAGATCCTCCACCGCACGTCCACCGGGCGCTACGCAGTCCCCCCGGACATACAGCCCTTCCTCGACCCCGGCAATCCCCACTACATCGGCGGCTTTCTCACCCACCTCGTCCAGGAGACAGCCACCCGTACCCCCGCCCTCAACTCCTACCTGCAGCACGGAAAGGCCGTCGTCGACGGCCCCGACGCCCAGCCCTTCGCTTCTCTTTACCGGGACGAACAGTCCACTCGTCGCTTCCTCACCGCCATGTGGGACCTCAGTTACGCTCCATCCCGAGAACTCGCCGCCCTCGGGGACCTCACCGGAAGCACCCACCTGATCGATGTCGGCGGAGCCACCGGCCCCTTCGCCATCGCTGCCCTGCGCCACGCGCCCGGCCTTGAGGCCACCGTCTTCGACCTCCCGCAGGTCGAGCCCTACCTCGATGAGACACGGAAGGCACACAACCTCGCCGGCCGCCTCCACTTCACTCCGGGCGACTTCTTCACCGACGAACTGCCCGAGGGGGACTGCATCGCCTTCGGCTACATCCTGTCCGACTGGCCCGACGCCACCTGCGTCCAACTCCTGCGCAAAGCTCACCGCGCCTGCCGCCCCCACGGACATGTCCTCGTCATGGACCGCCTCTTCGATGACACCCGACAAGGCCCCCTTGCCACCTCCGCAATGAACCTCACCATGCATCTGGAAACCCAAGGCCGGCACCGCACCGCCCACGAATTCACCGCACTCCTCAACGACGCCGGCTTCACCCGCTGCGAGGTCCGCAAGTCCAACGGGGACAAACACCTCATCGTCGGCTACCACGACTGACCGAACCGCCGGGGGCGGACCCGAGCCGTGTGTGCTCCAAGAGTCCGTGACGCTCCCGATATCCCCGGGGCAGGGAACAGTAGTGATCGTTCACGAGACGCGCTCTTCAGCGACGGACAGCCCACTGTCCGACCCCGGACGAGCGGGGAGAGTCGCCGCGTTCGCGCTGGGCCGGGTGAACTTCCCCCGGTTGTCGGGAGCTGTTCTCGCCGCGGCCGGAGAGCGGGCCCGTCGTTGCGGCGGCGGACCCGCCTGCTGCTGTGAGGTATCCGGACCTGAGGCGAGCGGCGATGCCGTGAGGTCCCTGCGCGAGCACTATGCCTCCCAGGCCATCAACGCTCTCCGATGAGCACCCTCTGAGGGCTCGTGACGAAGATTCGTATACAACTGTTGGCGTGTTGGCCCCGGCGGATGGGGATGACGGTGACCGCGCGGAGTCGCAGTGTCTTCGATTCTGCCCACGGGGGAGCGGGGCGAAGCTCTTCGTTCCTACCGGGACTGGATGGGCCCTGATGTGCTGCCAACACATCAAGAGTCCTCTCATCTTCCCCTGGTATATGGGTAGTTGGGCCTCAAGGAGAGGCGGGGGGTGAGGTGGAGCCGGACGTGGCAGACGGTGTCGTCGGGGCTTCGCGCTGAGGCCCGGTGCGTCGCGGAACGCCGGTGGGGCGGCTGTCACGACGTGCGGGCTACCGTTGTCCATCTCGCTGCTTTTGTATACGGTCTTGTGCTGTACGGCAGCCGTAACGGGAACGAGCGGCGGCCCGTGACGAGTGAGGTGAGCCTGATGAGTACCGAGAGGGCCGTCCCGGAACGGCGGCACGGGGTCGGGGCGCGGGAGCCTCGCCGGGAGGATTCCCGCCACATGGCGGGCCGGGGCTGCTTCGTCGCCGACGTGCGGCTTCCCGGGCTGCGTGAGATCGCGTTCGTACGGAGCCAGGTCGCGCACGGACTCATCCGCGCGATCTCCGTCCCGGAGGGGGACCGCGAGGCGGTGTGGACCGCCGAGCGGCTCGCGCCCTTCGCCGAGCCCTTGACGGCGACCTCGACGCTGGAGGGGTTTCGCGAAGCGCCGCTTCCCAACTTGGCGTCGGGGAAGGTGCGTTACGTCGGAGAGCCGGTCGCCCTGGCCGTCGCCGGCACCCGGGCGGAGGCGGAGGACGTGGCCGGCCGGGTCAGGGTGGATCTCGAAGCGCTCCCCGCCGTGGCCGGCTTTGACGCGGCCCTGGCGCCCGGCGCGCCGAGGGTGCACGAGGACTGGCCGGACAACATCTTCGCCACCACCTCTGGCGAAGTGGGCGACGTGGACGCGGCGGCCCGCGAGGCGGCGGTCACCGTCACCCGCGAGTACACGATGAACCGGCAGGCCGTCGTGCCGCTGGAGACCAGAGGGGTGATCGCGCACTACAACCGGTCGGCCGACGAACTCGTGGTGTGGTCCTCGACGCAGACGCCGCACATGATCCGCGACATGATCGCGCTCCAACTCGGCATGCAGGCCCGGCGAGTGCGGGTGATCGCCCCCGACATGGGGGGCGGGTTCGGGAGCAAGTGCTCCGTCTACCCGGAAGAGATCGCGCTCGCCGCCATCGCGACCCAGGTCGACCATCCGGTGCGCTGGGTGGAGGACCGCTGGGAGGCCCAGGTCGCCTCCACACAGGCTCGTGATCACCGACACCGGGTCACCGCGTACGCGGCGGCCGACGGAACGCTGTTGGGAGTGGACGCGGACATCCTCGTCAACAGCGGGGCGTACTCGGTGCACCCATGGACGGCGACGATGGACGCCACCATGGCCTCGGCGATGATCCCCGGGCCCTACCGGCTGCCGAACTACCGCTTCCGCACCCGGAGTCTGGCCAGCAACAAGACCCCTTCGGGCCCCTACCGCGGTGTCGCCCGGCCCGCCGCCGCCTTCTCCATCGAACGCACCATCGATGAACTCGCCCTCGCGCTGGGCATGGAACCGTACGAGATGCGCATCAAGAACATGGTGTGCAGCGAGGACATGCCCTTCACCTCCGTCGCGAACAAGGTCTACGACAGCGGCGACTATCCCGAAGCCGTACGCCGCGCCACCGCCCTCATCGGGCACGACAAGTGGCGCGCGCGTCAACGGGCCCTGCCCGCCACGGCCCGTCGGCGCATCGGCGTTGGTTACGCCTCCTTCACCGAGCAGACCGCGCACGGCTGCATCGAATGGGCCACCCGCGGACTGGCCGTCACCATTGGAACCGAAGGCGCTCGGCTGGCCATGGACGCCACCGGGAGTTTCGTCCTGAGCGTCGGGATCAAGAGCCATGGGCAGGGCCTGGAGACCACCCTCTCGCAGGTCGTCAGCGAGACCTTCGACGTCGAGCCCGACCGGATCACCGTGCTGCACGGCGACACGGCCCTCACCCCACGCGGTGACGGCACCTTCGCCTCCCGCTCCATGGTGATGTCGGGCGGAGCCACGCACCGGGCCGCCCAGGCGCTCGCGGAGAAGGTCCTGCGAATCGGCGCCGTACTCATGGACGAGCCCGTCGAGGACCTGACCCTGAGCGACCACGCCGTGGTGGGGAAGAGGAGTTCGATCGGCTACGCGCGGCTGGCCAAGGAGTTCCTCTTCACCCCCGACCACGTACCGGGTGTCGAGGCCGGCCTGGAAGTCACCTGCCACTACCGGCCGGACGTGCAGACCGGTGCGTTCACCTACGCCACGCAGGCGGCCGTGGTGGAGGTCGACCTGGACACCGGATATGTGCGGCTTCTCGACTACGGAGTGGTCGAGGACTGCGGCACGGTGGTGAACCCCCTCATCGTCGACGGCCAGATCCTCGGCGGCATCGCCCAGGGCATCGGCAACGCCCTCCTGGAGGAGATCGTGCACGACGCCGACGGGCAGCCGAAGTCGACGAGTTTCCTGGACTACCTGCTGCCAGGGGCCACCGAGGTGCCGCGGATCAGGATCGAGCACATGTCGACGCCGTCCCCGCACACCACGTTCGGCGTCAAGGGCGCCGGCGAGGGCGGGGCCATCGCGCCGCCCGCCGCCATCGCCAACGCCGTACGGGACGCGCTGCGCGAGTTCGGTACGCAGGTCAACGAGACCCCCATGACCCCGGAGCGGGTGTGGACGGCGCTCCAGGCCGGCCGGCCGGCTGCCGAGGCCGGCGCGGCATTGGAGGCGGCCCGATGAAGGCACCGCCCTTTCGCTACCACCGGCCCACCACCCTGGACGAGGCGGTCGAACTGCTCGCCGGCGCCGGTGACGACGGCAAGGTCATCGCCGGCGGCCAGAGTCTCGTCCCCATCATGAACATGCGGCTGGCCGAGCCGGAGACATTGGTCGACCTCACCGGCGTCGATGCGCTGCGCACCAGCCGGGAGACGTCCTTCGGCGCCCGTTACGGCGCGACCACCACACACATGAGATTCGAGCACGGGCTCGTGCCGGACGTTACCCGGGGCCTGCTGCCGTACGCCGCCGCCGGCATCGGCTACCCGGCGATCCGCAACCGCGGCACCGTGGGCGGCAGCCTCGCGCACAGCGACTCCTCCGCCGAGTGGCCCACGGTCATGTCCGCCCTGGACGCCACCGTGCACACCCGCTCCGTACGCGGCACGCGCGCCGTCCCCGTACGGGAGCTCCTGCTCGGCTTCTTCACCACCGCGCTGGCACCCGATGAGCTGATCACCGAGGTTGAGGTGCGGCGCCTCGATGCTTCGACGCGGTGGGGCATGTACAAGATGTGCCGCAAACCCGGCGAGTTCGCGGACTCGTTGGGCGTCGCCCTCGGCGAACGGGACACGAACGGGCCGTGGCAGGACATCGAGCTGTGGCTCGGCGCGGCAACCGACCGCCCGCTGCGGCTGAGCACCACCGAAGCGGCCGTCCGTGGCGGAACATCAGCCGACCTGGAGCCCGCCCGCCTCGTGGCGCCCCTCGCACAGGACACGGGCCAGGACCTGTCGGGCCTCGATTCCACCGCGCGGCACGCGCTGCAACTGCACGCGGTCACGGTCCACCGCGCGCTGCGGGCCGCGGAGGGGATGACACCGGATGCATGAGATCACTGTTCAGATGACCGTCAACGGCCGGCCGCACACAGTGCGTACAGCCGGCCGTACCACCCTGGCCGACCTGCTGCGCGACCAACTCGGCCTCACCGGGCTGCATCTGGGCTGCGAACAGGGGGTGTGCGGGGCCTGCACCGTCACGGTGGACGGGCTGCCGACGCGTGCCTGCCTCACCCTGGCCGGGGGATGCGAAGGAAGTGAAGTGGTCACGGTCGAGGGCCTGGAAGGCCCTGACGCGGAGAGGCTGCGGGACGCCTTCTCCCGGAACGGCGCACTCCAGTGCGGCTTCTGCACGCCCGGGATGCTCCTGTCCGGACACCATCTCGTCTGCGCGCGGCAGACGCTCACCCGGGAGGAGATCGGCGTCGCCATGTCCGGCAACCTCTGCCGCTGCACGGGTTACAACGGCATCGTCAACGCAGTCGGGCAGGCGGTGGAGAGCGGCATCGCGGCCGAGGACGCGGCGGTCGCCACCCACCGGAACGACGCGCCGGCCACCCACCGGCACAACGAGGAGTAGAGCATGGAGTTCACCAACAACTTCGTCGTCCCGGCCGCGCCCGAAGAAGCCTGGGCCCTGCTGACCGACGTACCGAGGATCGCCCCCTGCATGCCGGGCGCGAGCGTGCTCCCCAAGGACGACGGCTCCTACGAGGGGACGGTGACCGTCAAAGTCGGACCGATCAAGGTCAGCTACGGAGGCACGGCGGCCTTCCGCGAACGCGACGCGGACAAGCGGCGCATGGTGCTCGACGCCGGCGGCAACGAGAGCAGCGGAAAGGGTTCGGCCGAAGCCGTCGTCACCGTCGACCTGGCACCCGAAGGCAGCGCCGGCACCCGCGTCTCGGTGGGAACCCAGCTTCAGGTCACCGGCAAGGTGGCCCAGTTCGGGCGCAGTGCGATGGCGGATGTGGGTGCGCGGCTGATCGGTCAGTTCGCGGCGAACCTCGAAGCGATGCTGGCCGCCGAGGAGCAGCCGACCGCCGCCTTCGGGCAGCGGCCGCACGGTTCGGCGGCAACCTCCGCTCCCGCCGACCCGGGCGGTGCGGAGCTGAACGCCCTGGCCTTCGTGTGGCCCGTCTCCCGCCGCTACGCGCCGGTGGCCGGGGCGTTCGTGATCGGCGCGCTGTCGGCGTGGCTCGTCAGCCGTCTGCGGGGGCGTCGTGCTCCTGCCGTTCCAGCACCGATTGCTGGGCAGCCCTGAGATGAACCTTCATGATCATCTCGGCTGAGATCGCGTCCTTGCGGCGCAGCGCCTCGATGAGCCCCCTGTGGTGCTCAGCGCTGCGCGCGAGGTCGCGCTCTGTGTACTGCAGGAATGTACGGCGCACCAGCGGCAGCCCGAGCACACCTGTGAGCAGATGGACGAGGCCGTCGTTGCCGGTGGCCGCCAGCAACATCGCGTGGAAGTCGTTGTTCAGCCCGACGGCCCGTTGCCTGCCCGCACGGCCGCCCTCCGCGATCGCCTGCTCGTACTCGGCGAGGTTCGCTTCGAGCGCGGCCAGATCCTCCGGTCCGATCTTCTGGGCGGCCACCGCCGCCACATATCCCTCGATCACGGTGCGCAGCCCATAGATCTCCGCCACCTGCTCGGAACTCCAGGACACGACCTGTGCGCCCCGGTGGCGCTCGATCCGGACCAGCCCCTCGGAGTGGAGCTTGCGCAACGCCTCGCGTACGGGCGTACGGCTGATCCCCATCGAGGCGGCCAGGGATTCCTCCCGCAGCCAGATCCCGGGGCGCAGCTCTCCCGAGGCCATGCGCTCGGCGATCTCGGCATAGGCACGCTGGGCCGCTGTCGTCTCCGCCCCAGGGCCCTCTGCCACGGCGGACCTCCTCATTCTCGGTGCGGGAGCCGCGACGGTGCGGAAGCCGACGATGCCGCAGACCACAGTGCTGGAGACCGCACTTCGCGTCCCGTCCCGAAAGATAGCCCAGTGAACCGGCGAGACTCGCCCCCGGGTGCCACCGCACCATGCCGGCCGTGCACCAACCCGGACAGTGGCGGTAAGTGGTGCTACGGCTGGTACCTCACCGGCTCGACCGCGCTGGCCAAAGTAGGCGTTATCCCTTCACGTCCCAAGGGAGTGAAACCGTGGCAAGGGGAGGCGGCGCCGCAGGGCGGCTTCCGCGTGCCGCCGCACACCTGCGCCCCTCGATTCTGCTGGAGGCGGGGGAGTCCGTGGTGACGCTGGCGCGGCGGCTGGGTCACTCCTCGCCCGCTATCACGCTCGGTTACTATGCCCACTTCACGCCGGAGGCTGGAAGCGAGGGGCGCGCCGCCGTCGACGGGCTGCTCGGAAGATAGAGGCTCGGCGTGCGGGCTGAAACGCCCAGTTTCTCCCCAGGGCTGATCGCGCGTGGTTCCCTGGACCGTACCGTTTGGAGTGCACCATGAAATGCAAGGTGTGTGGCGTGGAGGGCCTTGGAATATGTTGAGAGAGGTTATCGCGACCCGCTATGTCACGCCGCTGCGTGAGGGTGGCTCCCTGCCGGGGCTCGTCGAGGCCGACGACCTGGGTACGTACGTCATGAAGTCGTCTCTTGCGTCGGCCTGAGCTGCGGAAACGGCCTCCAGGGAGCGCCTGACCTGAGGGGATCAGCCTTTCAGGCTCTTTCGGTTTGCTGTCGCTTTATGCGGTCGATTCTCCCCAGACGCTCCCCACAGGGGCTTCGTTCTCCCCAGATTCTCCCCGGCGGCGTACTGCGTTACGGCAGGTCGGGCCGCGCATCCGTCCCTGTTGGCAGCGTGTTGCCCGGCTACTCACTGTCCCGACGGCCGGTCTGCTACTGATGGGACTCCGGTCCCGGCCGACGTGCCGCCAGGTCCATCCGCAGACCACAGGCAACCCTGGTCGAGGCGGGCTATGCAGAGCCTGATGCCGCCCAAGGGTGAGAGGGATCTTGGGTCGCTACTGCGGAGTCGGCATCTTCGCGGACGCTTGGCCGAGTGCGTCGGGGAGATGGACGCGGTCCTCGACATCGGGTCGGGCGAGCCTGCATTGAGGAAGCCCACCACAACCTTGCTGAGTCCCCACGGCCCCACGTCGAACAGGGCAAGGCCAACAGGCCCTCCCGTGCATCCGCATCACCAGAGCCGGACTCATCGCTCTGGACCCATGCCCGTCGGCGCCGACAAGCAGACGGTACGCGAACTGGTCTCCCTCCGCGATCGCCGTATCGCCTTCGTGGCCTGCGACTCGGCGGCTTCTACCCGCGACCTGGCATACTTCCGCGAGCACAGGTACCGGGTACGCACGCCGCGGGTTCGACCTGTTTCCGATGACGCACCATGTGGAGTGCGTGGCGATCCTGAAGCCGGTGGGGAAGGGCGCCTGACCTGCGGGTTCGAGTGATGTGCGTTATGTGCGTTATGTGCGGTGTGGGCGTTACGGGCGATATCTTGACGCTGAAATGACGCTCTCCGAGGTATCTTGACGCTCATGTGGCGCTCGTTCTGATGGCTCGTCAGGTGGCTTTCGTTGCTGATCAGACGGTCTGTTGGCTGCGAGGGCGTGGCGAGACAGCGAGAATTTCAGGGTGCTCGGGAGTCCTATTCGGCCTCGCGTGCGTAGTGACCGGTAGGTTCTTCGTCCTTAGACGTTGTTGTCTTTCCGGACTTGAGGGCCGCGTTTCCGCTGGTCGGGCATAGGGCGGGTGATCCCGTGGGAGTTGTGGCCTGTCGTGCTGTCACTGTCCGGGAGGTCGTGGATGCCGTCGGTGGTCGGGCTGTTGGAACAGCGTGAGTTGGGTGCTCGCCGTCGTGTGGACGAACTGCGGGAGGCGGCCGACCGCGTCCAGGCCGAGTTGGCCGTGGCCGAGCGGGAATGGAAGGAGTGGGCCATCGCCTGCTCGCGGGTCGGCGAGGTGCTGGCCCCCGTGGACGAGAGCGGGCAGGACCCCGCCCCGGCCGAGGGGACCGCGCCGACCGTCGAGGAGCAGTCCCGAAGGACGTCGAAGGTGCCGACCGCGGCGAAGTCGAAGGTGCCGGTGTGGCGTGCGGGGCTGGCCTGGTCGGTGCTGTCGGTGGACTACCAGCGCATTCTGCAGGCACTCGCGGACCGGGCCCGGCTTCATCAAGGGCCGTTGACGTGCCAGGAGATGGCCGCGGCGTTCGGCATGGACGTGGTGCCGGCTCGGGTGGAGGCACTGCGGTCGAAGGCGAAACGCTTGGTCGCGCGCGGCTGGCTGGCCGAGTCGGCGCCGGGCCGGTTCACGCTCGCTGCGGGTGTGGCCGGGCCAGGCGGCGGGTCATGAGCAGGGTCATCGACCAGTAGATCATCGCCTCGGCGCTGGTGGTGCGGCGTTCGCAGTCGCGTGCCAGGCGGCGGGTGCGCATCAGGTGGGCGAAGAGGCGCTCGACGATCCACCGCTTGGGCAGGACCACGAAACCGCGCATGTCGTCGCTGCGCTTGACGATCGCCAGGACCAGCGCGAAAGCGGTGAGGCAGTGCTCGACCAGGCCGCCGGTGTAGCCGCCGTCGGCCCAGACGAGGGCGAGGCGGTGGTGCGCGTCGGCGACTTGTCGCAGCAGGACCTGGGCGGC
>NZ_JBWKFF010000024.1:57024-135490 GCF_056434425.1 Streptomyces sp. NPDC044033 | reverse complement strand
ACCCGGAAGCTAAGCCTTTCAGCGCCGATGGTACTGCAGGGGGGACCCTGTGGGAGAGTAGGACGCCGCCGAACAATTTTTAGCCGGTGTCCCGGGCCTTATGGTCCGGGACACCGGCATTTTTGCGTTCAAGAGGAGTCGGAACCAAAAGGCCCGCCCCTCCGAACCACGGTTCGGAGGGGCGGGCCTTTTGCTGGAGTGGCCGGGGAACGGGCGTAATCAGTCCTTGGCTGCTCGGATCAATTCGACGTCGAGGGACTCGCGGCGGATGCGCTGGTCCATGTAGAGGAGCGCGGTGACGCCGGCGCTGACCGGGAACGTGATGGCGGAGCTGATGAGTGCGCCGATGCCGCCGATGATCAGGTACGTCCAGCTGACCGAGGTGGCGCCGCCCTGCAGCACATCGGCAGTGCTGCTGCCGTTGCCGCCGCCGAAGAGGAGCTCGACGAGGCCCGTGGGGATCTGCACGATGGCCGTGACGACGAAGACGATGAGAATCGCCAGGAGCTGCACGCCGAACACCCGCCACCACGCGCCCTGTACGAGCTTGGCGGAGCGGCGCATGGACGCGATGACGCCCTGCTTCTCCAGCATCAGCGCGGGTGCGGCGAGGCTGTAGCGGATCCACAGCCAGACCGCGGCGGCGCATCCGGCGAGAGCACCCAGGAGGGCCAGGGCGGCCCCGCCCACCTCCGCGCCGGCGAGGGAGACCAGGAGGCCCGGCAGGATCGCGACCGATACGGCGGCGGCGATGAGCAGGGGTACCAGGATGACGAGGCCGAGCAGGCGGAGCAGTTGGGGGCGGGCGCCGGTCCATGCCTCGCGGAGGGTCGCGGTGCGCCCCAGGACCGCACGGCTGACCACCACGGTCAGCATGGCGGTGGCGACGATCGAGCCGAGGACGCCGACGAACGAGGGGATGCCCATTCCGGCGAGGAGGCGCCCGGTGGCGCGCAGGGCCTCGCCGGCGGTCATGTCCGGGTTGTCGTTGAGGCTGTCCAGACCCGGGTTGTCGCGGAACCATATGCCGGTGATGACCGTGGCGGCGGTCTGGGTGACGACCGCGAGACCGAGGGAGACGCCGAAGACGGTGCGCCACTGCGTGCGCATGGTGGCGAAGGCGCCCTCGATGATCTCGCCGACGCCGAGCGGGCGCAGGGGGACGACGCCGGGTTTGGGGGCGGCTGGAGGTGGCGTCCAGCCGCTTCCCCAGGCGACCTGTCTGCCCGGGGATCTGCTGGAGCCGTTGTTCGGTTGATTGCCCCGGCCCGGGCGGCCCGGGGGCGGCTGTGGGCCGCCCGCGGAGCCGGACCAGGAGGCGGGGGGTGGTTGCTGTTGCGCCCACTTCGCTTCCGGTGCCTGGTCGGCGGGGGTGGCGGGCTGCTCCGGAGCGGGGGAGTCCGGCTCGTCGGAGGAGGATCCGGGCGAGGGCCGGCCCGGAGAGTCGTTCATCGGTGCTCCTTCTCGGGGCCCGTTCGCCGGTGCGGCGGCGGGCGATTGCCAGTCATCGTGTCACGGGGGCCCCGGCGTCGACCGGGGCCGTATCGGGGTCCAGACCTTCAATAGTGGGCGCCCTACGGGGCAGACTGGGCGGATGGCTGATCAGTACGCGGTATTCCCGAAGGACACTGCTTCCGTCGCCGCTCCGGCTCTGCGCTGGGAGGAGCCGCCGGAGGGGCCCGTGCTGGTGCTCCTCGACCAGACCCGGCTGCCGGCCGAGGAAGTCGAGCTGGTGTGTACCGATGTGCCCGTGCTGGTGGAGGCGATCCGTTCGCTCGCCGTGCGGGGAGCTCCGCTGCTGGGCATAGCGGGGGCGTACGGGGTCGCGCTCGCGGCCGTACGGGGCTTCGACGTGGACGAGGCCGCCGAGCTGCTGGCACATGCCCGGCCGACGGCCGTGAACCTCGCGTACGGGGTGCGGCGCGCGGCGGACGCGTACCGCGGGGCGGTCGACGAGGGGGCGTCGGCGGAGCGGGCGGCCGCGGTGGCGCTCGCGGAGGCCCGTACGATCCATCGCGAGGACGCGGAGGCCAGCGCGGCGATGGCCCGGCATGGGCTGGCCCTGCTGACGGAGCTGCTGCCGGGCGGCGGCTACCAGGTGCTGACCCACTGCAACACGGGCGCGCTCGTCTCGGGCGGTGAGGGCACGGCGTTGGCGGTGGTGGGCGCCGCGCACCGGGCCGGTGAGCTGCGGCGGCTGTGGGTGGACGAGACGCGACCGCTGTTGCAGGGGGCGCGTTTGACCGCTTACGAGGCGGCGCGCGCCGGGATCGCGTACACACTTCTGACGGACAACGCGGCGGGTTCGCTCTTCGCGGCCGGTGAGGTGGACGCGGTGCTGATCGGCGCGGACCGGATCGCGGCGGACGGTTCGGTGGCGAACAAGGTCGGCAGCTATCCCCTGGCGGTACTGGCCCGTTACCACCATGTGCCGTTCATCGTGGTGGCGCCCAGAACGACGGTGGACCTGGGCACTCCGGATGGCGCCGCGATAGAGGTCGAGCAGCGTCCGGGGCACGAAGTGACGGAGGTCGCGACGCCGAACGCACCGGCCGCCGGGGCGGAGGCGGGCGGCGGGGTGCCGGTGGCGCCGCTGGGGACCCAGGCGTACAACCCCGCCTTCGATGTCACGCCGCCGGATCTGGTGACGGCGATCGTCACGGAGAACGGGGTGATCTCGCCGGTGACAAGGGAGGGGCTGGCGGAGATGTGCGCCCGCCCGGGGCCGCTGCCCGGGGCGAACGGAGCCGCCCCGTCCTAGCGCTGCGGCGGCGTCGCGGGACGTCGCGGGGTGGGGGCGTGGTCCGGGGTGGTCCCGTGGGGCTGGCATGCTCTTGTGACATCAACGTCGGCCGACCGCCGGGGTCAGTGGCGGATGTCAGGGGACGGAGTGGCGGATGAGTGAGCTGAATCACCCGGCTTCATGGACCAGATGCGAAAATGGGATGATGTCGATATGAAGGGACGCGTCCTTGTCGTCGATGACGACACCGCACTGGCCGAGATGCTCGGCATTGTGCTGCGTGGTGAGGGTTTCGAGCCGTCGTTCGTCGCGGACGGCGACAAGGCACTTGCCGCATTCCGTGAGGTCAAGCCGGATTTGGTGCTGCTCGATCTGATGCTGCCCGGCCGGGACGGCATCGAGGTGTGCAGGCTGATCCGGGCGGAGTCCGGGGTGCCGGTGGTGATGCTGACGGCGAAGAGCGACACGGTCGATGTGGTGGTCGGGCTGGAGTCCGGCGCGGACGACTACATCGTCAAGCCGTTCAAGCCGAAGGAGCTGGTGGCGCGGATCAGGGCGCGGCTGCGGCGGTCGGAGGAGCCGGCGCCGGAGCAGCTGTCGATCGGTGATCTGGTCATCGATGTGGCCGGGCACTCGGTGAAGCGGGCGGGGCAGTCGATAGCGCTGACGCCGCTGGAGTTCGATCTGCTGGTCGCGCTGGCCCGTAAGCCGTGGCAGGTCTTCACCCGTGAGGTGCTGCTGGAGCAGGTGTGGGGCTATCGGCACGCCGCCGATACGCGGCTGGTGAATGTGCATGTGCAGCGGCTGCGCTCGAAGGTCGAGAAGGACCCGGAGCGGCCGGAGATCGTGGTGACCGTGCGCGGGGTCGGCTACAAGGCCGGGCCGAGCTGAGATGACGGGTAACGGCGCCGCTCCGGAGCGAGGCACGGGGCGGCCCGTCGAAAAGCCGGGTGAAATATCCTTTTTCGGGCGAATTTGGAGGGGTGGGCAGTTCCTCCCCGACGGGGCCGCCAGCGGGCCCGTCCACCCGATGCTGCGGCTGTACGCGCGCTGGGTGCGGCGGCCGCTGCTGCCCGCCCTGCGGCTGTGGCGGCGCAACATCCAGCTCCGGGTGGTGGCCAGCACGCTGCTGATGTCGCTCGGCGTCGTGCTGTTGCTCGGTGTCGTCGTCATAGGCCAGGTCCGCAACGGGCTGCTGGAGGCGAAGCAGCGTACGGCGCAGGGTCAGGCCCGGGGCGGCTTCACCGCCGCCCGTGACATGGCCGACTCCGGCCTCGACGCGCGTGGACAGGACGCGGGGCAGAGCGGCACCCAGAGCGGCCGCCGGAGCGTGGACTCGGGCAACTGGCTGACCGGGCTGGTCGAGCAGCTGGCCAGTAGCGGGCAGGGCGTCTACTCCGTGGTGGCGCTCAGCTCCAATACGGACGACACCTCGTCCGCCAGCAACCGCGGCGCCCGTTCCTCCGGCGACGTCGATCCCGAGCGCAGCGTCCCGCAGGATCTGCGGGAGAAGGTGGAGCACGGCACCGGCGCGTACGAGAAGCCCGCCGGCATAAAGCGCGGCCCCTCCGACGAGGGGGTGCCCGGGCTGGTCGTCGGCAAGCGGCTCTACGACGTCAACGGCAAGCCCTACCAGCTCTATTACCTCTTCCCCTTCTCCCAGGAGGCGAAGTCGCTGAGCCTGGTCACGACCACGCTGGCCACGGCCGGGGTGTTCGTGGTGGTGCTGCTCGGGGCGATCGCCTGGCTCGTGGTGCGGCAGGTCGTGACGCCCGTACGGATGGCCGCCGGGATCTCCGAACGGCTGGCCGCCGGCATCCTCCAGGAACGTATGAAGGTCACCGGCGAGGATGACATCGCTCGTCTGGGTGAGTCCTTCAACAAGATGGCCCAGAATTTGCAGGGCAAGATCCAGCAGCTGGAGGAGCTGTCGCGGATGCAGCGGCGGTTCGTCTCCGATGTGTCGCATGAGCTGCGTACGCCGCTGACGACCGTACGGATGGCCGCCGAGGTCATCCATGACGCCCGCGACGAGTTCGACCCGATCACGGCCCGGTCGGCGGAGCTGCTGCACGAGCAGCTCGACCGGTTCGAGTCGCTGCTGGCGGACCTGCTGGAAATCAGCAGGTTCGACGCGGGGGCGGCGGCGCTGGAGGCCGAGCCGATCGACCTGCGGGACGTCGTGCACCGGGTGATCGGCGGGGCCGAGCCGCTCGCGGAGCGGAAGGGCAGCCGGATCCTCGTACGCGGTGCGGAGCAGCCGGTGATCGCGGAGGCGGACGCCCGCCGGGTGGAGCGGGTGCTGCGCAACCTGGTGGTCAACGCGGTGGAGCACGGCGAGGGCCGGGACGTGATCATCCGGTTCGCGGTCGCGGGCGGCGCCGTCGGCGTCGCGGTGCGCGACTACGGGGTCGGCCTCAAACCCGGCGAGGCGACGAGGGTCTTCAACCGCTTCTGGCGGGCCGATCCGGCGCGCGCCCGTACGACCGGGGGCACCGGTCTCGGGCTGTCGATCGCGGTGGAGGACGCGCGGCTGCACGGCGGCTGGCTCCAGGCGTGGGGCGAGCCGGGGGGCGGCTCGCAGTTCCGGCTGACGCTGCCGCGGACGGCGGGCGACGCACTGCGCGGCTCGCCCATACCACTGGAACCCGCGGACTCGCGGCGCAATCGTGGGCTGAATGACGCGGGAGCGGCCGGGCTGCCGGGCGGTCGGGCGTCGGTCGGCTCGCTGGGCGCCGGCGTGAACGGGGCCGGCGTGAACGGGCGCGGCCGGGCGATCGAGGCGGGGGCTTCTCCGGCCGGGGGCGCGCGGGCGAGTGCCACGGCGACCGTGAACGGGGGCGCGGGGGCCGCGACGGGCGGGGCGTTGCCGTCGGCCGGGTCCGTACCGGTGCAGCCGACCGACACCAGGGCCGGCGCCAAGGCCGTACGAGCCGCCGCCGCGGATCCCGCGGCGCTGCCCGGGAGCGGCGGAGCGCGGGTCGTGGCGCGCAAGGACGCTGCCAGTGGTGGTTCTGGGGCGGCCGGCGACGAGGCCGACGCGGCCGGAGACGCCGGTGCGGGGCGCTCCGTACGGGAGACGACCGATCGGGAGGACGGGTCCAGTGGGCGTTGATCGCTACCGTCGTTTTCGCGGGCGGCGCCGCCTGGGCGCGGCGGCGCTGGTCGTCAGCGGTCTGCTGCTGGCCGGCTGCGCGTCGATGCCGGACAGCGGCGATGTGGACTCCGTCAATGGCTCTCCGCGCGCCGACGCCGACTCGCAGGTGCGGGTGTACGGCGTGGCGCCGCGCGCCGGTGAGCAGCCGCGGGAGATCGTGCTGGGCTTCCTGGAGGCGACGACCAGTGACGACCCGGCGTACGACACGGCCCGCAAGTACTTGGCCGCGAAGAAGCGCGGGACCTGGAACCCCTCGGAGGTCACCACGGTCCTGACCGAGCCGCCGCAGGTGCGGGTGGACCGCAGGAGCGACCGGGAGGAGGACGGCGTCACCATCTCGCTGACCGGCAAGCAGGTCGCGCGGGTGGACGCCAAGCACGCGTACAAGCCGGATGAACGCCCGTACGACAACAAGATCCATGTCGTGCGGCAGGGCGGGGAGTGGCGGATCGACGCGCTCCCGGCCGGGCTGGTGCTCGGTGTGCAGGACTTCCAGCGCATTTACCGCTCGGTCAACAAGTACTACTTCGCGAAGCTGGGGCCGGATCAGCGCCGGTCGGGGCGGTCCGAGGTGCTGGTGCCGGACCCCGTCTATCTGCGCAAGCGCATAGATCCGGTCACCTCGACAGCGCGGGCGCTGCTGGACGGCCCGACGAACTGGCTCGCCCCGGTGACCACGACGGCTTTCCGGTCCGGAACGCAGGTGGTGGACGACCGGCTCTCCCTGGACGACTCGAACAACCTGAAGGTGCGCCTCAACGGCAAGGCGGACAGCGCGAACCTGGTGCAGTGCCACCGGATGGCGGCCCAACTGCTGTTCACGGTCCAGGATCAGGCGTCGGCCACGGTGGGGGATGTGACGCTGGAGCGCCGGGACGGCTCCAAGCTGTGCGGGCTCACGCGGGAACAGGCGCAGGAGTACTCGCCGGGGCGGACCGAGGGCCGGGCCGACCGGCAGTACTACATCGACGCGAAGCACAAGATGGTGAGTCTGGCCGACAGCGAGGACGAGGCGCGCCGGGTGCCGGGCGCCTTCGGGGACGGGCAGGCGCTGCTGGGGTCGGTGGCTGTGGACCGTTCCGAGCGGCGTGCTGCGGGCGTCACCGAAGACGGCCGCAGTCTGTACGTCGCCGCGCTGGAGCACGGTTCCGCGCTGGGCGATGTCCGGCTGCACGCCGGTGCGGGCGCGAAGGGTGGTCTGGCGCCGCCTAGTTGGGACGGGCTCGGGGACCTCTGGGTGGTCGACCGGGATCCGCAGCATCCGCGGTTGCTGCGGCTTCCGGGCGGTACGGGCAAGCCGGAGGAGGTTCAGGTGGCCGGACTCGACGGTGGGCGGATAACCGGGCTGCGGGTGGCCGCGGACGGGGTGCGGATCGCGTTGCTGGTGGCGAAGGACGGCCATACGAAGCTGATGCTGGGGCGAGTCGAGCGAGCGGGCAGTGTGTCGCATCCGAGCCTGTCGGTGCAGGGGCTGCGGTCCGTCGCGCCGCAGCTGGAGCAGGTGGACGCGGTCTCCTGGGCGGGCGGCA
Organism: Streptomyces sp. NPDC044033; assembly: GCF_056434425.1. Taxonomy (NCBI): domain Bacteria; kingdom Bacillati; phylum Actinomycetota; class Actinomycetes; order Kitasatosporales; family Streptomycetaceae; genus Streptomyces; species Streptomyces sp. NPDC044033. The sequence goes on along the minus strand of NZ_JBWKFF010000024.1, from coordinate 128,061 downwards.
GCCGGTTGCTGGCGGCCGGCAGCGAGCCGGGCGGGCTTCAGCAGTTGCAGTACGTCGAGACCGACGGGTCGGTGTCGAACGGCGCCGCGCTGCCCGGGATCACGGGGGTCAAGGCGGTCGCGGCCTCGGAGGCCCCGAGCAAGGCGCTGGTGGCGGAGCAGCAGGACAGCATCGTGCGGCTGCTGCCGGACACCAACTGGAAGACGGTGACGCCTAGGAGAGGGACGGCGCCGGTCTACCCGGGGTAGGTAGGGGTATTCGGGACCGGGGCTGCTTCGGTCCGGGATCGGGCGATCCTGGAAGAGTGCTGGTGGCGGGGGTCGCGGGGTGCCTGCCCGCTGAAGTTATCCACAGGGGTGGCAGGGGCGGGCGGACAGCGGGACAGTTGAGTCATGCGGGGGTGGTGGCAGGAGCTTGTCGGCCTGGTGCTGCCGGTGGACTGCGCGGGGTGCGGCGCTCCGCGGGCCGTGCTGTGCGACGGCTGCCGGCAGGCGTTGTGCGGGCGGGCGGCTCGGCGGGTGTGGCCGGAGCCGGTGCCGCCGGGACTGCCCGCTGTGTACGCGGCGGTGGCGTACGCGGACGAGGCGCGATCCGTGCTGCTCGCGCACAAGGAACGGGGGGCGTTGCGGTTGGCGGGTCCGCTGGGTGCGGCACTGGCGTCGGGGGTGCGGGCGGCGGTCGGCGAAGACGTCCGGGGGACGGTTCGGGGGACGAGGGGGAGGGGCGCGCGTGAAGCAGGTGGAGTCGGTGTGGGTGTGGCTGGGGGGACTGGTGAAAGTCGTCGGCTGGTGCTCGTTCCGGTGCCGTCCGCCCGGTGTGCGGTCGCCGCGCGCGGGCATGATCCCAGTCGGCGTATCGCACAGGCGGCGGCCGGCGAGCTGCGGCGAGCAGGGTGGCCCGCGGCGGTCTGCGCGGTGCTCCGGCAGCGACGTCCGGTGGCCGACCAGACGGGCCTGGGAGCCCGTCAGCGGCTGGAGAACCTGGCCGGGGCCCTGGAGGTCGCGGCGGGTGGTGAACGGCTGCTGACGGCCGGGCCAGTGCTGCTGGTGGACGACCTGCTGACCACGGGGGCGTCGCTGGTGGAGGCGGTACGGGCAGTGACTGAGGCGGGCGGCCGGGTCGCGGGTGCCGCGGTGGTAGCCGCTCCCGTACGGGCGTTCGACGTGGGTTCGAAATGAACCGGAACTGGCAGCGAAGTTGCATCGTTGCTGGTGGTAAGGGTGAGAGATCACCTGAACGGAGGTATGGGGAAGTAGGGGGTGCCGACATCCGTCCGGGCGAGCTATGTTCGGTTGTGAGGAATGGCAGGCGCTATGACTCGTATCTCCGATTGGCGCGCTTCGCGTGCTTTCGAAGAAGCTTGAATTCGGTGGGGTGCATACCTTGCCGACGGGGGAGGAGGAGGTGAAAGCCGCCGAGTCGGGGGCTCCAGGTTTCGCTGGGGCCTAATGCAAGAGGGATGCGCTCCGCACCTTCGGCGGAGCGTTCCGGGAACGGAGTTCTGCGTGGACATCGTCGTCAAGGGCCGCAAAACAGAGGTGCCCGAGCGGTTCCGCAAGCACGTGGCCGAGAAGCTGAAGCTGGAGAAGATCCAGAAGCTCGACGCCAAGGTGATCAGCCTCGACGTCGAGGTGTCCAAAGAGCCCAACCCCAGGCAGGCCGACCACTCCGACCGAGTGGAGATCACGGTGCGCTCGCGCGGACCGGTGATCCGGGCGGAGGCTGCCGCTCCGGACCCGTATGCCGCGCTCGACCTGGCCACCAGCAAGCTGGAGGCGCGGCTGCGCAAGCAGAACGAGAAGCGTCACGAGCGCCGCGGCAGCGGACGCACCCCCGCGAGCGACGTCGCGGCGTCCGTCCCCGATGTCGCGCAGCTCGATGACAACGGCGAGCTCTCGACCGAACCGGAGCCGACCGCCGGCGAGGTGCCGGTCACTCGGATGGGCTCGATCGAGATTCAGGGCGAAGGGCCCCTCGTGGTCCGCGAGAAGACTCACGCGGCGGCCCCGATGACGCTCAACCAGGCGCTCTACGAGATGGAGTTGGTCGGACACGACTTCTACCTCTTCGTCGACTCCGACACGAAGCAGCCCAGTGTCGTCTACCGTCGGCACGCCTACGACTACGGCGTCATCCACCTCAACGCCGACCCGCTCTACGACGTGGAGCCCGGTGGCGCGGGGGGCGCGCTCGGCGGCTGACCGGCGCGGCCGGCGCGTACGGCGAGGCCCATCGTGCCCGTGGTGGCACCCCTCGGGGCGCGGTCGCGCCCCCTGGGGCACCACCGTGCGACCACGGGAGCGCCGCGGCACCGCCCAGGCATGAAATCATGACCGGGTGGCCAACCGGCGGACTGCCGAGACCGGTTGGCGCCGCGCAGCAGCGTGCAACCGCAATGGGCCATGGCCTTCAGGGGGAGGAACGATGGCGGACAGCTTCGGGCCCGTGTCCGGCGAGGACGACGAGGACGGCGGCGCAGCCGGTGCCGGTACGGACAGGGGCGGGGCCGGCAAGGAGCCCATCCGGGTCCTCGTGGTGGACGACCACGCGCTCTTCCGCCGGGGGTTGGAGATCGTCCTCGCTCAGGAGGAGGACATTCAGGTCATCGGCGAGGCCGGGGACGGGGCGGAGGCCGTGGACAAGGCCGCCGACCTGCTGCCCGACATCGTGCTGATGGACGTGCGGATGCCCAAACGGGGCGGCATCGAGGCATGTACCTCCATCAAGGAGGTGGCCCCCAGCGCGAAGATCATCATGCTGACGATCAGCGACGAGGAGGCCGACCTCTACGACGCGATCAAGGCCGGTGCGACCGGCTATCTGCTCAAGGAGATCTCCACCGACGAGGTGGCGACGGCGATCCGGGCCGTCGCGGACGGCCAGTCGCAGATCAGTCCGTCGATGGCCTCGAAGCTCCTGACCGAGTTCAAGTCCATGATCCAGCGCACGGACGAGCGCAGACTGGTGCCGGCACCCCGGCTCACCGACCGTGAGCTGGAGGTCCTCAAGCTCGTCGCCACGGGGATGAACAACCGCGATATCGCGAAGGAGTTGTTCATCAGCGAGAACACCGTGAAGAACCACGTCCGCAACATCCTGGAGAAGCTCCAGCTCCACTCCCGGATGGAGGCCGTGGTCTACGCGATGCGGGAGAAGATCCTGGAGATTCGCTAGCCCCGGGGCCGGTGGCAGTCACTCGGGCCTGGTGTCAGCCGCTTGGGCCTTGCGTTAGCCGCTGGGGCCCGGCATCAGCCTGCGGGCCCGGCGGCAGCCGCTTGGGCCCGGTGGCAGCCACTTGGCCCCTTGGGCGCCAGTCGCCGGGGCCCGGTCGGCAGTCATCCGGTCCGGGCGTCAGCCACTTGGGCCTGGCATCAGGCCCCGGGCCCCGGACGGCGATCAGCCGGGCCCGGCGGCCCGTGTCGGGCCCTCAGCGCCTTCGGGCGGGGGTGCTTGTACGGGCCGGGGGCGGCCGGTGGTTGTGCGGGCCGGTTCGGCGCTTGTGCCGGTAGGGGGCGGTCGGCGGTACGGGGTCGGCGTCGTCAGGCGAGGGCGTCGACCAGGGCCTTGGCCAGGGCGGGGTCGTCGCAGCGCTCCACGCGCACCGTGTCGCAGCCCACCCACTCCGCCGCCTCCCGCAGCGCCTGCGCCATGGGGGCCACCGCCGTTCGGCCCGTCAGCGATACCTGACGGGCCACCAGGGCCGTCCCCTCGCGGGCCGGGTCCACACGGCCGAGCAGGCGCCCGCCCGCGAGCAGCGGCATCGCGAAGTACCCGTGCACCCGCTTGGGCCGGGGCACGTACGCCTCCAGCCGGTGGGTGAAGCCGAAGATCCGTTCCGTGCGCGGGCGGTCCCAGACGAGGGAGTCGAACGGCGAGAGCAGCGTCGTGCGGTGCCGGCCGCGCTTCGCCGAGGACTCGGCGGCCAGAGCCGCCGGATCGGCCCAGGCAGGCTTGGCCCACCCCGCCACCTCGACCGGTACCAGGCCCGTGTCCGCCAGCGCCGCGTCCACCTGCGCGCTCTTGAGCCGGTGGTAGTCGGCGAGGTCCGCCCGGGTCGCCACCCCCATCGCCGCGCCGGCCTGCGCGACCAGCCGCCGTACGCACTCGGCGTCGTCCAGGTCGTCGTGGCGCAGCTCGGCCGGGATCGCACGCTCGGCGAGGTCGTACACCCGCCTCCAGCCCCGCCGCTCGGTGCAGACGACCTCGCCCGTGTCGAGCAGCCACTCCACCGCGATCTTCGTCTCGGACCAGTCGTACCACTCGCCGCCGTTCTTGGCGCCGCCCAACTCCGTGGACGTCAGGGGGCCTTCCGCCTTGAGCTGGTCCCGTACGGCCGAGCAGGAGCGTTCGGAGTTCTTCATCACGTGCCAGCGGTAGCCGCGCGCGAGGCAGGCCCGCCGGCGGAAGGCGAACTGCGGCCACTCCTCGATCGGCAGGATGCACGCCGCGTGCGACCAGTACTCGAAACTGCGCGTCTTCGACCAGTAGGCGGACTCGACGGACGTACGGCCCACCGCGCCCAGGCGCGCGTACGGCACCAGCTCGTGCGAGCGCGCCAGGACCGAGATGGTGTCCAGCTGCACCGCGCCCAGCTGCCGCAGCACCCCGAGCACCCCCGCCCGCCGGTCCGGTGCGCCCAGCAGCCCCTGCGCCCGTAGCGCCATGCGCCGCGCTTCGTCGGCGGAGAGCGTCACTTCGGGCGTACCGGCTGCGGGCCCGCGGTCGTTCGCGGCAGTGGTCGTCATGCCGATCACACTAGGGGCGGCCACTGACAACGGGCCGTGCCTCCGGCCCCGGCCCGGGAACGGCAGGTCAGTCCCGGTCCGGGTGCGGCAGGTACGGCGTCGCCGTCGGGCGGCCGAGGTCCGAGGGCAGCAGGGAGCCGATCCAGACATCCCGCCGGGCCCCCGCGTAGACGCTCTTCGAGCGCATGGTGCCCTCCATCTGGAAGCCCGCCTTGAGTGCGACCGCGCGGGAGCCCTCGTTGCCGGCCTCCGCCTGCCACTCCAGGCGTTCGACGCCGAGGTCCTCGAAGGCCCAGCGGATCACCTCGCGCGCCGCCTCGGCGGTGTAGCCGCGACCGCGCTGCTCCTTGGCGGTCCAATAGCCGAGTTCGGCCTGGTGCTCGGGTGCGGGGAGCTGCGCGAGCCGCACCAGGGACATGACCCCCACCAGGACGCCGTCGCCCGCCGCGAAAACACCGAAGGTGTAGGTGGCGTCGTCCCGCCAGCCGGCCGGCGCCGCACGCCCGACGAATTCCCGGGCGTCCTCGCGCGTGTACGGCGAGGGGACGCTGGTCCAGCGCGGGATGTCCGGCTCCTGGCAGGCGGCGTGCACGGCCTCGGCGTCGGCGTCGGTCAGGGGGCGCAGCACCAGGCGCTCGGTGGCGAGGGTCACGGGTTCCATGGGCGAAGTCTGCGCTGCCGCCGTCGCCCGGCGCGAACGGATTCCCGCGTCGCCGCCGGACATCCGTACCCGCCCGCCGGGCCCCGCCGCTCCGGTCCGCCCGCCGCCCCCGCGACGACCGCGCTCCCGGCACCTTCGGCCGGTGCTGTTCGTTGCACGGGAGGGTGACACCGGGCCTTCGCGGCGACGGACCTCCCGGCGCGGTGGGGTCCTCGCTTACGATGGCCGTTGCGGTGGGGCCTGCCCCCTTGAAAAAATGCCGCGCCAGCGCACCTGACCGTGCCAGGCCCGACCGGCAAGGAGCCAGCCTACGTGTCCGTCTTCAACAAGCTCATGCGTGCAGGCGAAGGCAAGATCCTGCGCAAGCTGCACCGCATCGCGGACCAGGTCAATTCCATCGAAGAGGATTTCCTCAACCTCTCCGACGCCGAGCTGCGCGCCCTGACCGACGAGTACAAGCAGCGTTACGCCGACGGCGAGAGCCTCGACGATCTGATGCCCGAGGCCTTCGCCACCGTCCGCGAGGCCGCCAAGCGCGTGCTCGGACAGCGCCACTACGACGTCCAGCTGATGGGCGGCGCGGCCCTGCACCTGGGGTACGTGGCCGAGATGCGCACCGGTGAGGGCAAGACCCTCGTCGGCACGCTGCCCGCCTACCTCAACGCGCTGTCCGGCAAGGGCGTCCACCTGATCACGGTCAACGACTACCTGGCCGAGCGCGACTCGGAGTGGATGGGCCGGGTGCACCAGTTCCTCGGCCTGGAGGTCGGCTGCATCCTCGCCAACATGACCCCGGCTCAGCGCCGCGACATGTACAACCGGGACGTCACGTACGGCACCAACAACGAGTTCGGCTTCGACTACCTGCGCGACAACATGGCGTGGGCGAAGGACGAACTGGTGCAGCGGGGTCACAACTTCGCGATCGTCGACGAGGTCGACTCGATCCTCGTGGACGAGGCCCGTACGCCGCTGATCATCTCCGGGCCGGCCGACCAGGCCACCAAGTGGTACGGCGACTTCGCCAAGCTGGTCACCCGCCTCACCAAGGGCGAGGCCGCCAACCCGCAGAAGGGCGTCGAGGAGACCGGGGACTACGAGGTCGACGAGAAGAAGCGCACCGTCGCCATCCACGAGTCCGGCGTCGCCAAGGTCGAGGACTGGCTGGGCATCGACAACCTCTACGAGTCGGTCAACACCCCGCTCGTCGGCTACCTCAACAACGCCATCAAGGCCAAGGAGCTCTTCAAGAAGGACAAGGACTACGTCGTCATGGACGGCGAAGTCATGATCGTCGACGAGCACACCGGCCGTATCCTCGCCGGCCGCCGCTACAACGAGGGCATGCACCAGGCGATCGAGGCGAAGGAAGGGGTGGACATCAAGGACGAGAACCAGACGCTCGCCACGATCACCCTGCAGAACTTCTTCCGCCTCTACGAGCGCCATGACCAGAGCGGCAAGAAGATCCCGGGCCTCTCCGGCATGACCGGTACGGCCATGACCGAGGCCGCCGAGTTCCACCAGATCTACAAGCTCGGCGTGGTGCCCATCCCCACCAACCGGGACCTCGCGCGCGTCGACCAGTCCGACCTGATCTACCGCACCGAGGTGGCGAAGTTCGCCGCCGTGGTCGAGGACATCGCCGAGAAGCACGAGAAGGGCCAGCCGATCCTGGTCGGCACCACCTCCGTCGAGAAGTCCGAGTACCTCTCGCAGCAGCTCGCCAAGCGGGGTGTGCCGCACGAGGTGCTCAACGCCAAGCAGCACGACCGGGAGGCGTCGATCGTCGCCCAGGCCGGCCGCAAGGGCGCCGTCACCGTCGCCACCAACATGGCCGGCCGCGGTACGGACATCAAGCTCGGCGGCAACCCCGACGACCTCGCCGAGGCCGAGCTGCGCCAGTACGGCCTGGACCCCGTGGACAACGCCGAGGAGTGGGCCGCCGCGCTGCCCGCCGCCCTGGAGAAGGCCGAGACCGCGGTCAAGGCGGAGTTCGAGGAGGTCAAGGACCTCGGCGGGCTGTACGTACTGGGCACCGAGCGGCACGAGTCGCGCCGTATCGACAACCAGCTGCGCGGCCGTTCCGGCCGTCAGGGCGACCCGGGCGAGTCCCGCTTCTACCTGTCGCTCGGCGACGACCTGATGCGCCTGTTCAAGGCCGCGATGGTCGAGCGCGTGATGGCCATGGCCAACGTTCCGGACGATGTGCCGATCGAGAACAAGATGGTCACCCGCGCCATCGCCTCGGCGCAGTCCCAGGTCGAGCAGCAGAACTTCGAGACCCGTAAGAACGTCCTGAAGTACGACGAGGTCCTCAACCGCCAGCGCGAGGTCATCTACGGCGAGCGCCGCCGCGTCCTGGAGGGCGAGGACCTCCAGGAGCAGATCAAGCACTTCATGGACGACACCATCGACGCCTACATCCAGGCGGAGACCGTCGAGGGCTTCGCCGAGGAGTGGGACCTCGACCGGCTGTGGGGCGCGTTCAAGCAGCTCTACCCGGTGAAGGTCACGGTGGAGGAGCTGGAGGAGGCGGCCGGGGACCGTGCGGGCATCACCGCCGACTTCATCGCCGAGTCCATCACCGACGACATCTACGCCCAGTACGAGGCGCGCGAGGAGGAGCTGGGCTCCGACATCATGCGCGAGCTGGAGCGCCGCGTCGTGCTCTCCGTACTGGACCGCAAGTGGCGTGAGCACCTCTACGAGATGGACTACCTCCAGGAGGGCATCGGCCTCCGCGCCATGGCGCAGAAGGACCCGCTGGTCGAGTACCAGCGCGAGGGCTTCGACATGTTCAACGCCATGATGGAGGGCATCAAGGAGGAGTCCGTCGGCTATCTGTTCAACCTGGAGGTCCAGGTCGAGCAGCAGGTCGAGGAGGTCCCGGTCGAGGACGCGGAGGGGCCGACGTCGCTGGAGAAGGACGTGCAGGAGGCCGTGCCGGCCGGGCAGCGGCCCGAGATCCACGCCAAGGGGCTCGACGCCCCGCAGCGCCCGGACCGGCTGCACTTCTCCGCCCCGACCGTGGACGGCGAGGGCGGCGTCGTGGAGGGCGACTTCACCAGTGACGACGCCCCGGCCCGTTCCGAGTCGGACGGTCTGACGCGCGCCGAGCGCCGCAAGGCCCAGAAGGGCGGCGGCAACGGCGGCGGGCGGCGCCGCAAGAAGTAACCGGCGGGCAGGGCAGTCGGGTGCGGGGTGGGACACGAGGTCGTGTCCCACCCCGCTTCCAGGTGCTCCCCTGAAGAGAAGGGGGGGAAGGGGGGGGGGGGGGAGAAAAAGAAAGAACTGGGGGGGGGGGGGGGGGGGGGGGGGGGGGGCCCCCCCCCCCCCCCCCCCCCCCGCTTCGCGTTTCCGCCCGTAGGCGCGGGGGCGGGCGGTCAGACGCAGGTGTTCAGGTGCGCGCGTTCAGGTGCGGGCGGGCTCGCCCAGTTCGACCGCCGAGCAGCGCCACCGTTGGTCGGCGCCGCGCTCCAGACGGAAGGCCAGCGCCCGTACGCGGTCGCCGGAGGCGATCCGGGCGAACGCCTCGATCACTCCGGACCGGGGGCGGAACTCGTCGCAGTGGCGTACGACCGGGGTGCTGCCGCCCGGCGACGCCGGCCGCAGCGGTGCCTGCGGGGCCAGCTCGATGATCCGGTCGTAGGCGGTGCCCAGGGTGTGGCCGAGCATCCAGTGCGCGGGCCGCTGGCCGCTCAGGGTGAGCAGCAGCCGGTTGGCGAACCAGTAGCGGGGCAGCCGTTCCAGCTCGCGCCGCCGGGCCGCGAGGTCCGCGCCGGGGCGCCGCGCGTCGCTGCGGCGGGGCGGGGCGGTGGACCCGGCGGGCCTGCCGCCGGTCTTGCCGGTCTTACCGGCAGGCGTCCTACTGACGATCGTCCTGCTGACGATCGTCCTGCTGGTAGTCGTCCTGTTCACGCTGTTCGCCCCCGTCGGGCCGGCCCGGTGCTGATACCGGGCAGTAGCTTCCGTCGGGATTCTTCTATCCGTGCCCTTCCGGCGGCGACAAGGGCGTCACCGGCACCCTCGGTACCCCCGGGAATTCACCTATCAGGGGTGGTCGGCCGGTGTCCGGCACGTTGCGCCGCCGTGAGCAGGCAGCTCACGGGGGTCGTACGGGCGTCCGCACGCCGCACGTCCCGGCACCCCGAAGGGGGACGCACGCCCGTATGCTGGCCCGGTATTCGTAAGCCTTGAGGAAAGCGGCGGTCATGCGCGTCTACGTCCCCCTGACCCTCCCCGGCCTCGCCGCGGCGCACCAGGCGGGCGAGGTCGGCCCGGCTCCGCTGCACGCCTACGCCGTCACGCCCGCGCTGCGCGAGTGGTACGTCTCCGACGACATCGAGGAGCTGGAGTACGCGGCGCTCAGCCGCGCCGCGCAGGCGTCCCTGCGCCGCCTCGCCGCCGATCCGGCGGCGGCTCGCAAGCGTGTCGTCGTCGCGGTCGACGTGCCGGACAAGGACGCGGTGGCCGACCCGGACCGCGGGCTCGACCAGTCCGCGATCGGCGAGGTGCGGCTCGCCTCGGCGGTACCGCTGTCCAAGGCCGCCGCGGTGCACGTGGACGCCGGTGAGGCCGAGGCGGACATCACGGCCGCGGCCGCCGCGCTGGGCGCCGCGGACCACGGCGACGACGACGCGCAGTTCACCGTGGACGGTGCCGAGGACCACGAACTGCTCTGGTTCGCGACGCAGGAGATCCCCACCATCGTCGGGTGAACCCCGGCTACTGGGTACCGTCTGGACATGGGGACGCGCACTGCACACATCGTCTGGGACTGGAACGGCACGCTTTTCCACGACATCGACGCGGTGATGTCGGCGACGAACGCCGCCTTCGCGGAGATCGGCCTGGAGCCGATCACGCTGGACCGCTACCGCGAGCTGTACCGCGTGCCGATTCCGCGCTTCTACGAACGGCTGCTGGGGCGGCTCCCCACCCGGGCCGAGTGGGACCACATGGACATCGTCTTCCACCGGCACTACCGGGGCCACCTGGAGCGGTGCGCGCTGGCGGAGGGGGCCGAGTCGCTGCTGGAGTGCTGGCAGGGGGCGGGCGGCACGCAGTCGATCCTGTCCATGCACGGCCACGACGACCTGGTCCCGCTGGTACGGGGCTTCGGCATCGAACCGCGCTTCGTGCGCGTCGAGGGGCGCCGGGGCCCTTCCGGCGGCAGCAAGACGGAGCACATGGGGCGCCATCTCACGGCGCTGGAGGGCGTACGGGCGGGGCGCACGGTGGTGATCGGCGACGCGCTCGACGACGCCGAGGCCGCGCGGGGGGCGGGTGCCATGGCGGTGCTCTACACCGGGGGGTCGCACAGCCGGGCCAGCTTGGCGGAGGCCGGGGTTCCGGTGGTGGACAGTCTGGCTGAGGCGGTGTCGGTGGCGGAGGAGCTGGTGGCCGCGGGGCTCCCGTGACGTGTCCTCAAGCGCCGGACGGGCTTGATGGGGCCGTGGCTTGGTGCGGCCTTGCGCCGGCCGGTGTCAGGGTGTCCTCAAGCGCCGGACGGGCTGGGGGTGGGTGCCTGAGTGGATGGGTGTTAAAGACGTCCTCAAGCGCCGGACAGGCTTGTTGGTGTGGCTCGCACCGGTCGGCGTCAAGGGGCCTCCGACGCCGACCAGGCTGGGATGGCTTGGGCTACGTCACCGGTGCCTTCGCCCGTAGCACCGTCAGGAATTCGCGCATCCACGCCGAGTGGTCCGGCCAGGCGCGGGACGAGACCAGTGTGCCGTCCACGACCACCTCGGCGTCCTGGAACTCCGCCCCGGCGGCCTGCATGTCCAGTTCCAGCGCCGGGTAGGACGTGACGCGACGGCCGCCCAGGCCGCCGACGGCGGCGGTGATCAGCGGGCCGTGGCAGATCTGCGCCACCGGCTTGTCGGCGTCGAAGAACGCCTTGAGGATCTTGCGCAGCTCCGCGTCGTTGCGCAGGTACTCCGGAGCCCGTCCGCCCGGTACCACCAGCGCCGCGTACGCGCCGGGGTCCACCTCCGTGAAGGCCAGGTCGGCGGGCCAGGTATAGCCCGGTTTCTCCGTATATGTGTCGAAACCGTCCTCGAAGTCGTGCACCACGAACCGCAGCCTCTTACGGGTCGGGGCGGCGATATCGACCTCGTACCCCTCCTCGCGGAGCCGCTGGTACGGGTAGAGCACCTCCAGGGACTCGGCCGCGTCCCCGGTCACGATCAGGATCCTCGCCGTCATGGCGTCCGCCTCCGTGGTGTCAGTGCTGTCGGTACTCACCGTGCTCGGCGCCGCTCCGCCGCAGCTGTTCGGCGTCTTTGTCAAGAGTGTGGATGTGGTCTGTGTCGCTGTCCAGAACGTCCAAGTTGGGTCCCTGGTTTTGTACACAAACGGCCCGTGACGGGCCCCCGGTCAGGAGCGATAGCCTTACCTGGTGATCAGCGCGATATCTCGCGGGGGCGACGAGGCCCCTGCCCTGCGCCCGGAGCACCACCGTGCCCGGGCAGACGCTGATTCCTTCAACCGGGTGCGTTCCCCGAAATTGGCTGAGAACGGCCCGGTCTTCCCTCATTCCGGCATAACGTCGATTACGACCGGACACCCCGTGCCGCGGCGTGATGCCACCGCCATCGATGTCACGCAACGGCGCGCGACAGGAGCCAGAGGACATGCAGACCAAGCTGGATGAAGCCAAGGCCGAGCTGCTCGCACGGGCCGCCCGGGTCGCCGAGATCACCCCTGCCGGGAGTCCACATCCGGTGCAGGGTCTCGACCCGGAGACCCGTGCCGCGTACCTCCAGCGTTACTACCTGCACACCGCGCCCGAAGACCTCATCGGCCGTGACCCGGACGACGTCTTCGGTGCTGCACTTTCCCACTACCGGCTGGCTGAAACCAGGCCGCAGGGCACGGCCAACGTCCGGGTGCACACCCCGACGGTCGAGGAGAACGGCTGGACGTGCTCCCACTCCGTCGTCGAGGTCGTCACCGACGACATGCCGTTCCTCGTGGACTCCGTCACCAATGAGCTCTCCCGCCAGGGTCGCGGCATCCACATCGTGATCCACCCGCAGGTGATCGTCCGCCGCGATGTCACCGGCAAGCTGCTGGAGATCATCGGCAACAACTGCGACAGCCACGGCGGGGGCTCGGACGCGGGGCTTGCGCACGATGCGCTGACCGAGTCCTGGATCCACGTCGAGATCGACCGCGAGACCGACCGCGGCGACCTCAAGCAGATCACCTCCGACCTGCTGCGCGTCCTGTCCGACGTCCGCGAGACCGTCGAGGACTGGCAGAAGATGCGGGAGGCCGCGCAGCGCCTCGCCGACGGCCTGCCCGCCGAGCCGACCGACGACGTCGACCAGCAGGACGTCACCGAGGCCCAGGAACTGCTCCGCTGGCTCGCCGCCGACCACTTCACCTTCCTCGGCTACCGCGAGTACGAACTGGTGACGGCCGAGAACAACGGTGACGAGGAGGACGCGCTCACCGCCGTCCCCGGCACCGGCCTCGGCATCCTGCGCGCCGACCCCTCGCACCAGAACGAGGGCCACCACGCCGGTCCGCTCCACTCCCACCTCACCCGCCCGGCGTCGCCGTCCTTCAGCCGGCTGCCCGCCGACGCCCGCGCCAAGGCCCGCGAGCACAAGCTGCTCGTCCTGACCAAGGCCAACAGCCGCGCCACCGTGCACCGCCCCTCCTACCTCGACTACGTCGGGGTGAAGAAGTTCGACGCCGACGGCAACGTCACGGGCGAGCGCCGCTTCCTGGGCCTGTTCTCCTCCGCCGCGTACACCGAGTCCGTGCGCCGCGTCCCCGTGGTCCGCCGCAAGGTCGCCCAGGTCCTCGCGGACGCGGGCTTCACCCCGGACAGCCACGACGGCCGCGACCTGCTCCAGATCCTGGAGACCTACCCGCGCGACGAGCTGTTCCAGACCCCGGCCGACGAGCTGCGCTCCATCGCCACCTCCGTCCTCTACCTCCAGGAGCGCCGCCGGCTGCGGCTGTTCCTGCGCCAGGACGAGTACGGGCGCTACTACTCCGCCCTCGTCTACCTGCCCCGCGACCGCTACACCACCGGCGTGCGGCTGCGGCTGATCGACATCCTCAAGGAAGAGCTCGGCGGCATCAGCGTCGACTACACCGCGTGGAACACCGAGTCGGTCCTCTCCCGGCTGCACTTCGTCGTCCGGGTCGAGCCGGGCGCCGCCCTCCTGGACCTCACGGACGCCGATGTCGACCGTATCGAGGCCCGGTTGGTGGAGGCCGCCCGGTCCTGGGCCGACGGCTTCGCCGAGGCGCTGACCGCGGAGGTCGGCGAGGAGCGCGCCGCGGAGCTGCTGCGCCGCTACGGCCAGGCGTTCCCCGAGGGCTACAAGGCCGACCACGCGCCGCGCGCCGCGGTCTCCGACCTCCAGCACCTGGAGAAGCTCACCACGGCGGGCGGTGACCACGATTTCGCGCTCAGCCTGTACGAGCCGGTGGGCGCGGCCGTCGGCGAGCGCCGTTTCAAGATCTACCGCACCGGTGAGCCGGTCTCGCTCTCCGCGGTGCTGCCCGTGCTCCAGCGGCTCGGCGTCGAGGTCGTCGACGAGCGCCCGTACGAGCTGCGCTGCTCGGACCGGTCCACCGCGTGGATCTACGACTTCGGTCTGCGGATGCCCGAGCACATGGCGGGCGACGACGCGCGCGAGCGGTTCCAGGAGGCCTTCGCGGCGGTGTGGACCGGCCGGGCGGAGAACGACAACTTCAACAACCTGGTGCTGCGGGCCGGCCTCGACTGGCGGCAGGCCATGGTGCTGCGCGCGTACGCGAAGTACCTGCGGCAGGCCGGGTCGACGTTCAGCCAGGCGTACATGGAGGACACCCTCAGCACCAACGTGCACACCACACGGCTGCTGCTGAACCTCTTCGAGGCCCGGATGGCCCCCGAGCGCCAGCGCGCCGGGCACGAGCTGATCGACGGTCTGCTGGAGGAGCTGGACGGCGCCCTCGACCAGGTCGTGTCGCTGGACGAGGACCGCATCCTGCGGTCCTTCCTCACCGTCATCAAGGCCACGCTGCGCACCAACCACTTCCAGCTGGGCGAGGACGGCCGGCCGCACGGCTATCTGTCCATCAAGCTCGACCCGCAGGCCATCCCGGACCTGCCGGCGCCGCGCCCCGCGTACGAGATCTGGGTGTACTCGCCCCGCGTCGAGGGCGTGCACCTGCGCTTCGGCAAGGTCGCGCGCGGCGGGCTGCGCTGGTCCGACCGGCGCGAGGACTTCCGTACCGAGGTGCTCGGCCTGGTCAAGGCGCAGATGGTGAAGAACACCGTCATCGTGCCGGTCGGCGCGAAGGGCGGCTTCGTCGGCAAGCGGCTGCCCGACCCGTCGGTGGACCGCGACGCGTGGCTGGCCGAGGGCGTCGCCAGCTACAAGACGTTCATCTCCGGCCTGCTCGACATCACCGACAACCTGGTCGGCGGCGAGGTCGTGCACCCCAAGGGCGTCGTCCGCCACGACGAGGACGACACATATCTCGTCGTCGCCGCCGACAAGGGCACCGCGACCTTCTCCGACATCGCCAACGAGGTCGCCGAGTCGTACGGCTTCTGGCTCGGCGACGCCTTCGCCTCCGGCGGCTCGGCGGGCTACGACCACAAGGGCATGGGCATCACCGCCCGCGGCGCCTGGGAGTCCGTCAAGCGGCACTTCGGGGAGCTGGGCCACGACACGCAGCGCGAGGACTTCACGGTCGTCGGCGTCGGCGACATGTCCGGCGACGTGTTCGGCAACGGCATGCTGCTCTCCGAGCACATCCGCCTGGTGGCCGCCTTCGACCACCGGCACATCTTCCTCGACCCGAAGCCGACGGCGGCCACCTCGTACGCCGAGCGCCGCCGCCTCTTCGAGCTGCCCCGCTCGTCCTGGGCGGACTACAACACCGAACTGCTCTCCAAGGGCGGTGGCATCCACCCCCGCTCGGCGAAGTCCATTCCCATCAACGCGCAGGTGCGGGAGGCCCTCGGCATCGCGGCGGGCGTCTCCAAGATGACCCCCGCCGAGCTGATGAAGGCGATCCTCAAGGCGCAGGTCGACCTGTTGTGGAACGGCGGCATCGGCACGTACGTCAAGGCGTCCACCGAGTCGCACGCGGACGTCGGCGACAAGGCCAACGACGCGATCCGGGTGGACGGCGCGGACCTGCGGGTGCACGTCGTCGGCGAGGGCGGGAACCTGGGGCTGACCCAGCTCGGCCGCGTCGAGTTCGCGCTGAGCGGCGGCCCGGAGTCCACCGGCGGCAGGATCAACACGGACGCGATCGACAACAGCGCGGGCGTGGACACCTCGGACCACGAGGTGAACATCAAGATCCTGCTCAACACGGCCGTCGCCGACGGCGACCTCACGGTCAAGCAGCGCAACAAGACCCTCGCGCAGATGACCGACGAGGTCGGCGCCCTGGTGCTGCGCAACAACTACGCGCAGAACGTGGCCCTGTCCAACGCGGCCGCCCAGGCGCCCAGCCTGCTCCACGCCCACCAGCGGATCATGCGCCGCCTGGTGCGCGACGGGAACCTGGACCGCGCGCTGGAGTTCCTGCCCACCGACCGGCAGATCCGCGAGCGGGTCAGCTCCGGGCGCGGGCTGACCCAGCCGGAACTGGCGGTGCTGCTCGCCTACATCAAGATCACGGCGTCCAGGGAGCTGCTGGCCACCGAGCTGCCCGACGACGAGTACCTCCAGCGGCTGCTGCACGCCTACTTCCCGCAGGAGCTGCGCGACGCGTTCGGCGAGCGCATCGACAAGCACGCGCTGCGCCGCGAGATCGTCACGACGGTGCTGGTCAACGACACCGTCAACAGCGGCGGCTCGACCTTCCTGCACCGGCTGCGGGAGGAGACCGGGGCCTCGCTGGAGGAGATCGTGCGGGCGCAGACCGCGGCCCGGGAGATCTTCGGGCTCGGCTCGGTCTGGGACGAGGTCGAGGCGCTCGACAACAAGGTGCCCGCCGGCGTCCAGACCCGCATCCGGCTGCACTCGCGCCGCCTCGTGGAGCGCGGCACCCGGTGGCTGCTCAACAACCGGCCGCAGCCGGTGCAGCTCGCCGAGACCATCGAGTTCTTCCGGGACGGGGTGCGGGGCGTCTGGGCCGAGCTGCCCAAGCTGCTGCGCGGCGCCGACCAGGACTGGTGGCAGTCCATCCGCGACGAGCTCGTCGAGACCGGGGTGCCGGCGGAGCTCGCGGAGCGCGTCGCGGGGTTCTCCTCCGTCTTCCCGGCGCTGGACGTCGTCGCGATCGCGGACCGTACGGGCAAGGAGGCGCTGGACGTCGCGGAGGTCTACTACGACGTGGGCGACCGGCTGGCGATCACCAAGCTGATGGACCGGATCATCGAGCTGCCGCGCACCGACCGGTGGCAGTCGATGGCCCGCGCCTCCATCCGCGAGGACCTGTACGCGGCGCACGCGGCGCTCACCTCCGATGTGCTGTCGGTGGGCAACGGGACCTCGACGCCCGAGCAGCGCTTCAAGGCGTGGGAGGAGAAGAACGCGGCGATCCTGGGCCGGGCGCGGACGACGCTGGACGAGATCCAGGGTTCGGACGCCTTCGACCTCGCGAACCTGTCGGTCGCGATGCGGACGATGCGGACGATGCTGCGTACGCACAGCTAACACGCGATGTCCTCGCGGTAGCCGCCGCATGAGAGCTACGGGCCGCCCGGTTTCCCCGGGCGGCCCGTGCCTGTCGTATGAGCAGATAGTGCGACTGGGCACGCAGAATCGTTCCATGTACGGATCCACCGCACCGGCGGCGACGACCGCCGGGCGTGTACGGCCCCTCCGCACCGACCGCACCGCCGCCGTGCCCTCCCGGCGGGCCGCCGCCACCGCCGTCCTGCTGCCCGCCGCCGTCATGCTCGGCCTCGGCCTGTGGGGCCTGGACCGGCGCGCGATGTGGCGGGACGAGGGCGCGACCTTCCAGCTGGCCCGGCGCTCGCTGCCCGAACTGTGGCACGCGCTCGGCCACGTCGACGCCGTGCACGGCCTCTACTACCTGCTGATGCACGCCGTCCTCGCCGTCCGCGCCGACGAGGTCGCGCTGCGGCTCCCCTCCGTGCTCGCCGCCGCGTGCACCGCCGGACTCGTCGCCGCCATCGGCTGCCGCCTGGCCCGCCCCCGGGTCGGCCTCTGGGCCGGGCTGCTGTACGCCGTGACGCCGTTGGCCGGCCACTACGCGCAGGAGGGCCGCTCGTACGCGCTCGTCGCCGTCGGCGCGGCGCTCGCCACCTGGCTGCTGGTCCGCGCCGCCGGGCAGCGCCCCGGCGGGGGAGGCCCGGGAACGCGGCGCCGCTGGGCCGGCTACGGCGCCGTGTGCGCGGTGACGTTCTGCCTGCACGAGTTCGCGGTGCTGCTCCTCGCCGCGCACGCCACGACCCTGCTGCTCTCCCGCGCGCCCGCCCGGATCTGGCGCGGCTGGCTCCGCGCGGCCGCCGCCGCGGTGGCGGTGCTCGCGCCGCCGGCCTTGCTCTCGCTGCGGCAGAGCGGCCAGATCTCCTGGATACGGACACCGCACCTCGCCGACGCCGGGGCGCTGCTGCGCGAGTTCGCGGGCCCCAGCTCCCTCGTCCTCGCCGTCAACCTGCTGCTCGCCGCCGTCGCCCTGGCCCGCCCGCTGCCCCGCCCCGGACGCCTGGACCTGGCCGCCGTGGCCCTGCCCCTCGTGCTCGTACCGCCCGCCCTGCTCTTCGCCGCCGCCCAGTGGCAGCCGGTCTTCCTCGACCGCTATCTGCTCTACTCCCTCGCCGGGCTGCCGCTGCTCGCCGCGGCCGGCGCGCAGCGCCTGGCCGGGCGGCTGCCCCGGCGGCGGACCGTCGCGGCGGCGGGCGCCGCCGCCATCGCGGCGTCCCTGTGGTGGCAGCTGCCGATCCAGCAGCGCGAACGCCTGCCCGCGAGCCGGGCGGACGACCTCGGGGCCGTCGCGTCCGCGTTCGCGCGCGCCGCGAAGCCCGGCGACACGGCCCTCTTCTTCCCGTCGTACGAGCGCCGGGCCGCCCTCGCCTACCCGCGCGACTTCGCCGGGGTGCGCGACGCGACGCTGCTGCGCTCCGGCGCGGCCTCCGGCACCCTCTACGGCACCGACGCCGACGCGGCCGAGCTGCGCACCCGGCTGACCGGGCTCGACCGGGTGTGGGTGGTCTCGGACAGCGGGGCCGCCGACCGCGCCGAGGGGGGCCGCACCGCCGTGCTCGACAGCCTCTTCACCCGGAAATCGGTGGTGTACGCGCCCGGCGGCTCCGTCGCGCTGTACGTACGCCGCTGACGTCCTGTCCGGGGGACGGCCGCCGGGCCGCCCAGGCCGCCCGGTTCCCGCACGCCACTGCCGCCCCGTCGGCCCGCTCAGGGAGCGGCCGACAGCAGGCCGTCCACGGCCCGCGCGCTCGCCCCGCCGTCGTCCAGCGGGCAGTACGCGGCACGGAAGCGCCGGTACGCGGCCGCGTACCGGCGGGTCACGCCGTCCACGTCGCGCAGCGCGTCGATGAGTTCGTCCGTGCCGGACAGCCGCGGCCCGGGGGCCTCCGCCTCGAAGTCGACGGCGAAGCCGCGCACGGCGTCCCGGAAGCGCGCCAGGTCGGGGGTGAGGTAGAGCAGCGGGCGGCCCGTGTTGGCGAAGTCGACGGCCAGCGAGGAGTAGTCGGTCACCAGCACGTCGGCGGCCAGCAGCACCCCGGCCGCGTCGGGGTGCGCCGACACGTCCCGCAGGAACGGCCCCCGGCGCGCCGGCACCTCGTCGGCGACCAGCGGGTGGCTCCGTACGAGCAGCACATGGTCCGCGCCCAGCGCGGCCTCGGCGCGCGCCACGTCCAGGGGCAGGTGCAGCCGGTAGTGATCGGCGTCGTACGCGCGCTCGTCGCGCTGCGTCGGCGCGTACAGCACGACGCGCTTGCCGCGCGGAATCCCCAGCCGCCGGCGCAGCGCCGCGGCCCGCTCGGCGCGGTCGGCGGCGAAGAAGGCGTCGGTGCGGGGCAGCCCGGTCTCGGCGATCTCGCCCTGGTAGCCGAGGGCCCGCCGGAACACCCGGGTGCTGTGCGGGTTGGGCGACAGCAGCGTGCTCCACTGCGCTCCCGGGTCCGGCCGCGGTCCGGGGCGGGCGAGCTCGGCGCAGAGCGTCCCGGCGAGGTCCGCGCCGATGCGCTTGAGCGGGGTGCCGTGCCAGGTCTGGAGGACGTACTGGCCCTCCCGGCGGCGGAACCACGGCGGCAGCTCGGTGTTGGTGACGACCCATCGGCTGCGGGCCAGCGCCTCGTACCACTCGGCGCTGCCGAGGACCAGCGCCCGGGCCGTGGGCGGCACTTCGAACTGGAGGTCGCGCACCACCCACAGATGCTCGACGTCCGTGCCGCGCCGCACCAGCTCCTCATGGACGGCGCGCGGCGAGTCGGAGTACCGGCGGCCCCCGAAACTGGAGTAGAGCACCGCCTCCCGCAGCGGCTGCGCGCCGCGCGCCGGGTACGTCCGCTCCCGCAGCAGCCGCTGCCGGTACGGGCCCCGGTCCGCGAGCGGTACGGCGGACCCCGCCTCGACGAACACCCGGTCGTGGAAGCGCCGGTCGACGGTGACGGTCTTGCCGCCGACCGTACGGGCCTCCGGCAGCCCCGCGAACAGCCCCGGCGCGAGCCGTACGGGCACCCCCTCACCCGAGTCCCGCGCCCCCGCCGCGCCCCCCGCGCGCGCCCGCAGGAACAGATACCAGCGGCCCTCCCGCAGCGGCACCGTCCCGCTCGGCGTGGGCACCGCCCCCGGCCTCAGCTCGGCGGCGAAGCGGTGGCCCGAACGGGCGGGCGCGCCCTCGGGGGCGCGGCCCCCGCACTCGCAGCAGCCGCCGCAGCCCGCGGCGGCGGCGACGCGCGCCGGTGCTGGAGGCCGCTCGGCCGGGCCCGTCGCCTCGTCCGAAGCCGTGCCCTTGCCGTCCCGCGCGCCGCCGTCCGCGTCGCGGCGCTCGCAAGGGAACGTCACTTCAGCCGCGTGGGTGCTGTGCCGGAGCACCAGTTCCAGCTCGGCGGGGGCCGAGGCGGGCAGTTCGCCCTCGACGGTCAGGGTGCCGTCGTTCTGCCAGGTGACGCGGTCCGCGATGGGCTGCGGGGTGCGGTCGTGCAGGACGAGGTTCTCGTCGGCGGTGGCGGCGACGATCAGCTCCCGGCCGTCGGCCAGCGGGTAGCGACCGGGCCGCGGGGCCGCGGCGGTGGCGATACGGGCGGTGCGGGAGTCGGCGAGCACGAGCACCGGGTCCCAGGACGAGGTGTCCCGCAGCCGCACCTCCTTGGGGTGCTCGCCGGGCGCGGGCCGGGCCGCGGCGAGGTCGGCGAGGCGGAGCCGGGCGGTGGCCCGTACGCCCTCGTAGTCGTCGAGACGGCAGGCCACCGGGTATTCGAGCACCGCTTCGGAGCCGCGGTGGGTGAGCCGGAGCGCGACCGGCTCACGGGCCGACTCGTCCGTGATGTCCAGCTCGATCTCCCCGCCGCCGACCGCCCGGTGGCCCGTCAGCCGCCGCTCGGCCCACTCCACCGACAGCAGCAGGCGGCCGTTCCTGAACCAGGGCACCAGCCGGGTGCCGTCGCCGAGTTCGCCCGGCGGCGGCCACGCCCCGGAGCCGGTGCCCAGCGAGCGCAGCGGGGCCCTGCGGACCACACCGGACGCGGCGACGACCACGTCGACCTGCCACCGGCCGGGCCGCCACCGCTCGTCGTCCGCGAGCCGCTCGGGGTCGACGGTGATCTCGAAGCCGGACCAGTCGTAGCAGTGCTGCTCCTGCCGGGAGTTGTGGGTCGCCTCCGGCATGTGCACCGTCCGCAGCGGCACCAGCAGCCGGTGCCGGCCGGACGTCACCAGGGCCGTCTTGAGGGTCCGCAGCCGGGAGGGGGCGCCGAGGTTGCGGATGTACGCGTAGCCCCGCACCACCAACTTGCCGTCGCGCCACAGGATTTCCCGCACCCCGGCCCGTACCGGGAAGTCCTCGGAAGCGAGCCGGGTGACGGAGGCCGGCAGCGGTACGGGCGTGCCGTCGGCGCCGGGGAGCACGGCGCGTTTGCGCAGCGGCAGGCCGTGGACGAGGAAGCCGGAGGCGTTGCGCCGCTCGTATTCGAGGACGGCGACCAGCTCCGCGAGCCGCCGTTCCCGGATCAGCTGCCACTTGACGCGCAGATCGACGGGCAGCTCCTTGAAGAGCTCCGGGTCGACGCGGCTCGCCCAGTCCCGGGCCAGGTCCATGAAGGTGGCGCGGTAGTCGTCGCCCGCCGTCGGCAGCCGGTCGACGAAGTGCGTCAGGTCCTCGGTGAGCACGGAGCGGTCGTAGTCCCGCTTATGCGCCCACCAGCGGGTGTTGGCGGGGTCGGCGAGGAAGCGCGAGACGTAGTCGACGGAGGCGAGGCGGTCGCGCACCCCCCTGGGGTCGGTGCGCCGCCGGGGGCCGGCGCCCTCGCGGACGCGCCAGTAGTAGACGTGTTCGTGCAGTACGTCCACGGCCTCGGCGAGGAAGTGGGCCGGGATGGTCAGCGGGGTGTCCTCGTACAGCACGCCCTCGGGGAAGGCGAGGCGGTGGCGGTCCCAGAAGGTGCGGCGGAACACCTTGTTCCAGGCGGTGTGGTCGGACAGCAGGCCGAGGTCCTCGGTGATGTGCGTGGCGGTCCGGGTGCGCTTCAGATGTCGGTGCTGCCACGCCTGGCTGCGGCCCGCCGCCGTGAGCCGGTAGACGTTGCCGGTCGCGAAGTCGGAGCCGGACCCGTCGAGGAGGCCGACCAGCCGCTCGTACGCGCGCCGCGGCAGTACGTCGGCGCTGTCCACGAACGCCAGGTACTCCGTGCCCGGCGCGGCGTGCCG
Source organism: Streptomyces sp. NPDC044033 (assembly GCF_056434425.1). NCBI lineage: Bacteria > Bacillati > Actinomycetota > Actinomycetes > Kitasatosporales > Streptomycetaceae > Streptomyces > Streptomyces sp. NPDC044033. The sequence continues at coordinate 105,820 of NZ_JBWKFF010000024.1, read as the reverse complement.
GGTCCCCGTGTTGCGCGCGTGGCCGGTGCCGCCCCTGTGCTGGCGCACGAGACGGAAGCGCCCGTCCCGCTCCGCGAACGCCGCCGCGATGTTCGGTCCCGCGTCCGTCGACCCGTCGTCGACCACCACCACGTCCAGCTCGCGCATGGTCTGCGCGGCCACCGACGCCAGGCACTCCCACAGGTGCTCCGCGCCGTTGTGCACGGGGACGACGACCGTGAGCCGGGGCGACATGGCGGCAATTCAACTCTTTCCGGGCGGACGATGAGGTACGGGGCGAACGGTTCAACTCCCCATCGGCGTTACGGTCACCCTCGCCTGGGCCGATCGGGTGAGCCGTCGTGGCGGCGCTGGGTGATCGGCCGGTGACCCAGGGGTGAACACCCGGTTGCCGCCCCGTCCCGTACGCCTGCCGCCCCACTTCGCCGCGCCCGCCCCGCGTACCTCCGTACGTCTGCCGCCCCCACTTCGCCGAGCCCGCCCCGCATACCTCCGTGCCCCGCCCTCACTTCACCGCGCCCGCCATCACCCCGCTCACGAACTGCCGCTGGAAGGCGAAGAAGACGGCCAGCGGAACGATCATCGACAGGAACGCGCCGGGCGCGAGGACGTCGATATTGCTGCCGAACTGCCGGACCTGCTGCTGGAGGGCGACCGTGATCGGCGGGTTGCCGCTGTCCGCGAAGATCAGGGCGATCAGCATGTCGTTCCAGACCCACAGGAACTGGAAGATGCCGAGCGAGGCGATGGCCGGGCCGCCGAGCGGCAGCACGACCCGCGTGAACAGCCGCACCTCGCCCGCGCCGTCGAGCCGGGCCGCCTCCAGCAGTTCGCGGGGGATCTCCGCGAAGAAGTTCCGCAGCAGGAAGATCGCGAAGGGCAGCCCGAAGGCCGTGTGGAAGAGCACCACCCCCGGCGTCGTCTCGAAGATCCCCACGGCGTTGAAGAGCTTCGCCACCGGTACGAGCGCGACCTGTACGGGCACCACGAGCAGCCCGACCACGACCATGAACCACCAGTCGCGGCCCGGGAATTCGAGCCAGGCGAAGGCGTACCCGGCGAGCGAGCCGACCACCACGACCAGCAGCGTCGCGGGGACGGTGATCAGCGCCGTGGTCAGCAGCGAGTGCGTCACCTTGTCGTTGCTCAGCAGACTGCTGTAGCTGTCGAAGGTCAGCTGCGCCGGGTGGCTGAAGACCTTCCACCAGCCGGTGGCCGCGATGTCGGAGCGGTCGCGCAGCGAGGAGATCAGCAGGCCGACCGTCGGCATCAGCCAGAAGAGGCCGACGAGGATCAGCACGACCCGCATCACACCGCCGCTCGCCCGCGCCGCGATCCGCGACGGCAGCGACCGCTTCGCCCGTACGGCGGTGTTCACCACGGCCGTGTTCACGCCGGTCATCGCCTGCGCTCCCTTCGCATCCGCCGGATGTTGATCAGCATCACCGGCAGCACGAGCAGCAGCAGGAAGACGGCGATGGCGCTGCCGATGCCCTGGTTGACGTCGGTGCCGAAGGACGACTGGTAGAGCTGGAGCGCGAGCACATTGGCGTTGTCGAGGCTGTTGCCGGGCGCGATGATGTAGACGAGGTCGAAGATCTTCAGCACGTTGATCATGAGCGTGACCATGACGACCGCCAGCACCGGAGCCAGCAGCGGCACCGTCACCCGGCGGAAGACCTGCCACTCGTTCGCCCCGTCGACCCGGGCCGCCTCCATCAGCTCCCGCGGCACGCTCGCCAGCCCCGCCGCGATCAGCACCATCGCGAACCCCGCCCACATCCACACATAGCTGCCGATGATGGCCGGGGTGACCAGGGACGGGCCGAGCCAGTCGATGCCGTTGTACGGAGCGGCGAAGTTGTCGCCCGGCAGCCGGAGCCGCGCTCCGTCGGCGGACGCCGGCAGCGTGAACGTACCGTCCGCCGAGGTCTTCGCCGAGGCGACGGTCCGCCCGTCCTTGACGGCCTCGACCGTGATGCCCTTGAGCGCGTTCTCACTCGGATCGATGGTGCCGTCCGTACCGCTGCCGCCCCGCACGACGTCCCGCCAGACCGTGCCGGTGACCTTCCCCGGCACCGCGCGGGCCGCGACCGCCTGCCGCGCGCCGCTCACGTCCGACGGTTTGACCGCGACCAGCGGCAGCGCGACCGGGCTGCCCGCCCGCACCGTCGCCCCGGTCGTGTACGAGCCTTTCGATGACGCTGTCAGCCCGGCGTCCGGGCGTGGATGCGCGCCCGGGAACGCCGACGTCCCGGCGAAGGTGTCGTGCACCGCCACCCACGCCGCGTTGGCGACGCCGCGGTCCGGGTCCTGCTCGTACACCAGCCGGAAGATGATGCCCGCGGCCAGCATCGAGATGGCCATCGGCATGAAGACCACCAGCTTGAACGCCGTTCCCCAGCGCACCCGTTCGGTGAGCACCGCGAAGATCAGCCCGAGGGCGGTGGCCACCGAGGGCGCCACCACCACCCAGATGACGTTGTTCTTCAGCGCCGTGCGGATGCGCTCGTCGGTGAAGACCTCCTGGTAGTTGTCGACGCCCACGAAGCCGTTGCCCGACGAGTCGAACAGGCTGCGGTAGACCGAATAGCCGATGGGGTAGACGACGAGGGCGCCGAGCAGCGCCAGCGCCGGCAGCAGGAAGCAGGCCGCCACCCACGGCCGGGTGCCGAGCACGCTCCTGCTCTTCTTCGCGGGCGGTACGGGGCCAGGGGCCGCCGCGCCGCCCGCTGTCGCGGTCGACATCGTGCGAGCCTCCGTCCGTCAGCTCCGGTATGCCTTGGCCGCGTCGGCCTCCAGCTTCCGCTGGGCGCCCGCCACGTCCTTCGGGTTGATCAGAAAGTCCTGGAGGTCCTTCCACTCGCCCTGCCCCGGCTTGCCGCCGAAGGACGCCGGGGCCTGGTCGGACATGTCGAAGCGGAAGTCGTCGCCCGCCGCGATGAGCGCCGAGGCGATCTTGCGCAGCACCGCGTTGGGATAGGCGGCGAGATCGAGGTTCTTGTTCGCGGAGACGTAACCGCCCTGCTGCGCCCAGATCCTGGAGGCGTCCGTGGAGGCGAGGAAGGTCAGCAGCGCCTGCGCCGCGCGGCTGCTCTTGAGCGCGACCCCCACGTCGCCGCCGGTCACCACCGGGGGCTTGGCGCCCACCGCCGGGAACGGGAAGACCTTGGCGTCCGTGCCCAGTTCGGCCCTGGCGTCGGCGACGTTGGCCGCGGCGAAGTCCCCCTCGAAGACCATCGCCGCCTCCGCCTTGGCGCCGCCCGCGAAGGCCCGGGCCACCGAGTCCGGGAACGCCGTGTGCAGCGCCCCGCCGCTCCCCCCGGCCAGCAGTTCCTGCTTGCCGAAGAGCTTGCCGAGCGTCGTCAGCGCGTCCCGCACGGACGGGTCCGTCCACTTGATCTTGTGCTGGGCCAGCTGGTCGTACTTCTCCGGGCCCGCCTGGGAGAGGTAGACGTTCTCGAACCAGTCGGTCAGCGTCCAGCCGTCCGCGCCGCCCACCGAGACCGGTGTGACGCCCCAGTCGGCTATCAGCTGTGCCTGGGCGAGGAAGTCGTTCCACGTCTTGGGCTCCTTGGCGCCCGCGTCGTCGAAGAGCTTGGTGTTGTACCAGATCAGCGACTTGTTGCTGACTTTGTAGTAGACGCCGTACCGCTTGCCCTCGTACGAGCCGAGCTCCTGCCAGCCCTTCGAGTAGTTCTTGGTCAACTGCCCCTCGGCCTCGGCGGACAGCGGCTTGACCCACCCCTTCTTCGCGAATTCGTGGAGCACTCCGACCTGCGGGAGCATCGCCACGTCGGGGGGATCGCCGCCCGCCATCTTCGACCCGATGAAGGAGGCCATGTCGTCGCCGCTCGGCACGAACTCCGTACGGACACCGGTCCGCCGGGTGAACTCGGCCAGGACCTTGGTGAAGTTCTTCTGCTCCGTGCCCGTCCACACGGCCGTCACCTTGAGCTTCTGCCCGTCGAGCCGGGGCAGCCGGACGGACTCGGCGCCGTTCGACGAGCCCTGCGCCGGAGCGCCGCCGTCCTGCCCGCTGTCGCTGCACCCCGAGGCGGCCAGGGCCAGCGCCCCCGCCGCGAACACCGCCAGAGCACCGCGCGACACGCGTGTCGTACGCAGCGATGAACGCATTGCCGTCCCTCCCCGTGCGGACCCCGCGGACAGCCGCACCGCACGTCGTCCCGGCGCGCGCCCATGTCTCGTGCGACAGTCCTACGCCCGGTCACGGTCGGCCGCAATACCGCCCGCGACGTCAAGTAGCCGATCGTGACCGGGCTGTGATGAGGGGGCGGAGCCTGCTCGCAGGCTTTCGGACGGGTCAGAGCAGCGGCGGAGCGGTCTCCGCGCCGGCCGACTGGGCGGCGCGTTGCAGGGCGCTCGCGAGCAGCGCCAGGTCGGTGGGGCCGTTGCCGAGCTCGCGCAGCGGCCGGCGGGTCGGCGGGTCGCCCATCCGCTGCCAGTCCAGCGGCACGACGGTCGGGCGCAGCGTCGCCGTGCGCGGGATGCGCCCGGTGACCCGGCCGGCCTGGAACGGCGTCACCGCGCCGTCGTCCGGACGCTGCAACCGGCCGCGGCCCGGGGCCGGTTCGCCCGAGGTGGCGTCCGCCGTCGCGGGGCCCTCGGCCACCGGGGGCAGTATCTCCAGGGCTATTCGCAGCCCGGCCCGCTCCACCGCGGCCGTGTCCGCGGTGCGGTCCGGGCGGCCGGACGACGCCACCAGGTGGACCCCGAGCCGCTCGCCGTCGCGCGCCACGGCCTCCAGGGCCCGTACGACCGAACCCGCCGACGGGCGGCCCGTACTGCCCAGCGCCGGGGCCACCAGCGCGTCGAAGTCGTCGACGAGGACCACCAGCCGCGGCAGCGCGGTCAGCGCCGTGCGCTCCGAACCGCCCCGCTGCGTACGGAGCTTGAGCGTGCCGCTCATCGAGGGATCGAGGTCCCCGGTGCCGGACGCGCCCGGCAGCGGAAGATCGCTTGCGCGGCGCGGGGAGATGACGCGCGGGGCGGCGGCGTGCTGCGCGTGCCAGCCGGCGAAGTCCAGCCGGCCCAGCAGTTCGGCCCGGCGCTTGAGCTCAGAGCTGAGCGCCTGCGCGAACTCGCGCATGCGCACCGGATCGGCCGCCGCCAGATACGTCGACACCTGCGGCAGGTCCGTACAGACCCGCAGCCCCTCGCCGCGCTCCGCGCCCGCGCCGTCGACCAGCACGAGGGAGAGCCGGTCGGGCCGCTCGGCCGCGGCGAGCGAGGCGGCGAGCGAGCGCAGCAGCTCCGTCTTGCCGGTGCCGGGGCCGCCCTCGACGAGCAGATGCGGCCCGTCGGCGGCCAGGTCCACCGTCAGCGGGCCGCGCGGCCCGGTGCCGAGGACGGCCAGGACCCGGCCGCCGGCCGGCGCCCCCGGGCCCGGCGCGTCGGCGGACGCGGCCCAGCGGGCGGTGAGCGAGGCGGGCGTCGCGCGGGCCAGGCCCAGCTCGTCGAGGAGCCGGGCCGTACGGGGCAGGGTGGCGGCCACCGGCGCGGGTCCCGCCCCGAGGGCGGCGTCCGAGGGGCGCAGTGGGGCCAGGGCGCGGGCGAAGTGCTCGGCCCAGGCGGGGGAGACGGCGTCGAGCGTGGCGACGACGGTGGTCCCGGTGCCGGCGGCGGCCGTACGGCTCGTGCCGCGCGAGTCGATGCCCGCCAGCGCGCCGACATGGGTGGCCGGGCTGCGCACGGCCGGGGCGGCGGACGCACCGCCCCGCACCGCGGCATCGGGCCGGCCGCCGGACGCGGAGCCGGTGCCGCCCGCGCCCCGGTGGATGACCTGGACCGCCGTGGCCACATCGCCGCTCAGCAGTGCCACCGTGCCGCACTCGGCGAACACCGGGGAGACCGCGCGCGCCGCGTCGCAGGTCGCCGAGACGGGCGAGGCGGGGGAGGCCGCGGGGGCCTCGGCGAGGCAGATCAGGTGAATGCCCACGGCGGGGCCGCCGAGAGCGAGCCGTGCCACCGTCTCGCGGAGCGCGGCCGTGCCGGGGTCGCCGTCGACGACCAGGACGGTGTACGGGCCGCGGTACCGGCCGGCCGCCGCGGCCACCGCGGCCGGGGGAGCGCTCGCCCAGCCGGGGCCCAGCGGACCGTCGTCGCACCGCCGCGCCAGCTCGGCGGTGCGGGCCTCGGCCTGCTCGCGGTCGTAGGCGACCAGCAGCCGGCAGTCCTGCCCGTGTGCCGGGCGCGCCTGCGGCAGCCACCCGAACCAGGACCACTCGGCGAGCCGGTCCTCGGCGGGGCGCGAACGGTCCGCGCTGATCAGCACGGTCTCCAGCATCCCGGGCGCGTGCAGCGCGGCCAGCTGCGCCAGCACGGACCGGGCGAGCCCGGCCAGCCGGGGCCGCGGTCCGGCCAGGCCCAGCGCACCGGCCTCCCGCAGTCCGACCGTGACGGGCACGGACGGCATCGGGCCGCTGCCGTCGGGCGCGGTGCGGTCGGCGGTTCCCAGCCGTACGGTCAGCAGATCCGGGTGTTCGGGGCCGCGCTCCCACAGCCGGGGGCCGGGCCCGAGCGCGGTCATCAGCACCCCGGCGGCGTCCGGCCAGCGTTCTCGCAGCGCGACGGTCGCCGCCTCGGCGCGGGCCGACTCCTCGGCCTCCACCGGCCAGTCCTCCGCACCGGCCCCGCGCTCCCCGGCGCCCCGCCCCCCGGCGAGCCGCCGGGCCCAGGCGCTGATCCCGCGACCGCGCCGCTTACCGTCGGAGGGACCGGGGCCGGGTCCGCCATTGGCTCCGCCGGGGCCCTGGCCGTAGGCGGATGCCGCGCTTCCGTCGGGGTTCCGGCCGTAGGCGTGCGCCGTGCCTCCGTTGGGGGGCCCGGCGTATCCGGCCGCTGCCTGCGGACCGGGGGCGTCGGCGGCTCCGCCGGGGCCCTGGCCGTGGACGAGCGCCGGGCCTCCGCCGGAAGCCTGGCCGTATCCGGCCGTCGTGTGCGGCCCGGGGGTGCTGCCGGGGCCTTGGCCGAAACCGGCTGCCCCATCCCCGTGGGGACTCTGGCCGAAACCGGCTGCCCCGCCTCCGCTGGGACTCTGGCCGAAACCGGTCCCTGCGCCGAGATCCTGTCCGTACGCGCCGGCCGCGCCCTGCCCGTACGCGCCCGCCGGTGCTCCGGGCCCGTCATGGGCTCCGCCGGGCCCCTGCCCGTACTCTCCCGTCCGCTGCCCGTACTCTCCCGTCCCCTGCGCTCCGGGCCCGGTGCCCGGCCCGCCGGAGACCTGGCCGTATCCGGGCAGCGCGGGACCCGGCCCGAAGCCCTGGCCGGGGACCGCCGGGCCGGTGGTGCCGGGGCCGAAGCCGCCGTGCTGGCCGCCGGGCGCGTCGGCGCCGCCGCCCGGCCCGTAACCGGGCGGCGGGCCGAACCCGGTCCCGTACGCGGGCAGCGGACCGCCCGGACCGAAGCCCTGGCCGGGCCCGGCCGGTGAGTCCGCGCCGTCGCGCGGCCCTCCCGCGGCGGGGCCTGGTCCGTACCCGCCCGGCGGGACGGCGCCGACCGCGGGCCCGAAGCCCGTACCGTGCGCGGTCGTCGCGCCCGTCGGCGCGGCGGTGATGCCGGGCGGCACCGGTGTGCCGCGGGCGGGCGTGCCGTGGCCGCCGCCCTCGGCACCGGCGTTATCCGGCCAATGATCACTGGATCCGGGCTCCGCGCCCCGGCCGGAGGCGGCCGTCGTCACCCGCAGGTGGCCCTCCCCGTCCGGCATGGCCGGCAGGGTGCCGCTGGACAGGTCGGCGGGGGCGCCCGCGACGGGTACGCGCAGGCTCAGGGTGGACTCGCCCACCCGCAGCAGGCCCCCGGAGGGGAACGGCACGGGGTGGTCGGGGACGTCTTCGCCGTCGAGCGTCGTGCCGTTGGTGGAGCCCAGGTCGGCCACGGTGACGCGGCCCTCGTCGGTGACTGTGACCGCGCAGTGCAGCCGGGAGACGTCCGGGTCGTCGAGCGGCACATCCGCGCTCGCGGACCGGCCGATGCCGATGCGGCCGCCGTGCAGCAGATGCACACCGCCGGCGTCCGGTCCGGCGACGACATGGAGCCGGGCGCTGGCGTCCGGCGACCCGGCGGGGAGCACGCCGACGTCCCGGTCCGGGTCGGCCGGGCCCTGGAGCGCGAGCACCGCGCCGTCCACCAGCGGTGGCTCGCCCAGCGCGCAGCGCTGGGCGTCGAGCCGCTCGGCGCCCGCGTAGACGACCACGGCCCCGCTGCCGACGTCGGAGCCGGCGGCGGCGACCGCCGTCGCGAGCCCGCTGGTCACGGCGGCGAGCGCGGTTCCGGCGGGGGCGGTCACCAGGACGTCGCAGGCGTGCGTGGCGTGTGCGGTGTGGCCGCTGCGCGGCCCGAGGACGGTCAGCCGGATCTGCATCGCCGTCAACGGTCCTTTCCTGCCCCCGGGATGCCCGACGGGGGCTCCCTCCCCCCACCGTGCACGGGCGCGTCGGCACGTACAGGTCACCACGTTCGCGCGGAGCCCCCGCTCCCCAGCCGCATCCGTGCTTGTGAGCATCCTCGCACCTGCCGCCGACAACACGCCCGGCGACCGCCGCTTAGTGATCTTGATTGGTCGGCTACGGGGGTAAAAATGCCTGCTTGGGACCGCCGTTGACGGCCTTCTTCTCGTCACGGACCGGCCAAAGGACGACGGATGGCAACCATCTGTCCGGAACACGCGTCTTCCCCTGGAGCCCCACCGGATTTCACCGGCCGTCGGCCTCCGAGTCGGCACTAGAGTAGGGCCGAAGGCCGGGTATCCACAGGCCACGACCAGCTTGGATCAGGATCGACCAGGGAGCGCAGACGTGCGGCCGGTAGGCAGCAAGTACCTGCTTGAGGAGCCGCTCGGACGCGGCGCCACAGGCACCGTCTGGCGGGCCAGCCAGCGCGAGACGGCGGGCGCCGAGGCAGCTGTGGCCGGGCAGCCGGGCGAGACCGTCGCCATCAAGGTGCTCAAGGAGGAGCTCGCCAACGACGCGGACGTCGTCATGCGCTTCCTGCGCGAGCGCTCCGTGCTGCTGCGGCTCACGCACCCCAACATCGTCCGCACCCGCGACCTCGTCGTCGAGGGCGATCTCCTCGCCCTCGTCATGGACCTGGTGGACGGCCCGGACCTGCACCGCTACCTGCGCGACAACGGCCCCTTCACCCCCGTCGGCGCGGCCCTGCTCACCGCCCAGATCGCCGACGCCCTCGCCGCCAGCCACGCCGACGGCGTCGTGCACCGCGACCTGAAGCCCGCCAACGTGCTGCTCGCGGGCGTCGGCGGCCAGGCCGACGGCCAGATGCACCCGATGCTCACCGACTTCGGCATCGCGCGGCTCGCCGACTCGCCGGGCCTGACCCGCACCCACGAGTTCGTCGGCACCCCCGCCTACGTCGCGCCGGAGTCCGCCGAGGGCCGGCCGCAGACCTCCGCCGTGGACATCTACGGCGCGGGAATCCTGCTCTACGAACTGGTCACCGGCCGCCCCCCGTTCGCCGGCGCCACCGCCCTTGAGGTGCTGCACCGCCACCTCAGCGAGGAGCCGCGCCGCCCCACCACCGTCCCCGAGCCGCTGTGGACGGTCATCGAACGCTGCCTGCGCAAGCAGCCGGAGGAGCGGCCCAGCGCGGAGAACCTGGCCCGCGCGCTGCGCGTCGTGGCCTCGGGCGTCGGCGTGCACGCCACCGCGGCGCAGGCCGAGGCCGCGCTGGGCGTCGCCGCGCTGCTCGGCCCCGAGCGGGACCCGGCCGCCGTGCCCGGCACCGGCGCCGCGGACCCCACCCAGGTCCTGCCGACCAACGCCGGTTCGTACGACCCCACCGCCGCCACCAGCGTCATGCAGAGCACCGGCCAGAACCCCGCCGGGCCGAACGCCGACCCGACCCAGGTGCTGAACTCCGGCGGCCCCGTCGGCGCGGACCCGACCCGCGCCATGCCGCCCGTACCGGACGAGCCCGACGGGCCGCACCCCTGGGAGAGCCAGCTCCGCGCGGCCCGCGACCGCAACGACCAGACCCAGGTCCAGTACCTCGACCCCAGCGAGGACCCGCTGCGCCGCCGCCCCCACCGTCCCGCCCCGCAGCAGCAGGGCTACGGGCAGCAGGGCTACGGCCCGGGTCAGGGCCAGGGCCAGCAGCAGGGATACGGCCAGCAGGGTCCGTACGGGCAGCAGGCCGGTTACGGGCAGCAGCAGGGGTACGGGCAGCAGGGGCCGCCCCAGCGCCCTCAGCAGCAGCGTCCCCAGCAGCGCCCCGGCCCGGCCCCGGCGTACCAGCAGCCGCAGCACCAGCCCCAGCAGCAGCCGCGCTACCAGGAGCCCCAGCAGCCCCAGCAGCCCCAGCGGTACGCGCCGCCGCCCGAGCCGGAGCCGCGCCGCGAGCCGCGCCAGCCCCGGCAGCGCGGCGCGAACCCGATGAAGATCCCCGGACTCGGCTGCCTCAAGGGCTGCCTGTTCGTGATCGTCATCCTCGTCATCGGCTCCTGGCTGGTCTGGGAGCTGACCCCGCTCAAGGACTGGGTGGCCGACGGCAGGAACTTCTGGGACGCCGCCTGGAGCTGGATCACCGACGCGAAGGACTGGATCTCGGGGCTGATCTCCAGCACCTGAGCCCCTGATCCCACCCTGGGCCGGCCGAGCCGCGCCCCGGCGGGAGTGGCCCCAGCGGGCTCACTCTGGCGACAAGTCGACATCTGACGGGTGTTTTCTGCCGCGGAAGTGACGGTCGGCGTAGACCGGCAGCCTTACCATCCCCTCAGCCGCGTAGCGTTGTCGCCAACGCGCCCTGTCGGATGTCGGAGAAGTCGGAGTGGTCTTGGCACGGAAGATCGGCAGCCGGTACACCGCGAACCAGGTCCTCGGGCGCGGCAGCGCCGGCACGGTGTGGCTCGGCGAGGGGCCCGAGGGCCCGGTGGCCATCAAGCTCCTGCGCGAGGAGCTGGCCTCCGATCAGGAGCTCGTCGGCCGGTTCGTACAGGAGCGCGCCGCGCTGCTCAGCCTCGACCACCCGCACGTGGTCGGCGTGCGCGACCTCGTCGTCGACGGCAACGACCTGGCCCTGGTCATGGACCTCATCCGCGGCACGGACCTGCGCACCCGGCTCGACCGCGAGCGCCGCCTCGCGCCGGAGGCCGCCGTCGCCATCGTCGCCGACGTCGCCGACGGCCTCTCCGCGGCGCACGCCGCCGGGATCGTGCACCGCGACGTCAAGCCGGAGAACGTCCTGCTCGACATGCAGGGCGAGCTGGGCCCCGGCGGCGCGCACCCCGCGCTGCTCACCGACTTCGGCGTCGCCCGCCTCGTGGACGCGCCCCGGCACGCGCGCGCGACGCGCGTGATCGGCACCCCCGACTACCTCGCGCCCGAGATCATCGAGGGGCTGCCGCCGCGCGCCAGCGTCGACGTCTACGCCCTGGCCACGGTCCTGTACGAGCTGCTGGCGGGCTTCACGCCGTTCGGCGGCGGGCACCCCGGGGCCATCCTGCGGCGGCACGTCACCGAGACCGTGGCGCCGCTGCCCGGCATCCCCGACGAGCTGTGGCAGCTCATCGTGCAGTGCCTCGCCAAGGGGCCCGCCTCCCGGCTGCGCGCACCGGAGGTCGCCGCCCGGCTGCGCGAACTGCTCCCGTCCCTGGCGGGCCACCCGCCGCTGGACATCGACGAGCCCGAGGCCACGCCCGAGCGCGCCGCCGAGGGCCCGGCCCAGCCGCGGCAGGCGGAGCCGCCGCGGGAACCGGCGCGGCGGCGCGGCGCGGTCCCGCTGGTCCCGGGGACCGTCGCCGACTCCAACCGCGAGACGCACACCAGCATGCGGGTGCCCGGCCCGGACGAGCTCGCGGGCGGCGCCCACGGCACGGCCCGCTCTCCCCGCGCGGCGGGCGAGCGCCGCGCCGGCTCCGCCCGCCACCGCTCCGCCGCCGACATACGCGCCCGCCGCCTCAAGCTGGGCGCCGCGGCGCTGGCGGCGGCGGTCGCGGCGGGGGTGGGCGGCTGGTTCGCGGTGGGCGGGGACGACGGCGGCGACGCGAAACCGGGCGTCCACGACACGTCCCCCACCCCGTAGCCGCCGCTCGATGGCCGCGAGCCGCTGCCTGACGGCGGTGAGCCGCACTGCTCGATGGCCGCGAGTCGCTGCCCGACTGCGGTGAGCCGCTGCCTGGACGGCCGCAAGTCGCCGCCCGGCTGCCGCACCGCTGACCGCCTCCCGCGAGCCGCCGCCCCGACTGCCGTGAACAGAGTTATCCACAGCCCGCCGGCCCGGAATCCAGGCGTTCCCAAGGCCGGTGCGGGCGCGCGGCAACGCCGGCCCGTATAGCCGTTAGGCTGGTGGCGTGGCAGTCGTCGATGTATCCGAAGAGCTGAAGTCCCTCTCCTCGACCATGGGGTCGATCGAGGCCGTCCTGGACCTCGACAAGATGAGGGCCGATGTCGCCGTCCTCGAAGAGCAGGCGGCGGCGCCGTCACTCTGGGACGACCCGGAGGCGGCGCAGAAGATCACCAGCAAGCTGTCCCACCTCCAGGCGGAGCTCCGCAAGGCGGAGGCGCTGCGAAGCCGTATCGACGACCTCGGGGTGCTGTTCGAGCTTGCCGAGGCCGAGGACGACGCGGACACGCTGGCCGAGGCCGAGACGGAGCTCGGCGCGGTGCGCAAGGCGCTCGACGAGATGGAGGTCCGTACGCTCCTGTCGGGTGAGTACGACTCCCGCGAGGCGCTCGTCAACATCCGCGCGGAGGCGGGCGGCGTGGACGCCGCCGACTTCGCGGAGCAGCTTCAGCGGATGTATATGCGCTGGGCCGAGCGGCACGGTTACAAGACCGAGGTCTACGAGACGTCGTACGCGGAAGAGGCCGGCATCAAGTCGACCACCTTCGCCGTCCAGATCCCGTACGCCTACGGCACGCTCTCCGTCGAGCAGGGCACCCACCGGCTGGTGCGGATCTCGCCGTTCGACAACCAGGGCCGCCGCCAGACGTCCTTCGCGGGCGTCGAGGTGCTGCCTGTGGTCGAGCAGACCGACCACATCGAGATCGACGAGTCCGAGCTGCGCGTGGACGTCTACCGCTCGTCCGGCCCCGGCGGCCAGGGCGTCAACACCACCGACTCGGCGGTCCGGCTGACGCACATTCCGACCGGCATCGTCGTCTCCTGCCAGAACGAGCGCTCGCAGATCCAGAACAAGGCGACCGCGATGAACGTCCTCCAGGCCAAGCTTCTTGAGCGCCGCCGCCAGGAGGAGCAGGAGAAGATGAACGCGCTCAAGGGCGACGGCGGCAACTCCTGGGGCAACCAGATGCGTTCGTACGTCCTGCACCCCTACCAGATGGTCAAGGACCTGCGGACCGAGTTCGAGGTCGGCAACCCCTCCGCCGTGCTCGACGGTGACATCGACGGCTTCCTGGAGGCCGGCATCCGCTGGCGCAAGCAGCAGGAGAAGTAGGTCCGTTGGGGCCTTGCGGGCGTATGGGCCGATCGCGCGGAATATGAGGCGCCGGGCGTAGCGCGGGATGTGACGGGGTCACAGCTCTGTGTCCATACGCCAGTCAAGTTGCGATATTTCGGACATCCCTCCCGTAACTCCCTTGACGTTGTCCTTAAAACTGGACAAGCTGACGCGCGGCATGCGTATCACTGGGGCGCGTGTGAACGGGGGGAAGCGGGCAGGCTGGTGAAGCCGGTCCCGCGGAACGCGACCCCGATACCGCCGCGGCCCCGTGCATAGCTGCTCCACACACGAGAACAGCTACTGGGGGTAGCAGGCAGATGACCAAGAAGACGCGGCTGCGCGTTGCACGGATAGCCGCCGGCGCGGTGATTGCCGCCGGTGCTTCCCTGACCGCCGCGGGCGCCGCCTCGGCCGCAGGCATCGACGTGAACATCGGCGGTGTCGGCGTCCAGGCGGGCGTGGACAGCGAGGGCGTTCACACGGGCCTCGGCCTCGGTGACGACGACCCGTCGGGCGACCCGACGACCGGCCCCACGGACAACCCGACCACGATCCCCACCGGGGAACCGACGCACGAGCCGACCGGTGACCCCACCGGCGAGCCCACGCACGAGCCCACCGGCGAGCCCACGCACGAGCCGACCGGTGAGCCGACGCACGAGCCGACCGGTGACCCCACCGGCGAGCCCACGCACGAGCCCACCGGCGAGCCGACGCACGAGCCCACCGGGCAGCCGACGCACGAGCCGACCACCGGCCCCTCCGACCGCCCCACCACCCCGGGCGGCGGCGACCACAGCGGCCAGGGCGGGGACAACGGCGGCCAGGCCGGCGACAAGGCCAACACCTGCCCGGTCGATGTCGACAGCGCGGACTGCGTCGACAACACCAACCCGGACAGCGCCGGCTCCAAGCCGGTCGCGCAGTCGAAGCCCAAGGAAGAGCTGGCCGAGACCGGAGCCGGTCAGACCACCTTCCTGCTGGTCGGCGCCGCCACGATGATCGCCGGCGGCATCGGCTTCCGCATGCTGCCGCGCCTGGCCGGCAACCGCAACACGGCCGCCTGAGCCACGGCGGCGGCGCGGGCCGGGCCCGTCGGCTCCGACAGCGCCTTCACGGGCGTTCCCGCACCTCCGCGGCCCGCACCCCGCTCCCACGCGCCCGTACGGGGGCGTGTGGGGCCGGGGCCCGGCCACGGCGGGACGGCATGAGCGGCAGCATGAGGCACGGCACGAGCAGCACGGCATGAACGGCGAGAGGGGTCCGGAGCGCACGCCAGCGCTCCGGACCCCTCTCGCGTATCCGCGCGGCCGGAGCGCTCCACGCGCCCCTTGGCCGGGTCAAGCAGATGTCAGTTCAGATCAGATCAGGTCACGTCGGGCAGCCGTCACGCGGCGAAGCCGTGCGCGAGCAGCGCCACGGCTATCAGGGCCACCAGCAGCGCGACGAGCGCGGCGGGCGTCAGCCCGGCGAAGGGGCCGTCCTGGTTCTGGAGGCGCTCCCGGCTCGCCCGGCACACGGAGCAGCGGCCCTCGCTCACGGGGGCCGCGCAGTTGGCGCACACCAGTCGGTCGCATGTCATGCGATTTCCTCCTCAGGTACGTCCAACGAGCGGGGTCGCTCTGCCGTTCCCCCTACCACTACTGTGCCAGCTTCCGCCGCGTCCGGCGCAACCGAGGGTCGTTGGGCCGGATTGATGCGAATTTGACTGGAGGTGTCCCCGGTGATGCCGCGGCCAAACGCCCAAGGGTGGCCCAAGAGGGTCCCAAGAACGGACGCCGACTGCGCGCGTGCTTGTGGTTCGCGTATGGTCACGCACACCGACGGGAGCCGCAACCGCAGCGTCCCGTATCCCTATCCAGGTCGACGCGTGGTGCATTCGTGATCCGATTCGACAACGTCTCCAAGTCCTACCCGAAGCAGAACAGTCCGGCCCTGCGGGACGTCTCGCTTGAGATCGAGAAAGGCGAGTTCGTCTTCCTGGTCGGCTCTTCGGGTTCCGGCAAGTCCACCTTCCTGCGGCTGCTGCTGCGCGAGGAGCGTGCCAGCCACGGCCAGGTGCACGTGCTGGGCAAGGACCTCGCCCGGCTCTCCAACTGGAAGATCCCGCAGATGCGTCGCCAGTTGGGCACCATCTTCCAGGACTTCCGCCTCCTCCCCAGCAAGACGGTCGGGGAGAACGTCGCCTTCGCACTGGAGGTCATCGGCAAGCCCCGCGGCGAGATCCGCAAGGGCGTGCCGCAGGTCCTCGACCTGGTCGGCCTCGGCGGCAAGGAAGAGCGCATGCCCGGCGAGCTGTCCGGCGGTGAACAGCAGCGTGTCGCGATCGCCCGCGCGTTCGTCAACCGCCCGATGCTGCTGATCGCGGACGAGCCGACCGGCAACCTCGACCCGCAGACCTCGGTCGGCATCATGAAGCTGCTGGACCGGATCAACCGGACCGGGACCACAGTGATCATGGCCACCCACGATCAGCAGATCGTCGACCAGATGCGCAAGCGCGTCATCGAACTAGAGAAGGGCCGTCTCGTACGCGACCAGTCGCGCGGCGTGTACGGCTACCAGCACTGAAAGGACGCCATGCGCGCCCAGTTCGTCCTGTCGGAGATCGGCGTGGGTCTCCGTCGAAATCTGACGATGACTTTCGCGGTGATCGTCTCGGTCGCTCTGTCGCTCGCCCTCTTCGGCGGGTCGCTGCTCATGCGTCAGCAGGTCAGCACGATGAAGGGCTACTGGTACGACAAGGTCAACGTCTCGATCTTCCTCTGCGGGAAGAACGACGTGGGCTCCGACCCCGCCTGTGTCAAAGGCGCGGCCACCGAGGACCAGAAGAAGCAGATCAAGTCCGACCTGAGCAAGATGGACATCGTCCAGGTGGTTCAGTTCGAGACGGCAGATGAGGCGTACAAGCACTACAAGCAGCAGTTCGGCGGCACCCCGGTCGCCGGGTCCGTGACCGCGGACCAGATGCAGGAGTCCTTCCGCATCAAGCTCAAGGACCCCACCAAGTACAAGGTGATCTCCAGCGCCTTCGCCGACCGCCCCGGTGTGCAGTCGGTCCAGGACCAACGGTCGACCCTGGAAGGTCTCTTCAACCTCCTCAACGGCATGAACTACGCGGCGCTCGGCGTGATGCTGCTGATGCTCATCGTGGCGCTGATGCTGATCGTGAACACGGTCCGCGTCTCCGCGTTCAGCCGCAGACGCGAGACCGGCATCATGCGGCTGGTCGGCGCGTCCAGTTTCTACATCCAGATGCCGTTCATCATGGAAGCCGCCTTCGCGGGGCTGCTCGGCGCGGGCTTCGCGTGCGTACTGCTCGTCGGCGGGCAGTACTTCCTCGTCAACAACTGGCTCGTGCACCATGTCACGGTGATTCAGTTCATCGGCTGGGACGCGGTGCTGGCGAAGCTGCCGCTGGTGCTCGCCATCGGTCTGCTGATGCCCGCCATAGCGGCCTTCGTGGCCCTGCGGAAGTACCTCAAGGTGTGACACAGGGACAGGGCGCCGTACGGACGAGTCTCCGTACGGCGCCTTCTTGGTGTCCTAGACTCACGCGTATGTCCGGCCCGTTGATGCCCGTCAGGCTCCACCGCCACCGCCGAGCGGCCGCCCTGACATTGGTCTTCGCGAGCGTGCTGGCGGCGGGTGCCGCCGCTGGTTCGTGGGCCGACGACAGCCAGAACGTCCGGAATACCGCCTACGCCCCGCCCTCCGTCGGCCGGGCCGCCCGCCCCGTCGACCGCGAACAGCTCGCCGACGCCGCCGCCAAGGCGGCCGAGGACGGCAAGTCCGGCGCGGACGCGGCCGGGGCCGTGGCGAGCCGCAGCGGCGACCGCTGGGCCGCCGTCTACAGCGCCCGCGAGTACGAGGGCCTTCAGCAGACGCTCGACGGCCGGTACGTCGGCGTCGGGCTCTGGGTCCGCACCGGTACGGGCGGCCGGATCGAGGCCGACCGGGTGCAGCCGGGCAGCCCCGCCGCGCGCGCCGGGCTGCGCTCCGGCGACCGGCTCACCGCCGTCGACGGCACGCCCATCGCGGGCCACCCCGTGACCGAGGTCGTCGCCCGGCTGCGGGGCGCGGGCGGCGAGGGCGGTACGGGCGGGGGCCGCGCCGCGGGCGCCGCCCCCGGTACGCCCGTACGGCTGGGCATACAGCGCGGCGCGCGCGCCTGGGAGCTGACCCTGCACCGGGCGCGGCTCGCCACCGAGAACGTCACCGTGGACCGGCTCCACGACGGCCCCACCGCCATCACCCGCATCAAGGTCGTCTCCTTCACCAAGGGCACCGGCGAGCAGGTGCGCCGGGCCGTGCGCGACGCGCCCAAGGGCGACGGCATCCTGCTCGACCTGCGCGCCAACTCCGGCGGCCTGGTGGCCGAGGCCGTCACCGCCTCCGCCGCCTTCCTCGACGGCGGCCTCGTCGCCACGTACGACGTGCACGGCGCCCAGCGCGCCCTGTCCGCCGCCCCCGGCGGCGACACCGCGCGCCCGCTCGCCGTCCTCGTCGACGGCGGCACCATGAGCGCCGCTGAGCTGCTGACCGGCGCGCTCCAGGACCGAGGCCGGGCGGTCGTCGTCGGCTCGCGCACCTTCGGCAAGGGCTCGGTCCAGCTGCCCAGCGAGCTGCCGGACGGCTCGGTCGCCGAGCTGACCGTGGGCCACTACCGCACCCCCGCCGGCCGGGCCGTGGACGGCGCCGGCATCACCCCGGACCTGGCCGCCCGCGGCGACGCCGAGCAGCGGGCCCGCACAGTATTGGGTGGCCTCGGGGGTGGGGTCTGATGCGAGAATGGCGGCGTTATGGCTAAAGACAAGGCTAAAGACAAGAGCGGTCGCAAACTCATCGCGCAGAACAAGAAGGCGCGGCACGACTACCTGATCCTGGACACGTACGAATGCGGCCTGGTGCTGACCGGCACCGAGGTGAAATCGCTCCGCCAGGGCCGCGCGTCGCTGGTCGACGGCTTCGCGCAGCTCGACGGCGGCGAGGCGTGGCTGCACAACGTGCACATCCCGGAGTACGCGCAGGGGACGTGGACGAACCACAGCGCGCGCAGGAAGCGCAAGCTGCTGCTGCACCGCATCGAGATCGAGAAGCTGGAGCACAAGACGCAGGAGAGCGGACACACGCTCGTACCGCTGGCCCTGTACTTCAAGGACGGCCGGGCCAAGGTCGAGATCGCGCTCGCCAAGGGCAAGAAGGAGTACGACAAGCGGCAGACGCTGCGCGAGAAGCAGGACCGGCGCGAGTCGGACCGCGCCATCTCGGCGGTGCGCAGGCGGCAGCGGGCCTGAGGGCGGCCCGCCCGAGCGGCCCCGGTCGCTCCGGTGGCCTCAGCGGTCAGGAATACGCTGGCCCCGTCGTACGTTGGTCACGTATGATGGCTGTGCATCCCAGGGGATACCCGGTGGATGTGCGGAAAATTGATAAATCAACATGGGGATGATCGGTTTCGACAGCGGATGTCGAGGCAGGGGAAGCGAGTCGAGGAAGCGGCAATGATCTCGTTAACCATATGTCGCAAACAATAATCGCCAACACCAAGCGCGATTCCTTCACCCTCGCTGCCTAAGTAGCGACTTGTGAAGTGTCAGCCCGGGGGTTGTTCCCGACCCGGATCCTGGCATCAGCTAGGGAACTAAACCACTAGGGCCGGTCACGGGGCCTAGTGGGAAATCAAACAGTGACTGAGCCCGTCGGAGACTTGTCCGTGTGATCTCCGGGGCCGAGAAAATCGCAGCGGACTGCGCTCGGAGAAGCCCTGTTTCCGCACCGTTGGACGCGGGTTCGATTCCCGCCATCTCCACTCATCCCATGTGCGGCTCAGGCCCCACTGCCCCAGCGGCGGTGGGGCCTTTGTCGTCGGCCGTCCGGCTGCCGGGCACCGTGTCCTGTCCCGGCTGTCTGTGGGCATGGTGGGGCTCTGACCTGCGGTGCTTACGGTCGAGTGGGACGAGCGGGCTCCTCCTGCCCCGCTCAACCGCAGGCAGCCGCCGCTGGGGGCGCGTCAGCGCGCCGCGAGGTTTGCGAGCAGCTCGGCGGCGGGTTTCGGATGGACGAGCCAGCGCAGATGGCTCCCCTCAAGGGTCCGGACGTCGAAGGGGTTGTCGGGTGTGAGCGCGTCGGCCGCGCGAATCATGCGGTCCTGCACGGCGAGCGGAATGCTGGCATCGGCGGCCAGGCGCACATAGGTCTTGGGAATCCGGCCCCAGGTCGTGGCCTGCGCCCGGTCGGCGGACGTACCGGCGTCGAGGTTCTCATCGGGCTGGAAGGTGTTCAGGAAGGCCCGGAACTCGTCATCGGTGAGGTCGGCGGCGAACGCTCGCCTGAACGTGGCGAGCGCCGCCGGCTCGGCGGTACGGAAGTTGGTGCGGAGCAGACCGAGTTCGGCCGGGTTTCCGACGAGCGTGGCAGCGAAGGCCCCCGCGTCGACGTCCGCCATCTCCGGTTGGGCGTAGTAGTCGCTCACGTCCAGATCGACGAGGCACCAGGCGGAGACGTAGACGATCCGGTCGATCAGCTCGGGCCGGGCGTTGGCGACGGCGGTAGCCGTGATGCCACCCCTGCTGTGGGCGACGAGGACGGTGGGCCCGTTCCGCTCGGCCCGTTCGAGGACTTCGATCACGCGGGCGGCGTTGTCGGCGAGCGTGACTCCCTTGATGCTCCCCGGTTCTGCGGCGAGGGCGTCGAGAATCTGGGGAGCCTGGTAGGCCGCGGGGAAGGTCGCCTCGAATCCGTGCCCGGGAAGGTCGACCGCGGCCGAGCGATGCCCGAGCAGGGCGAGTTCGGCCTGTAGTGGCGCGAACGAGAACGAATTCGCGAAGGCCCCGTGAACAAAAACGAATGTCGGCAGATTCTGCATGCCTCAGCCTCCAGCAGAACGATCTTCTGAGCAAGAGCAGGGGTTCAAGAGGGCTTCGATACGCTTCAGGACTTGCTTGCACATGACCGGGAGCCGGTCGACATGCCTACAGAAGAACGGGACTGCCCCCGCATCGCAGAGACAGGACATCGGGAACCAGCCGTGGGTTCTCGCCCTCTTCCTATAGGAGTGGGGTGACGCTGTGAGTCGGATGGATCGCATGGGTCAGACGAAGCGAGCGCGAGCGGCGGTGGCCGTGGTGTGCGCGGGAGTTCTGGGATGGGGCGCCGTGAGCGGAACCGCGGAAGCCACCGCCCGGCACCACCTCGGGCTCCGCGCCGAGCACCACACCGGTGGCGGCACGCCCTCCGGACACGCCACCTTCTCCGGACACACCAAACCCCCCGGACGCACCAAACCCTCCCAACACTCCAAACCCGTCGGGCACTCCAAACCCTCCGGGCACGCAGCCCAGCCTCCCCGGCACGCCAAGACCTCCAGGCAGGCCGTACGGGTCGAGGTGAACGGCTCCTTCGACGCGCGGCCGGGCGAGATCGTCGACATCGTCGTGACCGGACTCAGGGCCACCGGACCGGGCGCGGCCGGGGGCACGGCAGCGGTACGCGCCGTCGTCGTCACCTCCGCGGTCTTCGCGCACCCGGTCCGGCTCTCGCTCGGCGTCGAGGGCGGGCAGTCGCGCTACGTCGCGCACGAAGCCGTGTCCCTCACGGCGAAGCCCGGCCGCCACCTCGTGCGCGTCGAGGTCGACGGCCGGAGCGCGGGCCACGGCCGCGTCAGGACCGTGGCCGCCAAGCGCCCCGAGTTCAGGGTCGCCGCGGACAGGGCCGGCACCCGCCCCGGCGAGCGCGTCGGCCTCTCCTTCGACGACCTCTACCCGGGCGAGAAGGGGACCTCCTTCACCGTACGGTCGCGGGCGTTCGGCGCTCCGGTCGCGCTGCGGCACGACACGGGCGGCCTGGACTGGAACAACCCGCGCATGTTCACCGCGGCCCCGCAACTGCCCCTGGACGTCAAGGACGGCACGTACGAGGCCGAGCTGACCGGCCCCGACGGCCGGCGCATCGCCGCGGAGCGGTTCGTGGTCCAGGCGGCCCGCCCCGGCGACGGCGACTTTGTGGGCAAGGGCCACGGCCCCGCCTTCTTCGACCGGACCAGCCGCCCGGAAGCCGCCACCACCGGCCGCTTCCAGGTCGAGGCGGGAGGCACCGTCAAGGTGCTGTGGAGCGACGTGGACCCGGACGCGGGGGAGGAGGAGCGGCTGACCGCGACCTCGGCGGCGTTCGCCGCGCCCGTACCGCTCCGGCGCGACGACAGCAAGGCCGCAGACGGCGACGACCCGCGCTTCTACGGCCCCGCCCGCATCAGGAACGACGTCACGCCCGGCAGCTACCCCGTCACCGTCGTCAGCCACCACGGCCGCGTGAAGCGGACCGGGCACGTGCTCGTCACCCAGGCGGACGGCGCGGGCGGCGGCCCCGACCATGGCCTGCTGCTGACGGGCGCCGGTACGGGCGTGGCGGCCCTGGCCGCCGTGGCGGGCGCGATGGGCTTCCGGCGGCGGCAGCGAGCCCGTACGAACTGAGCTTGCCTTCTCATCCCCGTCTGCGCAGCACGGCGCGGGCGGAGGTCGAGGCGGTGTCATACGGGGTGACGGTCGTGCGGGGCACGCGGGCGCCTCGGTGATGTGGCCCCGCTCCCGATCACGCGGAACGGGAGAGCTGTTCGCGCATCCACGCAGGATCGGGATTGGTGTGCGGCCGGCCCGCCACGATGACGGTCGGCACGGTCTCGTCGCCGTCGTTGGCCGCCCTCACCGCCGCGGCTCCCGCCGGGTCGCGCCAGATGTCGACCCAGTGCGCCTGGCGGGCGCTGCGGCCCAGCCGGATGCGCAGCCGCAGACAGTACTTGCAGCCCGGCCGCCAGAAAACCACTGGCCGACCGTCGACCGCGCTGCGGTTCCGCGCCTCCAGCGCGCCGATCGACTTCGGGAAGACCAGAGGCGAGTTCACGCCTGCGAGCAGCACAAAGACCAGCAGGAGGGCTGCGGCTGTGCCGGGGGTTCCGCTGAAGATCATCCCAGCCGCGAGGACTGAGCCGCAGAGCACCAGCAGCATCGGCAATATCCAGGCGCGCGTCATGAAGATGAAGGCTATCGATGGGCGCAATGGGCAGCGAACCAGGGCCTGTTGCGAAGGAAAGTCGATCAGGGCCGTAGAAGATCGCGTCCATGGGGCGCGGAGACCTGACGGACATTTGATCGGCGTGACTTGAACTGTTGCTGCCGCAAGGCAAGAAGCCGGGCCGGCCGCCGACGTGGACGCGGCGACAGCTGACAGACGGCATACGTCGACGGATCCGCCGTAGCAACCAGATGCGACAAGCGGGCCGTTCGCTGCGCGGCAACGGTTTTGATCGCCGCTATTTCCGCTATCACCGAGCGGATATAGGTGGCCCCGTCACGGCCCAGTCGTTAGCCTCGGCACCCATGAACCAGCGGCAGCGGAAGAAGCTCTCCCACCACCTGTTCAAGGCAGTCTTGACGGGCGATGCCACCCGTGCGAAGGCGCTTTTGCGGGCTGGGGCGGACCCGGAGCGAGCGAACAGTGAGGGCGCGACACCCCTCTATGTCGCATCCGTGAATGGGGAAGCCGAGATCGTTCGACTGCTCCTCGCGGCCGGTGCCTCTCCGAACGCGGAGAGCAGCGGGCTCGGCTCGGAAGGCAGCCCCTTGTGCGCGGCGGCGTGTTGGGGGCACACCGATGCGGTGCGCGAGCTGTTGGCACACGGGGCTGATCCGAACCTTCATGAGGATCACGGCACAGGATGGTCCCCGCTGCAATGGGCGATCCACGGCGCCCATGCCGAAACTGCCGATCTCCTCATCACCGCGGGAGCCGCCCCGGCACGAGGAACTGCGTAGCCTCACCGCTGATTTGGCCCCAACACGCCGCTCCGATGTGTTGGCCCAGCGAGAATCGGGATGAGGCCGATTCCGCACACCGGACCTGCCACCTTCCAGTGCTCATTTCGTGGGTGCTCATCGGCGAGGTATGCCTCGTGCGGCCTTGTCTCAGTCCTGCGGGCGGTCAGACTTGGTTGATGCCGCCGTCGACGAAGAGTTCGGTACCGGTGACGAAACTGCTTTGGTCGCTGGCGAGGAAGAGCGCCGCGGCGGCTGCCTCGTCCGGGCGGCCCATGCGGCCCAGGGGGATCTGGCTCGCGAAGAATTCCCATAGCTTGGCTGCCTCATCCGAATCGGGGGCGAGGCCGGCGTTGCCGGGGGTCTCGATGGGGCCGGGGACGAGGGTGTTGACGCGGATCTTGCGATGCTTGAGCTCATTGGCCCAGGTTCGGGAGAAGGAACGGATGGCTGCCTTGGACGCGGCGTAGACGCCGAACGCTTCGCCACCGGAACCCGCCGAGGTGGAGCCGCTGAGGATCACCGAGGCCCCGTCATTCAGTAGGGGAAGCGCCTTTTGGACGGTGAAGAGCAAGCCCCTCACGTTGGTGTCGAAGGTGGTGTCGAAGTGCTCTTCGGTGACGTCCTCCAGGGTGGAGAATTCACCGCCGCCGGCGTTGGCGAAGAGCACGTCCACGCGCCGTCCCTGGTCGGCGACGGCAGCGTAAAGCCGGTCGATGTCGGCGAGGTCGGACACGTCCCCCCGGACGCCGGTGGCGTTGGGGCCGATCTCGGACAGTGCGGTATCAAGAGCCTCCTGCCGTCGCCCGGTAATGAACACATGCGCGCCCTCGGCGGCGAATCGCTTGGCGCTGGCCAATCCGATTCCGCTGTTGCCTCCGGTGATGATGGCGGTCTTTCCGTCAAGTTGCCCCATGGCGGATCAATGCTCCAGTTCTGTGGAATCAGGGCCGGCCAAGACGTCCCTGAGCACGTCGGCCAGCGTGATGTGCTCCAACTCGGCGCGAACGGCTTCCTCGACGCGTGCGTACGCGAGACGCATCACGGGCCGGATGCCGGAACCGATCGGGCAGCCGAGATTGGGGTCGGAGCGGTGCATGGCGAACAGCGGTGCCGGCTCGATCGCCTCGTACACGTCCCGCAGGGTCATGTCTTCCAGCGGCCTGGCGAGTAGCCATCCCGCCTCGGTGCCCCGTCGAGAGTGCACCAGCCCGGCATCGCGCATCCGGCCGAGCAGTCGCCGGATCACGACGGGGTTGGTGTTGACGCTTCCCGCGATCCTCTCGGATGTCGCGACTCCACCCTCAGTTCGGTGGTGCAGTTCGATCCACGTCAGAGCGTGCGCTGCCACGGTGAGCTGGCTGTTGCCCGCCACGAGATCACCTCCTTCGAAGTAACCGTAATAGTTACATCGAGTGTCGTCAAAGGTCGCCGGCAGGAGGCGCGAGCGCGGGCTCCGAGGGTCCGAGCGGCAGGGGGCACGCGGGTCCGGACCGGATTTACCGGCTGCCGAGCCTGTTGTCGAACCTGTTGTCGAACCGGCTATCGGTCGAGCAGCGGGGAGATGATCAGTTTCATGCTGGTGGGGCTGCCGGATTCTCGTAGGGCGCGCTCGGTGTGTTCGAGCGGGTAGCGGCCTGTGACCAGCGGTTTCAGGTCCACCTCGTTCCGTGAGACCAAGGAGAGGGCGAGTGGCCAGGTGTGCGCGTAACGGAACACGCCGGTGATCTTCGCTTCCCGGGTCTGGAGCGCCATCACGGGCAGGGGAACCTCGTCGGCGCCCATCCCCACCAGGACGGCACTGCCCCCGGGTCGCAGGGCCCGGATTCCCGAGCGCAGCGCGGGGGCCGCGCCCGATGCCTCGATGAAGACGTCGGCGCGAACTCCCTCGGTGTCCTCGGCGGCCGGGTCGTGGACGTCGGTGGCGCCGTGGGCCCGGGCGAAGGCACGGCGTTCCGGTACCGGGTCACTGACCACCACGGACTCGGCGCCGAAGGCGCGGGCGCACTGTGCCGTCAGGACGCCCACGGGGCCCGCGCCCGTCACGAAGACCCGGTGCCCCGGCGCGATTCCGCCCTTCCGGCATGCCGCGACGGCGACGGACAGCGGCTCCAGCAGCGCGGCCTCGTCGTCGCTGAGTGCGTCGGGCAGGGTGAAGGCGAACTCAGCGGGCAGGGCGAGGTAGTCGCACAGGGCGCCGTCCACCGGAGGCGTGCCGAGGAAGGTCAGATGGGGGCACAGGTTGTACCGGCCCTCCGTGCACTCGCGGCAGGTGCGGCAGGGGACCTGCGGCTCGACGGCGACGCGTTCCCCGACGCGCGCGGGATCGGTTCCGGGTCCCACCGCGACGATCGTGCCGCCGCACTCGTGGCCCAGGACCAGCGGCTCGTCGACGGTGAAGTCGGCGATCCTGCCGTGCTCGTAGTAGTGCACGTCCGAGCCGCACACCCCGATCGAGGCGAGGCGCACCAGAACCTCCCCCTCGCCCGGTTCGGGGACGGGGCGCGTCTCCATCGTCAGGGACAGGTCGGGGGCGAGCACCATCGCGCGCATGGTGTCCGGCAGCGCGGGGCTGCCCGTGGCGGGGTGGGGCATGGCGTACTCCTCACGGTCGGGCGGCGTTCGGTCAGGCGGTCTTCGTTCCTATGGTGTCGGTTCGGACGGTGTCCGCTCGAACGTCCGGCCCCGTCCTTTCGCCGGGGCGCCGAGGCGTCGAGGCGTCAAGGCGCCCGCCGGGGCGTCTCGACGGGCGCCCTGCTGAGTGACTGTCAGGACAGGTCCTCGCCCCGGAGGCGGAAGGCCGTCGCCAGCATGCTCATCTGGCTGTGGAGGAGTGTCCTGGCGTGGTGTCCCATGCCGGTGTACTGGCCGGAGACCTCCAGGCTGACGGTGCCGTGCAGGTGGGACCAGGTGAGGAGCTGGCCGGCCAGGGCTGTGCCTGCCTTCGTGTCGTCGGGGGCCAGGCCGGTGTGCTCGTGCAGCCACTCGGCGGCGGCGGGTTCCTTCAGGACCCAGGCGGCCATTTCGTCAACGACCGGCTGGACCGCGTCGGTGGCCTGCCCGGCCGCGAAGAGTTTCACGAAGGGCCCCATGACCGTACGGGCCCGGTGCACCGTGTCGGCGGGCGCCGCGTAGCCGGGTATGGGGCTGCCCTGGATCAGCAGGTAGCGGTGGGGCTCGGCGACGGCCCAGTCCAGGTAGGTGTCGGCCAGGTGGCGCAGGGCCGCCGCCGCGGGTTTGCCGGACAGGCCGTCCGCCGTGTGCCGGACGGCTGCCGCGAGGTCGTCGTAGGCGTCGCGCACCAAGGCGTGGAACAGGTCCTCGCGGCTGGCGAAGTACCGGTACAGGGCCGGGCTGGACAGCCCGAGCTCCTTCGCGACGTGGGTCAGGGCCACGGCGGACGCGCCGCCCTGCGCGAGTTGTCCCAGGGCCACGGCCTTGATCTCGGCACGGGTCTTCTCCCGGTAGCGGGACCGGGGGGTGGATGCCGGCGCGGCCATGGCGTTCCTCCTGAGCTGTGGGGGCCGCCTCCGGGGCGACCCCTCAGAACCGTACTCGACATCCCTTGCGTGAATGCCTCTCGGAAGAGTTACAGTCTGTTGCAGATACGGCCAGCCACGGCGCCCCGCGCCGCACGCAGCGCCGACCGACACACTCAGCGCCGTCCGACGCAGCGCCTCGACATTTTGAAAGGCGCTCCGCGTACCACCACGGGGCAAAGGCAAGGGAGAACACATGAACGCCACCGCCGACCTGCACGTCGTACTGGGCGCCGGTCCCGCGGGCACCACACTCGCCGGCGAACTCGCGCGACGCGGCCACCGAGTCCGGCTCGTGAACCGCTCGGGCAGCGGCGAGCGGATCGACGGCGTCGAGCGCCGCGAGGGCGACGTGGGCACGGTCGAGGGAGTCCTGAAGGTGATCGAGGGAGCCGATGTCGTCTACCACTGCGTGAACGTCGCCTACCACCTACAGGTCGAGCTGATGCCCGGCATCCAGAAGGCGATCCTCGGCGCGGTGGAGGCCACGGGGGCGCGCCTGATCGTCCTCGACACGATCTATCCGTACGGCGAGACCGGCGGCGAGGTCATGACCGAGGACACCCCGTGGCGCGCGACGACGCGGAAAGGCCGTATGCGGGCCAAGCTGGACGAGGAGTACCTGGCCGCGCACGAAGGGGGCCGCGCGCGTGTCGCGTTGGGCCGCTCGGCCGACTTCACCGGGCCCGGCGTCCTCAAGTCCACCCTGGGCGGCGCGGTCTTCCCCGGCGCCCTGACCGGCACCGAGGTCCACGCGCTGGGTGACATCGACCTCAAGCACAGCTACACCGCCATCCGCGATGTCGCGGCGGGCCTCGCCACCCTCGGCGAACACCTCAAGGGCGACGGCCGCGCCTGGCATCTGCCCACGGCGCCCGCGCGCACCACCCGCGAAGTGCTCGGGATGATCGAGGAGCGCGTCGGCGAGCCCTTGAAGATCGTCACAGTCGACGGCCCGCGTCCCTTCGGGCCCTTCGACCAGACCTTCATGGACTCCTATGCCGAACTCTTCTTCCAGCACACCGAGCCGCAGATCGTCGACTCCTCGGCCTTCGAGACCGCCTTCGCCGTCCGCCCGACGCCGCTCGGCGACACCCTGGACGAGACCCTCGACTGGTACCGGGCCTTCCTCGCCCGCGCGCAGCACTGAGGTGCGCCGCAACGCGGCCCTGTGCCAGGCGGGTTGAGGCCCGGGAGAGGAGCGTGCTCACGTGCCCGTCGTACTGGGCGAGGTCACCGGCATCCTCGACTCCGCCCGCGCCACCAAGCTCTCCGGTTCACGTTTCGCGGTCTCTCGCGGTGCCGGCGCTGCCCTGGAGCGCCGCGCTCTGGCCACGCTCTTCCTCGACATCCACACGCGCCGCCACGGTTACGTCCTGCACGGGGTCCCGTACCTCGGCTTCCGCCGGATCTCGGCGGACGGAACACCGGAGGCAGGAGTGCTCGTCGGCGTCTGCGGCTTTCCCGGTAGCTACGCCTTTCCACCCGCCGGATACGGCGGAATCGAACGATGGCTGCGGGCGATCGCCGGGACTCCTCAGACACCCCCGCGGCTAGTCACCGCGGGGCCGCCAGGCAGCTGCCTGGCGAGCTGCGACTTTGGCGCCCCATCCGCCGGCCAGGAGGCCCATCGCCGATACGCCCATTGCGCAGGCGGCGAGGAATGACCCGGAGATGAAGGAGGAGCCGTCGGCTGTCTTGGGGTACGCCAGCCAGGTTCCGACGAGGCAGCCTGCGCTGCCGGCCAGGGCGAAGGGGACCAGGAGGCTCCAGGCGGCGGTACTCCAGTAGATGCGGCGGTTTCCCGACAGAACGCTGATCGGCGCGAGGGCGCGGCCGTTGCGCAGGAATTCGGCGGTGCCGCTGATGACGGACGCGCCCGCCAGGACGAGGATGCCAATGAATCCGAAGAAGGTGATCCACTGTCCCTGGGATCGCTTGAGCTGACCAGCCAGAAGCCACTCCCCGCCGGGCGTGTTGATGGCGGCACCCTTGGGAAACACCTGGTAGGCGAGCTGTTTCAGCGCGGATGCATCGAGGTTGTGTCCGTCCACGGAGACCAGAATGGTGGGCGGCACTTCAGCCGATGCCGATGCCGATGCCGATGTCGATGCCCATGCCGATGTCGATGTCGATGCCCATGCCCATGCCGATGAGCCGCCGAGCCGGGAGAGCTCACGCACGATCACGGTGGTGCTGCCGGAGGCGCTCCAGTCGATGACCTCGCGGACGCGCGGGTCCTTGGGCATGCCGCTGAGCGTGGCGGGCTTTCGGTCGCAGGGCAGTTGGAGCGCTGTCAGTCCTTGGCAGGTGCCCTGAAGAGTGACGGCCGACTGCTCGACGTCACTGATGAGCTGCACCGCCTGCTCCGTGGGAGGCAGGCGGCGGACGAAGTCGCCCATCTGCCGCGGCGTGGCGGCCGTGCCAGGTCGCACGAAGAGGGCGCTGCTCCCGATCCGGTCGACGGTCGCCTGTGCGTCCCGCGCGGTCTCGCCGAACAGCCCTTGCCACGCCACGACTTGGATGAGCAGACCGAGTGAGACCACGACCGCCGCCGTCATACGGGCCACGGGACCCGGGTGCGCCGTCACGCGTTGTCCGGCGACCAAGAGGCCGGGGAGCCCGTACCGGCGGCCCGTGCTGCTCATCAGGCGTCCGAGCCGGGCGGTCAGGAAGGCGATGGCAGCGGGCAGAGTGATCAGGGTGGCCGCTGCGCCGACCCAGTTGACCAGTACGTTGGCGGCTGTTCCCGCGGCGAAGAAGTCCGGCCCGCGTACGGCGATCAGCAAGAACACCGGGCAGAGGATCGCCCAGCGGGTCGGCGGGCGCCGAGCGCCCGCAGGACGGTTCCCCCCAGTAGCGCGAGAGATCCGGCTCGCGGCGACGGACGCTGCGACAACCACCGCGGCAGAGGCCACCACGCCCAGCAGCAGTTCCCACCACCAGGCACGCACATCACCCGCCGAGACGACGAAGCCGGTCGTCGGCACGCGCACATCAGTCGACCAGAATGCGGTCACTACCGCTGCGGAGATCAGCGACCCGGCCAGGACCGGCAGGCTGACCTCGCCCAAGACGATCAGGGCGCGTGCGCGGGGCGTGCCACCGAGGGCGTCGATCAGCGCTGTGCGGCGGTCACGGCTGTGGGAACCGGAGCGCGCGGCGACAACCAGAAGGACCGCAACGGGGAGCAGCAGCAGTACAGCCGGCATCATCTGGAAGGTCCACTCGGGTTTGGCGTAGTCGAGCTGGCCCACGCGAACGGGCGTAATACGCGCGGGACGGCCGTATCCCACGATGTTCAGGGTTCGGTCCTTCGGCAGCTCGGCCCGCGGATGGATATAGGCCAGCAGTTCGTCGGGCGATTCGAGACCTGCGGTACCTATCTGTGCGACGACGTGCCCATAGCGCGTGGTGATGCCGTCTTCGGCTCCGACCCGGCGCAGCCGGGGGGACAGGACGGCTTGTCCTGGGGCCGGCCAGGCGGAGAGGCCGGGAGGCAGCGGCGCATCCGGGGCCAGGGGGGCGATGAACACGACGGAGAAGAGCCCGCCGCCGGGTACGGAGTCGGTGGACGTCGACCACAAGGCTGCCGCGGGGATGCCTGGACGGTCCTCCTGTGTGATCGGGTTGCGCGCGATGCCCCGTTCCGCCTGTCCCTCGTAGCTGGCGTGGGTGGTAATCATGGCGGCGACTCCGAGCGCCAGCAGGGCGGTAGCTGCCATGAGCGCGATGAACCGGACCCGCCCTGCCTCGGCCCTGCGGTCGGCGGCCCTGCCCACCCGCATCAGCTGTCCGCTGACTCCGCGTTCCTTCACCGGGCACCCGTTCCAGTGCCGTTCGCCGTCGAAAGTGCGCCGCCGGTCAGGGCGAGCGTCCTGTCGGCGCGCTGGGCGATGGTGCCGTCATGGGTGACCACGAGTAGCCCGCAATGGTGGCGTGCGGGCATGCTGAACAAGAGGTCGGCCACTCGGTCCCGGGTTTCGGTGTCCAGGGCGCCCGTCGGCTCGTCCGCGAGCAGCAGAGCGGGGGAGTTGATGAGGGCGCGAGCCACCGCAGTGCGCTGGCGCTCTCCTCCGGACATGTGCGCACTTGAGGACGCGTTCGGAACGTCCAACTCGGCGAGGAGCGCGGCCGCTTGACGGTAGGCGTCGCGCCGCGGGACTCCGGCGAGGAGGGCCGCCAGCGCGACGTTGTCGAGGGGCGATAGTTCAGGAAGCAGTTCACCGAACTGGAAGACCATGCCGATGTGCCTGCTGCGATGACGGGCCAGGGGCGAACCGCGTAGAGCGGTGATGTCCGTGCCGGCGACCTCGACCGCACCAGTGCCGGGACGGATCAACCCCAGGACGCAGGAGAGCAGAGTGCTCTTCCCGGATCCGCTCGGCCCCATGATCGCCACAGATTCGCCTGGCTGCACTTCCAAGTCCAGCGACTCGAAGAGCCGTCGCTCGCCCACGGCGTGGTCAAGCCCTCTCACGCGCAACACAGGTTCGTTCATGCTCTCCGAAGCCCCGTTCGCTTCCTGCCGCAGGTCACGGCAGGACCCAACGGGGGCGGCACCTGAGCGCCGCCCCCGTCACGCTCGGTCAGTTCCACCAGCTGGTGCAGTCGTCCGGCGAGAAGTTGATCGCCACACACGCCTGGAGGTTCCGGACAGGGTTGCCTGTGTCGTTGGCGCTGTAGGACGTGGTCCCGTTGCCGCTGCTGTTACGCAGCTCAAGGTTCTCGTTGTACTTCCGGTCGTAATTCGCGTACACCTCGTGGCTGTCGCCCTTGGTGTCCTTGACGGCGATCTGCCCGTTGGCGCCGTGGCTCCAGGCGGACACTCCGGTCCGACCCCTGTCCATGTTGGTCGCGAACGCTGGCGTCGCACCGAGAATCGCCACACCAGTAACAGCTGCGACGGCGAACATCTTGGTCCTGGACATGCTCACGATTCCCCTCCGTAGACCCACTTGGGGGCATTGGCCACTTAGCGGTGTCCATGGGACAGAGTGGCCCCTTGACGCACCGTCAGGTCCGGGCTTTGGGCGGCGTGACGTTTTTTGGGGGTTCGCCCGGCGAGCAAATTGGTACTCGCGCCGCCGCGTAAGACGTGAACGTTGCCTGCTACCGAGGGCACCGGCAACAGAGTCGACCACCGATGGCCAAAACATCATCGGCACATCGAATGCCTGAACGCTATGGTCCGTTTGACCTGTGCCAACCCACAAACGGACTCTCCTCGGACAATCAACGCAACAGGTGCGGCACGTCTCAACCTGCGGTCTCGGAACCTTGGTCCGACCACGGCCAACCGGTGCCATTCCACGCCGTATCCGGCTCCGCACACCGGCGGGCCGACCTTCGTCATTTGGCTTGAACGGCGGACGCGTAGCGGCGTGGTCGACCGCATTCCGAAGTCTCGGCACCACGATCGGCATCGCCTGTCGGAGGCGGCCACCGATGGGCCTGGCTGCTGATCGCCGCCTGTGCCGAGCTCCGCCTCGTGCGCTCGCCGGCCACCGACCCACTGGGAGAGGCCGGTACCGCCGAACAAGCTCACGCCTGCCCGGGCCCGTCGAGGGTTCAGGAGCCTGCGCACGTACGAAGACCCGCTCTCCGGCTGGTGCACCGAAACCTTCCCGCCCGGACCCGGACCCGGACGCGCACTCCACGGCCGGAGCGCTCAGCGAGCGGAGCCGAGCCCGTACGCGGTCCGTACTCGGGGTTCGTACGGGCCCTCGCGCCGACCAGGTGCAGGGGGGTCACCTCATGGCTTCCACTCCCGCGATGAGCATGGTCAGGACCGATTCGAACAGGACGTCCGGGGGCTCGGCGGCGGCTTCGGCCGCGACGCGGCGCAGGTGGGGGAGTTCCCCAGCCGCCGGGTCCGGCGGTACGCCGGTCCACGCGGCCGGGTCCGGGCCGGGCGGCGGCCGGTCGTGCCAGGCGTCCCAGACCTCCGCGAACCCGGAGACCTGGAGGACGGTGATCGACCAGGCCCGGTAGGCGTTCCGCGGGGAGAGTCCGAGGTCGAGGAAGAACCCTACGAGGAGGTCGTCCGGGCGCAGCAGATCGGCGGAGGCGAACGGGGTCAGGTCCTCGGCGCGGGCGAGCGCCGTCATTCCGGGGTGCGCGCGGTACCAGGCGCGCAGATCCCGGCAGTAGGTCCGCAGGCTCTCCTGCCAGCGGCCGGCGTCCAACTGGGGCTGGGGCCGGTCGCTCTGGCAGACGGCGACGATCTCCCCGAGCAGGTCGCGTCGGTCGGCCACGTAGTTGTAGAGGGCCCGCGGCGACACGTCGAGGCGGGCGCCGACCGCGCGCATCGTCAGTTCCGCCGGTCCCGACTCACCCAAGATCTCCAGGGCGGCCCGAGCGATCCTCTCCCTGGTCAGAGTCGGCCGGCCCTTACGGAACTCCGGGCGCTTCCGGCCCCTGGCCGCATCCTCTCCCGGGGATGCCGCGAGCGTCTCGGCGCCGTCTGCTTCTGCCACGGCAGCATCCTAACCAACCTTGAACTTCACAGTGCGTTGACTTTAGGCGCGATAGAAGGTTAGGTCACGCTTACCGAGATTCGGGAACCCTTCGGAGGTTGGCATGCAGTGGTCGGCGGTCCTCGGGTACGGCCTGGGGTACGGGCTGGTGCTCAGCGTGCTGTTCACCGCGGCGGTATTCGCCGGATCGGCCATGAGCCGGGACTTCCTGCTGAACGACTATCCGCCCGCGATCCAGCGCCGGTACGGCAGACCCAAGAGCGCCCGCGGCCGACGAGTAGCGGTGCTCTTCGGCGTGTTCATCTGGGCCGTCTGCGGTCTCCCCCTGATGACCGGGGCGATGATCGGCCTCGACGGCGCACTCCGTGGCGGCCTGACGTTCCTGCCCGCAGCCGTCTGCGCCGCCCTCGTCTTCGCCACGCTGGCGGTCTGGGACCTGGTCGTCTTCGACTGGATCATCTTCGCCGGGCTGCGCCCCCGCCTGCTGGCGCTCCCCGGCACCGAGGGCATGGCCGAGTACCGCGACCTCCGATTCCACCTCGCCGCCGCCCTGAAAGGCAGCCCGCTGATCATCGTCGTGGGACTGCTCACCGGGGGCATCGCCACCCTGTTCACCTGAACAGGAACGAAGCGGCGCTGCCCCCGGCCCGCCGGCCCGCCGCCCCCCCCGGCCCCCGGGCATGCCGCGCCGAGGCCGGAGCCAGTGGCTGAATGGGTCCATCAGCCCACCGGGAGGCTCCGGTACGGGTAGTAGCGCTTGAAGCCGTCGAAGCGGACGCCGCCCGACTGGGCCAGTGCGCTCTGCCAGCGTCGCCAGGTCGGTGACTCAAGCGCCGCGACGTGCGATTCGACGTCCGTCCACTCGGCGAGATTGAGGATGCCGCGGCCATCCTGGGCGAGGTGGAAATGCGCGGCCAGCAGGCCCGCCGTGGCCTCCTGCCCGGCGGTGTCGGCGATCGAGTCGACCCATTCCCGCCGCAGTTGATCGCTCTCCGCCTCCAGGCGGACGGCGATCAGCACGCCGGGCGGCGACGTCCGTTCGGCGACGACGCTGCGGTAGTGGCGGTAGCGGGTGAGGCCGGGGCGCTCGATGCCAGGGATGTCCGCGTCGATACGGTCGATCATGGCGGGCCGGTGCACCTTCATGTACGCGCGGTGCGCCTCGTCGCTGGTCCACTGGGCGTAGTGCAGGACGCTGTCCCCGTCGACGGCGACGAAGTTGGTGAGGGAGAGCAGTTCCTCGGGCAGATCCAGGCCCTGCCACTGGTCGAGGGCCGCGTCGGCGGCGGCGCGGGAGCGCTCGGGGGTGCCGGTCAGCCACTCGCTGACCAGGGCCGTACCGGCGTCGGTCCGGGTGAAGTCGGGGAACGGGCGCTGCGGGCGGGGAGCCGGGGTGCTTGAAGAAGTCATGCGCCCAGCATCAAACTTGAACAACAGTTGAAGTCAAGCCCCGCCCTTGCCCGCCGCCCGCCTCTATGCGCCGTTCGGCCAGGGCCTCGGGCCTCGGGCCCCGCGTCACATCCTTGAAGTCGCTCCAGGTAAGCCGGGTTCGTCAGGCGGCGTGCCGCGCGAAGGCGGTGAAGGCCGACCAGGCACCGGGGGAGAGGGTGAGGTGCGGGCCGTCGGGAACCTTGGAGTCGCGGACGTGGACGGCTGCCTGGCAGGCGGCGACTTCGAGGCAGGCACCGCCCTGGTCACTGCTGTGGGTGGACTTGTTCCAGTCGTAGGCCACTTCGAGGCAGTTGCCGCCCTGGTCGGTGCTGTGGGTGGACTTGCTCCAGCCGTAAGCGACCTCGACGCAGGCGCCGCCTTCGCTGCCGCTGTGGCTGGACTTGTTCCAGTCGTAGGCGACCTCGACGCAGTTGCCGCCTTCTTCGGTGCTGTGGCTGGACTTGTTCCAGTCGTAGCCGACTTCTACGCAGTTGCCGCCCTCGTCGCCGCTATGGCTGGACTTACGCCACTCGTAGGCGACTTCGAGGCAGGCGCCGCCTTCGTCGCCGCTGTAGCTGGACTTGAACCACATGAGATCGTCGATCATGTTTCTCCTAGCAGCCGGTCCAACAGGCGTCCGGTCTCCTCGGTGTTGAGAGCCTGTGTACGCAGCATTCCATATTTCTGCGCGAGGATGCTGACCTCATCGGGGTCGGTGACGAGCTGACTTCCGCGCTGTGCTTCGGTGTAGCCGAGGTGCTGATGGTCTGGTGTCTCCAGCAGGACGAAGGGGCCGTTGAGCCCCGCGTGGATCTCGCGGCCGAACGGCATGATCTGAATCGATACGCCGGGCAGAGCCGAACACGCACGCAGATGCTGAAGCTGTTCCCGTGTGACGCTCTGGCCGCCCAGGCGGTCCATCAGGACGGCCTCGGAAAAGACGAAGCTCGCTGTGACGGGGTGCTTGCGGTGCAGGACTGCTTGGCGTTCCAGGCGAGCGGCAACGCGGAGTTCGATCTCTTCCTCGCTGAGCTGCGGGACGTTACTCCGGAAGGTAGCGCGGGCGTACGCCTCGGTCTGGAGTAGTCCAGGGAGCACCACGTTCTCGTACCAGGACAGGGCGATCGCGTCCCGCTCGTAATCCACGAACTCCTGTGCCCACACCGGGTATCGATCCCGATCCGGCATGTTCTCCACCGCCACCCACAGCGCCCCGCCCGTGTTGAGCAAGTCGTCCAGCTGCTGTGCGAGATCGGGCAGTAGGGGTCGACGCCCCTGTTCGATTGATGCGATGGTCTCCTCGGCGACGCCCAGGCGGTCGGCCAGGCGGGCCTGTGTGAGTCCGGCGTTGACGCGGAACAGTGCGACTTGCGCGCCGACGAGCCGCATGGCGGTGGATTGCTTCTTCGGCTTCCTGCGTGGGTGCATGGCGACCAACTCCCCGTCCGGGGTAGTACCTGAGCGGAAGTGAGCCCGTACGGCGCATCTGTACGGGATAACGCACTGTCCCACAGTAATTACTCGCTGCCACTTTTTTCGCATGAACGAAAACATCCAACCTTCTGTCCAGCGCGAGCGGTTCTACCGTCGGGAGAAGCGGTCGGTGCCGTTGGCGAGGGGGTTCGTGTGGCAGGCGCTCGCCGACTGGGGGGTGCGGGAGCGGGCCGAGGACTTGTTGCTGTGCGTGAGTGAGCTGGCGACCAACGCCCTGCTGCACGGTGTGCCGCCCGGACGTGGCTTTCGGCTGTTCCTGCGGCTGTCGGCCGATGGTGTTCTGCGGCTGGAGGTCCATGACAGCGGCGGCGGGTACCCCCGCGCCCGTACGGATGCGTCGTCGGCGTCGGAGAGCGGGCGGGGGCTGTTCCTGGTCGAGGTGCTGTCCGACAAGTGGGGCGTCGGCGAGCGGACCCCGGGCAAGGTGGTGTGGTGCGAGTTCGTGGTGTGAGAGGCGTGAGAGATGTGAGGGGTGTGAGGGGTGTGGTTGAGGGGGTCGGCTCCGCTTCCGGTCGTCGTTGGCGGTAGAGATAGGGGAGGTACCGGGACGAGGCGGGGAAGATCCATGGATGACGGCGAGCGGCAGCGACGTGGTGGCGCGCGGGAGGGGGTGCCGCTCGACGGGTTCACGGTCGCGGTGACCGCCGCGCGGCGGGCCGAGGAGTTGATCACGCTGCTCCGGCGGCGCGGGGCCGAGGTCGTGCACGCGCCCGCGATGCGTACGGTTCCATTGGCGGATGACGCCGAACTGCGCGAGGCGACACGGCAGTTGATCGAGCGCGGCCCCGATGTCGTGGTCGCCACCACCGCCATCGGGTTCCGGGGCTGGCTGGAGGCGGCCGACGGGTGGCGGCTGGGCGAGGTGCTGCTGGAGCGGATTGGCGGGGCGGAGCTGCTGGCGCGCGGGCCCAAGGTGTGCGGCGCGATCCGGGCGGCCGGACTGCGGGAGGACTTCTCGCCCGCGTCCGAGTCGATGGCGGGCGTCCTCGAACGGCTGCTGGCGCGGGGTGTGGCGGGGCGGCGGGTGGCCGTGCAGTTGCACGGCGCGCCGTTGCCCGATTTCACCGAGGCGTTGCGGGCGGCGGGTGCGGAGGTGGTGGCGGTGCCGGTCTACCGCTGGCTGCCGCCGGAGGACACCGGGCCTGTGGACCGGCTGCTGGACGCGGTTCTCGCCCGTACCGTGGACGCCGTCACCTTCACCAGCGCGCCCGCCGTGGCTGGCCTGTTCGACCGCGCCGAGCGGCGCGGTGTGACGGCGGGGCTGCTGGCCGCGTTCCGCGCCGAGACGCTGGTGGCGTGCGTGGGGCCGGTCACCGCGCAGCCGCTGGCCGAGCGCGAGGTGCCCTCGCTCCACCCCGAGCGCTTCCGGCTGGGTCCGCTCGTACAGCTCGTGTCCGATGAACTGCCGCGCCGGGCCCGGGGGCTGGACGTCGCCGGTCACCGGCTCGCCGTTCTCGGGCGGGCAGCGCTGGTCGACGGCGCGGCGCGCCCGGTGCCGCCTGCGGGGATGTCCCTGCTGCGGGTGCTCGCGGGGCGGCCCGGCCGGGTCGTGCCGCGCGCCGAACTGCTCGCCGCGCTGCCCGGCGCGGACGGTGCCGGGGACGCCGTCGAAACGGCGGTCGCCGGCCTCCGTGCCTCCCTGGGTGCGCCGGACCTGATCCAGACGGTCGCCACGCGGGGATACCGGCTGGTGGTGGAGGAGGGGCGGGAGTAGTTCCCACCGGTGGCCGGGCGCGCTGCCGCCCGGCGGTCCGGCCTGTGACCGGGGGTTCCGGGCGCAGGCGTCGGGGGGCACTCTGGGGTGGTGCATCCCCCCACACCGAAAGGGTGACAGGAACATGGCGGCGGTTACGGCCTCCTACGACCTGCGCTTCGACTCCGGGCGACTGTGCCTGGATCTCGTGGCCACGGTCGGCGGGCGGCTCAGTGAGGAGCCGGTCGAACGGCTCGACACCCCTGAACGGTTGTGCGCGTGGCTCGCCGGGGCAGGTCTGGTGCCCGGCGGCACGGGCCTGGAAGCGGTGGACACCGGCTGGCTGGGGCGCTTCCACGCGGCCAGAGCCCTTCTGCACCGCGTCGTGCACGCCGAGGTCGGCGGCGGCGCAGCCGACCCGGACCTGGAACGGCTCAACGCGCTCGCCTCCACCGGACCCCCCGTCGTACGGGCCGTACGGGCGTCCGACGGCACCCTCGTCCGTACGGGCGTCGGCACGCCCGACTGCGGGGCGCTGCTCAGCCGGATAGCGCGGGACGCGGTGGACCTGCTCACCGATCCCGTGGCGCGCGGACAGCTGCGGCAGTGCGAGGGGGAGACCTGCTCGCTGGTCTACCTCGACACCTCGCGCGGGCGGCGGCGGCGCTGGTGCTCCAGCGAGGTGTGCGGCAACCGCGAGCGGGTGGCCCGCCACCGGCGGCGGGCGGTGGCGTCGCAGGCGTCCTGAGGAGTCGCGGGCGTCCTGAGGGGTCGCGGGCGTCCCGAGCAGGGGAGCCGAGGACCGCTCCGGCACGGGGGTCGCGCACATGGCGCAGCCCCCGGTCGGGGGGCCGGGGGCTGCGCGGGAAGGGCCCCGAAGGGACCGGTTCCGGGTGCGGGCTACTCGCCCGCGAACAGGCGGTCTACGCGGTACGGCACCGAGGCCGCGGGGCGCCGCGCCGGGTCGCACGCGTCGGCCGGGGACGCCTCGCCGCGGGTGTTCGGGCGCGGTGCCCCGACGGTGGAGGTCGCCTCCACCGCCGTCGCGGCGGCTGCCTCGGCGGTGCTCACTACGACGGTGAAGCGGTTCATCGAGGACCTCCCCCCCGGCCGAGCCGCTGCTTCCGCACCGGCTGTTCGGGCTGTCGTACGGACCCCGACCGCCACTCGGTTCAATCGCGGATTGAGGGCTGAATCACAGGGGTCCGGCTGAACGCGCCCGCATTCCCGTACGTATGCGGAATGCCTTTCGAGATTTTTCTCCGGGCGTTGAGTCAGGCGCCGGCCGCGCCCGTACTCAAGGTCACCGGCGACGCTGGTCACGGCCAACGGCCCGGTGGACGACCGGAGTCCAGGAACTTCCACTCGCGCTATCGACCCGGGGGAAGGCGTGCGCAAGGATGCCGTCGTGGCCGACAGGATGTCTCCCGACGAGGAGCTCATACGGACGCTCTACGAAGAGCACGCCGGGCCGCTCCTCGCCTTCGTCATCCGCCTGGTGGCGGGTGACCGCCAACGCGCGGAGGACGTCGTCCAGGAGACGCTGTTACGGGCCTGGCGCAACGCCGACCAACTGCGGCGCGGCACGGGTTCCGCACGGCCCTGGCTGGTGACCGTCGCGCGGCGCATCGTCATCGACGGGCACCGCAGCCGGCAGTCCCGTCCGCAAGAGGTGGACCCCGCACCGCTGGAACTGGTCCCGGCCGCCGACGAGATCGACCGGGCACTACGGCTGATGACCATCTCCGACGCACTGGGCGACCTCACGGACGCCCACCGAGAGGCCCTCATCGAGACCTATTTCAAGGGACGCACGGTGAACGAGGCGGCCGAAGAGCTGGGCGTGCCGGCCGGGACGATCAGATCCCGCGTCTTCTACGCGCTGCGCTCGATGAAGCTCTCCCTGGAGGAACGAGGGGTGACGGCATGACCCAGCCGGCGCACACCGATGCGGCCGCCTACGCGCTGGGCGTCCTCGACGAGGCGGAATCGGCCCGCTTCGAGGAGCACATGGCCGACTGCGACCGCTGCGCGGCCGGTCTCGAAGACCTCATGGGGCTCTCGCCGCTCCTCGCCGACCTCAAGGAATCCACACCGGACCCCGACGTGCTCACCGCCCGGCCGGGGCCGGAGGTCCTCGACCGGCTGCTCGGCGAGGTCACCGCCGCCCGGCGCACCAGCCGCACCCGGCGGCTGTGGCTCGTCGCCGCGGCCGTCGCCCTGATTGTCTCCGGCCCGCTGCTCGGCCTGGCCCTCAGCCAGCAGGACGGCGGCGGCCACTCCTCGGTCAGCGCGGCCCGGCAGATGTACGACGACGGGGAGAAGGTCTCCGCCGTCGACCCGGTCACCAAGGTCGACGCCAGCGTCTCGCTCCAGCCCAAGCCCTGGGGCACCCATGTCGCGCTCAAGCTCGGCAACGTCAAAGGGCCGCTCAAGTGCGACCTGATCGCCGTCGGCAAGGGCGGCGAGGAGGAGACCGTCACCACCTGGTCCGTCCCGGACGGGGGCTACGGGGTGCCCGGCGGCTCGGCCAAGTGGAACAAGGAGCCGCTCTACACCCATGGCGGCGCCGCCATGAACCGCGACGAGATCGCCCGCTTCGACGTCCGCACGCTCGACGGAAAACGCCTCGCGTCCGTCAAGATCTGAACACCGCCGTCCGAGTCCGCAGAAACCGCCCATGTCCTGACAGGTGCGCTCACCACCTCTGTTCGCGTACGCTCGACGGCTGCCCTAGGCACAGCAGAAGGGGGCTTGGGTGGCCGCGCAGAACGCCGCGCACGCGCAGACAGCGACGGAGCGGGACGGAGTCCGGGACCGCGAGATCGGTGTCGAGCAACAGCATCTGAACCGGGTGTACCGACGCCTTGAGGAGAAGATCCACGAGGCCGAGTTCCTGATGGACGACGCCGCCAAACGCGGCCAGGTCGGCACGCCCGGCGCACTCGCCGAGCGGGACGCGCAAGTGTTCCGCGCCGGGGTCCACCTCAATCGGCTCAACAGCGAGTTCGAGGACTTCCTCTTCGGCCGCATCGACCTGCTCCTCGGCGAGGACGGCAAGAAGGGCCCCGACGGGGCGTACACCTCCGTGGAGCCCGCCGCCGACGCCGTGCGCGAGAACCGGGCGGAGATCGCCGAGACGCTGCACATCGGCCGGATCGGTGTGCTCGACGCGGACTACGCCCCGCTCGTCATCGACTGGCGCGCGCCCGCCGCCGCGCCCTTCTACCGCTCGACGCCGGTCGCGCCCGGCCGGGTCGTACGGCGCCGCGTCATCCGCTCCAAGGGACGCAGGGTCCTCGGCGTCGAGGACGACCTGCTGCGCCCCGAGCTGACCGCGACGCTGGGCGGGTCCGACCTCTCGGTGGTCGGCGACGGCGCGCTGATGGCCGCGCTGGGGCAGGCCCGCAGCCACACCATGCGCGACATCGTCGCGTCCATCCAGGCCGAGCAGGACATGGTCATCCGCGCGCCCGCGGCCTCCGTCACCGAGGTCGAGGGCGGGCCGGGCACCGGCAAGACCGCCGTGGCCCTGCACCGCGCCGCGTACCTCCTCTACCAGGACCGGCGGCGGTACGCGGGCGGCATCCTCGTCGTCTCCCCGACGCCGCTCCTGGTCGCCTACACCGAGGGCGTGCTGCCGTCGCTCGGCGAGGAGGGGCAGGTCGCGATCCGGGCGGTGGGCTCGCTCGTGGAGGGCGCCGAGGCCGGTACGTACGACACGCCGGCGGTGGCCCGTATCAAGGGTTCCTCGCGCATGCTCAAGGTCCTCCGCAAGGCGGCCCGGGGGGCGCTGGACCTGCCGCGGGCCGGGGGCGTTCCCGCTGCTTCTGCTGTCTCCGCCGTTTCTGCCGCTTCCGCTGCTTCTGCCGCTTCCGTTGACGGGCAGTTGTCGCTGGCGGACCTGGAGCTCGAATCGGAGGCGGACGGCGCGGGCGGAGTGGACGGAGGGGACGGCGCGGGCGGTGCCGCGGCGGGGCCGCCCGAGCGGCTGCGGGTGGTGGCGTTCGGCGAGCGCGTCGAGCTGGACGCGGAGGAGCTGCGCCGCATCCGGGGCAGCGTCCTCGGCGGCACCGCGCCCCTGAACCTGATGCGCCCGCGCGCCCGCCGCCTGCTGCTCGACGCGCTGTGGGCGAAGACCGGCGGCCCGAGGCGCTACTCCGACCCGGAGCTGGCGGCGGAGGCCCGCGAGGCGTTCGACGAGGACATCAGTTCGGAGGACGACTTCACCGGCTTCCTCACCGGCTGGTGGCCAGAACTGACCCCGCGTCAGGTCCTGGTGGCCATGGCCGACGAGCGGCAGCTCGGCCGCTTCTCGCGCCGGGTGCTCAACCCGCGCGAGGTCCGCGCCCTGGCCCGCTCGCTGCGGCGGCTGGACGCCGACGGGCAGGGCCCGCTGTCCGTGCACGACGTGGCGCTCCTGGACGAGCTGCACACCCTGCTCGGCGCCCCGGCCCGGCCCAAGCGGCCGCGCGAGCTGGACCCGTTGGACCAGCTCACCGGCCTGGAGGAGCTGATGCCGGAGCGGGTCGAGTCGCGGCGCGAGCGCGCGGAGCGGCTGGCCCAGGAGCGTACGGACTACGCGCACGTCATCGTCGACGAGGCGCAGGACCTCACGCCCATGCAGTGGCGGATGGTCGGCCGCCGCGGCCGGCACGCCACCTGGACGATCGTCGGCGACGCCGCGCAGTCCTCCTGGTCCGATCCGGAGGAGGCCGCCGCAGCCCGGGACGAGGCGCTCGGCAGCCGCCCGCGCCGCCGCTTCCAGCTGACCGTCAACTACCGCAACCCGGCGGAGATCGCGGAGCTGGCGGCGCGCGTCCTGGCGCTGGCGATGCCCGGCATGGAGTCCCCGGCGGCGGTCCGCTCCACGGGGGTGGAGCCGCGGTTCGCGGTGGCGGAGGGCGAACTCGGCGGGGCGGTGCGCGAGGAGGCGCGGCGGCTGCTGGAGGACGTGGACGGCACGGTGGGCGTGGTCGTGGCGATGAACCGCCGCGACCAGGCGCGGCGCTGGCTCAAGGGGCTCGGCGACCGGGTGGTGGCGCTGGGCAGCCTGGAGGCGAAGGGGCTGGAGTACGACGCGACGGTCGTGGTCTCGCCCGCCGAGATCGCGGACGAGTCGCCGGCCGGGCTGCGGGTGCTGTACGTGGCGCTGACCCGTGCCACGCAGCGGCTGACGGTGCTGTCGGGCGAGCGGGACGAGCCGGACGGGGCGGGGGTGCCGGACCTCCTGCGCGACTGACGGCGGGGTGGGCGGGGCGGGGGTCCGGGGCGGATGGTGGTCCGGCCTGTGCGGCGGGTCGGCCCCCGTGCGCCGGGTCGGTCCGTACGGCTGGTCAGTTCGTACGGCGGGTCGGCCTGTGCGGCAGGTCGGTCCGTACGGCGGGACGGCCCCGGACGGCGGGTCAGTTCGTACGCCGGGACGGCCCGTACGGCGGGTGGTCAGGCCCGTGCGGCGGGTCGGTCCGGGCCGCGGTGCAGCCCGTCGGCGGACTGGTTCGAAACGAACTTCCGCTACAGGAATCACTTCCCGGGACTCTTTGTTAGCCTGGGTGTGGCACCGGCCCGATCCAAGCCCCCGGGCCCAACCATCGTCGCTACGAGCGACCACTTGCCGCGAGGCGAGCATGGCGGGTCGGTGTCATTGAACGTCGGGAACGGGCGTCCTTTCCAGCTACTGGGAGGGGCGCCCGTTCTGCGTTCGAGGGGTGGTAGGAGGATCGTCGTGCGACGAGGCGACGGAAGGCCCGCAGGGGAACCTCCGGTTCCGGGCCATCTCGCATCGTGAAATGCCGATTCCGAAATCCGAGGCTGGTTACCGTATACCAGCCGGTAGGTGGGACGATCGGACAGCGCGCCCCGGCTCTGAGCCCCGGTGACGTACCAAGTGACATAAGGGAAAGCAGAGGAAGTCGGCCATGGCAACGGCGCCTAGCGTCTCGTATTCGATGACGGTCCGGCTGGAGGTCCCCGCGAGCGGGACGGCCGTCAGTCAGCTCACCACCGCCGTGGAGTCCTCCGGTGGATCCGTGATCGGCCTCGACGTGACCGCCTCCGGCCACGAAAAGCTCCGTATCGACGTCACCATCGCCGCGACCTCCACCGCGCACGCGGACGAGATCGTCGAGAAGTTGCGCGGCATCGAGGGCGTATCGCTCGGCAAGGTCTCCGACCGTACGTTCCTGATGCACCTCGGCGGCAAGATCGAGATGTCGTCGAAGCACCCCATCCGCAACCGCGACGACCTCTCGATGGTCTACACGCCCGGCGTCGCCCGCGTCTGCCAGGCGATCGCGGACAACCCCGAGGACGCCCGCCGCCTGACCATCAAGCGCAACAGCGTCGCGGTGGTCACGGACGGCTCCGCCGTGCTCGGGCTCGGCAACATCGGCCCCATGGCCGCCCTGCCGGTCATGGAGGGCAAGGCGGCCCTCTTCAAGACCTTCGCGGGCATCGACGCCTGGCCGCTGTGCCTGGACACCCAGGACACCGACGCCATCGTCGAGATCGTCAAGGCCATCGCCCCCGGCTTCGCGGGCATCAACCTGGAGGACATCTCCGCGCCGCGCTGCTTCGAGATCGAGGCCCGGCTGCGCGAGGCCCTCGACATCCCCGTCTTCCACGACGACCAGCACGGCACCGCCATCGTCGTGGTCGCCGCCCTCACCAACGCGCTGCGGGTGGTCGGCAAGTCCATCGGCGACGTGCGCGTCGTGATGTCGGGCGCGGGCGCGGCCGGCACCGCCATCCTGAAGCTGCTCCTCGCGGCCGGCGTCAAGCGGGCCGTCGTGGCGGACATCCACGGCGTCGTGCACGCGGGCCGCACGGACCTCGTCGACGCCGACCCGGACTCCGCGCTGCGCTGGATCGCCGACA
Organism: Streptomyces sp. NPDC044033; assembly: GCF_056434425.1. Lineage (NCBI taxonomy): Bacteria > Bacillati > Actinomycetota > Actinomycetes > Kitasatosporales > Streptomycetaceae > Streptomyces > Streptomyces sp. NPDC044033. The sequence goes on along the minus strand of NZ_JBWKFF010000024.1, from coordinate 61,064 downwards.
ACACCAACCCGGAGGGCGTCACAGGCACCCTCAAGGAGGCTGTGGTCGGCTCGGACGTCTTCATCGGCGTCTCCGCCCCCAACGTGCTCAACGGGGACGACGTGGCCGCCATGGCGGACGACGCCATCGTCTTCGCGCTGGCCAACCCGGACCCCGAGGTGGACCCGGGCGTCGCCCGCCGGACCGCCGCGGTGGTCGCCACCGGCCGTTCCGACTTCCCGAACCAGATCAACAACGTGCTGGTCTTCCCGGGCGTCTTCCGCGGCCTGCTGGACGCCCAGTCCCGCACCGTGAACACCGAGATGATGCTGGCGGCCGCCGGTGCGCTCGCCGATGTCGTCGGGGAACAGGAACTGAACCCGAACTACATCATCCCCTCGGTATTCAACGACCGGGTCGCCGGAGATGTCGCCGGGGCGGTCCGCAATGCCGCCAAGGCGGCCGGCGTGGCTGTGACAGGCACCACGACCGCCTGACCTCGGCGCGTCGAATGGCGCGCCGCCCGCAACGCCCCCATAGGGTGGCGGGCAGAATTGACCGCAGAAATACGGTCAAAGCCCTGACGCGAACCCTGCGGTGCGCTGCCGGGAGCAGACGGAGCGTCACGACTTTGAGGCAGTGGCGCTATCCGTGTGACTCTCCTGGGTGCCGGATTGGCTTTCCCGCCACAGGTGGGGGCAGGATGCGTATTCGGGCGCGAGGGTCTGGCAGCAGACCCGGGTCCGGGGACTGTCCGAGGGCCCTGGCAGCATCGGCTTCGATCTCACGCCTCATTGGCAAGAAGAACACGGGAGTACAAAATGAACCGCAGTGAGCTGGTGGCCGCTCTGTCCGAGCGTGCCGAGGTGACCCGCAAGGACGCCGACGCCGTTCTGGCCGCACTCGCCGAGACCGTCGGTGAGGTCGTCGCCAAGGGCGACGAGAAGGTCACCATCCCCGGCTTCCTGACCTTCGAGCGCACCCACCGTGCCGCTCGCACCGCTCGTAACCCGCAGACCGGCGACCCCATCCAGATCCCGGCCGGTTACAGCGTGAAGGTCTCCGCGGGCTCCAAGCTCAAGGAAGCCGCCAAGGGTAAGTAAGACCCCAAGCGAAAAGGGCGGCCACCTCCCACGGGAGGGTGGCCGCCCTTTTGGCGTCTCTACGGGCCGTACGGGCTGTACGGGCGTCCGGGCGGCTTACGGGCCTCCGGGCGGCGTGCGGGCTGTGCGGGCTGTGCGGGCGTCCGGGCGGCGCTGTGGGCCGACGCGCGCTTTGGGCCGGGCCCGCACGCACCGCGGGCCCGCAGGCGGGCCTGCGGGCCTGTGGACGCGCGCCCTCGGGGGCCTCGCTACGCGGGGAGCGCCCCATTGGGCAGCTCGACGTTGGCGCCGAGGTTGTTCAGCTTGTGCATGAAGTTCTCGTAGCCGCGGTTGATCAGGTCGATGCCGTGCACCCGGGACGTGCCCTGGGCCGCCAGCGCCGCGATCAGGTACGAGAAGCCGCCGCGCAGGTCGGGGATGACCAGGTCCGCGCCCTGCAGCTTGGTCGGGCCGGAGACGACGGCGGAGTGCAGGAAGTTGCGCTGCCCGAACCGGCAGGCCGAGCCGCCCAGGCACTCGCGGTAGAGCTGGATGTGCGCGCCCATCTGGTTGAGCGCGGAGGTGAAGCCCAGCCGGGACTCGTACACCGTCTCGTGCACGATGGACAGGCCGGACGCCTGCGTCAGCGCCACCACCAGGGGCTGCTGCCAGTCGGTCTGGAAGCCGGGGTGCACGTCCGTCTCCAGCGCGATGGCGTCGAGTGAGCCGCCCGGGTGCCAGAACCGGATGCCCTCGTCGTCGATCTCGAAGGCGCCGCCGACCCTGCGGAACGTGTTGAGGAACGTCATCATCTCGCGCTGGCTCGCGCCGCGCACGTAGATGTTGCCCTCGGTCGCCAGCGCCGCGCTCGCCCAGGAGGCCGCCTCCAGGCGGTCCGGCAGGGCGCGGTGGTTGTAGCCGCCCAGCTGGTCCACACCGGTGATCCGGATCGTGCGGTCCGTGTCCATGGAGATGATCGCGCCCATCTTCTGCAGTACGCAGATGAGGTCCTCGATCTCCGGCTCCACGGCCGCGTTCGACAGCTCGGTGACGCCCTCCGCCAGTACGGCCGTCAGCAGCACCTGCTCGGTCGAGCCGACCGACGGGTACGGCAGCCGGATCTTGCAGCCGCGCAGCCGCTGCGGCGCCTCCAGGTACTGGCCGTCCGCCCGCTTCTCGATCGTCGCGCCGAACTGGCGCAGCACCTCGAAGTGGAAGTCGATCGGCCGGCCGCCGATGTCGCAGCCGCCCAGACCGGGGATGAAGGCGTGGCCCAACCGGTGCAGCAGGGGGCCGCAGAAGAGGATCGGGATGCGCGAGGAACCGGCGTGGGCGTCGATGTCCGCGACGTTCGCGCTCTCCACGTGCGAGGGGTCGAGCACCAGCTCGCCCGGCTCGTCACCCGGAAGCACGGTCACGCCGTGCAGTTGCAGCAGCCCGCGCACGACGCGCACATCCCGGATGTCGGGCACGTTGCGCAGCCGGCTCGGGCCGCTGCCGAGCAGCGCGGCCACCATGGCCTTCGGCACGAGGTTCTTCGCGCCGCGGACCCGGATCTCGCCCTCTAGCGGAGTGCCGCCGTGGACGAGCAGTACATCGTCAGTGCCGGTCATGGATCTCGCGTTCCTGGAGTTGGGCGGGGGCCAAGAAGAAAGCGTAATGCGACCCGGGAGGGCGCCAGTGTGCACAAGGGGGCTTCCAGGACGTAATGGCTTTGTCACAACACGCTCTGTTGCCCAACAGAAACGAACGGTTATGAACATCGCGGCCGCTGCACCGGGGTCCTCCCAGCCCTCTCGATGCTCTGCCGCGTCCCCCGTACCGGCAGCTCCGGGCGCCCCTGACCACGCCGTCGGGCCCGGACCGTACCGGACTCGCCGTCCACCCCCCGCCGCGCCCGGAAATGCGGGATCATGTGCTCATGACCGAGGTGTCCTCCCTCACAGGACGGCTGCTTGTCGCCACTCCGGCGCTCGCCGACCCGAACTTCGACCGCGCGGTGGTGCTGCTCCTCGACCACGACGACGAGGGCTCGCTGGGGGTCGTCCTGAACCGTCCCACCCCGGTCGGCGTCGGCGACATCCTCGAACCCTGGGCCGGGCTGGCCGGCGAGCCCGGCGTCGTCTTCCAGGGCGGGCCGGTCTCGCTGGACTCGGCGCTGGGCGTGGCTGTGGTGCCCGGAGAAGCCCAGGAGAAGGGGACCGCCGCCGTGCTCGGCGACGGGCCGGTCGGGTGGCGGCGCGTGCACGGCGCGATCGGCCTGGTCGATCTGGAGGCCCCGCCGGAGCTGCTGGCCGCGGCGCTCGGCTCACTGCGCATCTTCGCGGGTTACGCCGGCTGGGGGCCGGGTCAACTGGAGGACGAGCTGGTCGAGGGGGCCTGGTACGTGGTGGAGTCCGAGCCGGGCGACGTCTCCTCGCCGGACCCCGAGCGGCTGTGGCGGTCGGTGCTGCGCCGCCAGCGCAACGAACTGGCCATGGTCGCCACGTACCCGGACGACCCGAGCCTCAACTGACCGCGCCCGCCTTGAGTACCCTTGGAAACCATGAGCACTCTTGAGCCCGAACGCGGGGCAGGGACCGGCACCCTCGTAGAGCCGACGCCGCAGGTGTCGAACGGCGACGGCGACCACGAGCGCTACGCCCATTACGTCCAGAAGGACAAGATCATGGAGAGCGCGCTCTCCGGGTCACCGGTCGTCGCCCTCTGCGGGAAGGTCTGGGTCCCGGGGCGCGACCCGAAGAAGTACCCGGTCTGCCCGATGTGCAAGGAAATCTTCGAAGGTATGAACACCGGCGGAGACAAGGGCAAGGACGGCAAGGGCGGCGACAAGAAGTAGCCGCGGACCGCGGAAGACAGCCGCGGGAGACAGTCGAAGGCTTCAGCGGGCCCGGGGGGGGGGGGGGGGGGGGGGGGGGGGATGGGGGGGGGGGGGGGGGGGGGGGGGGGGGGGGGGGGGGGGGGGGGGGGGGGGGGCGT
>NZ_JBWKFF010000024.1:0-57017 GCF_056434425.1 Streptomyces sp. NPDC044033 | reverse complement strand
AAAAAGAAACAAAAAAAAGCAGAAACAAACAAGCGAAACCCCCCCCCCCCCCATCCCCCCCCCCCCCCCCCCCCCCCCCCCCCCCCCCCCCCCCCCCCCCCGGGCCCGTCGTGTTTTTCGGGCCGGAGGGGCGGTTCGGGCCGGAGGGGCGGCCGGAGGGGCGGTTCGGGTGGTCGTACGGGCGTGGGCGGTCGTGCGGGCGGTCGTGCGAGCGGGGGCGTAGGCGAACGTACGGGCGCGGGCGTGGGCGGTCGTACGGGCGGGGCGCGGGTGGTCGTGCGGGCGGGGGTGCGAGCCGGGGCGCGGGCGAGGGCGGCCGGATGCGGCGCGCCGGAGCGCGGGCGGGGCGCGCCGGGGGTGCGGCCGGGGCCGGGTCGTCCATACGTGGTCGACCGGGCGACGGGTTGACGCTCCGGCCGGCTGACCGCTGAGTGATCGAAACCTCTTGCCGGGGTGGGCAACGGCCCTTACTCTCCTCCCAATTGTGCTAAGCGAAACGCCCGTTGCGTATGTTGCAATGCCAATCGGGAGGGGAACCCTTATGAAGCTTTCCGCACGAATCGCCGTACCAGTGGCCGCACTCGCGGTGGCCGGCCTCGCCGTCACCGGATGCGCGCCCTCCACCTCCGACACCAGCGCGAAGAGCGACGAGAAAAGCGGCACCCTGCGCGTCTGGCTCTTCCAGGAGGTCAGCAACAAGCCGAAGGAGGAGGTCGTCAATGACGCGCTCGCCGCCTTCAAGAAGGGCCACCCGGGGGTCAAGGCCGACGTCACCTACATCCCCGTGGACACCCGGGCGCAGAAGATCAAGGCCGCCTTCAACGACCCGAAGAGCGCGCCCGACGTCATCGAGTACGGCAACACGGACACCGCCGGCTATGTGAAGGACGGCGGACTGGCCGACGTGACCAAGGAGTTCGACGCCTGGTCGGACGCCAAGGACACCGACCCCGCGGCCAAGCAGTCGGTGACCGTCGACGGCAAGATCTACGGCGCGCCGCTCTTCGTCGGGGTACGGGCGCTGTACTACCGCACCGACGTCTTCAAGCAGCTGGACCTCAAGCCGCCCACCACCCTGGACGAGCTGACCGAGACCGCGAAGAAGATCCGCAAGGAGCGGCCCGAGCTGTACGGAGTCGCGGTCGGCGGCGCGTACACGTACGGCGCGATGCCCTTCATCTGGGCCCACGGCGGCGACATCGCGAGCCGCGAGGGCGGCAAGGGCGCCTTCTCCGCGGCCATCGACAGCCCGGCGTCGAAGCGCGGGATCGCCGCGTACACCGCCCTCTTCGGCAACGACAACTGCCCGGCCGCCAAGTGCGCCCAGATGGGCGGCAACGCCACCGTGGAAGCCTTCTCCTCCGGCAAGGCCGCCATGGCCATCGGCGGCGACTTCAACCGCCAGGCGGTGGAGGACGGCAAGGTCAAGGGCGAGTACGGGATCGTGCCGCTGCCCGGCGTCAAGGCGGGCCGGATCGCACCGGCCTTCGCGGGCGGCAACAACATCGGCATCCTCAAGAGCAGCAAACACCGCACGCTGGCCGTGGACTTGATGAAGACGCTGGCCGGAAAGGGCTCGCAGAGCAAGCTCTTCGACGCGATGGGCTTCCTGCCCACCTACGCCGACGTACGCCAGGACGCGGCCAAGCGCCGGCCGTACGTGGCCCCCTTCGTCAAGACGCTCGCCGCGGGCGCCAAGTTCGTCCCCGCCACGCCCGCCTGGGCGACGATCGACTCCTCGCTCGTCCTGCCGACGATGTTCCAGGAGATCGCCAGCGGCCGTAAGGACGTGGACGCGGCCTCGGCCGCCGCCGCGAAGAAGATGGACGACGCCTTCACCACCGCGGGATGAGGCCGGTGTCCCCCAACGCCACCGCGCCACCCGCCCCGGCGCGCGGACAGCGCCGGCCCGCGCCCGCGCCTGCCCGCGCGCGCCGGGGCCCACGCCTCGGCGCCTCGCGCGGCGGCCGTACGCCCTGGCTGTATCTCGCCCCCGCGCTCATCGTGCTCGCCGGGCTGCTGATCTACCCGATCTACCAACTCGGGCTCATCTCCACCCTCCAGTACACCCAGGCCCAGGTCAGCGGCGGTGAGCCGACCTCCTTCCGGGGGATCGGCAACTACGCCGACCTGTTCGCCGACGGCCAGTTCTGGCGGGTCCTCGTCGCCACCCTCGCCTTCGCCGCCGCCTGCGTGGTCTCCACGCTCGCCGTCGGCTGCTCGCTCGCCGTACTGCTGACGCGCATACGGGCGCTGCCCCGGCTCGCGCTGATGCTCGCCGCGCTCGGCGCGTGGGCCACCCCCGCCATCACCGGCTCGACGGTCTGGGTCTTCCTCTTCGACCCCGACTTCGGCCCCGTCGACAAGGCCCTGGTCTGGCTGGGCCTCGGCGGATTCGCCGACTACTCCTGGACGTACGACCGCTACAGCGCCTTCGCCCTCGTGCTCTTCGAGGTGGTCTGGTGCTCGTTCCCGTTCGTGATGGTCACCGTCTACGCGGGCATCAGGTCGATCCCCAGCGAGGTGCTGGAGGCGGCCTCGCTCGACGGCGCGTCCCACTGGCGGATCTGGCGCAGTGTCATGGCCCCGATGCTGCGGCCGATCCTCGTCGTCGTCACCATTCAGTCGATCATCTGGGACTTCAAGGTCTTCACCCAGATCTATGTGATGACGAACGGCGGCGGCATCGCCGGACAGAACCTCGTGCTCAACGTCTACGCCTACCAGAAGGCGTTCGCCTCCTCGCAGTACGGACTCGGGTCGGCGATCGGGGTGGTGATGCTGCTCATCCTGCTGGCGGTCACCCTCGGCTATTTGCGGCTGCTGCGGCGGCAGGGAGAGGAACTGTGAGCGTCACCAGCGCACTCCGGCCGCGCGGGCGGCTCCGCGGGCTGCTCCGCGTGCGCCGTCCCTGGCGGCTCGCCGCCGAGGCGACGGCCCTCGTCGTCGCGGCCGTCGTCGCCTTCCCCCTGTACTGGATGGTGCTCTCGGCCTTCAAGCCGGCGAGCGAAGTGCAGTCCGACAAGCCCCGGCCCTGGACCCTGCACCCCTCGCTCGACGCCTTCCGGCGCGTCTTCGATCAGCAGGACTTCGGGCGGTACTTCCTCAACAGCCTGCTGGTCGCGGTCGTCGTGGTGGCCGTCTCCGGGCTGATCGCCTTCCTGGCGGCCACTGCGGTGACCCGCTTCCGGTTCCGCTTCCGCACCACCTTGCTGATCATGTTCCTCGTCGCGCAGATGGTGCCGGTCGAGGCGCTGACGATCCCGATGTTCTTCCTGATGAGAGACCTCGGCGACACCGTGCCGGGGATCGGACTCAACACCCTCGGCTCGCTGATGCTGCCGCACATCGCCTTCTCGCTGCCCTTCGCGATCTGGATGCTGCGCGGATTCGTGAAAGCGGTGCCGCCGGCGCTGGAGGAAGCCGCGTACATCGACGGCGCGAGCCGCGGCCGATTCCTGTGGCAGATCCTCTTCCCGCTGGTCTTCCCGGGGCTGGTGGCGACGAGCGTCTTCTCCTTCATATCGACCTGGAACGACTTCCTCTTCGCCAAGTCCTTCATCATCAGCGCCACCGAGAATTCCACTCTGCCGATGGCGCTGCTGGTGTTCTTCAAGGACGAGGGCAACGACTGGGGAGGCATCATGGCGGCGTCGACCATCATGACCATTCCCGTGCTGGTCTTCTTCGTCCTGGTGCAGCGACGGCTGGTGTCGGGGATCGGCGGGGCGGTCAAGGACTGACGCGCCGTACAGGCGGTCGGAATAGACGGTCGGAAGCGGTCGGAAGAGGTCGGAATGGGCGGTGGGGGCGGTCGGAATGGGTGGTGGGGGTGGCGGAAATGGGCGGTGAGGGCGGCCGGAATGGGCGGTGAGGGCGACGGCTCGCCGTATCCGCCGCAGCCGCTGCATCCGTCGCCTATTCGCCGCAGCCGCATCCGCCGCCTATTCGCCGCATTCGAACACCGGATGAGCGTCTGCTCCCCCTGACTTGACGCCGACGACCTGACGCGGTCGGCGTCGACCGCCGCCCCGCGCGGCCTCCCCGCCCGGCCGCGTCCCCGGCGCCGCCGTCCCGAGCCCTCGGACGCCCGATCGAGGGTTCGCCCCCGATCGTGTGAGCCGGGCCCCAAGGTCCACGCCTTCGCCGCCCGCCCCTGGGACGGTAGAGCTCGACACAATGGCGTAAGTCGTACAAGGGGCCCCGAAGGATGGCATTTCGCACGTACTGGGGGACACGCCGCAGACCGCGTCACAAGCCGGTCCGTCCCCTCGCACGGGGGCGGACCGGCCGTTCGTGGACCCTCGCGACGGCTGGGCCACAAGGTGTGCCAGAGTTGCCACGTCCAGGCCGGGAGCACGTACCGTACGGCGAAACGGCCGGGACACCGGGGAAGGGGCAGCTGGGTTGACCACGCACGCACCGCAGACGGCACACACGGTGACGTTGCCGGGCTCGCTCGACGAGGCCGTGGCGGCACTCGCCGCCATGCCCGCCGCCGTGCCCGTCGCGGGCGGCACCGATCTGATGGCCGCCGTCAACTCCGGACTCCTGCGCCCCGCGGCCCTCGTGGGCCTCGGCCGGATCAGCGAGATCCGCGGCTGGCAGTACCAGGACGGCCACGCCCTGCTCGGCGCCGGCCTCACCCACGCCCGCATAGGGCGCCCCGACTTCGCGGCCCTCATCCCCGGCCTCGCCGCCGCCGCCCGCGCCGCCGGACCCCCGCAGATCCGCAACGCGGGCACCCTCGGTGGCAACATCGTCACCTCCGCGCCGACCGGCGACACCCTGCCCGTGCTCGCCGCGCTCGAAGCGACCCTGGTCATCGCGGGCCCCGGCGGCGTACGCCGGGAGATCCCGGTCAGCCACCTGCTCGCCGGCGTCGAGATGCTGCGCCCCGGCGAACTGATCGGCTACGTGCGCGTACCGCTGCTGCACGCCCCGCAGACCTTCCTGAAGGCCACCGGCCGTACGGGCCCGGGGCGCGCCACCGCATCGGTCGCCATCGTCCTCAACCCCGCCCGGCGCGAGATCCGGTGCGCGGTCGGCGCGGTCGCGCCCATGCCGCTGCGCCCGCTCGAAGCCGAGCGCTGGGTGGCCTCCCTGATCGACTGGGACGGCGAGCGCGGCCTCGCGCCGGAGGCCTGCGCCGCCTTCGGCGAGTACGCCGCGGCGGCCTGCATCCCCGACCCGCCGCAGCCGGCGGACGGCGCGGAACCGGTCACCCTGCCGCCCGCCGCCCTGCACCTGCGTCGTACCGTGGCAGCTCTGGCCCGCCGAGCACTGGGGAGGGCACTCGCGTGAGTGACGAACAGCAGCGCCCCGCATCAACGGAAGCAGCGATGGAGGGCGGCTGGCAGCCGATCCCGCAGGGACCCGAGTACGACGCGGAGGGCACCGCGTTCGTACAGCTGCCGCCCGAACTCCTGGCCCATCCGCGCCCGAACGCGGCGGGTTCGCCGGGGAGCTGGGACCCCCTGGCCGCGCCCGGCACCGGCTACGCGCCGCCGCAGTTCGACCAGGGCCAGTACCACCAGCCCGCGCCCCCGGCCCGCGGCGATCAGTGGCAGCAGCCGCACGCGGCGGCCGCCCCGCCGGTTTCCGCGGACCCGGCGGAGTCCGGGCAGTGGACCCATCCTTACGGGCAGGGCGGCGGGGCGTACGTACCGCAAAACGCCGGTGTCGACGGCGGTGCGGGGCAGTGGAGGCACGAAGGCGCCCCCGACCCCGACGGCGGCCCCTCGGATCCGCACGCCACGGCGCAGTGGCCGATCCCGGGCGCTCATGGCGACGACGGCGCGGCCGTCGGCGCCGGGCAGTGGTCGGTACCGGTGGTGGGCGACGACCCCGTCGACGAGTCCGGCGAGTACTCCTTGGGGATGCGCGTTCCCGCGGCACCGCCGTACGGGGGGTACGTCACGCCCCCGGCTCCGGTCTCGGGCCCGGTCGCCGATCCGGCCTCGCACTCGGCCTCGCACTCGCACTCGTCCTCTGCCTCCGCCTCGGCCTCCGCACAGGACGACCCGCACGCTACGGCGCAGTGGCCGATGCCGGGTATGCACGGCGACGACGGCGCGGCCGTCGGCACGGGGCAGTGGCCGATGCCGGGCGCGGACGGGGCGGCGGGCGAGACCGGCGGGTACGCGGTCGAGGGTGTCGAGACGATTGAGACGCTCGAAGGGGCCGAGGGGGTCGAGTACGGCGGCGGTCCGTATGCGAACCAGCCGGTGTACGGGCAGGAGGTCCGGGACGGGCAGGCCGGGCAGGGCGTTCCGACTGGTCATGGTGTTCCGGCCGGGCAGGGTGTTCCGACCGGGCACGACGTGCCGGCTGGGCACGGCGGTGAGATCGGGCACGGCGTTCCGGCTGGGCACGGCGGTGAGATCGGGCACGGCGTTCCGGCTGGGCATGGCGGGGAGGTCGGGCACGGCGGGCATCAGGTGCCGGTGTACGGCGGCTATGAGGGCGGCCACCCGTTCAGCGGTCCGCGCGCGCTGAGCGCGGACGCCTTCACCGACCCCTACGGCCCGTACGGCAGCCGAGCCGCCGAGGGCGGCCCGTGGACGAACCCGGGCCAACCGCCGCAGCCGGCCGAGCAGTTGCCGTCGGCGGGCGCGATCGACATCCCCGCGCAGACGCAGGGCGAGTACGGGCGGACCGAGCCGATCGAAGCGGCTGGGCATGAGGAGCCCGGGCACGAGGCGCAGCGGCACGAGGCCCAGACGCACGAGGCTCAAGGGCATGGGGCTCAGGGGCATGGGGCTCAGGGGCGCGAAGGGGCGGCGCCGGACGCTGCCCGTGCGGCCGGTTCGGACGGCGGGCAGCCGGCCGAGGCCGGGTCCGCGCCGAACGCGGCCCCTGTGGACACACCGGACGCATCGGGTATTTCTGGCACGCCGGGCGCCCCCGAAGACCTGCACGTGGCGGCCGAACACGGTGACCTGAGCGGCGCCGACGCGGTGCGTCCGCGCTCCGATTCCGGTCGGCCGAGTACGGAGGAGTCCGCGGCAGCCGCGCACGCTCCGGGCCGGGACGGCGCGGGCGACGCCGACAGCGCGCCGGTCGAGACGGCTCCGGCGCCGGGCGACCACGGCGAACCCGTGGACGCCGGTACGGACGCGCCGCGCCACGACCACGCGGCTCCGGCGCACACCGGTACGGAGCCCACGCCCGACAGCGTCGGCGGTCAGGCCCCGGCAGGCGAACACGCCGAGCACGCCGAACAGGCGGAGCACGCGGCACGGCCCGAGCAGGAGCCTGAGTCGGAGCCGGAGTCGGCCTCCGTCGACGAGCCCGGCCCCGCGCCCGTAACGCCGCCGGAAACCGACCCCGAGGCCGACGGTCTCGCCGAGCCGTCCGAGCAGGCGGCGTCGCCTGACGACGCGGCATCGGGTGAGGCCGCCGCGCCCCCGCCCGAGCCCGGCGCTGACCAGGAGCCCCCCCAGCCTCTCAACGAACACCCCCGCGCCTCCTACGTCCTGCGCGTCAACGGCACCGACCGCCCCGTCATCGATGCCTGGATCGGCGAGTCCCTCCTCTATGTGCTGCGTGAGCGCCTCGGCCTCGCCGGTGCGAAGGACGGCTGCTCGCAGGGCGAGTGCGGAGCGTGTTCCGTGAAGGTGGACGGGCGCCTCGTCGTCTCCTGCCTGGTGCCCGCGGCGACGGCGGCCGGCAGTGACGTCCGTACGGTCGAGGGCCTGGCGACCGACGGCCGGCCCTCGGACGTACAGCGGGCGCTCGCCGATTGCGGTGCCGTGCAGTGCGGGTTCTGCGTGCCGGGGCTGGCCATGACCGTGCACGACCTGCTCGAAGGCAACCACGCGCCGTCGGAGCTGGAGACGCGGCAGGCCATCTGCGGCAACCTGTGCCGGTGCTCCGGCTACCGGGGCGTGCTCGACGCCGTCGGCCAAGTCGTGGAGGAGCGCGCGGAGTCGGCGGCGGCCCATGAGGCGGCGGCCCACGATCCAGCGACGCACGAGCCGATGGCCCACGAGCCGATGACGCACGAGACGGCGACGCACGAGACCGCGATGCACGAGACGTCGACGCATGAGGGCGGCCCGGGGGAGTTGCCCGCGGACCCCGCGGAACCGAACCAGCAGGCCCGCATCCCGCACCAGGGCGGCCTGCAAGGCGGCGGCCCCGGGAACCCCGGCGGCCTCGGCGGCCACTTCCCGGGTGGACACGGCGGGCAGGCGGACACGGCATGAGCACGGGCGCGCGTACGAGCACGGGCACCGACACGGGCACCGACACGGGGACGCAAACGAGCACCGGCACCAATAACGGCACCGGCACCGAGAGCGGAGAGGCAGCGGCATGACAGCAGGAATGGCGGACGCCGTCGGCGCCGGAGCCGTGCCCCCTGCCGAGGGCGACGGTCCCGGCGGCCCCGGCCCGGCCCCGGTCGAGCCGCCCCCGCACGGCATCGGCGTCTCGCTCCCGCCGGCCGACGCGCCCGCGAAGGCGCTCGGTGTCTTCCCGTACGCCGCCGACCTGTGGGCGGAGGGGCTGCTGTGGGCGACGGTGCTGCGTTCCCCGCACCCGCACGCCCGTATCGTCTCGATCGACACCTCGGCCGCGGCGGCGATGCCGGGCGTACGGGCCGTGGTGACCCACGTCGACGTGCCGGGCGACGCCGCGCACGGCCGGCGGGTGGCGGACCGCCCGGTGTTCGCGTCGGACCTGGTGCGCCACCACGGGGAGCCGATCGCGGCGGTCGCCGCGGACCACCCCGACACGGCGCGGCTGGCGGCGGCGGCCATCGCCGTCGAGTACGAGGTGCTGGAACCGGTCACCGACCCCGAAAAAGCCTTCGCCGCCGAGCCGTTGCACCCGGACGGCAATCTGATCCGGCACATTCCGCTGCGCTTCGGCGACCCGGAGGCGGCGGGCGAGGTGATCGTCGAGGGGCTGTACCGCATCGGCCGCCAGGACCCGGCGCCGATCGGCGCGGAGGCGGGGCTGGCGGTGCCGCGCCCCGACGGCGGCGTGGAGATCTATACGGCGTCCACCGATCCGCACGCGGACCGAGACCTGGCCGCCGCCTGCTTCGGCCTCGAACCGGAGCGGGTGAAGGTCGTCGTCACCGGGGTGCCGGGGGCGATGGGCGAACGCGAAGACCCCGGCATGCAGCTGCCGTTGGGCCTCCTCGCGCTCCGCACGGGCCACCCGGTCAAGCTGGCCGCGACGCGCGAGGAGTCCTTCCTGGGGCACGCGCACCGGCATCCGACGCTGCTGAGGTACCGTCACCACGCGGACGCCGAGGGCAAGTTGGTCAAGGTCGAGGCGCAGATCCTGCTGGACTCCGGTGCGTACGCGGACTCGTCGGCCGACTCCCTGGCCGCCGCGGTGGCGTTCGCCTGCGGCCCGTACGTGGTTCCGCACGCCTTCGTCGAGGGCTGGGCCGTACGTACCAACAACCCGCCCTCCGGCCATGTGCGCGGCGAGGGCGCGATGCAGGTGTGCGCGGCGTACGAGGGTCAGATGGACAAGCTCGCCGCCAAACTCGGCCTGGACCCGGCCGAACTGCGGCTGCGCAACGCCCTGGCCACCGGCGACCTGCTCCCCACCGGCCAGACGGTGACCTGCCCGGCGCCGGTGGCCGAACTGCTGCGCGCCGTACGGGACTTCCCGCTGCCGGCTCTCCCCAAGGACGACCCGGAGGGCGACTGGCTGCTGCCGGGCGGCCCCGAGGGCGCGGGCGAACCGGGGGCGGTGCGGCGGGGCGTCGGCTACGGAGTGGGCATGGTGCACATGCTCGGCGCCGAGGGCGCGGACGAGGTCTCGACGGCCACCGTGAAGATCCACAACAATGTGGCCACCATCATCTGCGCGGCCGTCGAGACGGGCCAGGGCTTCTCGACCCTCGCCCGCCAGATCGTCCAGGAGGTCCTGGGCGTGGAGGAGGTCCATGTCGCACCCGTCGACACGGACCAGCCCCCGGCCGGCCCGGCCTCGCGCGGACGCCACACGTGGGTGTCGGGCGGTGCGGTCGAACGAGCCGCGCGGATGGTCCGTACGCAGCTTCTCCAGCCGCTGGCCCACAAGTTCGGCATGTCGACGGAGCTGCTGACGATCGCCGACGGCAAGATCACCTCGTACGACGGGGTGCTGAGCACCACCGTCGCCGAGGCCCTGGACGGCAAGGAACTCTGGGCCACTGCCCAGTGCCGACCGCACCCGACGGAGCCGCTGGACGACACGGGCCAGGGCGACGCCTTCGTCGGCCTCGCCTTCTGCGCGATCCGCGCGGTCGTGGACGTCGACATAGAGCTCGGCTCCGTACGCGTGGTGGAGATGGCCGTGGCCCAGGACGTGGGCCGCGTCCTCAACCCCCGCCAGGCGGTCACCCGCATCGAGGCCGGCATCACCCAGGGCATCGGCGCGGCCCTCACCGAGAACCTCCGCACCAGCCAAGGCATCATCCGCCGCCCGGACTTCACCGGCTACACCCTCCCCACCTCCCTGGACGCCCCGACCGTCCGCATCGTCAAACTCGTGGAAGAACGCGACGTGGTGGCCCCCTTCGGCGCCAAGGCCATCAGCGCCGTCCCGGTCGTCACCACCCCCGCCGCCGTAGCCGCCGCGGTCCGAGCGGCAACGGGCCGCCCGGTGAACCGGCTTCCCATCCGGCCGCAGTCGGCGGTGGGGGTTCCGGCGTAGCAGGGGGGCGCCGGTAGCCGCCGGACCGCACCCGCCGAACTGGGCCACATCCAACAGCCATCCGAGCCGGACCACAGCCATCCGAGCCGGGCCGCGCTCCGTGCCTGCCTCTCCCGGGACTCGGCGTCCCGTCCGCGAGCCGCCTCCCTGCTCGACGAGTTCACCCGGGGCGCCAATGCCGCCCCGGTCCACGCGCGGACCGGGGCCGACCGCTCCGCCGCCCCGTGCGCGGCCTCCCATCGCCAGGACTGGCCGCCGATGCCGCTGCCCCTCACCGCCGACCGTGACGGGGGAGAGGCCGTTTACGCCGCTTACGGGGACCAGCTGAGACGGCTGAGCCGCAAGGACGGAAGCAAGGTATGGGAAGGGGTGGTGAGCGGACGGGCAGACGTCCCGATCGTTGTCCAGGGCGCGGGCGTGTGGTGGGGGGACGATCACTACGACATGGTGAGCGCTCTGAGGAAGGACAGCGGTGCGCTCGGCTGGACGTACAAGCTGGAGGCGGAGGACCATCGCTCGATCGCGGCGGGCGCCAACCGGGTCTTCGTCGTGAACGGCCCGTCGCTGATCGCTCTGCCCGTGTTCTGAGATTCGGGGGGACGGAGCGGCGCCCTTACCATGCGACAAGGCTGCCGTCCATGAGTATGCATACTCATGAGGATGAGCTGGGGCTCTGTGCCGGAGCCGAAAGGGAAGTGCGAGAGTTACGAGTCGCCAGTACAGTAATGGCCGGATTTCTGCCGCAAGTTGAATACTGAGAGTGACGGGGGAGACGGAGTGAGCGACAGCGCACCGGACGGTGGGAGGGGTGGAGAGCACCACGTCCGGCTCCAGTCGGCGACGTCGGCTGCTCCGTCCGGCGGTCCGGACGGCGAGAAGCTCAAAGCCGAGTTGCATAAACTGAAGGCGTTCCAGAGCCGGGTCGACGACATCCTCAAGGGCCTTTCCGCGTCCGACGCCTCGCCGTCGAACATCGGGCGCGACAAGGTGACGGAGGGTCATCTGGGCGCTTCGGCATTCAACGAGGCACAAGACCTGTACACGGCGTACCACCAGGTACACGGCCAGTTGGAGACGCTCTCCCAGCTCCTCTCCGACCAGATCGAGGCGATGGGGACAGCGGTGCAGAGCGCGCGCGTCTCGTACGCCAACGTGGACCTTGAGCAGCAGGCGCGCATGTGGGCCGCCCAGACCCAGTTCGAACGTCACTACCACCCCGAGGCGGAGAACGCCCCTTCGAACACGAAGGCACCGGGCAGCGATCAGGTCCAGGGCTGATGCGCCTCGCAATCCGCGCCCGCACTCCGGAGCGCTCGCGTACCACTGACGGTGAATTGGGAGAGGCGAGGGCCGACTGTGTCTGACCTTCCGTACGGCTATGTCATGCCGCCCGCGAGCACACCCGCGCCCGCGCAGGTCCCGGTTCCCAAGGGGCAGCGATACTTCTTCACCCCGTCGGTCTCCACGGACTTCGACGCGATCCCCCACGAGAAGCTGCGGGAGATCATCGACAGCACCGACGCCGGCAAGGTGGGCGACGTCGGCAAAAGACTCCTTGCCGCTGCCGACAAGATCAAGGATGTCGGTGACGACCTCAAGCGGTACATGGACGAGGACCATGTGCCGTGGAGGGGCGACGGCGGCAAGGCGTTTCGCGCATGGGGCGAGAAGATGGTCAAGGCGACGCTGAGCCTTGCCGACTACAGCGAGACCGCCGGCACCTGGATGTCGCGTGCGGCTACCGACATGACGGACGTCAAGACGGGGATGCCGCACGTCCAGGGAGACGCGAAGAAGGTCCTGGCCGCGTATGCGAAGGCCAACCCGCCGGGCCAGCTGACCCTCGACGTCAAGAACGGCCCGACGCTGAAAGAGGTAGGCGCCGCGCGGACCCAACTCGACAGCGACCATGCCGAGGCCGCGCGGTTGATGCGGAAACTGGCGGGGTCGTACATCGCTTCGAAGATGAATATCCAGGGGGCTACGGAGCCTAGTTTTCCGCCGTTGCCTTCGAAGGTCATGCCGCCGCGTGGGGATACGCAATGGGACGATCTGCGGCACATCTCGATCGCAGGTGGGCCCGGAGGCGGAGGCAATGCTCCCCGTAATGGGTCGATTGCCTCGACGGCCTCCGAGAGCAGGCCAGTGCGAGACCACTCCTCAACTGCCCCCGAGGGAACGCATCGTCCGATCGAGCACATCGGCACGGAGATCGCCGGCCTTCCGACGACGACTCACGATGCGGTGGTGCCGCGCGGAGGAGAGACAGTTTCCCCGTCAGGGGGTGTACGAGTGGGGCCAGGGCCGGTCGCACCGCAGCCGGGGCCCTTCGTGCCGCCGGTGAGTTCGGTGTCACCGAGGGTTCCCGGTACTTTTGGTGGCAACCGCGCGCCGAATGCCGACCGTACGTCCCAGGCATCGAGAAGCCGTGGCTTCAGCGAACTGCCCAGCACGCGGAGTCCGCGCAATTCCGCTGATGGCATTGTGGGCGGGCGGCCGTCGCCCGTTCCGAAGGACGGTCCCGTAAGCCGAATTCCCAGGGGGGCGGTTATCGGGAATGAGCCGGTACAAGGGGGCGGGACGGCGCAGGGCCGACCTGCGATGGGCCGGCCTTTCGGGCCGGGCGGAGCGAGTGGGAGCGTGGGCGGTCCCTCGGGTGGTGTTGGCGGGAGGCGATTGGTGCCCGGTGTGGAGGGCGTTGTCGGTGGGAGTCCCCAGCGTCGTCCTGGCGGCACCACAGGCGGGACGTTCACGTCCGGTGGCAGTGGCTTGGTGCGCGGCAACTCCGCTGGAGCCGAAGGTACGGTGCCCGGCCGTGGGTCGGCTGTCGCTCCACCAGGCTCTCAGGCTCGGAAGAACAACGCGCGAGGGGAACGTGGCGGCAAGCGCCCCGACTATCTTGTGGAGGACGAGGAGACCTGGACGTCAGGGCGTGGCCGTGTCACCCCTCCGGTCATCGACTGATTCTGATCTGAATCGCCAACAACGCCTGAGAGAGACGCGAATGCGAAGCAGTGGGAGTGTGTGGTCCACCTGGTCGAGGAGGACGGCGGCCGGTGGGCTGGGAATCATGCTCCTCGGGCTCGCGGCCTCTCCTGCTGACGCGCAATCGGTGCGGTCTCAAGAGTGGCATCTGGATGCCATGCATGCTGACGAGATGTGGCAGAGCAGCACCGGCAAGGGTGTCACGGTGGCAGTGATCGACAGCGGTGTGAATCCGTCGCTGCCTGATCTGAGAGGTCAGGTGCTGAGAGGAAAGGACTTCTCAGACAAGCCGGGTGATGAGCGAACCGACTACGAACATCACGGCACGGGTATGGCTGCCATCATCGCTGGAACGGGAAAGGGAGGAGGGTTCGGCCTCGCTCCAGGGGTAAAAATCCTTCCTCTCAGGGTCTCGGACAGTAAGCCGACGAGTAGAACGGACGACGGATATGCAAGATTCTCCAAGTCCGTGGGGGCGGCCATCCGCTATGCAGCCGACTCGGATGCCAAGGTCATCAATATCTCGCTCGGCGTTGTATCGTCGACGCCTGACCTGACGAATGCTGTGAAATACGCCAAGTCCAAGGGAAAGTTGATCTTTGCTTCTGTGGGGAACAGCGGCAAAGCAGACAACTCCGTGATGTACCCGGCCGCAACACCAGGGGTTGTCGGAGTCGGGGCAGTTGACAAGAATCTCAAAGCGGCTGCCATATCCGAGCGTGGGCCTCAAGTCGACTTCGTAGCGCCAGGTGCCGACATCGTGCATGCGTGTGAAGGCGGAAGCCAAGTCTGCATGGGCGACGGTACGAGCTCGTCCTCGGCTCTGGCCTCGGCCTCAGCCGCCCTTGTGTGGTCCAAGCATCCTGACTGGACCGCCAATCAAGTGACGCGGGTTCTCCTCAACACTGCCGGTGGTCCCGTGAATGGTGAGAAGCGGAGTGACACGGTCGGCTATGGGATGATCCGCCCTCGTCTCGCTCTGAAGGAACCCGGCGACCCCGGCCCCGCGGATGTCGATCCGCTTCCCGGGCCAGGAGCGAAATCTCCGGAGCCGGGGGCGTCCAAGTCCGCTGCCAGCGACGCGCCCGAGCAGGCCGCGGTGGACTCGTCATCCGACAGAGGTGGCAGCAGCACTCTGTGGATTGCCCTTGGTGCCGGGGCCGTGGTGGTGGCCGGGGCGGTGGCGTGCGTGACCGTCGTCCGTCGGCGTAGGGCCTGAGCAGCCGCATATCGACTGGAGGCGCGCACCGGGAGCGTCCTTGTTCTCTGTGAGCGGCACCGCCGGCGGTCGATTGATGCCTGCGTGAAAGGTACGGCAGATCCTCCATGCGTCACATCCTGCACGGCGGTTTCGGAAGACCGGCGCGAGTCCGGCACGCGGAGCCTGGACGAAGCCGAAAGCCAAACGAGGAAGGTCTCCAGCGAGATCCTCGACCTTATTTCGATCAGGGGAAGACATCGGAGCCCGGGCCGAGCGTCACCGAATGCGGTGACGGCAAGGGCCGGGAGAAATACGTCCAGCATGTACCACGTTTGGAGCCTCACTCCGCCGTCGAGCGAGAGCGGGAAACTCGGCGACGTGATGACGAGCCTCATGGCACAACTGCCCCGGCACGGCTGGAAGATCAAGGGGTACGGGCCTGTCTCCAGCGCTAACGAGAATCTCCGCCTCACTGCCGACGATGACGAGAAGAAGTTCAGCGTCAACGTCGTCCATCACGCGAAGGGCAACCCACCCAATCTGACCGTGCGGGTGATCTCCGGCTGTTGCGAGGCCCCGGAGGGGCAGCGGTCGATCGGTACTGACGCGCGGAACCTGGGACGTGTCCTCGGCCCCGCCAGGGCCCCCGGGGAGGTGGTGCGGCGCGCTCGTCCGCCTGACGCATGCTCGGTACATAGGTACTCGTACTCATGAGGATGGGCCGGGCGGCTGGGAAGATTGTCAGTGCCGGATGCCATAGTGGTGTGTGTCGTCAGCGGAGCGAACGGGCGCTCCTCTGACGTTGGTTGAATACGGTGCGTAGCGGGGGAGGCGGAAGTGAGTGACAGCATTCCGGGGACTGGGGGGTCCCACACTCACTCGCCAGGTCCTGACGGCGCGAAGCTGAATGCCAAGCTGCACAAGCTTCTGGCGGACCAGATCAAGGCGATGGGGGCAGCGGTGCAGAGCGCGCGCGTCTCGTACGCCAACGTGGACCTTGAGCAGCAGGCGCGCATGTGGGCTGCCCAGGCCGATTTCGAACGTCATTACCATCCCGAAGCGGAAAATGCTCCTTCGGGCGCGGAGGCGGCGGGCAGCGATCAGGTCCAAGGCTGATGCGCGCTGCAATCCGCGCTCGCACTCCGGGGCGTTTGCGTACTACTGACGGTGAATTGGGAGAGGCGAGGGCCGACCGTGTCTGATCTTCCGTACGGCTATGTCATGCCGCCCGCGAGCACACCCGCGCCCGCGCAGGTCCCGGTTCCCAAGGGGCAGCGATACTTCTTCACCCCGTCGGTCTCCACGGACTTCGACGCGATCCCCCACGAGAAGTTGCGGGAGATCATCGACAGTACCGACGCCGGCAAGGTGGACGACGTCGGCAAGAGACTCCTTGCCGCGGCCAACAAGATCAAGGATGTTGGTGAAGACCTCAAGCGGTACATGGATGAGGACCATGTGCCGTGGAGGGGCGATGGTGGCACGGCGTTCCGCGCTTGGGGCGACAAGATGGCCAACGCTACGTTGAGGCTTGCCCACTACAGCGAGACCGCCGGGACATGGATGGCGCACGCGGCCACCACCATGGAGAAAGTCAAGTCGGGGATGCCGCACGTCTCGGGGGACGCGAAGAAGGTCCTGGCCGCGTATACGAAGGCCAATCCGCCGGGTCAGTTGACCCTCGACGTCAAGAACGGCCCGACGCTGAAAGAGGTGGGTGCCGCGCGGACCCAGCTCGACAGCGACCATGTCGAGGCCGCGAGTTTGATGCGGGAGCTGGCGGGGTCGTACATCGCTTCGACGATGAACATGCAGGGGGCTACGGAGCCTCGTTTTCCGCCGTTGCCTGCGGCGGTGATGCCGCCGACTGGGAGCAAGCCCAACTACGAGGGGCTGCGGCACGATCCGTCTACGGGCGGGCCGGGAGGCCGAAGTAGCGTTCACGGCCAGCAGGTGCCTGTCTCAACAGTCTCCGACTCAAGCACACCGCTGCACGGCCACCCCGCCAGTGCCACTGCGGGCTCACATCGTTCGATCGAACACGTCGGTACGGAGATCGCCAGTGTTCCGACGGCGACCCATGATGTGGTGGGTCCGCGCGGAGGGGAGACAGTATCTCCACCGGGAGGCGCACGAGTGGGGCCGACTGCGTTGCAGCCGGGACCGCTCGTATCCCTGAGCAACACTGTGCAGCCGGGGGCTTCAAAGACGTCCGGAAGCAGGCAGACGCCGGCTGTCGATCGCGTATCGCACGTATCGAGAAAGGGCGGCGGCTTCAGTGAACTGCCCGGCACGCGGAGTCCGCGCAATTCCGCTGATGGCATTGTGGGCGGGCGGCCGTCGCCCGTTCCGAAGGACGGTCCCGTAAGCCGAATTCCCAGGGGGGCGGTTATCGGGAATGAGCCGGTACAAGGGGGCGGGACGGCGCAGGGCCGACCTGCGATGGGCCGGCCTTTCGGGCCGGGCGGAGCGAGTGGGAGCGTGGGCGGTCCCTCGGGCGGTGCTGGTGGGAGGCGATTGGTGCCCGGTGTGGAGGGCGTTGTCGGTGGGAGTCCCCAGCGTCGTCCTGGCGGCACCACAGGCGGGACGTTCACGTCCGGTGGCAGCGGCTTGGTGCGCGGCAACTCCGCTGGAGCCGAAGGCACGGTGCCCGGCCGCGGGTCAGCTGTCGCTCCGCCAGGTTCTCAGGCTCGGAAGAACAACGCGCGAGGGGAACGTGGCGGCAAGCGCCCCGACTATCTTGTGGAGGACGAGGAGACCTGGACGTCAGGGCGCGGCCGCGTTGCTCCTCCGGTCATTGACTGATCTTGATCTGAATCGTCGACAACGCCTGAGAGAGACGCGAATGCGAAGCAGTGGGAGTGTGTGGTCCACCTGGTCGAGGAGGGCGGCGGCCGGTGGGCTGGGGCTCATGCTCCTTGGGCTCGCGGCCTCTCCTGCTGACGCGCAATCAGTGCGCTCCCGCCAATGGCATCTGGATGCCATGCATGCTGACGAGATGTGGCAGAGCAGCACGGGCAAGGGCGTCACGGTGGCAGTGATCGACAGTGGTGTGAATCCCTCGCTGCCTGATCTGAGAGGTCGGGTACTGCAAGGGAAGGACTTCTCCGACCGGCCGGGTGATGAGCGATCCGACTACGCCAACCATGGCACGAGCATGGCTGCCCTCATCGCTGGAACAGGCAAGGGGAAAGGGGCGTTTGGTCTCGCGCCAGGGGCCGAGATCCTTCCGCTCAGAACCAGTGATAGCAGCAGTACGGCGAATAATGCAGCTGCCGAGTTCGCAGATTTCTCCAAGTCTGTAGGGTCGGCGATCCGTTATGCGGCAGACTCGGATGCCAGGGTTATCAACATCTCTCTCGGTGTCAGAGAAGATAGTTCAGAGCTCACAGAAGCGGTGAAATACGCAAAGTCGAAGGGGAAGTTGATCTTTGCTGCCGTAGGAAACAGCGGCGACAAGGGAAACCCCGTAAATTTCCCTGCCGCCACACCGGGGGTCATCGGAGTAGGTGCCGTCGGCAAGGATCTCAAGACGACTGCGGAGTCCGAGCGAGGCCCTCAGGTCGACCTCGTAGCACCGGGTGGCGAAATCGTGCAGGCGTGTGAAGGCGGCGCCGGAATCTGTACCGGTCACGGTACGAGCGCGTCCTCGGCCTTGGCCTCGGCCTCCGCTGCCCTCGTGTGGTC
The DNA here is from genome assembly GCF_056434425.1 of Streptomyces sp. NPDC044033. Classification (NCBI taxonomy): domain Bacteria; kingdom Bacillati; phylum Actinomycetota; class Actinomycetes; order Kitasatosporales; family Streptomycetaceae; genus Streptomyces; species Streptomyces sp. NPDC044033. Next base: position 38,479 of record NZ_JBWKFF010000024.1, on the reverse strand, counting down.
CAAGCACCCTGACTGGACTGCCAACCAAGTGACGCGGGTTCTCCTCAACACTGCCGGTGGTCCCGTGAGCGGTGAGAAGCGGAGTGACACGGTCGGCTATGGGATGATCCGCCCTCGTCTCGCGCTGAAGGAACCCGGCGACCCCGGCCCCGCGGATGTCGATCCGCTTCCCGGGCCAGGAGCGAAATCTCCGGAGCCGGGGGCGTCCAAGTCCGCTGCCAGCGACGCGCCCGAGCAGGCCGCGGTGGACTCGTCATCCGACAGCGGCAGCAGCACTCTGTGGATTGCCCTTGGCGCCGGGGCCGTGGTGGTGGCCGGGGCGGTGGCGTGCGTGACCGTCGTCCGTCGGCGTAGGACCTGAGCAACCACATATCCACTGAGGGCGCGCACCGCCAGCGCCCTTGTTCTCTGCGAGCGGCACCGCCTGCGGTCGATTGATGCCTGTGTGACAGGTACGGCAGATCCTCCATGCGTCACATCCTGCACGGCGGTGTCGGAGGACCGGCGCGAGTTCTGCCGATGCCGCGAGTCTCTTGATCGTTTTCGGAGTGGCGGCTCCGGCTCAGGCGGACACCATCCGATCTCGGCAGTGGCACCTCGACGCCATGCACGCTGACGGCATGTGGAAGGCGAGTACGGGCGCCGGCGTGACGGTCGCCGTGGTCGACTCGGGAGTGGACGCGAGCGTCCCCGATCTGCGCGGTCAGGTGCTGTCCGGGAAGGATTTCACGGATTTCTCCGGAAATGCTCATTCTGATTATGACGGCCGTGGTACCAAAATGGCGGCCCTCATCGCCGGGACAGGCAAGAGCGACGGTGCGAACGGATCATTCGGGCGCGCGGCGGGAGCGAAGATCTTGCCACTGCGTGTGAACGATGGAAGCAAATCCTTCCTGCGTACGGATCCGGTCGAATCGGCAGGGAGAGCGATCCGCTACGCGGCAGAATCCGATGCCAAGGTCATCAATGTCTCCCTGACCCTTCCCGGTGGAAGGGCTGCGGCAGAGGCCGTGAACTACGCGGTGTCCAAGGGAAAGTTGGTCGTCGCGGCGGTCGGGGACATGGGCGAGAAGTACAACCCCGTTCTGTACCCGGCTGGATTCCCCGGTGTGATCGGTGTCGGGGCGGTCGACCGGGACCTCCGAGCCATCAAGGAGACCGAGCGAGGCCCGCAGGTCGACCTCGTGGCTCCGGGCAAGGCCATCGTGTCGGCGTGCAAGGGCGGCACCGGGTTCTGCCGCAGCGAAGGCACCGGCGAAGCGGCCGCTCTGGCATCCGCCTCCGCTGCCCTCATCTGGTCCAAGCACCCCGACTGGACCGCCAACCAAGTGACCCGGGTCCTGATCAACACCGCGGGAGGCCCCGTGAACGGCCCAAAACGCACTGACACCATCGGCTACGGCATGGTCCGCCCGCGCATCGCCCTGAAAGACCCCGGCGACCCCGGCCCGCCCGACACGAGCCCTCTTGCCGACGCCAACTCCCCGGCACCGAAGCCCTCTTTGATCAAGGGATCGTCCGTGCAGCAGTCAGCGGAGGAATCGTCGTCCGGCTTGGGCGGCGTTTTGTGGATCGCTCTGGGAGCCGGCGGTGTGGTCGTCGCGGCCGCCGCAGCGGTATTCATCAGACGGCGCCGACGCACGTACCCGAAGTAGGGCCGCCGGTTCGGCTTCCCTCCCGCCTGCTGACCTGGGGATATGAGTATGGGTACTCAGGTCCATGACTACTCTCCTCTGTACGCTCGCGGGCGGTGTCAACGCGAAGAGTGAGAAGGAAGCGGGGGGATGGGGAGCGTGGCTTCCTTTGAGGCGGAGTGGGCGCAGCTGAAGAAGGAGACGTCTGCTGGTTCCGGGACAAGACTTGCGAGCGCGGGTGGGGGCTCCGGTGGCTCGGGCGGGATGAAGTCCAAAAAGAAAGCGTGGAACGCGGCAGCGGCTGGGGTTGAGGAACTGGCAGGGAACGCCAAGAAGGCGCTGACCTCGTTGGAGAAGGGGCAGAAGGGGATGGGCAAGAGCGGTGGCGCCGGGGGCGTCGCGTCCTTGGCAGCCCAGCACGAGCTCTACGGGAGCTGGAAGCACTACCTGGACGAAGTCCGCGGCCGGTGCGCGGGGCTCAAGGGGCCGCTGGAAAAGGCGGGTAAGGCACTGCACGAGAACGACAAGGAAACCAAGAGCCTGTTCGACAAGCTGGGTGACAAATACAAGGACACGCCCGCCATCGGTGGTCAGAGCCGGGGCCGGTGATCCGGGCCGATGGATTTCGCAGCGCTCAAGACTCTCAAGCCCTCCGATTCCGAGGACGCGGCCGACGGATATCGCGCGGTCAGTGAAATGGCCAGCCATGCCAAGCGCGAGCTGGAGGACAAGATCCAGGCCAAGATGCGCGAATCCCTGGAGGGGGAGGTCGCGGACGCCGCCCTCGGCCAGTTGCACGAACTGGCCGAGGACTTCCACTACATGCAGGTGGAGTGCGGGCTGGTCAGCACGGCTCTGAACGCGTTCGCGGCGGACATACGGCCGGCGAAGAAGAAACTGGACGCGGCCGTCGCGGACGCGGAGGCCAAGAATTTCTCGATCGGCGCGGACGGCTCGGTCAGCTATCCGGCGGCGGGTGACGAAGTGGACGGCGAGACCCCCAAGGGGGGCTCGGCGAACGGCAGCACCGACGAGACCGCCCGCGCGGTCGCCCGGCAGGCGGCCAATTTCGCGCCTAACCCGAACTTCCGTCATGCCCAGGAGTGCGCCAACCGTATAGCCGAGGCGCTCAAGGAAGCGACGGAGGCCGACGACAAGTGGGCCCCGCAGCTTCGGAAGCTGAAAGCCGATGACGACCTGGACGTGAGCGGGGAGGACTGGGAAGACGTTCAGAAGGACATGAGCGGGGTCCTTAAGGATGCGAAGGGTTACCTTGACCACATCAAGGCCCCACCCAAGGGGGGTTCTCCGAAGGACAACGCTGAATGGTGGAAGGGCCTCACCGAGCAGGAGAGGGCCGACTATGCCTCCGTGCACCCCGACTCGGTGGGCGCGCTGGACGGGCTGCCGGCCGAGGCCAGGGACGAGGCGAATCGCGTGGTGCTGGCGGAAAAGCACGCGCAATACCAGCTCAGGCTGGATGCCATCCCGCCTGAGCCGGCGAACAAGTACACGTGGATCACGGCCGGGAGTATGCCGTCCAAGGTGCAGACCGACGAATGGATGGACTGGTACAAGAAGTACGGGGAGGAGTACGAGCACCTCAACAGTTCGCTCAACGGCATGCGGAGCATTGAGGACCGCTTCGCCTCCACGGGCCGCAACGGTCTTCCCGAGGCGTATCTGCTCGGTTTCAGCTCGGAGGGCCACGGCCGGGCGATCGTCGCCAACGGCAACCCGGACACCGCCGCCCACCAGGCCGTCTACGTCCCCGGCACGACATCCAACCTGGGGAAGATCGGCGGAGATGTCGACCATATGACCACCCTGTGGAGAAGTGCTCAGGTGGACGCCGGAGACAAACCCGTCTCCACGATTACGTGGCTCGGATACGACGCTCCCCAGGACATCGTCAAAGACTCGCCTTTCAGGCATTACGCGGATGACGGAGCTCCGGCCTTCAACCGTTTCATGGACGGGCTCGACACGTCGCACACCGGTGATTCCGATCCCCACCGCACGGCCATTGGCCACTCGTACGGCACCACACTCATCGGGTCAGCCGCCCGGCAGGGCCAACTGAACGCGGACGATGTCGTATTCGCGGGCAGTCCCGGCGCTCAGGTCGGATCGGCCGAGGAAATGGACGTGCCGAAGGGACACGTATGGAACGAGGAGGCGGAGGGCGACCCGGTGCCTGACATCGGCCGCTACGGTCACGGCGGAAGCCAGTGGAAGTTCGGTGGCGGCGTATGGATCATCCCCAGCGATGAACTCTTCGGCGCCAACCAGATGACCACCGGTGAAGAGGGCGAGGGTGCGGGCAAAACCCTCGGCGTACACGGGCACAGTGATTACTGGGAGCCGAAAACCACCAGTCTGGCGAACCAGGCCCATGTCGTGGCAGGAGACTACGGAAATGTCCACCTTGAACAGTAAGAACACCAAACCGTGGGCGAAGTATGCTCTGGCGTCCCTCGCCCTCATCACATCTCTCACTGGATGCGGCATGACCGACTCAAGCAAAGAATCCGGTTCCGATCGGTCCGGGTCCCTTCCCTCGTCCGGCACGCGTAGCCTGGACGACGCCGACAGCGAAACGAAGAAGGTCTCCAGCGAGATCCTCGACCTCATTTCGATCAAGGGGAAGATGTCGGAGCCCGGACCGAGCGTCACCGAATGCGGTGATGGCAAGGACCGGGAGAAATACTTCCAGATGTACCACGTCTGGAGTCTCACTCCGCCATCGAGCGCGAGCGGGAAACTCGGCGACGTGATGAAGAGCCTCAAGGAACAACTGCCCCGGCACGGCTGGAAGGTCAAGGGGTACGAGCCCGACTCCAGCGCCAACAAGAACCTCAGCCTCACCGCTGACAACGATGAGAAGAAGTTCAGCGTCAACGTCATCCATTACGCGAAGGACAACCCGCCCAAGCTGACCGTGCGGGTGATCTCCGGCTGCTACAAGGTCCCCGAGGGGCAGCGGGTCGACCGGTACTGATGTGCGGAATCCGGCAGCCCGGCTTGGCTGGACGCAAGTAGAAGACGATCCGTACTTGTGTTGCAGCCCTGTCCACCTCGACCAGTGCCCGGCTGGACGGGCTCCCCCCGAGGCCCCGGGCTCGGACGGGCTGATGCCCGCGCATTCGCAGTACTGGGACAGCGAACCTCTCTCGCATATGGCGAACATCGTGACCGGAGGAGAATCGTGAAGCTGCGCGGAGCGGTCTTTGCCACCGCACTGCTGGCGATGACGGTTGCGGTGACGGCATGCGGCACGCAGCAGGATGGAAAGACGGACGGCGGGGCGACACCGAAGCAGGTCAAGATGGATGAACAGCAGGCAATCAAGCGCGCCGACGAAATCATCCACCAGGCGGTGGACGGCATGTCGCCCAAGCCGACACTGAAGCCCCTCGGGAAGGACGTCGTCGGCCCCTGCCTGGCCCGGGAGGACCATGGTCCCGACAACCGGGTGCAGGTCAGGGTCGTCTACCAGCTGACGGATGTGCCGGGTCCGGCGGCCAAGAAGCTCGTACGGCAGGCCAGGGATGCCTGGGTGAAGCGCGGGCACACGTTTCAGTCCTCGGACGGGGACTGGTCCAAGCCGTTCCCTTCCGTCTACATGCGCACCGAGCCGGACGACTTCTGGATGGACGCCATCACGGGCGCCGTGGACCGCAAGAAGGGTGACGGTCTCGCCTCCGTCAGTGTGACCTCGCCGTGCTTCCTGCCGGGCGCATCCGGTGAGCCCTCCTCGACCGCCCACGCCCGCCAGGCCGCCCTGCACTCCACGCAGCCCGCCAAGCTTGCCGAGCGCCGGGTCCTCGACCACTCCAGTCGGATCTACGACGCTCTGCAAGCCCCGCACGCCCCGGCGCGGGAAGGCGAAGGGCTGCGTACGGTCCAGGACGCCGACGGCCCGTCGCTCCACCACGCCTGGTCGACTGCTCAGCTCACCGAGGACGAGACGGCTCGGACCATGCGGCGTGCGCAGGCGCACTTCGAGAGCACGGGCTGGAGCGTGCGCCACCTGGAGACGGGGGCGGGCACCCCTGCTGTGATCGCCCTCAACGCGGAAGACGGCAGCGTCGCCCAGGTGGCCCCCTCGGTCACCGGAAGCATCAGGGTCGCTGTGACCACTCCCGCCGCCGAGTAGACGATCAGGCGACCGGCGATCAGGCGACCGGCGACCAGACGCCCCGTCGAATCGAAGGCGAAGAGAAGGGGCAGCATCCCTAAGGAGTGCCGCCCCTCTCATTCTGTCTGGTCAAGACAGTCAGAGGCCGTGACCGGAATCGAACCGGCGTAACTCGCTTTGCAGGCGAGTCCCTCAACCACTCGGGCACACGGCCGTGTTGGTGTGCTGTGTCGACCATAGGGCCGGTCGTCCCCGGGGCTCAATGGGGCGTGCCTTCGTGCCACGTGACTGACACGCGGTGTTCACGGGGCGGCGAGGAACTTCTCCACCAGGGGGCGGAACATGTCCGGCTCGTCCACCCAGGGGTAGTGGCCCACCCCGTGCAGCGGCTGTGAGCGGCCGTTCGGGAAGGATTCCGCGACGAGTTCGCCGGCGCGCATGCCCGTCACCGCGTCCAGGTCGCCCGTGATCACCAGGACCGGGCAGTCGACGTGCCGCAGCCGTTCCAGCAGTGCGCGTCGGGCGGGTTCGTCCACTCCCTGCCAGAAACCCGCTCGCGGGACCGGGCCGAGCTGGGCGCCCTCCGCCGCCGCGTGGGCTCGCTGCGGCTCGTCCCAGCGTCCGTACGCCAGGGGCGCCGCCCGGCGCAGCAGGTCGCGGACCTCGCTCAGGTCCGTCGCCGCAGCCAGGCCATGAGCCGCCACATACGCGTCCGGCCACCACTCCTCCGTGGCCCGTGACTCGAAGATCTTCTCCGCGTCGTCCGGCAGTTCGCCTTGCAGCCTCGACCCGGGGCAGACGATGACCAGGTGAGTGAGGTGTTCGCCGTAACCCGCCGCGTACGCCTGCGCCGTCGCCGCGCCCGCCGAGTGCGCCAGCAGCGCGAAGCGCTCCAGGCCCAGGTGGCGGCGGAGGGACTCCACGTCCTCGGCCAGGGAAGGGAAGGCGTAGCCCGCCGGGTCGGCCGGGGGCGGCGAGCCGCCCGTACCCCGGCTGTCGGGGATGACCAGCGGGCGGTGCGCGTCTATGCCGCCGAGATCGCCCAGGTACGCCGCATCCCGCCCCGGGCCCCCCGCCAGGCAGATCAGCGGCGGCGTCGCCGCCCCGTCGCGGGGGCCGACGACCCGATAGTGCAGTTCAGCGGCGTCGTACGAGGTGAAGTGCGGCATACGCTCCACCTTGCCCGTTCCCGGGGAAACCACTCCGCGGTGTGGGTGATGTGGGTGACGGCGGCGGGGCGCGCTCTCGCTCGGGGCCCGGACTCTCAGCGCCGGTCCCCATGTTTGTCCCGCCCCTCCAACTTCTGCTTATGATTCAGGCGTGTTCGACTCGCGGCACATCAAGACGTTCCATGAGGTGGTCAAGGCCGGGTCGTACTCGGCGGCCGCCCGTTCCCTCGGCTACACCCAGCCCGCGATCACCCAGCAGATGAAGGCCCTGGAACGATCCGTCGGCACCCCCCTCTTCACCCGCGTCGGCCGCCGCATGCGCCTCACCGAGGCCGGCGAGGCGCTCGCCCGGCACGCCGAGGCCATCCTCGACACCCTCTCCGCCGCCCAGCAGCAGATGAGCGCGATAACCCGGCTGCGCGCCGGCCGCGTCCGCGTCTGCGCCTTCCCCAGCGCCAATGCCACCCTCATCCCGGAGACCATGGCCCGGCTCTCCGCCGAGCACCCCGGCGTACGGGCGGAGCTCCTCGAAGGCGAACCGCCCGAGTCCCTCCAGCGGCTGGTGCGCGGCGAGTGCGACATCACCCTCGCCTTCACCTATCCCGGCCTGCACGAATCGGTCCCCGACGAGCTGGCCGAGATCCCGCTCCTGGAGGACCAGCTCACCGTTCTGCTGCCCGCCGGCCACCCGCTCGCCCGCCGCCGCGCCGTCAAGCTCGCCGACCTCGCCGAGGAACGCTGGATCGCGGGGTGCCTGCGCTGCCGCGCCAACTTCCTCCACGAGTGCGCCGAGCAGGGGTTCGCCCCCGACATCGTCTTCACCACCGACGACAACCTGGTCGTTCAGTCCCTGGTCGCGGAGGGGCTGGGCGTCGCCATGGTGCCCGCGCTCGTCCTCTCCTTCCTCCGCCACGACAAGGTCACCGGGCGTGCCCTCGACCCGGCCTCGCGCCGCCAGGTCTCCGCGTACGTGCTCCGGGACCATCTGCGCATCCCCGCCACCGCGCTGGTCCTCGACGAGCTGAAGGCTGTGGCGGAGCGCCGGGTGGGTTGCTGACGGGCGTCGGACGGGCCGCCGCCCGGTCGATTCCGGGCGGTACTCCCCGATGTCTCTCCCCGTCCGCCGGCTTCTCCTCCCGTAATGGATAAGCCTGAGTTTGGCTCCGGCCAAGAAACTGTCGTTGGACGTGATGGATCCGGTGGCTCGACGCTGCCTGTATGACCACTCCGACCGCAGCCCGGCCCACTGCGACGACCACGCGCCTCGACCACCTCGTCGACGAGGTACGGGGAGCCGTGGGGCGCGGGCTGCCGCCCGATCTGACGGCGCACCTGGTCGGCGAGGCGCTCGGCCCCCACCTCGGCACCGCCGACCTGCTCACCGAGGAGCAGCGCGCGGGCGACCCCGACCACTACCGCCAGCACCTCCTGCACGCCGAACGCGACGGCAGCTTCTCCATCGTCGCCCTCGTCTGGCTCCCCGGGCAGCGCACCTCCATCCACGATCACGTCTCCTGGTGCGTCACGGGCGTCCACGAGGGGCGGGAGAGCGAGCGCCGCTACCGGCTCGTGCCCTCCGCCGTCGGCGCTCCGCCGCGGCTCGTCGCCACGGAGGACGTCGTCAACGAACAGGGCGACGTCTGCGGCTTCGCGCCCCCGGGCGACATCCACCGGGTCTGGAACGCCTGCGGGGACAAGGCGATCTCCCTCCACATCTACGGCGCCGACATCGCGCGCCTGGGTACGAGCGTCCGCCGCGTGTACGACCTCCCGGCCGACCGGTAATGGCGCTGGAGACGCACCGCGCCGCCACCACCACTGCCACCGCCGCCCCGCCGCAGGGGGCGCAGAGGAGCGGATCGCCCCGCTGGAAATCCGGCAAGGGCAAGATCCCCGGTCTCGCCATGGCCGTGCTCGGCGTCGGCCTCGCCTGGGACGTGCACTGGCTCGTACCCGGCGTGCCCATGCTCACCGCCGCCGTCGTCCTCGGCATCGTCGCCGCGCATCTGCCCGGCCTGCGCGGCGTGGTGCGCGGCATCGCCCGGCCCGGGCTGACCTTCGCGGGCAAGCGGCTGATGCGCGTCGGCATCGTGCTCCTCGGCCTCAAACTCAGCCTCCACGACGTGCTCGGCATCGGCTGGGCCACGGTCGTGATGGTGCTCGCCGTCGTGGTCGCGACGTTCTTCGGCACGCTGTGGCTCGGCCGCCGCATCGGGCTCCGGGGCGATCAGCCGCTGCTCATCGCCACCGGCTACTCGATCTGCGGCGCGTCCGCGATCGGCGCGGTCAGCGAGGTGACCGGCAGCGACGAGGAGGACGTGGCGACCTCCGTCGCCCTCGTGACGCTCTGCGGCACGCTCGCCATCGCCGTGCTTCCGCTGCTGCACCACCCGCTGGGGCTCGACGAAGCGCAGTTCGGCCGGTGGGTCGGCGCGAGCGTGCACGACGTCGGGCAGGTCGTGGCCACCGCGCAGACCGCGGGGCCGTCGGCGCTCAGCGAGGCCGTACTGGTGAAGCTGATGCGCGTCGCGCTGCTCGCCCCGCTGGTGGCGGCGGTGGCCCTCGCCGTACGGCGCCGCAAGCGGCACGACGCGCGCGCCGCCGACGGCGAAGCGACCGGCAAGCGGCCGACCTTGGTGCCCCTCTTCGTCGTCGGCTTCCTCGTCATGGTCGCGCTGCGCAGCACCGGCCAGGTGCCGGGCGGCGCCATCGACGTCGCGCAGGACGTCCAGGAACTCCTGCTCGCCGCGGCCCTCTTCGGCCTCGGCAGCGCGGTCCACCTGCCCACGCTCGTACGGACCGGGGGGCGGGTCGCGGCGCTCGGGCTGTGCTCGTGGGTGGTGATCGCGGGCGGCTCGTACGCCGGGGTGCTGCTCACCACGTGAGGCGGTGCCCGGGGTGTTGACCGAAACGGCACTTCCGAGGGGGCGTGCTTCCTCTCAAGGCCACGGCCTAGGACGGATGGATGAGTTGATCACCATCTCGCGACAGGGGTCACAGCGGGTTGTGCCTCTTACGCTGACCGCATGACCGCTCTCGACCCGCGAGACACGGGCGCCGCCGGCACCGCCGACCCTGCCGACGGCGCCGATCCCACAGCCGCCGCCGGTCCCGCCGCTGCCGCTGCCGCCTCCACCGTCGGCCCGCCCCGAATACCCGGCGGGGAGACCGCTATACCCGGCGGCGAGACTGCGATATCCGGCGGGGAGACCGCGATGTCCGCCGACAGGACCGCGATGTCCGTCGGCAAGACCGCGATGCCCGGCGGCGACACCGTAATGCCGGGCGCCGACACCGTACTTGGACGCCGCTACCGCGCCCTCACCTTCGGCATCATCTCCGTCGTCTCCCTCATCGCCTTCGAGGCGAGCGCGGTCAACACCGCGATGCCGGTCGCGGCCCGCGCCCTCGACGGCATCGAGCTGTACGCCTTCGCCTTCTCCGCCTACTTCACCGCGAGCCTCTTCGCGATGGCGCTCTCCGGCGAGTGGTGCGACCGGGCGGGCCCGCTCGTGCCGCTGTTCACCGGGATCGCGACGTTCGGCGCCGGCCTGGTCGTCGCGGGTTCGGCGCAGCAGATGTGGATGTTCGTGGCGGGGCGCGGCGTACAGGGCGTAGGCGGCGGGCTGGTCATCGTCGCCCTGTACGTGGTGGTCGGACGGGCGTATCCGGAGCGGCTGCGGCCGTCGATCATGGCCTCCTTCTCGGCGGCCTGGGTCCTCCCGGTGATCGTCGGGCCGCTGATCGCGGGCACGGTCACCGAACAGCTCAGCTGGCGCTGGGTGTTCCTCTCCATCCCGGTGCTGATCCTGCTGCCGCTGGCCGTGATGCTCCCCGCGCTGCGCAAGCTGCCGCCCGGCGAGCACACGCTCGCCATGGACCGTCGCCGCATCCTCCTCGCGCTCGCCGTCGCGGCGGGCGCCGGACTCTTGCAGTACGCGGGCCGCGACCTGAACTGGCTCTCCCTGGTACCGGCCGCGGCGGGGCTCGCCCTGGTGGTGCCGGGCATCCTGCGGCTGCTGCCGAAGGGGACCTTCCGGGCCGCCCGCGGACTGCCGTCGGTGGTGCTGCTGCGCGGCGTCGCGGCGGGCTCGTTCCTCGGCGCGGAGAGCTTCGTTCCGCTGATGCTGGTGACCGAGCGCGGCATGTCCGCCACGCTGGCCGGGCTCTCGCTCACCGGCGGCGGACTGAGCTGGGCCCTCGGCTCGTACACGCAGAGCAGGCCCCGCCTGGAGCCGCACCGGGAGCGGATGATGAGCCTCGGCATGCTGCTGATGACCGCGGCCATCGCGCTCGTCTCGACGGTGCTGATTCCGGGGGTGCCGGCGTGGGTCGTCGCCGCGTCGTGGTTCATCGGCGGGTACGGGATGGGGCTGACGATCTCCAGCGGCAGCGTGCTGCTGCTCAAGCTCTCCCGGCCCGGCGAGGAGGGCTCCAACTCGGCCTCTCTCCAGGTCTCCGACGCCCTCGGCAACATCACCCTGGTCGGCATCGCGGGCGTCCTCTTCGTCGCCCTGGGCGGCGGCTCCACCACCGCGGACGCCCACGCCCCCGCGGCCTCCGCCGCCTCGGCCGCTCCGCCCGCGGCCTTCGCCGCGGTCTTCCTCACGATGTCGGCGGTAGCGCTGTTCGGCTCGTACATCGCCACCCGGCAGAAGCCCCGCCGGGCCGCCGAGCCGTCGGCTACGGGGCCCACGGGCGCACCGAAGGCCGTGTGACCGGCGGAGTTCCGGCCGGTGGCGCCGGCCGACGCGCCGATGCGGCAGTCGCCGACGTGCCGACTGACGACCGGCCGGGTGCGGGCTCCAGTGTGAGGTGGGTCGCACCCGGGGGTCATGGCGGGTTATGGCGACGGGGTGGGGAGGGGGACGCGGGTAGGCTGACGCGGTTGCCGATCGCCGAGCCAGCCCGACGGAGACCGTGACTACCACCGCAGCCAATCACCACCTCTCGCCCGCCTTCCCCGGCCGGGCCCCTTGGGGTACCGCGAACAAACTGCGCGCCTGGCAGGAGGGCGCGATGGCCAAGTACATCGAGGAGCAGCCGCGCGACTTCCTCGCCGTCGCCACACCCGGCGCCGGGAAGACCACCTTCGCGCTGACCCTCGCCTCCTGGATGCTCCACCACCACGTCGTACAGCAGGTGACCGTGGTCGCCCCCACCGAGCACCTGAAGAAGCAGTGGGCGGAGGCCGCGGCCCGGATCGGCATCAAACTGGACCCGGAGTACAGCGCCGGGCCGATCGGCCGCGAGTACCACGGCGTCGCCGTGACCTACGCGGGCGTCGGCGTCCGGCCGATGCTCCACCGCAACCGCTGCGAGCAGCGCAAGACCCTCGTGATCCTCGACGAGATCCACCACGCCGGTGACTCGAAGTCCTGGGGCGAGGCGTGCTCGGAGGCGTTCGACCCGGCGACCCGGCGGCTCGCGCTGACCGGCACGCCGTTCCGCTCGGACACCAACCCCATCCCCTTCGTCGCGTACGAAGAGGGCAACGACGGCATCCGCCGGTCCTCCGCCGACTACACCTACGGCTACGGCAACGCGCTCGCCGACGGCGTCGTGCGGCCCGTCATCTTCCTCTCCTACAGCGGCCAGATGCGCTGGCGCACCAAGGCGGGCGACGAGATCGCCGCCCGCCTCGGCGAGCCCATGACCAAGGACGCCGTCTCGCAGGCGTGGCGCACCGCCCTCGACCCGCGCGGCGACTGGATGCCGAACGTGTTGCGCGCCGCCGACCAGCGCCTCAGCGAGGTGCGCAAGGCCATCCCCGACGCGGGAGCCCTCGTCATCGCCTCCGACCAGGAGTCGGCGCGCGCGTACGCCAAGCTGATCCGCGAGATCACCGGGCAGGGCGCCACGCTCGTACTCTCCGACGACACCGGCGCCTCGCAGCGCATCGACGACTTCGCGCAGTCCGACGACCGGTGGATGGTCGCGGTCCGCATGGTGTCCGAGGGCGTGGACGTGCCGCGCCTGGCCGTCGGCGTCTACGCCACCACCATCTCCACGCCGCTCTTCTTCGCCCAGGCCGTCGGCCGCTTCGTGCGGTCGCGGCGGCGCGGCGAGACCGCCTCCGTCTTCGTGCCGACCATCCCGACGCTGCTCACCTTCGCCAACGAGATGGAGGTGGAGCGCGACCACGTCCTCGACAAGCCGAAGAAGGAGAGCGAGGAGGACCCGTACGCCGAGGAGGACAAGCTCCTCCAAGAGGCCGAGAAGGAGCAGGACGAGGACACCGGCGAGGACGACCAGCTCTCCTTCGAGGCGCTGGAGTCCGACGCGGTCTTCGACCGGGTGCTCTACGACGGCGCGGAGTTCGGGATGCAGGCGCACCCCGGCAGCGAGGAGGAGCAGGACTACCTGGGAATCCCCGGACTGCTGGAGCCCGACCAGGTGCAGATGCTGCTCCAGAAGCGGCAGACCCGGCAGATCGCCCACAGCCGGCAGAAGCCGGCCGCCGAGGCCGACCTCGTCGAGCTGCCGGCCGAGCGGCGGCCGATCGTCTCGCACAAGCAGATGCTGGAGCTGCGCAAGCAGCTCAACTCGCTGGTCGGCGCGTACGTCCACCAGAGCGGCAAGCCGCACGGCGTCGTCCACACCGAGCTGCGCCGGGTGTGCGGGGGGCCGCCGAGCGCGGAGGCGACGGCGGGGCAGTTGAACGAGCGGATCAAGAAGGTGCAGGAGTGGGCCACGCGCATGCGGTGACGTGACGTTCGCGCCGGGCGGGGGTGGCGAGCGCCGGGCGGGCTGATCGCGGGATGCCCTCGGAAGGGGGCGTTCCGCGGGCGATCTCGCGTCCGTCCACCGGACGGATCGCGCATATCACCCGCCCATTGCCCGGATTGTGGGCAAGCCCTTCCGCTCAGCGGACCGGCTCGCTACCGTGCCGGGACACGCACACGCCCCGTGGCAGCGCCGCCGCGGAGCGCAGCCGGTGCCGTGCGACTAGCGGCCGGCGGCCTCTCGCGCGCGCTGCCGGACGGGACCGGCGGTGTCCCCACCCCGCGACGGGAGCCGCCACTCACGTGAGGAGGGGGCGTCGTGACCGCGGAGACCTCGCAGACGCTCGACCGAGGATTGCGCGTCCTCAAACTGCTCGCCGACACCGACCACGGGCTCACCGTCACCGAGCTGTCCACCAAGCTCGGCGTCAACCGGACCGTGGTCTACCGCCTGCTCGCGACCCTGGAGCAGCACGCGCTCGTACGCCGGGACATCGGCGGCCGGGCCCGCGTCGGGCTGGGGGTGCTGCGGCTCGGCCGCCAAGTGCACCCCCTGGTACGGGAAGCGGCGCTGCCGGCGCTGCGCTCCCTGGCCGAGGACATCGGCGCCACGGCCCATCTCACCCTGGTCGACGGGACGGAGGCGCTGGCGGTCGCCGTCGTCGAACCGACCTGGACCGACTACCACGTCGCCTACCGCGCCGGTTTCCGCCACCCGCTGGACCGCGGCGCGGCGGGCCGCGCGATCCTCGCCGCCCGCCGGGGCGAGGCCGGCGACCCGGGCTACGCCCTCACCCACGGCGAACTGGAAGCGGGCGCGAGCGGCGCCGCCGCCCCGCTCCTGGGGGTGACGGGGATAGAGGGCAGCGTGGGCGTGGTGATGCTCGCGGACTCGGTCCCCGAACGGGTCGGCCACCGTGTCATGGACGCGGCCAAGGAGGTCGCGGAAGCCCTGCGCTGACGTTGCGCTCGCGCTTGGGCGGGGGGCGATGCGGGGGCGGCACCCTCGGATTCCTCCGCAGGCCAGCGAGGCCCGGGACGCCCCCGCCGGCCCGCGGCTGCGCCGGACCGTCGCGAGCGGGCGACGGGCGCCCGGCCCGCAGCCGATGCGCCTGCGGCTCCGGCCGTGCCGAGCCGTCGCTCGCGTGTGCCCGTGCGCCGGGCGGCCCGCCGCTTGCCCGTGGCGGGAGCCCGGCCCGGCGCCCGTACGGCAAGGGGTGGTCGCAATCCACCCCGGGGGCCCGTTCTCGCGCGTTACCGGCCCCCGCCCGTACGTCCCACCGCGCGGGCCGGAGTCCCGCCCGGGGCCCGCCCGGCAAGGGGTGGTCGCAATTCCGCTCGGCGCCGTGTCCGTACGCGCCGTCCCGCCCGTACGTCCCACCGCGCGGGCCGGAGTCCCGCCCGGAGCCCCGCCCGGCAAGGGCCGGTCGTCACCCGCCCCGAGCCCCGCCCGTACAACCCCACCCACCCCGGAGGGCCCCGGCCCCGGTCGCGGGCGGCTGTCGGGGTGGGGGTGAATTAGGGTGGCGGGCGTGTCCTCTCGTGCTCGCGTTCTCGTGGTCTGCTCCGCGCTCGTCGTCGCCCTGCTCGCCGTGGCCGCCTTTGCGCCGTTGCCGTTCTCGCTGGCGCAGCCGGGTTCCACCGCGGACGTGCTCGGGTCCCGCCGCGGTGAGCAGGTGATCACGGTCAAGGGGGCCGACACCCGCAAGACCACCGGTCAGCTGCGGGCCACCACGATCGTCGCCACCGGCCCGGACGCCGATGTGCGCCTCGGCGACGTGGTCGACAGCTGGTTCCGGACGGACCGCGCCGTCATGCCGCGGGACTCCGTGTACCCGGTCGGCAACACGACCGCCGAGGTCGAGAAGCACAACTTCGCCGACATGCGGAAGTCGCAGGACGCCGCCACCGAGGCCGCCCTGCGCTACCTCCACCGGTCGTCCAAGGACGTGAAGGTCACCCTCGATCTCGCCCGCATCGGCGGGCCCAGCGCCGGGCTCCTCTTCACCCTCGGCATCATCGACAAGATCGACGGCGACGGCCGCGGCGGCGACCTCACCGGCGGCCGGACGATCGCGGGCACCGGCACCATCGACCCCGACGGGAGTGTCGGACCGGTCGGCGGCGTGCAGCTCAAGACGCAGGCCGCCAAGCGGGACGGGGCCACCGTGTTCCTCGTGCCGAAGGGGGAGTGCAAGGAGGCCGAGGCCGTACGCCCCAAGGGGCTCCAGCTCATCCCCGTCACCACCCTCAAGGACTCGGTCTCCTCCCTCCAGGCGCTGGCGGCGGGCCGTACGGTCCCCACCTGCTGATCCCCTCCGGCCCCCGGGCCCGGGCCCCGGCTTCCGCCCCTCAGCCGCCCTTGATGAAGCCCTCCGCGACCATCCAGTCCTTGGCGACCTGGTGCGGGTCCTGCCCGTCCACGTCCACCTTGGCGTTGAGCGTCCGGGCCACGTCGTTCGTGAGCTTCTTCGTGATCGGGTCGAGGACGTCCTTGATGGCCGGGTACTTCTTCATCGCCTTGCTGTTGATCTCGGGAGCGGCGTTGTAGTTGGGGAAGAAGTGCTGGTCGTCGCGCATCACTTCGAGGTTCATGGCCTTGATCCGGCCGTCCGTCGTGAAGACCTCGCCGTACGTGCACGCGTTGCCCTTGGAGACCTGCGTGTAGACGATGCCGCCGTCCATCTTCTGGATGCTGGAGGCGGGGAGCCGCATCCCGTACTTCTTCTGCATGCCCGGCAGCCCGTCGTTGCGCGCCGCGAACTCGCTCTCCACGCACAGGCTCACCGCCGACCGGTCCTTCTTCGCCAGCGCGGCGACGTCCGAGAGCGTCTTGGTGCCGTACTTCTTCGCGTTCGCGGGGTTCAGCGCCAGCGCGTAGGTGTTGTTGAGGGAGGCCGGCGGCAGCCAGGTGATGCCGTTCTTGAGGTCGGCGTCGTACACGGCCTGCCACTGCTCGTGCGGGTCGGCGATGGGCTTGTCGTTGCCGAGGTAGGTGATCCAGGACGTGCCGGTGTACTCGTACATCGCGTCCGCGTCCCCGGACTTGACGGCCTCGCGGGCGCCGATGGAGCCCTGGATGTCGGTGCGGTCCAGGACGGTCGCACCGGCGGCCTTGAAGGCCAGGCCCATGACCTGCCCCAGGATGATCTGCTCCGTGAACTCCTTGGAGGTGACGGTCAGATCGGCGCCCTTGAGCGGCTTGCCCTGCCCTATGGAGCCCGGCTGGACATTGTCGACCATGGGGCTGCCGCTGGTCAGCCCGCAGCCGCCGAGGGCGAGCGGGGCCAGCAGCGCGCCGACCGCGGCGGCGGCCAGGGGCAGGCGGAGCGGCGCGCGGAACGGCGTACGAGCGGCTGAGCGGACGGGCGCGGGCAGGACCGTACGGGCCCGCCCGCCCCCCGGATCCGGCTCGGGCAGGACCGTACGGGCTCGCCCGCGTCCCGGCTCGGGCTCGGGCTCGGGCTCGGGCTCGGGCAGGACCGTACCGGCTCGCCCGCCCCCTGGCTCCGGCTCGGGCAGGACCGTACCGGCCCGCCCGCCCCCCGGCTCCGGCGCGGTCAGATCCGTATGCTGCGGACCCCGGCCGGACCTCGGTATACGCGCCATCAGTCGCTCCCCTCCAGTCCACGCGGCCGCAGCAGCAGTTCGGCCAGCGACGCCAGCCAGTCCACGAGCAGGGCGAGCACCACCGTCAGTACGGACCCCAGCACCAGGATCGGCATCCGCTGATTGGTGATGCCCGTGGTGATCAGGTCGCCCAGGCCGCCGCCGCCCCCGAAGGCGGCGAGCGTCGCCGTGCCGACGTTGAGCACGAGCGCGGTGCGCACGCCCGCGAGGATCAGCGGTACGGCCAGCGGCAGTTCGACCTTCCCCAGCACCCCGGTCGCCGACATGCCGATGCCGCGCGCCGCCTCGACCAGCGTCGGGTCGATGGCCTTGAGGCCCGCGATGGTGTTGGCGAGCACGGGCAGCACGGCGTAGATGACGATGCCGAAGAGCGCGGCCTGGCGGCCGATGCCCATCCAGATGACGAGCAGGGCCAGCAGGCCGATCGCGGGGGTCGCCTGGCCGATGTTGGCGACGGCCATGGCGAACGGCGCCGCGCCGCGCAGCCTGCGGCGGGTGAGCAGGATGCCCAGCGGGATCGCGATGATCAGTACGAAGAAGGTGGAGACGACCGTGAGGTAGATGTGCTGGCGCAGCCGCAGCCAGATATTGCCGTCCGCGATCGAGTTGCGGGCGATCGAGTCGAGGTCGGCGCCGCGGAACCACAGCCACAGCGCGAGCAGGATCAGGGCCAGCACGATCGGCATGTAGGTGAGCCGCTGCCAGGTGATGCGGCGGGCGGGCTTCGCGGCGGAGGGCCGGACCGGCCCCGCCGCGGGCTCGTCGACGTCCACCTCGTCGCGGAAGGCGAGCCCCTTCACCTCGTGCTCGCCGGGGGCCCGCTCGCCCCTGGGCCGCTTGTGGTCCCGGCGTCTCATGAGACGTCCTCGGGGCGGATGGCGGTCGCGCCCGCGGACTCCTGTCTGGCCTGCTGCGCGCGCTGTTCCTGCAGTGCGTGCTGGTGCTCGACCGCTTCGAGGCGGTCCTCCTCCAGCAGCTGCTGCACGGAGTTCATCAGCGTCTCCATGTCGACGACGCCGGTGTACTCGCCGCGCCGCCCGGTGACCGCGACCCGCCCGGCGTTGTCGGTGAGGACGGCCTCCAGCGCGTCGCGCAGCGTGGCGTCGCGGGTGACGGTGTCGTGCACGAGCGTCCCGGCGCGGGCCAGCGACCCCTTGGCCCGCATCAGATCGCCCCGCCGCAGCCATTTGTACGGGCGTTTGTACCGGTCGAGCAGCAGCACCTCGTTGGTGGAGCCGGAGCGCAGCATGTCGAAGAGGTTCTGGAGCGGGTCGTCGATGGTGGCGGTGGGGAAGTCGACGATCTCCACGTCCCGTACGCGGGTGAGGTTGAGCCGTTTGAGCGCGGCGCCCGCGCCCACGAAGCCGGAGACGAAGTCGTCGGCGGGGTTGGTGAGGATGGCCTCGGGGGTGTCGAACTGGGCTATGTGCGAGCGTTCGCGGAGCACCGCGATGCGGTCGCCGAGCTTGATGGCCTCGTCGAAGTCGTGGGTGACGAAGACGATGGTCTTGTGCAGCTCGTGCTGGAGCCGGATCAGCTCGTCCTGGAGGTGGTCGCGGGTTATGGGGTCGACCGCGCCGAAGGGCTCGTCCATCAGGAGTACGGGCGGGTCGGCGGCGAGCGCGCGGGCGACGCCGACGCGCTGCTGCTGGCCGCCCGACAGCTGCCGCGGGTAGCGGCCCTGGAATTCGCCGGCGTCCAGCCCGACGAGGTCCAGCATCTCCTCGATACGGCTCTTGACCTTGGACTTCGACCAGCCGATCAGCTTCGGCACGAGCGCGATGTTCTGGGCGACGGTCATGTGCGGGAAGAGCCCGGAGGACTGGATGGCGTAGCCGACCTTGCGGCGCAGCCGCACCGGGTCGATGCCGGTGACGTCCTCGTCGTTGATCCGTATCCGGCCGGAGGTGGGCTCGATCAGCCGGTTGATCATCTTCATGGTGGTGGTCTTGCCGCAGCCGGACGGGCCCACGAAGACCACGAGCTCGCCGGCCTTGATGTCCATGTTGACGTCCTCCACCGCGGGGGTGGGGGTGCCGGAGTAGCGCTTTGTCAGGGCCTCCAACTGGATGGTGGCGCCGGTGGTCGTGGTGCGCGCGGGAGCGCTGGTCTGCGTCGAGGCGTCAGGCACGGATCCCCCTGGAGATGGTCAGCCGTCCGATGAGGACGTACACGGCGTCGAAGACGAGCGCGAGGATCACGATCCCGAGTGTCCCGGCGAGCACCTGGTTGAGCGCGTTGGCGCTGCCCAGAGAGGAGATGCCGCGGAAGATCTCGTTGCCCAGGCCCGGCCCGGAGGAGTACGCGCCGATGGCCGCGATGCCCATCAGCATCTGGGTGGAGACCCGGATTCCGGTGAGGATGGGCGGCCAGGCGAGCGGCAGCTCCACCCTGAGGAGCCGGGCGAGCCGGGACATGCCGAGGCCCTTGGCGGCGTCCACCAGAGTGGGGTCGACGCCGCGCAGCCCGACGATCGCGTTGCGGACGATGGGCAGCAGCCCGTAGAGGATCAGGGCGGTGACGGTC
This sequence comes from Streptomyces sp. NPDC044033, assembly GCF_056434425.1. Lineage (NCBI taxonomy): Bacteria > Bacillati > Actinomycetota > Actinomycetes > Kitasatosporales > Streptomycetaceae > Streptomyces > Streptomyces sp. NPDC044033. The sequence goes on along the minus strand of NZ_JBWKFF010000024.1, from coordinate 18,654 downwards.
GGCGCGACGCCGAGCCCGGTGATCGGGATGAGCAGGCCGATCATGGCGAGCGAGGGGACCGTGAGGACGGTGGCCGTCGAGGTGATGGCGAGGTTCCCGGCCCATTCGCTGCGGTAGGTGGCGACGCCGATCAGCACGCCGATCAGGGTGGCGACGACCATGCACTGAAAGACGGCGCTGGCGTGTTGGAAGGTGTCGGTGAGCAATTGCGCGTACCGGTTGCCGATGTATTCCCAGAAATCCACTGGGCCGCTCCCTCGACGCTATGGTCAGTCCTCCGACGCCTGCTTCACCAGGGGAATGATCCTCAGTGGCACCGGATTCTCCATCACGATCGCTGTGGACGCCCGAACAATGCCATCAAAACCCACAACTCGGTCGATCACACGTTGGAGGTCGGCGTTGGAACGGGCTACAAGGCGGCACAGCATATCGCCGTGTCCCGTCGTGGTGTGCAGTTCGAGCACCTCTGGTACGCCCGCCAAGTGGCTTCGGACGTCCGCCCCTTGACCCTGTTTGATCTCCAGCGTCGCGAACGCCGTCACCGGGTATCCGATCGCCGCCGGGTCCACATCTGGGCCGAATCCACGAATGACCCCATTGCTCTGCAAACGGTCCAAACGGGCCTGTGCGGTGCCGCGCGCGACGCCCAGCCTGCGCGAAGCCTCAAGAATTCCTATGCGCGGCTCCTGGGCCAGTAGCTCCAGCAATCTGCCGTCCAAATGATCGATCACCGGGGCCTCCGGGGCGAGGGTTCGATGGGGCGATGGTCATCATGTACAGAACGCTCGGAAATACTGCCCTACCACTGGTCAGATTGCCCAGGGAAAACGCAAACTATTGCGCACCTTGTGTTTCGGAGAGAGCCTGCGGCCATGACAGAGACCCTGCACACCCCCAGCACCGCACGGCAGGCGGACCCCTTCCCGGTCAAGGGGATGGACGCGGTCGTCTTCGCCGTAGGCAACGCGAAGCAGGCCGCCCATTACTACTCCACGGCCTTCGGCATGACGCGCGTCGCCTACTCGGGTCCCGAGAACGGCAGCCGTGAGACGGCCAGCTACGTCCTCGAATCCGGCGGCGCCCGATTCGTGTTCACCTCCGTCATCAAGGCCGCCTCCGAGCACGGCACATTCCTCGCCGACCATGTCGCCGAGCACGGCGACGGGGTCGTGGACCTCGCCATCGAAGTGCCGGATACCCGCGCCGCGTACGCCTACGCCACGGCGCACGGCGCCACCGGCCTCCAGGAGCCGTACGAGGTCAAGGACGAGCACGGCACCGTCGTGCTGGCCGCCATCGCCACCTACGGCAAGACCCGCCACACCCTCGTCGACCGCTCCGGCTACGACGGCCCGTACCTCCCCGGCTACGCCGCCGCCGAGCCGATGGTGGAGCCGGTGACGCGCCGCTTCCAGGCGATCGACCACTGCGTGGGCAACGTCGAGCTCGGCCGGATGAACGAGTGGGTCGAGTTCTACAACAACGTCATGGGCTTCACGAACATGAAGGAGTTCGTGGGCGACGACATCGCCACCGAGTACTCCGCCCTCATGTCGAAGGTCGTCGCGGACGGCACCCGGAAGGTGAAGTTCCCGCTCAACGAGCCGGCCATCGCCAAGAAGAAGTCGCAGATCGACGAGTACCTGGAGTTCTACGGCGGGCCGGGCGTGCAGCACATCGCGCTCGCCACCAACGACATCGTCGCGTCCGTACGGGCCATGCGGGCGGCCGGCGTCCAGTTCCTGGACACCCCGGACTCGTACTACGACACGCTGGGGGAGTGGGCCGGCGAGACCCGCGTCCCCGTGGAGACGCTGCGCGAGCTGAAGATCCTCGTGGACCGCGACGAGGACGGCTACCTGCTCCAGATCTTCACCAAGCCGGTCCAGGACCGCCCGACCGTCTTCTTCGAGATGATCGAGCGGCACGGCTCCATGGGTTTCGGCAAGGGCAACTTCAAGGCGCTCTTCCAGGCCATCGAGCGCGAGCAGGAGCTGCGCGGCAACCTCTGACCGCGCCCGGTCCGACCGCGCCGGCTCCGACCGCGCCCGGTACGACCGCGCCGAGTCCGACCGCGTGGTGGGGGGGGGGGGGGGGGGGGGGGGGGGGGGGGGGGGGGGAGGGAGGGGGGGGGGGGGGGGGGGGGGGGGGGGGAGAGAACGGGGGGGTTCCCCCCCCCTCGCCATGCCCGCCCTGCGCCGCCCCCGACTCTCATACGGATGAACTTCCCGCTCCACGCGCACTCCGCACCCCGTTCCCGGTCATGCACTGGACCGGACCGTACGGTCGCGAGAGACGTGAGAGAGGGCAGTATCGAATGGGGCGCATGGAGCAGCGGGGTCAGGGTCAGGAACAGGAGCGGCTGTTCGGCCGCAGACAACTCCTCGGGCTGGGCGGAGCGGTCTCGGCGGCGGCCGTGCTGACCACGCTCGACGGCCGCGCCGCGCGGGCCGCCGGACGGGCGGGACAGGCCGCCCGCGCGGAACCTCTCGTACGGGCGGAGCCTCTCGTACGGGCGGAACCTCCCGTCCGGGCAGAGCCCTTCGCCCGCGCGGAGCCTTTCGGCCCGCGCCCCTGGATCGACTTCTCCGGGACCCCCACCCGGCTGATCAACGGCGCCAGGCTCCACCACACCACCGTCCTCCAGTCCTTCGGCTTCGACGAGAGCCGCGGCCACCTCTACGCGCTCCAGGTGATGCAGGGCGGCGTCCGGCTGCGCGGCGAGCCCCGCGCGTACTCCCACGCCGAGCGGCAGCGCCACGGCGACCTCTGCCTCAACCGGCTCTCGACCGGCGGCAGACAGCTCGGCCGGATGTACCTCAAGGGGTTCGGCCACGGCGGCACGATCGGCGTCGACCCCGACGCGGGCGCCGCCGACCTGTGGACCGAGTGGGACGCCCACCCCGGCAGCGGCTACGGGCGCGGCATCGCCCGCATCGCCTACGCCGAGGGCTCCGTACTGCACACCGACCGCGCGGCCCCGGGCACCTTCCGCCCCAAGCCCGGCACCACCGGCAACTACCCGGCCATCGACATCACCACCCGCCGGCTGCTGCTGCGCTACATCCGCAAGGGCAGGCCCCGTTACGCGCTCTACGCCCTCGACGCCTTCGCCGCCCGGCAGTTCGAACCGCTCGCCGACTTCGCCCAGCCCGGCACGGAACTGCGGCTGCCGTACCAGGGGATGGCGGTGCGCGGCGACTACGCGTACCAACTGCTCGGCAGCGCCTACGGCCCGAAGAACCCCCGCCCCTCGGGCGGCAACACCCGCCTCTTCTGCATCGACATGCGCAGCGGCGAGGTCGTACAGCAAGCGCGCATCCTCGCCGGGGGATCCCTCCACCCACGCGAGCCGGAGGGACTCGCGGTCATCGGGAGCGCCGCCGCCCCGCGGCTGTGCATGGGGTTCGCCACCGGGCCGGGGCGGGGCCGCGCGTACTCGATCTTCCAGTGGGGCGGCCGCTGAGGGCGGCGGCCGCCCGCTGACGCGATCTTCCCTACCGGCCCCCGGAGTGCGAGGGTGATGAGTATGGGCGGCGACTTGATCAAACTCCTGTGCGACGGGCTCCCCACCGCGGCGGTCCTCACCGACCCCGACGTCACCCGCTCGTACGCCAACGACATGGCCAGCTTCTGCGCGGCCGGGCAACCCGCCGCGGTCGTCCTGCCCCGCACCGTCGAAGAGGTGCGGCACGTCATGCGCACCGCCACCGCGCTGCGCGTGCCCGTCGTGCCGCAGGGCGCCCGTACCGGCCTGTCCGGCGCGGCCAACGCCGTCGAGGGCTGCGTCGTGCTGTCCCTCACCGCGCTCGACAAGATCATCGAGATCAACCCCGTCGACCGGATCGCCGTCGTCGAACCCGGCGTCGTCAACGCCGCGCTCTCCCGGGCCGTCGCCGAACAGGGCCTCGCCTACCCGCCCGACCCCTCCAGCTGGGAGGAGTGCACCATCGGCGGCAATATCGGCACCGCCTCCGGCGGCCTGTGCTGCGTGAAGTACGGCGTCACCGCCGACTACGTCCTCGGCCTCGACGTCGTCCTCGCCGACGGACGGCTGCTGCGCACCGGCCACCGCACCGCCAAGGGCGTCGCGGGGTACGACCTCACCCGCCTGTTCGTCGGCTCCGAGGGCAGCCTGGGCATCGTCGTACGGGCCGTACTCGCCCTCAAGCCCGCACCGCCCCAGCAACTCGCGCTCGCCGCGGAATTCCCCTCCACGGCCGCCGCCTGCGCCGCCGTCTGCGACATCATGGCCCGCGGCCACGCCCCCTCACTGCTCGAACTCATGGACCGCACCTCCGTACGGGCCGTCAACGCGCTCGCCCGCATGGGCCTGCCCGAAACCACCGAAGCGCTCCTGCTCGCCGCCTTCGACACCCCCGACCCGTCCGCCGACCTCGCCGCGGTCGGCGCCCTGTGCACCGCGGCCGGCGCCACCGAAGTCGTCCCCGCCGAGACCGCGGCCGAATCCGAACTGCTGCTCAAGGCCCGCCGGCTGACCCTCACCGCCCTGGAAGCGCTCAAGCCCGCCACGATGATCGACGACGTGTGCGTGCCCCGCTCCCGGCTCGGCGCCCTGCTCGACGGCGTCGCCGCCATCGCCGAGCGGCACAAGCTCACCATCGGCGTCTGCGCCCACGCCGGAGACGGCAACACCCACCCCACCGTCTGCTTCGACCCCGACGACCCCGACGAGGCCCGCCACGCCCGCGAATCCTTCGACGAGATCATGGCCCTCGGCCTCGAACTCGGCGGCACCATCACCGGAGAACACGGCGTCGGCCTCCTCAAACGCGACTGGCTCGCCCGCGAACTCGGCCCGGTCGGCCTGGAGATGCAGCGCGGCATCAAACGCACCTTCGACCCTCTCGGCATCCTGAACCCGGGGAAGGTCTTCTGAGAGCAGGGCGGGCGACCCCGGGCGGCCCGGCCGTTCGGGCAGGGGTTTAGGGCGAGGGACGTAGGGCGTTCGGGGCCACGGACGCAGCCGGACTCGTCCGGAAGTCCGATGCGGGGCCAGAGTGCGGAACGTACGGTCAAAGTGCACTGAGTCCACGGAATTGACGGCATCCACCACCTTGGAGGTCCCGTGCCCGCGCAGCTCAACCACACCATCGTGCACAGCACCGACCGCTTCGCCTCCGCCCGCTTCGTCACCGAACTCCTCGGCGAGCCGGAGCCGAAGACGTTCGGGCCGTTCGCCGAGATCACGCTCGCCAACGACGTCACCGTCGACTACGCCGACGACCACCTCCTCGAGGGCTTCAAGATCACGCCGCAACACCTCGCCTTCCTGGTCTCCGAGGACGAGTTCGACGAGATCTTCACGCGCATCAAGAGCCGCGAACTGCCGTACTGGGGCGACCCCTTCCACACCGAGCCCCAGCAGATCAACCATCGGCACAACGGCCGGGGCGTCTATGTCGACGACCCGGACGGACACGCCATCGAGTTCCTGACCCACCCCTACATCAAGGGCGAGTGACCCCGCGCCGCCACCCACGGGAGGCGGCCCGCTACGCCCCCGCCTCCGGCGAGCCGTCGGACGGCCACGGGCCGCGCAGCCACAGGTCGTCGCCCGGGGTGGGGGCCAGCAGCTGGCGCAGCGCGTCGTCGATGGCGAGGCGCTCGTGCTCCGAGCCCGGCGCCACCGCCCGCAGGGTGCGTTCCAGCCACGCGGAGACCACCGAGGCGGGCGCCTCCAGGAGCGCGTCGCCGTCCGGGGACGACAGGGCCATGCAGACGATGCTGCGGCCGTCGATCTTCGTCGGCCACACCCGCACATCCCCGTGCCCGCAGGCCCGGAAGACGCCCTCCACCAGCAGCTCACGGGCGAACGTCCAGTTCACGGGGGAGTCCGAGGTGACATGGAAGCTGATGTGGACGGCGAACGGATCGTCGGTGCTGTAGGACAGGCGGGCCGGTACGGGGATGCTGCGCTCCGGCGACAGCACCAGGTTGAGCTCCAGCTCTCGTTCCACCACGGTGTGCATGAAGTGCGCCCTCTCTGCTCTGTATCTCTCGGTGCGCAGCCCCTGTGAACGGGCCCGCACCGGATAGAGCGCGCTGCCCCTCACTCCATTACGCGACTTCCCGGAAACATTCCGAATATTTTCCGGCTCGCACGTGCGGGTGGTGCTCCGGCCGGTCGGCCCCGGGCGCTCGGCCCTTCTGGTAGACCTGTTCCCTGCACACCCGGTTGCGTTGTGTGCATTGAGGTCACGAGGCACCGAGCCACGAAGCGTCGAGGCCGCGAAGGGCCGAGGCCGCCCCAGGGCCGAGGTCGCGAAGGGCCGAGCGCTCTACACCTCCTCGCGCCGGTGCGGCAGACTGCTTACGCCCCACCGAGCACCACACGACACAGCACGGCCGAACAGATACGGGACATCGGACATCATGAGCGCGTCTACCTCAGGATCAGCCGACGGCAGCCCCACCCCCGGCTTCTACCCGGACCCGTCCATCCCCGGCTACATCCGGTACTGGAACGGCGCCGCATGGGCCCCCGGCACCAGCCGGCCCGCTCCGGTGGACGGCGAGGCGATGCCGGCCGCCCCCGCGGCGGCGCCGCCGCCGCTCGCCCCGCCGGTCGTGCGCACGCCCGAGGCCGGCCCCGCCGAGCCCCTGCGGCCCACGGTCGCGCTGCCCGAGGAGACCGGGCCGATGTTCCTCGACGAGGAGCCGCTGCCGCGAACGGCGGCCCCGGACGTACGGTCCGAATCAGCCGTTCCCGCCCCGGAGCGGGACGACCCGCGGCGACCGCACGGCGCCCGGCCCGGACCCGCTGCCGGCTGGCCGGCCGGCGCCTCGCCCCAGAACGCCTTCGGCGGCGAGCCGGACCGCCACATCTCCTGGGGCCCGGACGACCGTACGGCCGACGAGCGGCCCGAGACGGCGTCCGCGCACCGGCCTTCCGAGCCGGAGGCGGGCGCACCTGAGACCGCCCGGTACGCCCCCGCCGCGCGGTCCGCGCCCGATGACGTCGTCTGGCCCGCCCCGGCCGAGAGCACCGAGGCCGCGCCCCCGGCCGCCGCACCCGCCCGGAGCGGCGAGAGCGTGCCCGCCCAGGGCGGCGGCACGCCCCCCGCCGGACACGCCGCTCCGCCGCCCGTACGCGCCGCCGAGCCGGCCCCCGAGCCGTGGGCCGCCCCGATCGGCGGGGCGATGGCCGGTTACGGGCGCGGTACGGACAGCCCCGAGGCGCGCGTGCAGCCCGCGCCGGCGGGCGGACCAGGGCAGCAGGGCCAGCAAGCACAGCAAGCACAGCAAGCACAGCAGGGCCAACACGGACAGCAGGGCCCGCAGGCACGGACCGCGCAGGGTCCCCAGCCGTCCGTTCAGCCGGTTCAGCCCCCGCAGGGCCTGGTGCCCGTGCAGGGCGGCGGCGCGCCCGCGTGGTCGCAACAGCAAGGGCAGCAGGCACAGCAGCCGCAGCAGGCGGCTCCGTACCCCGAGGGGGCGCACGCGGGCGCCTATGCTCCGGCGGCCCCGGCGGAGGGTGTCATTCCGTGGAAGCCCCCGGTGGACAACCCCTTCCTCCAAGCGGCGCAGGCCCAGGGCCGGCCCGCCTCCCTCGGCCGCCGCCTCGGCGCGCGGCTGATCGATTCGGTGGTGCTGGGCGCGATCGTGGCCGCGGCCGCCGTGCCGCTCTGGTCGAAGGCGGCCGACCACATCGACGGCAAGGTCGAGGGGGCCAAGCAGTCGGGCGAGACCGTCACCGTCTGGCTCCTGGACGGTACGACCGGCACCTACCTCGGCATCGTGCTGGCCGTGCTGCTGCTGGCCGGGGTCGTGTACGAGGCGCTGCCCACGGCCAAGTGGGGCCGCACGGCGGGCAAGAAGCTGTGCGGGGTGCGGGTGCTGAGCATCGAGGACCACGACAAGCCGTCGTTCGGGGCGGCGCTGCGCCGATGGCTGGTGTACGGCGTGCTGGGCCTGCTGGTGGTCGGCGTCGTGAACGTCCTGTGGTGTCTGTTCGACCGGCCGTGGCGGCAGTGCTGGCACGACAAGGCGGCGCACACCTTCGTGGCGGACGCCGGCTGAGCGTGGCGCGGTGAGTGCGCCGGAGGGCGCCATTTCGCGCGGCTCGAATTCCACCCGGACGGCGTGAGCCGGATGCGACGGTCCGCGTAGGCCGGTCTACTGGGTCCATGAGTAGCGACCAAGCGCGGCCGCCCGAGGATGACCCGTTCCGGAAGAAGCCGCAGGAACCGCCGCCTTCCGCCCCTCCGCCTCCGCCGTACGGCGCGGACGTGCCCGGCGGCGGGGGCGGTGGACCGTACGGCGACGGGGGCGGTGGTCCGTACGGTGGCAGTGGCCCGTACGGCGGGGGCGGCGGCCCCGGCAATCCGTACGGGGATCAATACGGTGCGGCCGACCCGCTGGCGGGGATGCCGCCCCTCGCCGGCCGGGGCCGGCGTCTCGTGGCCCGGATCATCGACGGGCTCATCGTCGGCATCCCGGTCAGCGTCGTCGCCACGCTGGTGATCGGCGGCTACAACCCGACCGAGGACACCGTGAAGTCCACGAGCCTGTCGGTGATCATCGCCCTCGTCTACTTCGTCTACGAGGGGCTGATGCTCACCAGCCGGGGGCAGACCGTCGGCAAGCGGCTGATGAAGATCCGCGTGGCGATGCTGGAGAACGGCGCGATTCCGGCGGGCCGCCCCGGATGGGCGCGGGCGGCCACCTACTCCCTGCCGGAGATCGTGCCGTGCTGCGGCTTCATCTTCTGGCTGGTCAACGTCCTGTGGTGCACCTGGGACAAGCCGTATCAGCAGTGCCTGCACGACAAGGCCGCCAGGACCGTGGTGGTCTCCGCGCGGTGAACCGGGGTGTGCACCACGGGGAGCATGTGGGACAAGGGGGCAAAAACGTTTTGCCGCTCAGCGGCGCAGGGAGTGCTCCTTGATCCGTGAGCCACCGGCGCGCGCGGGCGCGCGTCGGCCGGCCACCCGGCGTGCGGAGACCGACACGGCCGCGGGCGTGGACACGGCGGCGGTGCCCGGAGCGGTGGTGGTCTGCGGCTCATTGGCTCGCGCCGCGCGAGCGGCCGTGCGCGGCAGCGGCACGGTCATGGCGACGAGTAGCCCGAGCGCGAGGGCGACGACGGCGACCACCGCTACCCCCAGCCCCGTTCGCGTCTGCGACAGAAGCAGCATCGCGAGGGCGGAGATGACGACAGTGGCCGAACCGTAGGCGATCTGTGCGGGAGTCGGACGCGGCATAGCGGTGATCCGTCCTCGGGGCTTCGATTGAGGGGGAGAGTCGTGTAGTGCGTACCGCAAAACGACTCTACGGGGCTGTCTGCCCCCACGGAACTGCTGGTAAGCGTGACCTAACACACGGTACCGATGCATGGGGGGCGCACGGAATCATTCAGCCATCCGACAGCTGAGATGGGCGCGCCTGTTGATGTCCGATATTCGTAACGCAAAGGCCACGTACCGCACCGGCCGTCCGGGTTCCGACGCGGATCTGCTTTTCCTTCTGTCACTCCGGATTAACGCCTCCTCAGTTCTTACGGAGAAGGACGCTCACAAACGCACAACAGTCAACGGGAAGGATCGGGTCCGGTGCCGTGATCACGGCGGTCGGCGCGCTCCGGGCGGCGGCCCCGGCTGCCCGCGCCACGCGGGTGAACGATCGCCCAGCGATCGTGTGCGGGTGAGGGTTTCTGCAGGTCAGGTTGGGTTTTCGGGAAGGGGGTCAGGGCTCGTACGGGCCGCGGGCGAAGGTCGGCTCGCCGTCGTGGCGCAGCCGGTGGCACTCCGCGACGCGGAGCGCGAACGCCGCGGTGCGTCGAAGATCGTCGAGAGCGGTAGCGGCGGCTATGCGGAACTTGCACCGGAGAAGACCGAAAAGATATTCACGATCTTCGCGGGCTCCAATGGGCTCCGGCCGCCTCCGGCGGCAAGGTCGATAAATCCATGGTGTGCGCTCCGGTTTCGGAGGCGGTCGACGGGGCGCGTTCACCGGTGAGGAAGTGCTGCGGGGAATCCCGGACCGGCGCACAATCCTCAGCCGATCCACCGGTCGCCAGAAAGGCGGCGGCGGGGCCTTGCGTAAAGACTTCAACCAGAAACACCTCCAGGTTCTCCAGTTTTGGCACTGCAAGACTTTTGACGGCGCGAGACTTCTTGCGTCGTGCGCCTTTTGGCGCCGCGAGTCTCGGGGTGCGGAAAGCGGAAGCGGAAGGGGAGGCCCCGCGGGGGCGTGCGCACCGGCGGCCGCGGACCCCGTCGGCGCGTGGCCGATGACCGCGCATATGGCGTGATCCTTACTGACACTCACCTCCCGAGCAAGATCATTAAGGCAGGTCCGGGCGGCCCCGCGATGGAGCTCCAGGCCAGGCCGCTATCCGATGGATCAGCATTGCCGCAGGTCAGAGGTGTGTGAGCCATTGCCCCCTAGCGGTCGGCGGCCGATAGCGTTTGAATGCATCCCGTGAAGCTCTTATTGACGCGACGTCTCACGAAGGGGTTCTGATGCACATGGCCGGTGGCGGATTCGCCAAGCTTCCGGGGGGCAGTGTGGTGGTGGCCCTGTCGCTGCCCAGCCCGCCCGGCGGCAGTGGGATGCCGGGGGCCCGGGTGCGGGTCCTGGTGCACGCCGTGAACCGCCAGCGCGCCCTGACCAGGCTCCGCAACCTCGGGCTGCGCGCCGTCTACCTGCGTGGCAACACCGAGCCGCCGACGCCCGACGAGATAACGGCGGTGCTGCACCACCCGGACGGCCTCGTCTGGCGGTCCGTGCCCGACGACGACACCGAGTCGTGGCACCCGATCCGCAGCCTGCTGCGCGCCCCGGCGGACCGCCGCGCGGGAGCCAGCCACTAGCGAGTGCCCGTACGGACGTGGGCCGCCGGGGCCGCGGACCGGCGCGCAGGCGTACCGCGCGGCCTCCACGCCCGTCCCGCGGCCCTGCGCCCCGTCACCGCGGCCCTGCGCCCGTGCCGCCGCCAGGCGGCCGTGGGCGGACCATGGACAGACCGCGCCGTATCGCGGACGGCCGCAGGCTGCCGCCGCCGGTCAGCCGTTCTGGAGGACCGGCTTGCCGCTCAGCTCCACGCCGGCGTCCCGCAGCTCTTCAAGGGCCCGCTCGGTGGTGCCCCGGGCGACGCCGGCGGTCAGGTCCAGGAGCACCCGCGTGACGAAGCGCTCGCGCCGCGCGTCCAGCGCGGTGGCCCGTACGCAGTGGTCGGTGGCGAGGCCGACGACGTCCACCTCGGCCACGTCCCGGTCCCGCAGCCAGCGGGCCAGCGGCGTCCCGTTCTCGTCGGCGCCCTCGAACCCGCTGTACGCGGCCGTGTGGGCGCCCTTGTCGAAGACCGCCTCGACGGCGCCGGAGGCGACGGCCGGCGCGAAGTTCGGATGGAAGCCGCTGCCTTCCGTGCCGGCGACGCAGTGCGGGGGCCAGGAGTTCTCGAAGTCCGGATGGGAGGAGAAGTGCTCACCGGGATCGATGTGATGGTCACGCGTCGCGACCACGTAGCGGTACCCGGCGGTGGCCTCGCCGATGAGGTCCGTGACCCCGGCGGCGACGTCGGCGCCGCCCGCGACGCCGAGGCTGCCGCCTTCGCAGAAGTCGTTCTGCACGTCAACGACGATCAATGCACGGTGCATGGTGCGCATCCTTTGGCAGGGGCCGCGGGGGCGGTGGGGGGTCTTCGGGGGAGCGTGCGGACCGACTCGTTGTGACCGAGGGTAGTGAGTGCGGAGGCGTTACGGGAGAGGGCGTTCGAACCAAGCGATTCCCACCGGACGGAACCCCGCCTTCCGTCACGCCCGCAGCAGCTCCTACGGGCGTGACGCGACACCAAGGGGCGCTCCCGCCGTCACCCCGCGCCCCCTACATGCGCTTCCCCCTACACGTACTCCGGGGGAGGCGGGGCGCCACTCACTCCGGAGGAGGCGGGGCTCCACGTACTCCGGGGGAGGCTCGGCTACACGTACTCCGTAGGAAGCACGGCCTCGCCCCGCGACAGCTGCGTCGCGGACAGCGGCAGCCCCGCCCTGGCCCGAATGTGCCGGTCGCGGGCGGCGTCCAGCGGCTCGCGGGCGACCACGTCGCCCGCGCGCACGAGCCGCACCTGCAACTGGTGATCGGCCAGTTCGGGCGGCACCGGGCCGGTGCCCACGACCTCGGCCTCGGCGATGCCGTCCGCGTCCGGGCGGCGGGCCGCCCACTTGCGTCCGCCCATCGAGGACTTCGAGCCCATGGACTTCTTCGCCACTGGGCGCAGCGGGCCCGCCGGGTCGTTCGAGTCGGCGCGGGCCACGATCTTGTAGACCATGGAGCAGGTCGGGTGCCCGCTGCCGGTGACGAGCTGGGTGCCGACCCCGTACGCGTCCACGGGCGCGGCGGCGAGCGAGGCGATGGCGTACTCGTCCAGATCGCTGGTGACCACGATCTTCGTCTTGTCGGCGCCCAGGTCGTCGAGCTGCTGCCGCACCCGGTGCGCGATCAGCAGCAGGTCGCCGGAGTCGATGCGGACCGCGCCCAGCTCCGGCCCGGCCACCTCCACGGCGGTGCGCACCGCCTCGGTGACGTCGTAGGTGTCGACCAGCAGGGTCGTACGGCCGCCGAGCGAGTCGACCTGCGCGGTGAAGGCGTCGCGTTCGCTGTCGTGCAGCAGGGTGAAGGCGTGGGCGCTGGTGCCCACGGTCGGGATGTTGTAGCGGAAGCCGGCCGCGAGGTCGGAGGTGGTGGCGAAGCCGCCGACGTACGCGGCGCGGGCGGCGGCGACGGCCGCCAGCTCGTGGGTGCGGCGGGCGCCCATCTCCATCAGCGGCCGGTCGCCCGCTGCCACCGACATCCGGGACGCCGCGGCGGCGACCGCCGAGTCGTGGTTGAGGATCGAGAGGATCACCGTCTCCAGCAGCACCGCCTCGGCGAAGGTGCCCTCGACGCGCATGATCGGCGAGCCGGGGAAGTACACCTCGCCTTCGGGGTAGCCCCAGATGTCGCCACGGAACCGGTAGTCGGCGAGCCACGCCAGCGTCGGTTCGTCGACGATGTTCTGCTCGGCCATGAAGTCGAGCACGTCCCCGTCGAAGCGGAAGTTCTCGACGGCGTCCAGTACCCGGCCGGTGCCCCCCACGACACCGTACCGGCGCCCCTCGGGCAGTCTGCGGGTGAATACCTCGAAGACCGAGCGGCGGTCGGCGGTGCCGGCCCGCAGGGCGGCCTGCAACATGGTGAGTTCGTATCGGTCGGTGAAGAGCGCCGTCGACGGCACCTCCACCGGCAGCCCCAGGTCCGCAGCGTTCACTTCCGCCTACCTCGCTTTTCGTGCCCTCTGTGCTTGCCGTGCCATGCCGTGCCGCGCTTCCGCACTTCCGCGTTCGCATGCTTCTGCGCTTCTGCGCTTCTGCGCTTCTGTGCTCTGTGCGTTCTCGGCTGTGCGCTTGTGCGTTGTCGCTGTTCCGCTTCGTGCGCGCCGCACCGGGTCTTGGCCGGGGTCCGGGGGCCGCCACGAGATGCTACCCCGAATACTCGTCAGAGTGACGATTTCTAGAGGCCGTTTGTGCGATGCCCCACCCGGGGTGGCAGCATGGAACCCGTGAGCGTCGCACCGGTCGAGATCGAACGTCCCGAGTCGAGCGAGGCACCCTCCGTGGTGCCTGAGCCCGACGTTCCCTGGGTCACGCTCGTACACAACGACCCGGTGAACCTCATGAGCTATGTGACGTACGTCTTCCAGGCGTACTTCGGCTACTCCAAGGACAAGGCCCACAAGCTGATGCTGGACGTCCACCGCAAGGGCCGCGCCACCGTGTCGAGCGGCAGTCGCGAGGAAATGGAGCGCGACGTGCAGGCGATGCACGGCTACGGGCTGTGGGCGACCTTGCAGCAGGACCGCTGATGGCCGGGTACTTCGAGCCGGTCCCCGGCGGCGGCGCGGCCATCGCCCTCGACGAGGTCGAGGCATCCATCCTGCGCAGCCTGGCCGTACAGCTGTTGGAGCTGATCGGGCCCGGCGAGAGTGGTCCGGAGGACGAGGATCCGCTGGCCCGGCTCTTCGCGGAGGGTCCGAGCGAGCCGCCCACCGACGCGGCGCTGGCCCGCCTCTTCCCGGACGCCTACGGCGGCCCGGACGTGAAGCCGGAGTCGGCCGAGGAGGGCGCGGCGCGCGAGCGGTCCGCCGAGTTCCGCCGCTTCACCGAGAACGATCTGCGGACCCGTAAGCGTGAGGACGCCCTCGCCGTCGTGCGTTCGCTCGACTCGGTGACGGCCGCGGGCGACGGCGGCGCCGTGCTCAAGCTGCGGCCCGAGGAGTCCCGGCAGTGGCTCGGCGCCCTCAATGACCTGCGGCTGGCCATCGGGGCCCGGCTGGAGATCGCCGCGGACGACGACAGCGAGATGTTCTTCCAGCTGCCGGACGAGGACCCGCGCAAGCCGATGGTCATGGCATATCTGTGGCTCGGCGGGCTCCAGGAATCCCTCGTGGAAACCCTTATGCCCTGAAGCCGGATATGCGGGGGGAAGTGTTCGCTCAACGAGCGCTCAAATCCGGATAACGATCCCGTCACTACAGGCGGGGTTATTGCCACACTCCAGGCTAATTGTCCCACTTTTCCACCGGCCGGTTCCATGGTCACTTGTGCCGATCCCGCGACGGCCGTGATAAATCTTCACGATCTGCCGCAGCGACGCCACCCATGTCGCGGCGGGGGCGCTGCGCCGGCCGACCGTCGGCGTGCAGGAACTCCATCCGGGGGGATCGGGACCCGATCCGGGCAGACCGGGTCGTTATGGAGAAAGGCGCACCACCATGACCTCTGAGCAGGTCGCGGACCACGCCGCGGGAGCGGCTGCCGCAGAGCAGGACGGAAGCGGTCAGGGAGCTTCCGAAGAGGGTTACCAGCGCGGACTGGGCAACCGTCAGATCCAGATGATCGCCATCGGCGGCGCCATCGGCACCGGCCTCTTCCTCGGTGCGGGCAAGGCCATCACCAAGGCCGGGCCCAGCCTGATCCTCGCCTACGCCGCGGCCGGTCTGGTCATCTTCTTCATCATGCGGGCACTGGGCGAACTGCTCATGTACCGCCCGGTGTCGGGGTCGTTCTCGGAGTACGCACGAGAATTCCTCGGCCCGTTCTGGGGGTTTGTCACCGGCTGGACCTACTGGCTCTTCTGGGTCGTCACCGGCATCACGGAAGTGACCGCCGCGGCCACCTATGTGCATTACTGGAACAAGGACATCCCACAATGGGGATCGGCTCTCGTCTTCACGGTCATCCTCTTCGGCGTCAACCTGATCTCGGTCAAGCTCTTCGGTGAGCTGGAGTTCTGGTTCTCGATGGTCAAGGTCACGGCCATCATCGGCATGATCCTCATCGGCCTCGGCGTGATCACCATCGGCTTCTCCGACGCCGGCGACACCGCCTCCTTCACCAACCTCTGGTCCCACGGCGGATTCTTCCCGCACGGTATCCGCGGCACGCTGATGACCCTGCAGATCGTGATGTTCGCCTTCCTCGCCGTCGAACTCGTCGGCGTCACCGCGGGCGAGGCCACCAATCCGAAGAAGGTCCTGCCCAAGGCCATCAACACCGTGCCCTGGCGCATCGCCGTCTTCTACATCGGCGCGCTCATCATCATCCTGTCGGTGGTCCCCTGGACCGTATTCCTGCCGGACACCAGCCCGTTCGTCGCGGCGTTCGTGAAGATCGGCCTGCCGGCCGGCGCGGGCATCATCAACTTCGTGGTGCTCACCGCGGCGCTCTCCTCCGCCAACTCGGGCATGTACTCCACCGGCCGTATGCTCCGCGATCTCTCGCGCAACGGCCAGGGCCCCAAGGTCTTCAACTACCTGAGCAAGAACGGCCTGCCGACGCGCGGCACCGCGATCTCGGTGGCGCTGATGCTCGTCGGCGTGTGGATCAACTACCAGTGGCCCGGCGAGGCGTTCAACTACGTCGTCTCGTTCGCGACCATCTCCGGCATGTGGGCCTGGATCATGATCCTCATCTCCCAGCTGCGCTACCGCCGGATGGCCGACCGCGGCCTGCTCCCGCAGTCCAGCTTCCGGGCCCCCGGCGCCCCCTGGACCAGCCTCTTCGCGCTCGCCTTCATCGCCATGGTGATCGTGCTGATGGGCGTCGACAAGGAGGCCCGGGTCTCGCTGTACGCGGCCCCGGTGTGGGCGGCGATCCTGATGATCGGGTACTTCGTGCTCAAGGCGCGCAACCCGCAGGCGTTCGAACGCAAGGGCCACCCGAACCTGGTCGCCCAGGGCACGGCCGAGAAGGAGGACTGAGGCAGACGGACCGGCGGACGCGGGAACCCCGCGCACCCGCCGCCGTACGTCCAGCACCCGGGCCCGCCCGCGCCGTTCACCGGCGCGGGCGGGCCCGCCGGTCTTCCCGCCCGCGCCCCGGCCCCCTGCGTGCGACCCGCTCCGCCGGTCTTTCCGCCCGCGCCCCGGGCCCCTGCGCGCGACCCGCCCCGCCGGTCCTTCCCGCCCGCGCCCCGGCCCCTGCGTGCGACCCGCCCCGCACGGCCCCTTTTATGCTGGCGCCATGCTGACCATCACCCAGGCCCTCCACGACCGGATCGTGGCGCACGCCCGCGCCGACCACCCCGACGAGGCGTGCGGAGTGGTCGCGGGCCCGGCGGGCACCGACCGCCCCGAGCGGTTCATCCCGATGCTCAACGCCGCGCGCTCGCCCACCTTCTACGAGTTCGACTCGACGGACCTGCTGAAGCTCTACCGCGACATGGACGACCGCGACGAGGAACCCGTCATCGTCTACCACTCGCACACCGCGACCGAGGCGTACCCCTCCCGTACGGACGTCAGCTACGCCAACGAGCCGGGCGCCCACTACGTGCTGGTGTCCACCGCCGAGTGCGGCAACGACGAGGGGCCCGTCTCCTTCCGCTCGTACCGCATCGTGGACGGCGTGATCACCGAGGAGGACGTCAAGCTCGTCGAGGAGTACGGAGCGGGCTGAGCGAGACCGGACGGGCGCCCTCGCCGGGCTCCCGGCCCGCCCGTACGCCCGATCGCGTCCGTACAACGAGACCCAGCCGTTCGCATCCCGGGACAACCTTCCGGTGACCGGACCGGGAATCGATACGATGAGCCCATGGTTTCCCACGACGTGAGCGAGAAGACGCCGGGCGCACTGCTCGTGGCGCGGCTGCACGTCGACCTGTGCCGCCTCGCCAGCGCGATGTGTCCGCGCAGCCCTGCCGCCTGATTGCCGCGGCGTCCGCTCGCACCAGCACCACGGCGCGCCGCCGCGCGCAGCCCGACGCCCCTTCCCGCATTCCGACAGGAGCACATCCATGGCCATCGACGTCCGCATTCCGACCATCCTGCGCACCTACACCGACGGCCGGAAGGAGGTCGGCGGCAGCGGAGCCACGCTCCAGGAGCTCATCGCCGACCTCGAAAGCCGCCACCCCGGCATCAGCGAGCGCCTGGTCGACAAGGGCGAACTGCGCCGCTTCGTCAACGTCTACCTCAACGACGAGGACGTCCGCTTCCTCGGCGGCATCACCACCGAGCTGACCGACGGCGACAGCGTCACGATCCTCCCGGCCGTCGCGGGCGGCATGCGCTGATGCGCTACGACAGCCCGCTGGCAGCCGTCGGGAACACCCCGCTCGTACGGCTGCCGCGGCTCTCGCCGGCCACGGACGTCCGTATCTGGGCCAAGCTGGAGGACCGCAACCCCACCGGCTCCGTCAAGGACCGCCCCGCCCTGCACATGGTCGAGCAGGCGGAGAAGGACGGCCGGCTCACGCCCGGCTGCACCATCCTGGAGCCGACCAGCGGCAACACCGGCATCTCGCTCGCCATGGCGGCGAAGCTCAAGGGCTACCGCATGGTGTGCGTCATGCCGGAGAACACCAGCGAGGAGCGGCGCCAACTGCTCACCATGTGGGGGGCGGAGATCATCTCCTCGCCTGCGGCGGGCGGCTCCAACACGGCCGTACGGGTCGCCAAGGAACTCGCCGGGGAGCACCCGGACTGGGTGATGCTCTACCAGTACGGCAACCCCGACAACGCGGGCGCGCACTACGCCACCACCGGCCCCGAGATCCTCGCCGACCTGCCCTCCGTCACCCACTTCGTGGCGGGCCTCGGCACCACGGGCACGCTCATGGGCGTCGGCCGCTATCTGCGCGAGAACGTCCCCGGCATCAGCGTCGTCGCCGCCGAGCCGCGCTACGACGACGTCGTCTACGGGCTGCGCAACCTGGACGAGGGGTTCATCCCCGAGCTCTACGACGAGTCGGTCCTCACCACCCGCTACTCCGTCGGCTCCGAGGACGCGGTCCGCCGGACCCGCGAACTCCTCGCCGAGGAAGGCATCTTCGCGGGCGTCTCCACGGGCGCCGCCCTGCACGCGGCGATCGGCGTGGCCCGCAAGGAGGAGCGGGCCGGGCGCGCCGCGGACGTCGTCTTCATCGTGGCCGACGGCGGCTGGAAGTACCTTTCGACGGGCGTCTACACCGCCGAGACCACCGAGGCCGCGGTCGAGAAGCTGCACGGCCAGCTCTGGGCGTAGCGGCGTCCGTCCCGGGGGGGGGGCCCCCCCCCCCCCCCCGGCCCCGCCCCCCCCCCCCCTCGCACGGCGGCCACCCCCATCCCCCCCCCCCCCCCCCCCACCCCCCCCACCAAAACCCCCCCCC
>NZ_JBWKFF010000023.1:26671-135537 GCF_056434425.1 Streptomyces sp. NPDC044033 | reverse complement strand
CGAGACGACACTCGGGCCCTCGGCCTGCACAGCCTCATCCACGGCACGAAAACGGTCCACCGACTCCGTCCGCAGACCGTCATGAAACTTCGAGGCTAGTGAGATAGCTGAATTGTTTCTAATATGGGACCGCGGCTGTCTTTGACTCACAGCTGGCGCGATGCTTTACGCACAGCAAGTTGCATCGATCGGCAATCGGCCGACCCTCACCATCACCAAAAATGTCAGCATCAGATAAGCATGTCAACGCTCACATCCCGGATTACAAGAGACTGAACAGACGAAAGCAATAACCATCGCACCGGCATCGCCATGCCGGTCCACCACCGGCCGAATACTGAAGCTCATCACCCTGGCGACGGGGGCACATCACGGGCAGCCGGCGACGCCATCTCCAGTCCGCTCCGCCATAGGCCCGTCAGCCCCGCGCGCCCCCAGCATTCCAAGATCATCAAATCGCCTTGACCAACACCTCAGACACTCCTCTGTGCTGAGTGCGATTCCACACCTGCCAACAGGTGGATACGGGGACTCGGGGACGGGAATTGTCGATGGCATTACGAGCACGGCACAGCCGTGATGCGGACGAGGAAGCCGTGGTGCGTCGGCTGGCGCGTGCGCGGAAAGCGCCGCGCGATACGGTCATGCGCGCCCAGATGATCGAGCTGAGTTGGCAGGGCTGGCACGTCCCGGCGATCGCCGTCGAGATGGGTTGCGGCGAGAAGACGGTACGGCGGTGGCTGCACCGCTTCAACCGCTCGGGCCTGGAGGGGCTGGAGGACCGGGGTGGGCAGGGACGTAAGCGGCGGATCACCGAGACCGAGCGTTCGAGGATCATCAGCCTGGTCGGACACGCCCCGCCAGGCGGGCTGAGGGAACGGGCGGACGGAGACCCCGCTTCAGCTGAACAGGGCGGCCCGCACGGGTGGACGCTCGACGCTCTCGCGGCCGAGGCCAGGCGCCTGGGGATCGAAGTCGGGCGTTCCCAAGTCCGTAGGATCCTGCTGGCCGAGGGGGTGGACTGGCACTGCGCCAAGTCACGCGCCCGGGCCGCGGCAGCCGTCCGTCCGGCAGCGCGGCGGTCGTACGCACCGGCGAGCCCGGGCCAGTGACCCCGGGGCAGCAGCCTCCCACCGGCACCGGACGGCCCGCACCGCCGTACCGCCCGTACCGCCCGTACCGCCCGTACCGCCCGCACCGCGCCCGCACCGCGCCCGCACCGCCGTACCGAACGCGGCCCGCCCGTAGGCGAGTCCGGCGTGGCGAGGCGCCATCGGCGATCAGTCGGGAACCCGGAGAAGCCGACCGCGCACCGCTTTGCGACACCCTCAAGTGGCCGTCACAGAGCGGTGCGCGGCGGTGTGACCTCAGCGTTCAGGCCGTGCCCGCGCGAACCGCGTCACCGTAGAAGTCCGGCAAGGACCGGCCGGCCCCGGCGGCCACGGAGCCTTCCCAGACCCACTGTCCGACCGCCAGGTCGAGCACACCGAGGCCGAAGGGCGAGAACACCGCGGCCCGCCCCGGGGTACGCGCGACAGTGCCGTTCAGCAGGTCCGCGAGCGTGCCGTCGATGAACTGCCGGTGTCCCACGAGCTGTTCGGTCAGGTGCAGGGAGGTCCGCTCCCGTACGGCGTGGTCGATGTCGTCGGTGAAGTTCTGGGCGGCGAGGATCATTGCCGGGTCCAAGTCGCGCAGCGACAGGTGCAGCACGACGGGTCCGTGGTCGAGCAGCCCGGGGTCGGCGATATGCGGCTCGCCTGCCACCGTGGTGACGACGACCAGGTCGGATGTGCTCAGAACCTCCGCGGCCGTCTCCGCCACAGTGGTCTGCCCGACACCGTCCGCCGCGAGGAACCCCGCGAAGCGCTCGGCGTGAGCGCGGTGCAGGTCGAAGACGGTGAAACTGTCGGTCTCCCACCTCAAGTCGCGCAGGAAGCGCCAGACATGACCCGCGATCAGTCCGGTTCCGACGATGCCGATACGGGCGGCGCGGCGCCCCCCGGCCAGCAGTTCGGCTGCCAGCACCGCGGAAGCCGCGGTACGGCTGGCCGAAACGATCGATGCCTCCATCGCGGCGAAGGGATATCCGGTCTCGGTGTCATTGAGCAGCAGAACCGCCGAAGCGCGCGGGATTCCGCGGCTGGGGTTGCCCGGGAAACTGGCGACCCATTTGATTCCGGCGACCTCGAACTCGCCGCCCAGGTAGGCCGGAAGGGAGATGATGCGAGCTTCGGGGCGCTGGGGGAATCGCAGAAAGGAGCTCTCGGGATTGGCACTGTCGCCGGCGGCGTGACACAGATAGGCGCGGCGCACGACGTCCAGGCACTCTTCCCGCCGTCCCTCCACCCTGCGCAGTACGTCCGCGCCGGTCAGAATCCCCAGCCCTGGCAGCGCGTCGCGCGGAGCCGGGCTGGAGGCGTGGTCCTGGATACGTCGGGCGAGAGTTGCGTCCTGGTCCCCCGCGGTGGGCGTCGTAGGAGAGGGGAGTTCCATGGCAAGCGGCTCCTCGGTGCTCAGGTGGGGTGGCTGTACCAGCGCTGCCCCGCGTCGTCCTCGTCGCAGGGGCGCAGGCGCAGGGCCGGTGTCGTCTTGAGCAGGTCGTCCTGGGTGAGGCAGCGCCCGGAGGCGGAGATCCGTCCGAGCCCGTCGAGGCGCCAGCGCTGCTCCGGCCGTCCGTCGCACCGGGCGGTCGCCACGGTGGTGCCGCCGGTCAGGCAGAGGCCGGTCGCCCTGGCGCGCAGCCTGCCCCCGGCCGTACTCCAGTTCTGCGCCGCGCTGCCGTCGCAGGCGGCGGTGCGGACCTGGCGGGGGGCCGGTCCGCGGCTCGCGGAGGCGTCCAAGCAACGGCCAGTGCTGTCGTCCGTGTTGGGTGCCGTGTTGGAGCCGATCCAGGACACGAGGGTGCCGGGTGCCACCGCCGGGGGCGCGCGGTGGTACTCGCGCTTCCACCATGCGGGATAGGACGGGAGTACGGGCGGAGGCTGCTTGGGGCAGTCGGCGGGGCGGCAGCCTTCGTGGCGGAAGTAGGTCAGATAGAGCTGGGCCTTGCGCTCTTCCTGTGCGGGGGTCAGGTTTGGGGGCGACTGGTCGATCGCGTATCCGCGGTAGGCGACCAGCGGTACGGCGTGGCCGCCGACGCCATGTGGTGCAAGGTTGGTGATGTCGGCGATACGGGCCAGACGGCCCGCTACGGAGTGGTCGCTGTGGTCGGCTCCGGGTTCGGTGCTGCGACCGAGTTCGGTGTTGTCGTAGTCCAGGGTGCGCACCACGTCAGGACGGGCCGCGTCGAGGATCGCGCGGAGCGTCGCGACGAGACTTCGTCGGGTGTACCTGGCGCTGCCGTCTATTGCGGTGATGCCGTGAATTCGTCCGTCGAATATCTTCTGCAGGCTTTGGTAGTGTCCGGCGGCCGAGC
Organism: Streptomyces sp. NPDC044033; assembly: GCF_056434425.1. Taxonomy (NCBI): domain Bacteria; kingdom Bacillati; phylum Actinomycetota; class Actinomycetes; order Kitasatosporales; family Streptomycetaceae; genus Streptomyces; species Streptomyces sp. NPDC044033. The sequence continues at coordinate 132,122 of NZ_JBWKFF010000023.1, read as the reverse complement.
CTTGCCCCCGTTCGAACCCATCGGGCAGCCGCATGAATGCCACCTCTATACCGGGGCGGCCATGCGGAACGGTGAGCCGCGAGGTGCGTATTCGGTGGCCGGGGAGACGTGTCTTCTCGTCTGTCCACGCGTCGGGGACGCCGGCGAGAAGGGAGTAGGCCGCCCGGACTCCGTCCTCACGGGACTCGTAGAAGAGCGCGCCTTGTCCGCTGTCCCCGGCCGTGAGGTACACGATCTTCAGGCAGTTGCCCCGCTGGTAGTCCTTCTCCAGGTCGGGTCCCATGAAGAGAAGGTCGTCGTCCTGGTGCGCCACCGCCGCCACCGTCGTGTGATGGCATTCGGGCCCGCCCGCGGACCGCGCCGATGCGGCAGCGGGCTTCGGCGTCAGGAGTGCGGCGGCCAGGGCCAGTACGGCTATGAATTTCGGGAGAATGTGTTCCGCGAAGGGCATCGAATCAGTAAGCACACACAACACCGGCCTTCCTCTTGGTCCCCCGGGGTGGTCTGCGAATTGCGGTGTGTCAGTGGATGAGGAGTCTGTTCAAGCGCCGGGTGGCCACCAGCAGCCCGAGCGCCAGCGCCGCCGCGAAGTAACCGAGGTGTACGGCAAGTGAGGCGTCGACATGTCCGCTGACCAGCGCCCGCATCAGCTCGATCGCCTGATAGAGCGGCGTGGCTCGGACGACCAGCTGCACCGGCTGGGGGTAGACGGAGATCGGGTAGAACGTGGTGGAGAACATCAGCAGCGGAACGGTGACGAGCCGCACGAACTGCGTGTCCTGCCAGGTGCGCATGAAGGTCGTCGCGGCCAGACCGATCGCGCCGAACCCCAGGGCCACGACGAATGCCGCCGCGGGAACGGCGACGGCCCAGGGCGACGGCACCAGCCCCAGCGCAGCCATCACGCCGATGAAGACGGTGCCGTAGCCGGCGCCCCGCAAGGCGGCCCAGAGCACTTCGCCGAGCGCGATGTCGAGCAGGCCCAGCGGCGTCGCCATGAGCGCTTCGTACAGCCGGGCGTGGCGAAGTTTGAAGAAGATGCCCATCGTTGTGTCATAGACCGCGCCGTTCATGGCGGAGGCGGCCAGAAGACCAGGGGCGATGAACGCGGCATACCCAGCGCTGAGGGCGCCCGGGCTGTCTTTGAGCAGTGCCCCCATTCCATTGCCGAGGATCACCAGATAGAACAACGGCTCGAAGAGTCCGGACAGGATTTCCCACCAAGTGCGGCGGTATACCAGCACGGAGCGCAGCAGTACGACGCCGGGGCGGCCTGCGAAGGACTCGTGCCGATTCCGTCGCGTACGGGAGGCAGCCGCCGAGGTAGGCATGGTGCGCGTCAACTCCTTTCGTGAGTATGCGCAGGCAGTGTGTGTAGGCGCTCGTGAGTACTCGTAAGTGTTCGCGAGTCGGGAATTCAGTAAGTGAGGCGCCGCCTGAAGAGGCGGACCGTGGCGGCGAAACCGACCGCCGCCCACAGCGCCAGGACGCACAGGTGCACAGCGACGGGCCCCGGCGAGAGGTGGCCTGTCACGCCTGCGCGGCACAGCTCGACCGTGTGCCACAGAGGGGTCGCCATGGCCAGGCCGCGCGCGGCCGTCGGTAGCTGTGAGACCGGGAAGTACGTTCCTGCCACCAAGGTCATCGGAAGGACGATCATTCTGTTGAGCGCCGTGAACGCCGAACCGTCGCGGACCATCGCGGAGAAGGCCATCACGGGTGCGGCGAAGGCCAGCGCGCCCACGGTGGAGAAGAGCAGAGCGAGTAGGGCCGGCAGTGAATTCATGGCATCGCTGAGGACCATGGCCAGGGCGACGAGGGCGCCCAGAGCGGCGATTTGGGCGGCTGTCCAGAGCAATTGGCCGATCACCATCTGCCGCGGCGTCACCGGGGTGACGGCCACGCCCTCGTAGGTGCGCTGCCATTTGAAGCCGGCCATCACAGGTTCCGTGGACTCGGCCACGGCGTATTGGAAGGCCGCGGTGGCAAGCACGGCAGGGGCCACGAACCTCAGATACGAGCTGTCGCCCACCGCCCCCCGCGGGACCACCGCGCCGAGTCCGAACCCGATCGCCGCCAGGGTGGCGAGGGGAATGACGAGGCCGCCCACCACGGCTCCGCGCCAGTTGCGGATTCCGTGGACCGCCTGCCATTCCAGGACCATCAGGCATCCTCGCAACCCCGTGACGCCGGTCGGGGGCCGGATACTCGGAATTCGCTCGTACTCAGTCGTCAAGGCTACGGCCCGTCAGGTGAAGGAATACGTCTTCGAGGGTGCTGCGGCGCACCAGGCTGGACTCCGGCGGCAGCCCGCTCCGGTAGATCTCGGACAGGGCTTGCTCGGAGTTCTGGACGAAGAGCAGGAGGCGCTCCGGGAGCGTTTCGATGCGGTCGCAGAGACCGGCGAGTTTCTCGGCCGCGACGGCTTGGCGGTCCGGCGGGTACCGCAGTTCCACGACTTCGGGCGGCGCATGCCTGCCGATGAGGTCGGCCGGCGTGCCCTGCTCGATGATCCGGCCCTGGTCGATGATCACCACCCGGTCGCAGAGCCGCTCGACCTCGTCCATGTAGTGCGTCGTGAGGATCAGGGTGACGCCGGCACGCTTGAGCCCGAGCAGGCGGTCCCAGAGCAGGTGCCTGGCCTGGGGGTCGAGTCCCGTGGTGGGTTCGTCCAGGAGCACCAGCTCGGGGTCGTTGACCAGGGCCCGTGCGATGGTCAGCCGACGGCGCATCCCTCCGGACAGGGATTCCACCTCCGCCCCTGCCCGGTCCGTGAGAGCCGCGAACTCCAGCAACTCCGCTACCTTCCGCCGGACTTCCGGCCGCCGGATGCCGAAGCACCGGGCGTAGACCCTCAGGTTCTCGCTCACGCTCAGCTCGGTATCCAGGTTGTCCTGCTGCGGGACGACGCCGATCCGGGCCCGGATCGCGGGGCCGTGGCGGTCGGGGTCCATGCCGAGGACGGACAGGCGGCCGTCGGTCCGGGGTGAGACACAGGCGACCATGCGCAGGGTGGATGACTTGCCCGCGCCGTTGGGGCCCAGGAATCCGAGGAATTCACCGCGCCGGACGTGTATGTCGATGCCGCGTACGGCCGTCCGGTCGCCGTACCGCTTGGTGAGCCCGTCCGCGACGACGATGTCGTCGGCAGCGTCGATGCCGCGCATGCTGGACCGGTCTCCTTTCCCTGCCATCACTGGACCTGACACATCATCAGTATGTGAGAACCTCGGCAACTCGCTCATAGTCCACACGATCCCGTACGAGGAGCCGGGACCGCCGCGCGAGCGCCGGGGGCAATTCGCCGTCGGTCACGGTGAGCAGCCGCTGTACCACGGCTTCGGTGCGGTAGTTCCGCTCGAAGAACTCGCGGAGGGCCGGCGCGGCCGCCTGCGCGTCCTTGACGGCCTGGACGAAACCCTCCGAGGAGAAGTCGCGCAGGCTCTCGGTGATCGCGAGTCCCGGTGCCAGCAGATTGGTTCCGCACTGGGCCCGGCGCACGACGACCGGTACGCCCGCGCCCGCGGCCTCCGCGACCATCCGCCCCCATGAGTCGCTGACCGAGTTGGCCAGCAGCACGTCGACGGCTTGGTAGAAGCCGGTCATCCAGCCCCATTCGTGGTATTCGCCGACGCGTAGGTGGACTCGCGGATGTGTGGCCGCCGCGGCGGGCCAGTCAGCCGCTGCCGTCGCCGACTCACGGGGGACCAAGGTGCACAGCAGGTGGGCACGCGGGTCCGTGCAGGTGTCCAGAAACGCTTCGACCAGCTCGCCGACGCGTTTCCCGGGGTGCAGTTCGTTGCCGCCGGCTCCGTAGACGAAGTCGCCCTCCGGGATGCCGTACATGTTCCGGATCGCCTGCCGCCCGATCCGCCCTACCGGCCTCTTCTGCGCGATCGGAATCACATGCAGCGGGCGGTTTCGCAGGACTGGGTGGAGTCTGAGCAGTTCGACGCGGTTCCAGTCCAGGAATGTGTACGGCACGATGTGGTGCGGGAGCGACAGCACCTCTTCCACGTATTCCGCCGGTTCGATTCCTCGGGAAGCCGGTACAAGCGGGCAGTCTGCCGCGTACCCGGAGAATTCCAGCTTCCAGAGGATCCGCGCTCCGGGAGGCAGGCGCTTCAGTACTTCCAGCGGGCGGCGGTGGAAGTTCGCGATACGGATCCATACAGGGTCCGCGTCGACGGCGTCGGCGGCGATCTCCGCCACGGACCGGCGATCCCACTGCGCGTGATCGAGCGGAAGGATCAGCCCGTCGCCGTGGCGGACCGCGATGCGCATGTTCATGGGGCGGCTCCCGGCACTTGAGGGTCATGCAGGAATACTGATTCCAAGTACCGCTCGCCGCGGTCCGGCAGGAGCAGCACATGGGTGGACCCCGGCGGGGTCGCTTCCATGTGCGCCAACGCGGCGGTGACGACGGCCCCCGAAGAGGCGCCGGCCATCAGCCCTTCCGAATTCAGCAGGCGGGTGCAGCCGGCCCGGCAGTCCTCCTCGCTGACATGGATGACATGGGATTTCTCCAGGAATCTGGCGAACGCGGGCGGGTACGGGGCCCCCATACCCGGCAGCGTGCGGTTTCCGTGCGCCTTCACGCCGAAGATGCCGCTTCCCAGAATGTCGACTGCCACTATCCGTGTCGGCCAGCCCCGTTTCTCGACATACTGTCGGCAGCCTGCGAGGGTTCCGCAGGTACTCACCGCGCCGTACAGGTAGTCGGGCGGGCGGCGCAGCGCTTGGTGAATCTCCGGCATGGTCGTGGAAACGTGCGCCGAGGTGACGGCCTCGTTCGCGTACTGGTTGGTCCAGAAGCTGTTCGGATGCTCGGCGAGCAGTTGGCGGACCCTGGCCAGCCGGGCCGGGAGGAACTCTCCGGACACCGCGTCCGGTGTGTCGATGACCTCGGTCGACACGCCGTACGCGCGCAGCAGGTCGCGGTGGGTGGCAGTGGTGCGGGCATCGATGACGCAGATCATCCGCAGGCCGGTGGTGGCGCACAACTGGGCCAGGCCGATCGCGGTGTTGCCGGAACTGGACTCGACTATCACGGTGTCGCGCGTCACGGTTCCCGAGGCGATCGCGTCGACGAGGATCTGCCGGGCGATGCGGTCCTTGATGCTCCCGCCCGGATTCGCTCCTTCCAGCTTGCCGTACAGGCGCCGCGTGCCGGCCCCCGCTCCGGCGGCAAGGTTCTCCAGGCCGACCAGCGGAGTCTTCCCGATGGCCTGGTAGACGGCGGACCGTTCCAGGACATCGAGAAGGGCCTCGTCGGTACCTGCCGTGGTCAATGGTCCGCGCTCCCGGCCCATTCGTCATCGGAGTCAGGGCCTTCCCACGGCGGGGGCGGGGCGCCCCCGCCGTGGGACGCGCCGTGCAGTGCGAGCGCCATGAATTCCGCGCGCAACTTTCCCGAGGATCGGACCAGTCCGCGGAGAGCGGATGTCCGGGTCCTCGCCCCGCGCGAGCGGACTCCCCGCAACGTCATACAGGTGTGCTCGGCTTCGAGCACGACACCGATACCGCGGGGCTGGAGGTGCTCTTCCAGCCAGTCCGCGACCTGTATGACGAGGCGTTCTTGCACCTGCGGCCGGCTGGCGCAGTACTCCACGGCGCGGGCCAATTTGGAGAGCCCGATGATATGCGACCCGGGAATATAACCTACGCTCGCGGTCCCGATGAACGGCAGGAAGTGGTGCTCGCAGATGGACCGAAACGGTATCGCGTAGGCAACCACCAGCTCGTCGTATCCATCATGGTTGTCGAAGACGGTCGGTGTGAACGGCTGGGGAGTGAAGAACTCCTTGTATGCCTGCACCATCCTCCGGGGCGTATTCTGCATCACCTCCTCGTCCTCGCCGGCCCCGAGAGCCACCAACATCTCGCGTGCCGCCTTCTCCGCCGCCTGCACATCTTGCACGCGGTGGGCCGGCAGGGGTTCCTTGCCGTCGATCAACTCGGTGTGACCGGGCAGTGTCTGCTCCATGCGACTCCGTCCTCTCGCTGATCAGGCCGGCTTGCGTAGCACGCAGGCGGACGTGCAGGTCTCGTGGACGGTGATCGCGGAGAGCAGCGGCAGGCCGGGCTGCAGGCGATCCCACACCCAATAGGCGAGCACCTCACTGGTGGGGTTCTCCAAACCCGGGAGTTCATTGAGGAAGTTGTGGTCCAGCTCCTCGATCAGCGGTTTCATCGCCGATTTGATGTCGCCGTAGTCCACCACCCAGCCGGCCGAGGCATCGACATCGCCGTCGATGTGAACAGTGATGCGGTAGGAATGCCCGTGCAGCCGGCCGCACTTATGGCCTTCGGGCACATGCGGCAGCTGATGTGCCGACTCGAAGCGAAATTCCTTACTCAATTCCATGTGGCCCCCTCGGCCGATACGGATACCGCTTTCTTCTTCCGTCCGGACATCTTTCAGACTCCTCGCTGATCACCCCAGATGAGGACATGGAGTCTCGGGGTGATATTCCAGCCGTACTCCAGAACCGTCGAGCTCAGGTCGCGCAGACCATGCAGGACCGCGTCGGAAGTCGTTCCCTCGGGCATGATGTAGACCGGATCCAGTGAGTGGTCCTCGACCATCTGACGCACTTCCGCCAGATCTTCCGTTGAGCTGACCACGAACTTGAACGCGGCCTTTCCGGTGGCGTTCAGTGCGGCGAGCGCTTGGGGTTTGACGCGCTTCGTACCGCGCACGCCGGCGTTGGCGAGCTTGGGCGATACGTTGAATCGGGCGACGCGTGCGCGGATCTCCTCGCCCGGGATGATCGTCCCGTTGGTCTCGATCTCGACGTCGACGCCGCGCGGCAGCCGCGCGAGGAGGACGCCAAGGGCCTGCTGCTGCATCAGGGGCTCGCCCCCGGTGACCACAAGGAGAGGGGCACCGATACGGGCGACGTGCTGGACGGCCGAGTCCACCGTCATGACGGTCAGTTCAGTTGCGGCGTCGTGGCGAGACCAGTCCCAGGTGTACGGCGTATCGCACCATTCACAGGTGAGATTGCAGTGGCCGAGGCGGAGGAATACGGCGAGCCGTCCGACCGACGCCCCCTCCCCCTGCCATGTCGGGCCGAATATCTCCGACACCACGAGGCTCGGTTCGAGCGCCCGTGCCGCGTCCGCGATGCTCGTCATCCCAGGGGGTCCCTGACGCCGAGCTCCTTGAAGGCCCCGGCCCGATCCAGGCAGTTGTTGCATTCACCGCACGGCACGTCCGCATCGTTCTGGCACGACCAGGTCTGACCGAGTGGCACGCCGAGCTCGATACCGCGGCGCAGGCTCTCTGCCTTGCTGCACTCCCCCAGCGGCGCCCAGGCCGTGATATCGGCCCTGGTGCCTACGGCGATGAGGCTGTTGAGCGCCCGAAAGTAGTCGGGGCTGTTGTCGGGGGTGATCCAGGGCCCGCCGATCGACCCGGTCACCACACGTTCGGCGCCCAGGGTCTCGGCCCAGGCGACCGCCAGGCTGTTGAAGACGGTGTTGCGGAACGGAACGTATTCCAGGTGGCGCGTTTCCTGGGTGACCCTGCTCGCCGTGTCCGTCAGGGCAGACCCTTTGATCTCGCCGAGGAACGGAACCGCGGCTGTGCGCAGACAGTCCACTTCCAGCCAGGCGGCGTTCTGCGCGGCGAACTTGGCCTCTCGGCTCGCGGTCCGCTGCCCGTAGTCGACGAACAGCCCGCTCACCAGAAAGCCGGCGTCGCGGGCGATTGCAGCGGCGACGACACTGTCCGGGCCCCCGCTCAACAGGCAGACGACTCGACGTTGGCTCATGGTGTGCACTCCTTTCCATCGGTAGTTGATTGCCGGTCGTTGTGCGCGAGTCGTTGTGCGCCGTTCCCATCCCTTTGACGGGCGTGCGCTGGTGTGTGGACTCGGGGGTGTTCGCGCCGCGTCAGCCCAGCAGCCCGACGTCGGCAAGGTGCGTACGTGCGAAGCTGTGGCAGCGTTCGGCGAGTCGCGCGGAGTCCGTCCCGGAATTCCCGAAGTCGGCGAAGGCGTCGGCGAGCAGCGCGGCCAGCTCGGGGATGCCGGCCGACACCAGGCCCCGCTGGGTGGCCCCGACCGTGCCCAGCCGGATACCGCTGGCCGCCGTGGGACCGCGGTCGCCGGGGAGCAGGTTGGCGTTGGTGAACACGCCGATTCTTTCGAGGTGCTGTGCCAATCGGACGGCGCGCGGTTGGTCCTTGAGGACGAGCATGTGGGTATCCGTCCCACCGAATGCGCAGTGGATGCCGTGGTCGCCGAGCGCTGTCGTCAGAAGAGCCGCGTTGGTGACGCTGCGGTGGATGAGCTCCCTGAATTCGTTGCTTTGGGCCACGCGGGCGGCGGTCGCCAGCGCGCAGATCTCGGCCATCCGGGGGGCGCCTTGCAGACCGGGGAACAAGGCTCGGTCGATGCGTCGTGCGAGTGCCGGGTCGCGTACGGCGATGGCGGCGCTTTTCGGCCCGCCCAGGGTCTTGTATCCCACCATGGTCACCACGTCTGCCCATGGCAGCGGGTTGTCGTACGTTCCCGTGGCGACCAGGCCGGCGAAGTGTGCGATGTCCGCGACCACCACGGGCCGTGGAGACAGCTCCCGGACGGTGTCGGCGACTCTCTTCCAGGAGATCTTCCGGGGGAAGGAGCTGGCGCCGATGATCACCACTCGGGGCTTGTGTCGCGCGGCGGTCTTGTACAGGGAATCGAGATCGATGCTCTGGTCGTCGACCCCATGGTCGATCGAGACGACGTTGTAGTCCTGACCGGACTGGTGGAATGGCGCCCCGTGGCTGAGGTGCCCACCGGATGACAGCCCCAGAGACAGGACGGTCTCGCCCGGCGACAGCGCCCCTCTCAGGACCGCGAGGTTGGCGAAGGAACCCGAGACCGGTTGGACGTTGATGTGGACTTCTTCGGGCTCAAGCCCCGTGCCGGCGCACAGCATGCGTGCGAGTCGGCGGGTGGCGAGAAATTCGATGTACTCGGCCACCGGGCCGGACGGGTTGTATTTGCTTCCGCCCTGATCGCGGTATCGTCGTTCGAAGTCCGCGTAGTCGCTGATGTCGGCGGGGCCGTTCTGCAGATACCCCTCACCGTCCAGGTTCAGCAGATCAGAGGCGAGACACTCGCGAATGGCTTGCGTGGTGAGCATGGAGGGGGCCAGAAGGTGAATTCCCTCGTTCTGCCTCACACGCTCCGCCGCTAACAGCGCGGCAACTTCCGGGTCGACCCGGGCGAGCGAGCTCGGTTCGGATTCGCCATCGGTTTCTGCTTCTTCTCCTACCGCTACTTCGGTTTCGGTTTCGGCTGGCGGTTCAGGACCTGCTGGGCACATGAACGTACTCCTCACCGCAGGATGACTGGCCCGAGCGTGCCGATAGCGGATTACCACGCCCCGCACGGCGGACACAGTGCAGAACTGTACACAGAGCGCACGTTCGTAAATAGACGTCGGCCATGGGCCCGGAAGGGATTCGGCCACCTTGGACGACCTGCGACCATGCGTGCCGGTTCCCTTTCCATGGGCATGAATCCGGTGGCCGGGCACGGCCGGTCGGCCAGACGCGCGAGTTCAATGGTCGCGGCACGAGCGCGGCCCGGTCCCGCCGCGAACGCGGAACCCTTTGCGTACCGGCTGGGCGCGTACGAGGGAGTCGCCACGCGTCGCCATGGCACGCTCGGACAGCCGGGCGGAACCGATAGGGTGGCCGGGTCCGGCGGTCACCGCCGAGGTTCCCGGCAGTGGAAACTCAATTCCATCGACGCATATCGCAGCACTGAATTGTGGACACTGTTTGTGGAATCCAGCAATCGCCGCCCATGGCGAGGTATCCGCGCGAGTGTTGAGATATCCCCATGTCACGTCCCCTGGACAGGCGTCAGCAGTCGAATGTGACCAGATGGCCGAGATCACTATGCCGTGGAGCATTCACACGCCCTCTGCCTGGCCCTGAGTAGATGATCAATGCGACGATCACCGCAGGTCGTTTTAGGCCCGGCGCCTTCCTCTCCTTACTTCCTCCTGGATCGGACACCAGATGAGAAGCGTTCGACATGCGATCGATTCGGCCCCAGAAGGGGGCAGCGTGCTGCTCGTAGGCAGCGGCAGAGGCGGCCTCCTCATGGAGCTGGCCGAGCGCGTAGGGGACCAAGGCCGTGTGATGGGCGTTGACGTCGATCCGGTGAAGGTCGAAAGCGCACGTGCTCTCGTGGGCCGATCGGGGTTGCGCCACGTGCACAGCGCGGCTGCCGACGGTTGGTACGGCTGGCGTGAGAACGCGCCTCACGACCTCCTGATCAGCACCGTCTCCGTGACCTCGCTCCCGCCTTCCTGGGTGACGCAGAGCCGCCTCGGGTCGTTGATCTGCGCCCCCGTCCAGCTGGACGGTGAGGCCGCACCGGTCTCCTTCGCCACGTTCAGGGTTGAGAGCAGACGCGAGGTTTCCCTCTTGGCGGCCGTACCCGGCCGGTACGACGGACTGCACCGGAGCTGGGCGCGTACGGAAAGCCCCGGCGGTGCGCCGGCCACCAGCGGCACGCGGGACTCGGCGGCCCACCCAGCAGATGCCGAGCTCCACGAAGCGCTCACGGCCCTGGTTCAGCTGAGTTGACGGTGATGTCGGTGATGTCGGTGATGTCGAGGCGGTCGGGGTGGTCGGGGTGGTCGGGGTGGTCGGGGGCTTCAGCGCCAGGGCCGCCGTCTCGTCCGACGTGACACGTTCGGGACTCGGTGGGCAGAGGGTGCCTGGTCCTCTCACCGCGTGGCCCGGCTTGACCTTGACACAGTGATAACGCTTTCACTGTGGTCAAGGAGGTGGTCCCGATGACCATGCCGAAAGAGGACACGAATATCGGTCGAGCTCTTCAGGGGCTGCAAAGCAGCAGATCTTCGGTGCGACTGCAGGCGGCGCTCGCGGCCGGCACGGCCCCCGATCCCCGGTTCATCGACAAGCTCATCGAGCGATGCGCGACCGAGCCCGAGTTCTACGTGCGCGAGACGCTTACGTGGGCACTCATCCGCCACTCGTCTTCAATGACGGTCCCGAAACTCATTGATGAAATTCGCTCGGAACGTACGCAGGCACGGAGCCAGGCATTGCACACCCTGTCCAAGATCGGGGAGCGGCGGGCGTGGCCGGCGATCACACGGGCGCTTCTGACCGACGCCGACGACGAGGTGGCGCGGAGCGCCTGGCGAGCGGCGGTCGTACTCGTACCCGAAGGCGAAGAGCCTCGGTTGGCGCGGGTATTGGCCACACAGTTCGGGCGCGGCGAGCGTGATACGCAGTTGAGTCTCAGCCGGGCGCTGATCGCGCTCGGTAAGGTGACCATGCCGACTCTGCGCACTGCGATGACGGATCTCGACCCTCACGTGCGGCAGCACGCGATCGCCACGGAACAGATGATGCGCGACCCGGATGCCGGATTCGAGTTCGCGATCGAGGAGGCGAAGCGCATCGTGGCTCTCGGCAGGACGGGCCAGGAAAGGTAGTGGACAGTGCTGATCGGTGATGTGGCACGACGGTCCGGGGTCAGTGCCCGCATGCTCAGGCACTACGAATCACTCGGCCTGATGCGGCCGACGGGTCGTACCGAGGGCGGCTACCGGGAGTACTCCGGCGAGGATATCCGGCGAATCTTTCATATCGAGAGCCTGCGGTCCTTGGGGCTCTCGCTGCGTGAAGTCGGATCCGCGCTGGATGATCCCGACTTCACGCCCTCGGAGCTCGTCGACGACCTCATCCACCGGACACGGGAACGCATCGCGAGTGAGACGGAGCTGCTCACGCGACTGGGTCGGATCGGCGCCGCGGAACCCGCCGGCTGGGAGGGCGTCCTCCGGATCGTGGCGCTCCTCCAGGGGTTGGGCTCGGAGAGCGCCGGGCAGCGTCAGCGCGCCGCCCTGTCCTCGATCGAAGGAATCGAAGGGGCCCCGGCGCCAGTGGAAGCCCTGGCCGAGGCGGCGTTGAGCGAGACGGACCCGAATGTCGCCGGGGCCCTTCGATGGGCTCTGGCACGAGCGGGCGACGGCGGATTGGCACTGCTGGCGGAGGGCCTCGGCTCATCAGCGGCCGACGTGCGGATACGAGCTGTCCAGGCCATTGCCGAGATCCCGGACGATGAGGCGACCGTACTGCTGCAAGACGCCCTTGTGGACGCCGATATGGCGGTCAGCAGATGTGCGGCTCTGGCGCTCGGGGCGCGTGGAGTGGCCAAAGCGGTCCCGACGCTTATCGGCATGGTCGTCGAGGGGGTGAGCGACGCGGACGCGGCGGATGCGTTGAGCGCGCTGGCAGGTGATCCCGCGTTGGCGGATCACATCGCTTCCGGATTCGTTGACGGCCTGGCCCGCGGCACCATTGAATCGGCTGCGCGTCGGCGGATTACGCAGGCGCTCGCGGAGATTCCGGGGAGTACGGCGTCACGTGCCCTTGAAGACCTGTCACATGATGGTGATCGTGTCGTTGCGCTTACCGCGGCTTACGTACTCAGAGAGCGTTCGGCGGGAGCGGACCCGGAGTCCTCACCCCGGGCGTGACGCCTGGACCGGTTGCCCGACCGATTCATCGCGCCTGTCCGGCAGCGCCTCCGCGGAGGGCATCGGCAGCGACGACGCCGCCTGCCTCAAGTGTTCGGCGAGCGCCTCCGTGGCTGTCGACGGTGTCCCGTCCTTGACTCCCCAGGCGAGGAGGTGGCGGCGGCGGGCCCAGGGGTCCTGGAGTTCGCAGACGTCGAGCGCCTGGCTGGGGTCGATGGCGCGGCGCGGTACGACGGCGAGGCCGACTCCGGCGGACACCAGGCCGGTCAGGACGTTGAGGTTGGCCACGCTGGTGCGGTAGCGCACGGCTGGGGCGTGCGGGCCCAGATGTTTCTCGATCCAGCGCCGTAGCGAGGAGTCGGCGTTGAGCCCGACCAGGGGGTGCTCGGCTACTTCTCCGTACGTCAACGAGGTGCGGCCCGCGAGGATTCCGCCCGCCTGGCCGATCACCACCAGGGAATCGTCGCCGAGGGGTTCCATGGTCAGGCCGCAGTCGCGGGCCTCGCCGTCGAGGACGACCCCCAGATCCGCCGCGCCATCGGCGAGCGCCCGTACCGTCTGCGGGGTACGGCTCTCGGAGACCGTGACGTCGGTATCGGGGTGTTCCCGCAGAAAGGAGACCAGGGCCCGCGGTACGAGCCGGTGCATCGCGGAGCCGCCGCCCAGCAGGGTCAGCGGAGCGCTCGGGGACCGGGTGTAGCTCGCGACGGCGCTCTCAAGGCGTGCCGTCTGGGCCAGCACCTCGCGGGCGTGCCGGGCCAGGGTCGTACCCGCCGGGGTGGGCCGTACCCCCCTGCGGCCGCGGATCAGCAGGGCCACGCCCGCGTGGTGCTCAAGCGAGCGCACTCGGGCGCTGGCGGACGGCAGGCTCAGATGCATCCGGCGAGCACCCGCCGTGATCGACCCCTCCGTCACGATGTCGAGAAAGAGCCGAAGGTCGTCCAAGTCGTACCGCACCCTCGTGAGCCTATGGCACTGCCTGATACCAGGTACGCCGATCGCGCATTGTGGGCCCGCCGGCCGCAGGGTGATCATCGGTGGGTGCCAGAGATATCGCTCATCCTGTCGGCCGGTGTCGGAGCCGGAGTGCTGAACGCCGTTGGCGGCGGCGGCAAGTTCATCGCGCTGCCCGCTCTGGTGGCGGCCGGACTGCCGCCCGTCACCGCGAACGCCTCGTCCACCATCGCTCTCGTACCCGGTGCCGTGGTCAGCGCGTCGGTCTGCCGACGTGAACTCGTACCGGTCGGTGCGGCGTCCACGAGGGCTCTCACCCTGATCAGCATGGCCGGGAGCGCGGTCGGCGCCGGTCTCATGCTCACGCTGCCCGCGGCGTCGTTCGAGGCCGCGGTGCCATGGCTGCTCGCCTTCGCCACACTGCTCGTCGCCTTCGGCCGCCACCTGTCCCGCGCGCTCGACAGCGCCCTCGGCCGCCGGGTCGGCATGAGTGCCCGGGCCGTGCTGATCGGCCAGTTCGTCCTCGCCGTCTACGGCGGATACTTCGGCGGAGCCGTAGGCATCATGATGATGGCCGTGTGGAGCGTCGGCCTCGGTCTCGACGCGGCGGTGAGCAATCCGATGCGGGTCACCCAGCTCGCGGCCATCTACGCCAGCGCGGCCCTGATACTCCTCGTCACGTCCGACGCCCTGGGCTCCCCGCTGATTCTCGTCACCATGCTGGTCGGCGCGGCGATCGGCGGCTACGTCGGCGCCCATCTGGCCCGCTGCCTCCCGGCCTGGCTGCTGCGGGCGCTCCTCGTGGCCTCCGCCGGCACCACGACCGTTCTGTATTTCCTCCGCGGCTGACCCGGCCCGCCTGCCGATCACCCGCCGATCGGCTACGGGCCTCGCGAGCCCGCCTCCCGACGACAGCGTGGCTCGCCCACCCGAGCGCGGCAGTGGCGGCGCGGATCCGCCGACTGACCGTACGGCCCGCTACGGGCGGCTGCCGGCTGCCTCGGCGCGCGCGAGGCGGACTCTTGCGTTTCACCGCCCCGTAGGGTGCCCGCATGGCTGAGAACTGGAGCGCGACCGACGCCGGGACCATACGTCTCCCTTCCGGCGTCGTGATACGTGGCCGGGGGTTGCGATATCCCCTGCCCTCAGGGCCGGGCCCGTCCTTCGCGGTCTATCTGCTCGGCAAGCAGCCTCCGGAGACCGGGTGGGAGGCTCGGTGGGTGCCGTGGCCCGACTTTCGGCTTCCCAAGGACCGTCGGCAAGCCCGGAACGCGTTGGAAGAGGCGCTGTCCCGGGCGAGGGACGAACGCGTCGAGGTCGCCTGCGGAGGCGGGCGCGGGCGGACCGGGACAGCGCTGGCATGCATGGCCGTCCTTGATGGAGTTCCGGCCGACCGAGCCGTGGCGTACGTCCGCCAGAACTACCACCATCGCGCTGTGGAGACTCCCTGGCAGCGACGCTTCGTGCTGCGCTTCGCGGACGCCGCGTAACGCGACTACGCGTCGAAGGCTCGGGGCGATCCGCGCTGTACGGTCGCGGCCCGCCGCCCCGCGGCCCCGGCGTTACCCCGCCGCGCGGTACCGGGGCGCGAATTCCTCCTCGGCGAACCGTTCGATCGTGGTGGGAGTGGATGTGCGGGCGGTACGCGGCTGCTGCATGCGTGTGTGGCGGGTGTTGAGGGCTTCGCCGACCTCGGCCATCATGTCCGCGACATTGGCGGACACGCCTTTCCTGCGGAGTTCCGCGTGGAATTCGGCGACGGTGGTCTGCTCGTAAGCGAGATCGTCGGCGCTCACAGCCTGCGCGATCACGCTCACGGCTTCTCGCATGCTCACATCGCGTTCGCCCTGGAGCTCCAGGATCTCCGTACCGCTCCAGGCCCCGGTGGCGAGTTCCTCGGCGGCCCGGGCCCCGATGTCGCCTGTGGTGACGAAGGGCAGGGGGAGGTCGGGGTCGAAGGGGGCGCTGATGCGGTGGTGGGCCCTGGCGGCGTCGACGTGGTCGAGCAGGTTCTCCATGAAGTAGCCGGCCCGCAGCCAGAGCGCGTCGACTCCCGGGACGGCCGAGAGGCGCTGTTCGAAGCGGTGGAGACCCCTGACCGGTCCGGTGCCCTCGGGGTGTTGGGCTCCCCAGCTGCTGAGCCCGACGACGCGGGTCACCCCGGAAGCGGCGACCGCCTCGGTCAGGGAGGCCGCCACCTGGTCCTGGAAGGCGCCGAAGTCGGGGTGGTCGGGGAGGTAGTTGGGCTGGATCACCGCGTAGACGCCGTCCGCGCCGCGGAAGGCTCCCGCCAGGGCGGCCGCGTCGGTCTGGTCGGCCTCCCACACCTCGGCGCCCAGATCGGCCAGGCCGGAGAGGCGTCGGGCCGAACGGCCGACGGCCCGGACGGGGTGTCCGTGCGCGAGCAAGTGCACGGCGGCGGCCCGTCCGGTTCGGCCACTGGCGCCCGTAACGACGTACATCGACTATCTCTTTTCCTTGGTCTTTGGCGTTGTCTGCTGCCTGCTGTCTGCTGTCCGGGAGGCCGACCGCGATCGCGCGGCGACCTGACGACTCTCCGGAGACGAGCGGTTACCGGGCGGTCGGGGGCGGCGACGGCCGGTGTTCGGCTGATGTCGGGATTCTCCCGGGACGCGTTCGGCACGGTAGTCATCCCTGTCGGCAGGCGGGTAGGAGTGGCACACCCACCCCCGGCCCTCGTGGATGGGCGAGGTGACCGCACGCTGTGGCGTGGCGGGAGCAGCGGGCTCTGGTGACGCGCTTCCGTCCCCGCGCCGCAGCGCACGCTTCGTCTTTACCCTGGTCGTATGAAGGTTTCGAGCAGCCTCGGCGCGAGCCGGCCACTGGCCGGCTTCCTGCGCGCCAGACGCGATCAGGTACGGCCCGCACAGCACGGGCTGGCCCCGGGGGCGCGGCGCCAGGTGCCGGGTCTGCGGCGGGACGAGGTGGCGTTCCTGGCCGGGATCAGCACCGACTACTACGTACGTCTCGAACAGGGCAGGGAACGCCGGCCGTCCCGCGCCGTGGTCGAGGGCCTGTGCGAGGCGCTGCTGCTGGATGCCGTGGCGGCGCGCTACCTGCGGGGACTCGCCGCCACGGAGCCGGTCCCGGAGCCGGGCACAGAACCAGTCACGGGGCCGGTCACGGGCCGGGAGGCTCTCTGTCCGGACGGTGATCGTCTGGAGGCCGTGCACCGGCTGCTCGACTCCATCACGGTGCCCGCCCTGCTCGTGAACCGGTGGCTCGACATTGTCGGCGGCAACCCGCTCGGCGGTCTCCTCCACGAGGGGTTGGAGCC
The DNA here is from genome assembly GCF_056434425.1 of Streptomyces sp. NPDC044033. Taxonomy (NCBI): domain Bacteria; kingdom Bacillati; phylum Actinomycetota; class Actinomycetes; order Kitasatosporales; family Streptomycetaceae; genus Streptomyces; species Streptomyces sp. NPDC044033. Next base: position 115,345 of record NZ_JBWKFF010000023.1, on the reverse strand, counting down.
TCTGGACAACTACGCCCGCATGGTGTTCCTCGCCCCTGGGGCGCCGTCGTTCTTCGCCGAGTGGCCCGAGCTGACCCGCTGCATGGTGGCGGCCCTGCGCGCGCAAGCCGGCCCCGAGGCGGGCTCGGCCCGCCTGACGCGGCTGGTGGATGAGCTGGCCGCGCGCAGCGATGATTTCAGGATCGCCTGGGGAGAGCACCAGCTCTACGAGAAGGCGATGGACCGCAAACTCTTCCGGCACCCGCGGGTCGGACCGCTCGTACTCGACCAGCACGTCCTGGAACTGCCGGGAAGCGAAGGCCACAGAATCTGGGCCTTCCACCCGGCGGACGACGCGACTGCACACGCTCTCCTCGACCTGGGTTCCCCGGCGCGTACGTCCGGCCTTCCGGGCTCGGACGCGCTGGAACTCACGGATTTCTGAGCCCGGAACGGCCTGGTACGCGCCGAGCCCCACCCCAGCGACGGCCGCAGATTCCTGCCGCACATCACCGACACCGGCCGCGCCCGCCTGCGGCTCGAACTCGCCCAGCGCGCCCATACCGTCGCCCCGCCATCCGCGGCATGTTCAGCCCCGAGGAGCAGCAGCTGCGCGACTGCGCCGGCTGCACCCCAGCAAGCCGGTGCCGTGGCCGCTGTCGGGCAGGGTGCGGCCGCCGGACACAATCACGTCCCATGACGTCCACCCCATGGAGTAGGCACGCTGTCGAGCTCCGTTCCGACATCGTGATCAAGAGGTTCCAGCGTGACAGCCGTGGCGCGGGCGAGCGGGAGTGGCGTGCGCTGACGCTGCTCGCCGCGTACGCACCGGGCCTGGCCCCTGTCCCTCGCAGCGTGGACCTCGACGCGGAGGAGCCGGTGGTGGTGATGGAGCGCCTACCCGGTGAGCCGATGCGGGGAGAGCCGCTGAGCGATCGGCGGCTCAAGGCTCTGGCCGCGGCAGCGAGCGAGCTGTACGCGGCTGTGCCTGCGGATGTCCTGGCCGAGGTCCCCGCCCGGCCTGGCCGACAGCAGCGGCTCATCACTCAGATCCGCGCCTGGGCGCTGCGGATACGCCCGCGAGCCGACAGTGAGGTCGGCGAGGCCATGGTCCGCGGTCTTGAGTGGCTGGCCAATTCAGGTATGGAGCGCGTCAGCATGCCGGGGGTCCCCTTGGTTTTCGGTCCCGGCGACGGCAACCTCGCCAACTACCTCTGGGACGGCACGCGCGTACGGGTCGTCGACTTCGAGGACTCCGGTCTCAGCGACCGGCCCTTCGAACTGGCGGAGATCACGGAGCATGTGGCCAGTTGGGTGGGGCCGCCGCTCGATGTCGACGCGTTCCTGGATCTCTTCGACCTGAACGCCGCCGAACTCGCGCGGCTGCCGGAGTGCCGTCGGCTGCTGGCGCTCGTGTGGCTGTTCCTCTTGTCCTTCGACGACCCGCAGCACCCTCGCAACCCACCGGGAACGGCCGAGCGACAAGCCGCCCGGCTGTCCGGGCTTCTCGCCTGAGGCCGTGCGCCGAGCGTCGGCGGCCTCGTACGCCCTGGCCGGGGACGGCCCGTTGAGGGCCGCGCCGCGGCTGATCGGCCGGTTCGACGGCCTCCGTCGTCCCCGCACCGCCGGTGCCATGATGATCGTCATCGGTGGGTTCCCGCCGGAGGCACGCAAGCCGGCTGACGAGCTCGCCCCGCCCGTTCACGGGCTGTACCGACTGTGATGTCCGTCGAAGGAGAGCACGTGGAAGAACAGACGCAGCAGGCGCCGGCGGAAGCTTGTCGCCAACGGGCGGCGGACGCTGCTCCGCGTGAACCGGTCGGAGCGGTGAGCCCGCGGCCGGTCGCGCCCTCGTCGGCATCGTCGTCCCCGGCGCCCTCGTCGCCCTCGTTGCCGTCGTTGCCGTCCTGGGTGGCCTGGCGGCAGCGGCCGTTCCCCGACGCCAACCTGCTCCTGCTGCACGGAAGGCGGCCGGCCCTGGTCGACAGCGGCTTCGTCGGCCACGCCGAGGAGACCGCCGACTGGGCCCAGGCACACGCCCGCGCCGGAAAGATCGACCTGGTCGTGAACACCCACTGGCACTCCGACCACGTCGGAGGCAACGCCCTCCTCCAGGCACGGGGCGCCGCCGTCGCGGCGGGAGCCCCGGAAGCCGAGGCGGTCTCCCGCCGGGACCCTGGCTGCTGCGCCGCCGAGTACCTCGACCAGCCGGTGGCCCCGTACACGGTCGACGTACCGCTCGACGACGGGCAGGTCCTCCGGCTCGGGGACGCCGACTGGGAGGTCGTACGCACTCCCGGGCACACCCCCGGGCATATCGCGCTGTGGCAGCCGGACGAGCGGCTGCTCGTGGTCGGGGACGCGCTGTCGGACTACGACGTCGGCTGGGTGAACCTCGCCCTCGACGGACCCGACACAGCGTCCACGGCGCTCGCCTCCCTCAAGCGCATGGCCGATCTCTCCCCGCGCATCATCCTCCCCTCCCACGGGCCCATCCCCGCCGATCCGGCCGCGGCGTTCGCCGCCGCTCTGCGCCGGGGCCGGCGGCTGGTGGACGACCCGGACGGGGCCGTCTGGTACGGCGCGCGACGGGTCTTCGCCTTCGCCTTGATGGTGCGCGACGGGATACCCGCCGACGAGGTCGAGCCGTACCTGCACGCCCGGGCGTGGCTGACGGACGCGGCGCGCCTCCTGGGCCGTACGCCCGAGGAACTCGCCGCCGAGTTGGTCGACACGATGCTCCGCAGTGGTGCCATCGTTCTGCGCGACGGCCAGGTGCACGCCGCCGCCGAGCACACGCCGGTCACGGCGCGATCGCTGCGCGTGCCGTACCCCCGCGCATGGCCGGCGGCGGCGCCATCCCGTTAGCCGTCCCTCCCCGCTGGAAGGTGCGCTCCGGATTCGGGGGCCTGGGTGCGCGCCTCCCGCGAGTACGCCCTCAACGCGTCGGCCGCCTGAGCCTGGCGGCCCGTCGACAGCCCGCTCCCCCGGCCCGTACGGCACCGCTCGCGTCCGGGGCCTCCGGCCGCCCTCAGATGCTGCCGCCCGGAGGCCGACGTCCGAGCCGGGGTCCTCCGGCGGCCCCGCCGCTTCGGGCGCGATGACGGCGTACGGCGTCGCGGTTGGCGCACGGCTGGGAGCAGTAGCGCTGCCGACCGGTACGGGAGGTGTCGGCGAAGATCGTGGTGCACTCGGCCACGGCGCACCGGTTGAGCCGGTGCATGCCGCGGCCCACCAGATGGAGCGCGGTACCGACGGCGATCAGCGAGAACAGCAGGGCGCCGAGCGGCTGCCGGTCGTCGCGGTAGTGCAGATGCCAGCCGTCTCCGGCGTGGTCGGTCAGCCGGGGGTGGGCGGCGGCTTCGGCCAGCATCCGGTTGACCATGTCGGCGCGCTCATGCTCGTCGTCGGCGTCCACGACTCTCTCCCACGCCCCCAGCGCGGTCCGGGCACCTTGCAGATCCTGCGCCGTGGCCGGATGCTCCAGCGTCAGCCCGGCGGCGCGGCAGCGGTCGGCGAGCTCCTCGGCGCTGGTCGGGCGCCGGTTGGCCAGGTCCGCGGCCAGGTTCACGGCATCCGCGCCGTAAGGGTTGAGGTGCATAAGCCCATTACATCAGCCTGGTCGGCATGAAACACCACATCGATGCACGGCAGGCAGGCGTACGTCAGGCGGCGGAGGACGACATCTCGGAGCTCGTACGGTTGCGGGCGCTGCTGTTCGAGACCCTCGGCGGCGAATTCTTCAACCCCCCGTCGGCGGGCGACGATTGGCGGGTCGCCCTCGTCTCAGTGCTGAAGGAACAGCTGACAGCGGTTGATGTGCGGGTCCTCGTCGTGGACGGCGGCAACGGGCTCGCCGCCTGCGGCATAGGCACCGTCGATCGGTGGTTTCCCGGTCCGCACTCGCGCAACGGGCGGGTCGGGCATGTGATCGGCATGGTCACTGATCCGACGTACCGGAGGCGTGGCCACGGTCGCGCGATAGTGCGGAGCTTGCTCGACTGGTTCCGTGAGCGCGAGGTCTCCCGAGTGGATCTGTACGCCTCCCACGACGGTGAACCGCTCTACCGCTCGTTCGGCTTCGTCAACCACCCGGACCCCCCGCTGTACTGGCGCCCGTAGTGCCGCCGGCGCTCGATCGCCGGCCATCCCAGGGGCGACCGGAGCCGTATCGCGTGCCGCCGGCCGTACAGGGTGCGTACTACGTCCGCGCCGGCGCGGACCGCGGCTGTCGCGACCCCGGCATCGTCAAGATCCGCGGGCGAGTTGGTCACGCCGCGCAGGATACCCGCGGCAGACGTTCGGGCTCTCGCCCGACCGAGGACACGGTGCGCCACCGAAAACCCCCGCAGTACGGTCTGGGCGGGGCCAGGTGGATCCGCCCCCGCCGAGCGCACTCGCCCCGGCGGCGCGGGCGGCGGCGCCATCGCGTACGCCGCAGCGCACAGCGGCCCGTTCGGCCGGACCGTTCCCGCCCCGTCCGCCGGCCGGCGGACCGGCTGACGTTCGCGTGCCGACCGCAGCGGGCGGGGTGGGGGACGGAACGGGCGGGGCAGGGGTCAGCCGCGGAGGCTCTCGGCGTACAAGCCGGTCAGGGCCGTCCAGTGGCGTTCGGCGGCGGCTTCGTCGTAGGTCGGGTTGTCCGGCACCGCGAAGCCGTGCCCGGCCGGGTAGGTCTCGATGGTGTGCTTCACACCGGCGGCGGTGAAGGCGTGCTCCAGCCGCTCGTGCTGCTCACGGGGGAAACTGTCGTCGTTCTCGGCAGCCGCCACAAGGACGTTCGCGCTGATCTGGTCGGCCAGCAAATGGGGGCTTTCGGCTTGGTCGGCGGCGGCGAGGTATCCGCCGTGGAACGACGCGGCGGCCGCGACGCGGTCCGGGCGGTTCCCGGCCACGATCAGTGAGATCCGGCCTCCCATGCAGTACCCCGTGGTGCCCACCCGGTCGCCGGACACTTCCGAGCGGTCAGCGAGGAACGTGAGGAACGCGTTCGCATCGCTGACGATCCTCTCCGCGGTCAGGCTCGTCATCAGGGAGAACAGCCGCTCCCGCTCGGCCGGGTCGCCGAACACCGTAGCGATGTCGAAGGGGGCGAAACCGCCGGACCGGTAGTAGATGTCCGGCAGGAGCACGGTGTAGCCGTGGCCCGCGAGCCGGTCGGCCATGGCCGCGAAGGTCTCCCGGACGCCGCCGGCGTCGGGATAGAGAATCACCGCCGGCCAACTGCCTTCCTCCGCCGGCGTATGCAGCGTCACGGCGCAGACGCCGTCCTCGGTCGGTACGGCGGCGTTCACTCTGGGCATCCTGGCTCCTGGCGTCGGGTATTGGTGGCTTCTGTTCTACTCCTGTTCTACTACGCGCGGCGGGCCCCCCGGGGGCTGCTGCGCTCTCAGTTCGCCTTCTTCACACGAAGATCCGCCGCATACCGGGCACGGGCCCGCCGCCATCTCCCCCACTTGCCGTCCAGTAGGTATCGACGGTTGCCGTCCGGAAGGTATCGACGGCACGCATGGAGCGACTCGAACCTTCTGTCGCGAAATAACCGATATGTACACCTAGTCTCGTCCATAGAGCGTGATCAAGACGATCACCAGCAGAGACGTGAGGACGTGCGAAACATGGCTGAGCACACGCTGCGGGACAAGGTCGCGGTCATCGGCGGGGGTGAGAAGAATCTGGGCGGACTGCTCAGCAGGACCTTCGCGGAGGCCGGGGCGAAGGTGGTCGTGCACTACCACAGCTCCGAGAGCGAGGCCCAGGAGACGGTGAAGGCCATCCAGGAGGCCGGGGGCCAGGCCGTATCCGTCCAGGGGGACCTGACGAAGATCGCGGACGTACGGCGGCTCTTCGACACGGCGGTGGACACCTACGGCGGTGCCGACATCGCGGTGAACACCACCGGGATGGTGCTGCGCAAGCCGATCCTGGAGACCACCGAGGAAGAGTACGACCTCATGTTCGGCATCAACGCCAAGGCGGCGTACTTCTTCATCCAGGAGGCCGGGCGGCGGCTGAACGACCACGGGAAGATCATCAGCCTCGGCACCTCACTGCTGGCCGCCTTCACGGACGGCTACTCGACATACGCCGGCGGCAAAGCGCCGCTGGAGCACTTCACCCGGGCGGCGGCCAAGGAGTTCGCCGACCGGTACATCTCGGTGAACACCGTGGCACCCGGCCCGATGGACACGCCGTTCTTCTACCCGCAGGAGACCCCGGAGCGGGCCGACTTCCACGCGTCGCAGGCGATGGGCAACCAGCTCACCCACATCGAGGACATCGTCCCGGTCATCAGATTCCTGGCCACCGAGGGCTGGTGGTTCACCGGTCAGACGATGTTCCCCAACGGCGGCTACACCACCCGCTGACCCGCGCGCCAACCGGCGGGCCGGCCGTACCAGCGCCGATCCGAGTACGGCCGGGCCGCCGGCTCCGGCCCCGGCCCCGGCCCCGGGTGCCCATCCGGTCCCGCGTCGTGCGTCCCGCGTTGTGCGCCGCCTTCGCCGTGAAGGAAAGAACGTGCACGCGAATGCGGAGAGGCACAAAGGCAGCCGCCCAGGTGCGCGGCCGGCCCGTCACCCGGTAGCCCTGCCGGAGAACCGCACGCCGAGAGCCCGAACGGTACGCGCCGGGCGGCAGGACGGCGGCCGGGTCAGATCACGCGGAAGAGGTCGGCGGCGGAGTGGACGTCGGTGAAGTCCTCGATGGAGCGGAGGTTGTCGCACAGGGCGTCCAGGACCGAGTCGGCTGCGGCGGCGCGCGGGGCTCCGATGGCCACGCCGAAGACGCGGAAGCCCAGCCGGTGCTTGGCGGCGTTCCAGCCGCGCGTCCACTCCTCGGTGACGCCGCATTCGTCGTCGGTGAGCAGCACGATGTCGCCGCGCGTGCGGGCGGCGTCGTTGAACTCCTCCTCCAGCAGTTCGCCGGCCGCGGTCAGGGGCGTCTGGTAGCTGGTGCCGCCGCCGAGAAAGGTCTCCGCGAAGTCCAGGACCTGGGCGATTTTGGCGGGCCGCCCGGCCGGGAAGCGGAAGATCTGGATCTTGTCGGCGGCGGAGAACAGGATGCCCACGAAGTCGCGCTTGGCGTGGCGGGCCTGGTCCAGCAGCGCCAGGGCGCACGCCTTGGCCCACGCTTCCCGGGTGACTCCCCCGGGCCCGGCCTCGTACATGGAGTGCGAGGTGTCCACGCACGCGATGACGGCTCCCCGGCCGGTGTCCTGCTCACCCTGGCTGTCGTAGAGCATCAGCTCCCCGGCGGCGTAGCGCGCGGCGAACAGGGCGCGCAGCTCGGGCAGGCCGAGGTTGGCCAGTTCGGAGGGGATGACGCGGGAGAGGTCATTGCCGAGCGTGACGCCGACCAGTTCCCCGGCGGCGTTCTCGACCTTGCGGGCGCGCTCGCCGCCGGCCATCTGCCGGAAGCGGCCGATCAGTTCGGCCCACTGTGCGAGACGGCTGGTGCGCAGCCGCTCGGCGAGCCGGGCGCGCTGGTCGAACGGCATCCGCTCCAGCTCGCCGGGGTCGACTCCCCACGCCCGCATCAGCGCGGCCTCCTCCCGGGTGGCCTCGGCGGCCTCCACCGCCGCGTTCCGCGCGGCGGCACGGATATGGGGGGCGGCTGCCGCGAGGGCCTGGGCCGCGGCCCGGGCGGCTTGCTGCGCGGCGGTCGCTGCGGCCCCGCTCGCCTGTCGTACGGCGCCGGTGCCCGGGGGCGGGGCCGGGGCCGGAGCGGGCACGGCGCCGTCGTCGGCGGCCGGGGGCGGTACGGCACCCCGTGCCGCCCCGACGGCCCCGCCATGTCCATCGTCTTCACCGTCTTCACCGGCGGCCTGCGGGAGCCCCTCGCCCGCGGCTGCCCGCTGGGCCTTCTCCGCCCGCTCGGCCTGCTCCTGGGCGCCCCGGGAGCGCTCCAGTATCCGGCGCAGCGCGGCGGCCTGTGCGAGTACGGTCATGGCGGCGGCGTACGGGTCGCCGGAGGTCTGCCGGCGCAGCTCGGCGAACTCCGGCGACTCCATCAGCGAGGCGATGACGTGGTGGTTGACCAGCCGGGAGGGGTCCATCTCCGCGCGATCGCGCAGCCGCGGTCTCCGCTTGTAGGCGGCGAGGAACACGTCGGTCAGCAGGTCGGTGGTGCACTCGTAGCGCTCGCGCAGCTCCTGGGCCAGTTCGCGCAGACCGGCCGACTGCCCGTAGGTGTCGCGCCACGCGATCCGGTCGAACCGGTCCGCGATCACGGCCGCGGTGTGCCGCTCGGGAGCCGTGGCGCACAGGCCCGGCCCCCTGTCTGCCCGGGTCGCCGGCTCGTCGAACTCGCTCGGTGTCTCGTCCATGGACCTGGTCTCCCGGCGTTCAGAACTGGGCCTGCGCCATGCTCGCGTCCACGCCGAGGGCCTCGGTGAGTACGCGGGCGCGGACGGCGCGTTGGCGGCCGGTGACCCGGTCGATGGCGGCGGTGGAGCGGCCGGCGCCCGCCGCCTCCTCGCGCAGTTGCTCCAGCCGCTTCCCCGCCATGGCGAGCTGGTTGTGGGCCTTCCTGATCACCCACTCGCTCAGCGCCTCGCGGGACTGCCCGGCCATGGCGTCGAGCTGGACCTCCAGCTCGTCGATGGTGTCGGCCAGGTCGAGCGCCTCTTTGGCGTCGGGGTTGACCAGTTGCAGCACTTCGCGCTCCACGGTCGGGCGCTCGGTCGGGGAGTCCCACAGTACGTGCGTCAGTACCGACAGGTCGGTCTCGCCGACCGCCGGGCGGCCGTCGAGATAGGCGGACGCCTGGAGCAGACGCACCGCCTGCCGCCAGCGGCGGTCGGAGGCGACGAGTTCCTTGCGGCGGAGGGCGGCCCGTAGCGTGCACACCGCGTCCACGATCGCATCGGGGACGCCCACGGCCGGAACGGCTTCGGTCACGGCGTGCTGCAACTCCGTCAACTCGACCGTGGTCCGCGTCGGTGCCGCGGGGCGGCTGATGGCGGAGCGGACCAGCGCGGCGAAGTTCGAGGGGTCAGCCAGGTATCCGACCTCGATCCGCACCAGCAGCCGGTCGTAGATCGCGGCCGAGTCCTCTCCGCTGGGCAGTTCGTTGCTCGCCGTGATGGCCCCGATCAGGGGGCAGCGGATCGGTCGGCCACCGTTCTCGGGATGGTAGATCCGCTCGTTGAGGTAGCCCAATGTCTCGTTCAGGGCCGCCATTGAGCACTTGAATATCTCGTCGATGAAGGCGATATGGGCGGTCGTGGCGCGGCCTTCGTAGACCTGGCGGTACTCGCCCCGGGCCAGCGCGGCGACGTCGATGGGGCCGAACATCCTCGTCGGCGCGGTGAACTTCGACAGGAGGATCTCCCAGTAGGACGCCCCGTCGATCCTGCCGGTGAGCTCCCGGGCCATCTCGGACTTCGCGGTTCCGGGCGGGCCGAGCACCAATGAGTGCTGCCCGGCCAGCAGCGTCACCACCAGCGTCCGCACCACGTCGGCCCGTTCGTAGAAGCGGTCCGACAGCTCGTCACCGATCGACCGCAGCCTCTGGGCCGTGTCCTGCGGGTGGGGTGTGCCCTGCATGCCCTGCGGGTGGGGTACGCCCTGCGGGTCCTGCGCTTTCGATGTGTCCTGCGCGTGCTGCGCGCCCTGCGTGTCCAAAGTCAACTCCTTGCACATGAGGAACTGTTGGGCGGGGCCCTTTGCCCGAGCAAGATAACTCGGAGTTCGGGAAGCCCCTCAGCGCCCCCGGTCTCGCGCGACTCCCCAGGCACAAGGGCCAGGCGCGACGCTCCGCCTCTTGGGGGTTCACTTAAGCGATTCGCTATTTGTTGCATCTGCACGTGCATGCAGCCGGAGTTCGTAACTCCGCTTGTGCCACCGCCACCCCGCATGAGGGAAAACCAGCACATGCGACTGATCGCCCTCCTCCCAGGCATTTGATCCGCGAGGAATGGAAGTGACCGTCTCTGCTCATTTTCCTGGCACAATACGACCGCCCCGAGGTCGATTCTGCCTTCTCTTCCCATAACGGGTTGAGACACTCGTCGCTCCGGCTACATTATTCGGCCCACAACGACCCCGGCACTGACTTGCACGGGCCTCTGCGTTTTCGGGTCGGGGGATCGAGGTAGCGAATGGGCCCCGTGGGCGCTACCTTCTACATTGCCTGCTACGTACGTTCACGTGACGCACGCACAAGTGGCCCCGGGGTACCAGCCCGGGGCCGTTCGATCAGAACAGAGGAATTGAAATGTCCAATCGAAACAGCCGAGGCGTCATTCAGATCTCCTCGGCTTCCAGCGAAATTAGCATCCCGTGATTCCCGGCTTCAAGAATTCCGGGGGCCTGTGTCTGGGGTATCAACGTCCGTCCGGGCCCGCCCGTCACCGCGCTCATCGCCCTGTGGGTGATGCCGCACGGCTCGGTCTCGCCACGCGCGGCCGGGTCTCTGACGGGGCCGCGGCCTCCGCGACCGGGCACTCCACCACGTGTTTCCGCGGTCGGGCCGACCGCGGCTGACCGGACCGCGCGGACGTGCCGAGGCTGCCGCTTCCGGCGCACCGACCCGTCCGCCGCGCTCTGCCCCCCTTCTTCACCGTCGGGTTTTCGCTCCTTGAAACGTCATGAGAGCAACTGGATGAGGAGTTTCGCCATGGTTCCTGTACCCGAGTACGCACGATGCGGTTTCTGCGGAACCCGCTTCTCGCAGCACGCCGGGCCCGGTCGCCGCAAGGTGTACTGCGACGCGCGCTGCCGCCGTCGCGCGCAGCGGGCGCGCGACGGGCACAGCGTCTCCGTGCCGTCCCCGTCGCAGCTGTGGGGGCGGGGCATCGCCGAGGACCTGCAGATGCTCGCGACGCGGCTGGCCTGCGCGGAGAGCGACCGGCGAGCATCGCTGCGGGTGCTGCTGAAACTCTCCGACAAGCTGGAGCACGAGCTGGCCTGCTACCGGGCGGCGGCGGTCCACGACGCCCGGGCCGGCGGCAGCACCTGGGAGGACGTCGCGGTGGCCGACGGCGTGAGTGCGCAGACGGCGCGCGCCCGGTGGAGCGAGGCGAAGGTGCGCCGGCTGCTGGCGCAGCGGACCCGTAAGCGCGAGGCAGGTCTGACGCGTGGGCGCCGGTGTCCGGCGCCGCCCGCCGAAGACGGGCCCACCGGCTCGGCGGGCGGGGCGCCCGCACCGGTGCTGCCGTCGCGGGCACTGGCAAGGGCGCTGTCCCACCTCCATCGGCACTCGGGGGTGTCGGTCAGCGAGGCCGCGCGGCAGGCGGACCTCTCACCGTCGTACGTCTCGCGGATCCTCGCCGGCGAACGGGTACCGGCGTGGCCGGTGGTCCACATGCTGGCCACGATCCTCGGCGGGAAGGCTCCGGAACTGCGGATCTTATGGGAGAGCGCGCAAGGCATCTGCCGCCTGTCGCGGCAGTCGGTCACGGCGGCGGCCGCGGCCCTGCACACGGCCCTGCGGGGCCTCTACTTGGCGGCGGCCCGCCCGGCCGTCGAGGAGCTGTGCGCGGGAACGGAGCTGACGTCCGATCAGGTCCACGACGTACTCGCCGGTGACCTCATCCCCGACTGGCCGGTCATCGCCTGCCTGGTGTCCCGGCTGGGCGCGGCCCCCTCCGGCATCCGGCCCTGGTGGGAGGACGTGCACTACGCCGCGCTCGTCGCCCACCTGGAGTTCCCCGTTCAGGGGGTGTCGCCGGGCGACGAGTCCACCGAGCCCCACCCCCCGTGTGATCCCTAGGGCCTGCCGGGCCGTGCCTCGGCTGCCACCGAAAGGACACATCCATGGCCTGGCCGCACTCACCCTTACCGGTGGATTACGCCGCCTTCCAGGAACTCCACCGCGACTACTACCTTCACTACGCCCGCCTGCGTACGGGCGATGAGGCCGCCGCGGCCCGCGCGGTCGAAGCGGCCTTCGCCCAGCTGGCCGCGTCCTGGCCCGACGTTCTGCGCAGCGCCTGTCCGGCAGCGCTGGCCTGGCGGGTTCTGGGCCGTACGGTCCTGCTGCACACCGACTGCCGCCGGCGGCCCGCGTCATCCGAGATCTACCGCCGGCTGGAGGGCCGGCAGGCGGACGCGGTGCTGCTTCGCCGCCACCTCGGGCTGTCCGCCGAGGAGGCGGCGGGGCTGATGGGCATCGACCCTTCCCTGCTGTACGCCCTGCTGCGCGTCGCCGAGCGGGGAGCGCCCGCCACCCGGCCGTACGCCTGACCGCGGCGGCACCATCGGCGCGCGATGGCCGAAAGGGGCCCGCGGCAGAGGTAAGAGGCGCGCTGCGGCCACGGGACGTCCGCGCCGTCCGCAGGAGATACGCGGGCGGATGTTTTTCTCCCCCTGCCTGCCCAGCGTTCCACCCCCCTCCCCCGGTCCCTCGTTCGGGGGCTGGCACCGACCCAACCCGCTGTCTAGCATGGCGAGTTCCAGCGATGGACACATCTGCCGACGAGACGACAGGGGGCGGATGAACGATGAACCCCGGGGAGAAACACATTTCTCACACCATCGATGTACGCACCCCCAGCGTGGCCCGTATGTACGACTGGCTGCTGGGCGGGATCGAGAACTACACCTCCGACCGGGAAGCGTGCCACGACCTGCTGGAGATCGCGCCGAGCACCCAGGTCCTGGCTCGCAACAACCGCGCGTTCCTCCAGCGGGTCGTGCGCGTCCTGGTGGAGGACTACGGCATCCGCCAGTTCCTCGACCACGGCTCCGGGCTGCCGACCCAGGACAACGTCCACCAGATCGCCCAGCGCAGCGACCCCCGTTGCCGCGTGGTCTACGTCGACAACGACCCCATCGTGCTGGCCCACGGGCGGACGACGCTGGAGGAGAACGAGCAGACCGCCATCCTCAACGAGGACATGCGCAACACCGCGGCGATCTTCGGCAACGAGCACGTCAGGCGGCTCATCAAGCTCGACGAGCCGGTGGCCGCGCTGTTCGTCTCCGTCCTGCACTGCCTTCCCGACACCCATGACGACCAGGACCCCGCCGCCCTGCTCCGACGGGTGGCCGAGCGGCTGCCCAAAGGCAGCTATATGGTCGTCTGCCAGCTCGTCAGCGACGATCCGGCTGTCCGCGACGGCGTGACCCGGCTGATGGAAATCGCCACGGGCGGCACCTGGGGACGCGTGCGTGAACAGCGCGAAGTACGGGCCTACTTCGGCGATATGGAGGTGCTGGAGCCGGGGCTGGTCGATGTCATCGACTGGCGGCCCGACGCCCCGCCCCCGCCCCCCGAAAAACGGGCCCTCGACTGGGTGGAGTGGGGCGGAGTCGCCCGCCTGTAGCCCGGCTCCTTCGCCCGGGGCGACCCCGGCCCTGCCGGGCGAGCCACTACCCGCCGGACGCCGGGGACCCCGCCCCCTGCCGCGGCCATCGCGGGGGAGGAACCGCCGCCCCGCCCCGGCCGTCCCCCGGGGCGGGCCTCCGCCACGCCAGTCATCGCACCCGCGGCACGATCCCCTACCCGTCGGTCATCTCACCGCGGTACCGCTCGATCGCCTTGTCCAGCAGATCCAGGCTCTCCTGCCGGGTGGCGGCGGCGTGGCTCACTTCGGCCAGGACATGCCGGTACCGGTCCACCTCCAGCGGCTTGGTCACATAGTTCGCGCTGTCGACCTGCTCGATGTAGACGAGCTCGGCCGGCCCGCCGTCCCCGAAGCGCAGGTGGGTGATCGGAGTCGGGGGCGCGATGCTGGCGCCCCTGGCGAACTCGACGATACGGATGTTGATGTTCTGCTCCCCTGTCAGGGTCCTGAGGTGCTCCAGTTGCTCGAACATCACCTGCGGCCCGCCCACCGGACGCAGCAGGATGCCCTCGTCCAGCAGCGCGATCACCTGCGGCCGCTGTTCGTGGCGCAGCAGGGCCTTGCGGCCCATCTTGAGCTCCACGCGGCGCTCGATGACGGCGGCCTCCGCCGAGGGCATGGCCGCTTCCACGAGGACCTGGGCGTAGCCACGGGTCTGCAAGAGCCCCGGCACCACGTGGGTCTCGTAGATGTAGATCTTCTGGGCGGCGCCCTCCAGGCCGATCAGCCGCCTGAGGAAGGACGGCGTCACATCGGCGTACTGCTGCCACCACGCGTCGTCGTGCATCAGCCGCAGCAGGGAATCCAGCTCCTGCATCTTCTGGGCACCGGCTCCGTAGTGACGTGCCAGATCCTTGACGTCCCGCTCCCGCGGGGGATTCTCGCCGCGCTCCAGCCGGCTCATCTTGGAGACCGAGGCACGGATGACCGGCGCGACTTCCTTGAGCGTCAGCCCCAGCCCGAGGCGCATCTGCCGCAGCTCCTCGCCGAGCAGTCGAGGCGCCGCCTCCCGCTTGGAGCCGGGCAAGGCGTGCACGGACGCCACTGGAGCGTCTTGGTACTTACGGACAGCGGACATACGCCCTCCCGTCGAGGATCGACCAGAAGCCATCCTTCCAGGCTGAAGTACGTATGTCCGCCGTATCAAGCCGTGGCCCAGGCCTTGCTCAGCCGCCCAGGTGGTCGAACTCCGCGTCCTTGACCCCGGTGATGAACGCCGAGATCTCCTCACGCGTGTATACCAGGGCGGGCCCTTCCGGGTAACGGGAGTTGCGCAGCGCCACCGCACCGCCAGGAAGGCCGGTAACTTCGACGCAATTTCCCCCGCCGGTGCTCGCGGAACTCTTGATCCACACAGCGCCGGGAATCAGGTTGGCAGGCATTCCATTTTCGAACTCCATGCTGCGGCCTCTTCCTTCTCGACCTTCCACATTCGATTCAAAAGCCCCTACGTTCACAGGACTTCACAGGCGTCACGTCCCGCGCATCCTCCACTCCTGAGAGCCTTGACCCTCGGGGCAGGAATCCCATATGCAATTGCATGATGGGTGCCACGTGAGAATGCTAGCCAGTCCGCGCCCCGATGGCTCCCCCTGAACACATGGGATTCGAAGGGCACTTGGCCAACGTCGGCGTTCGCCGTGCCGACAGAAGCGGAACACATCAGACACCGTGACCGACCACGCCTCCACCCCTCCCCCACGGCCCGCACCACTCGACTGGGGCCTCGCGATGGGCCTGGGCATGCCGCGCTTCGCAGCCCGCCGCTTCACGGCCCGCGACCGTTCCCTGAACCCCATACGCGACTTCGTGCGCCACACGCTCACCCGCTGGGAACTGGCCACCGCCCTCGACGACGTCACCCTCGTGGCCTGCGAACTCACCGCGAACGCACTGCGCCACGCACTGCGCGGCGATCACGCGGCCGACTGCGGATGGCTCGCCCTGGCCCACACCCACCACACCGTGCTGTGCACCGCGACCGACCCCGAACCGCGCTTCACCCCTCCCGCCCCTCCCGCGCGCCTCGATCGCCTCGATCGCCTCGATCGCCTCGCCGAGAACGGCCGGGGCCTGACGATCGTCCAGGCCCTCAGCGACACCTGGGGATGGCACCGGTTCCCCGACGGCACCGGCAAATCCGTCTGGGCGAAGTTCCCCGCCTGAACCCGCCGACCCGGCCGACACGCCGACGTCCAGTGGCAGGTCTCGCTGGAGGAGCGTGGCCGACGACTTCAGGGGGCCGCGAGACGGGCACGTCCACGTGAGGCTACGGAACTGGCTCAGCCGGTTCAGGAGGTGAGCGTCGGCCGGATGTTCGCCGGGGGGTATGCCCAGCTCTACCTGGAACTGGACGGGTAGCAGGATCGTGCCGGGTGATCACATCCGGACATGCTGAGCCCGGCAAATACCACTGGACCCCCATCGTTTCCACAGGAGTTGGCTCGTGCGTGAGCAGGCATGGCAGAAGGTACGTTCTTCCGGGCGGCAGCAGGGTGGTCGGCGCAGAGCCCTGCCGTTCGCCGCCGCCGTGGCCGCCGCGGCCGCGGGCGTCGTGACGATGGGCGCCCTGGTGCCGCCCGCGGCGCCCGCCGCCGCCAAGCAGGACACTGTCCAGCAGGGCCTAAACGCACTGGTGCGCTCCGACGACGTGCCCGCCGCGCTGGCGAGCATCAAGGACCGCGAGGGCCGCGCCCGCACCTACACGGCGGGCGTCGGCGACCTGGCCACCGGTTCCAAGGTCCCCAGGGACGGGCAGGTGCGGATCGGCAGCAACACCAAGACATTCACCGCGGTGGTCGTGCTCCAGCTGGTCGGCGAAAGGAAGATCGGCCTCGACGCTCCGGTCGACGCCTATCTGCCGGGCCTCGTCCGCGGGGAGGGAATCGACGGGCGCCACATCACCGTCCGCCAGCTCCTGCAGCACACCAGCGGACTGCCCAACTACGTCAAGTACCTTGACGACAAACCCCGGTACTACACCCCCCGCGAACTCCTGGACCGCGCCCTCCAGCACAAGGCGGACTTCGCTCCCGGGACGAAATGGCAGTACAGCAACACGAATTACGTACTGGCCGGCCTGATCGTCGAGAAAGTCACCGGCCACCCCGTCGCCAAGGAGATCGACCGGCGCATCATCGGACCCATCGGGCTGCGCCACACCTACTTCCCCGCCCCCGGTGACACGGCCATCCGGGAAGCCCACCCCAAGGGGTACGACCGGGACGCGGCGGGCGCCCCGCTCGACGTCACGGAATTCGACCCTTCCTGGGGCTGGTCGGCAGGCCAGATGATCTCCACCACCTCCGATCTCAACCGGTTCTCCAGCGCGCTCCTGAGCGGCGGCCACCTCCTCCCGAAGGCCCAGCTCGCCCAGATGCGCACCACGGTCCCCGCCGAATACTTCGGCCGCGGCGCCCGCTACGGCCTCGGTCTCGTCAGCAAGCCGCTGTCGTGCGGCGGCGTCTACTGGGGGCACGGCGGCAGCATGACGGGGTACGAGACCCGGGGCGGCGCCACCGACGACGGCCGCGCCGCGAACGTCGCGGTGACCACCCAGCCGACCGACAAGGCCGTCATGGACCACGTCGACAGCATCGTGGACAAGGCCCTGTGCCGCTGAACCACGGCACGCGGTCAGCGGTCTCCCACCGAGTTCCCAGGCCGGGCGCCGGTACTTGTCGCGGCCGTATCCGCAGTCGGCCGGTTCCGGGCGCGATCTGCATGACAAGCCATCAATTGCGCTTCGTGCGCAGCGAGTTGTGTTTCGGTGGAGCGATGCCCTCGACGGGTGCGTCGTAGTCTCCGCTGCCGAAGAGTTCCCGCGCGGCGCGCCGGGCCGTGACGTAGGCGACCCGAGCCACGCCCAGGCCGAGGTTCCCTCCAGCCGGGGCGTCCGGGTCGCCGAGACCGGCCGCCCCGGCCTCATGCCAAAGGCACTCCCGGAACCTCGGCCGGGCATTCTTCGCCTACTCGAAGTGCCGGCGGGTGTTCTTCACCAGCATCGTGTCGATCTCGTCCTCACTGACGCCCGCCGCACGCAACGCCGGGAGAACGTCCTCGCTGATGTGCCGGTAATTCCACTTCTCCCCCATGACTTTCGAGTCGTCGAAGAAGTCGATGTAGCACGACGCGTCGTGGGACAGCACGATGCTTTCGGTGTAGCCGCGGCGGACGAGTTCCACCACGGTCGCGACCCGCTGCCCGAAGGGCAGGAACGCGTCGACGCCGAACCGGTCCATGCCCAGCAGCGAGCCGTTATCGGCGAGCCTGGTCAGATATTCGAGGTCGGTGGAGTCCCCCGAGTGGCCGATGATGATCTTGGCCGGGTCCACGCCCTCCGCCACAAGGAGGTTCTGGGCCACCAGGCCGGACCGGGACGCGGCGTGCGTGTGCACGGTGACCGGTACGCCCGTACGGACGCCGGCCCGCGCCACCGCGCGCATCGTCCGCTCCACGCCGCGGGTCAGCCCCGGCTCGTCGATGGCGCACTTGAGGAAGGCGGCGCGCACCCCGGTGTCGGCGATGCCCTCGGTGATATCCCTGATGAACAGCTCGGTAAGAGGCTCGGGCCCCTCCACCATCTCGCCGGGCCCGCGATAGCCGAACTGCTGCGGCATGTCATTCCATGTGTACAGACCGGTGGCGACGACGATATTGAGATCCGTCCGCCGCGCCACGGCCTGGATGCGAGGAATGTAGCGCCCGAGGCCGAGGACGGTCGGGTCCATGATCGAGTCGATTCCCAGGGACTTCAGCCCATTGAGGTCCGAAACCGCCTGGGCGACCTTCTTCTCCTCATCCCATTCCCGTTCGTAATTGAGCCGGTACTCCTCTCCGATCACAAACACGTGCTCGTGTACGAGCGTCTTGCCGAGCCGGCCCGTGTCGATGGTTCCGGCTGCCGTGGGGATTTCGCTCATGGTCTCTCCTCGTACGGATCCGCGCTTTCGCACCCGCCCGGCCCGCGCCCGGACCGCGTGCGTCGCCGCGTCTCCTGTCTCTCGCCCGCCGGGCATCTGGTCGCACCGGAAGGGCGATTTCCACTTCACCACCGGGAGACCGCTGGAGCCATGACGGTTCTGATCTCGTTCGTTACCCTGAAGGTATGGATCGGTTGGAGACCCGCGAGCTCGATTACTTCGTGACCGTGGCGGAGGAGCTGCACTTCGCCAGGGCCGCGGAGAGGCTGGGCATCAGCCAGCCGCCACTTTCCCGGGCGATCGCCCGGCTCGAACGCCGCGTCGGGGCGCGGCTGTTCCACCGGACCAGCCGGCGGGTCGAGATGACCCCGGCCGGCGAGGTGTTCCTGTCGGACGCGCGCGCGGTTCTGGACGCCGTCGACGCCGCCGCACGGCGTGCGCGGCAGGCGGCGCGCGGCGACCGTCTCGTCGTCGCCGTGCGGCCGGGCACGGCCACCGGTCTGCTCGCCGACGTCATGCAGGTCTACACAGGCCGGAGCGACGCGGTGCCCACCGAGATCGTCTTCACCGACAACCAGGCGGGCGCGCTACGGGACGGGTCGGCCGACATCGGGCTGCTCTGCGGTACCGACGACCTCAGCGGGCTGCACAGCGAGGAGTTGATACCGGAGAGTTCGGTCGCCCTGCTCCCGTCCGGGCACCGACTCGCCGCGCACCCCGCGGTCGAGCTGAGCGAACTGCGCCACGACCCGGCTTTCCAGGAGCTCCCCCTGCGTGCCGCGGTCGATGAGATCGTCGACCTGGTGGCCCTCGGAAAGCTGACCACGGTCGTGGGCGAGAGCATCAGGCGCCGGCTCGGCCCGGGCGTCGCGGCGGTTCCGGTGGCGGACGACCCGGGCACCATGCTGGTCCTCGCCTGGCACCCACGCAGCCTCGCCGTATCGCGCGCGGCTTTCGTGCGGGCCGCCCGTACCGCCGCCGCGGAGCGAACGGCGCCCGCCGTCACCCTGGGCGCCTGAGTACGCCCGGCCTCGTACCGTGCTCCGCCGCACCGGCGGGAGTCCGCCTTCCGGCGGTGTCGCGTCCGGCCGGCCCGTACGAGCTGCCGGCGTCGCCCGCCGGGTGCGCGAGGTCGGTCTGCACTCCGCCGCTCCCCCGCGTACGGGCCCGCTGGTCGCAGTACTGCGATGCTGGGCAGCCGGGTCGGTCAGGGGTGCGGGTGCCGGTCCTGACGCTTGCTTCCGCCCAGTCTCAATCGTCTTCGGTGATGAAGTCGGTCAGCGCGGCAGCGACGGCAGCGGGCTGTTCGTCGGGGATGAAGTGTCCTGCGTCCGGCACGACGATCCCGGTGGTGTGGTCGGCCCACGGCCTGATGGAAGCTGCCATGTCGGGGATGGAGCCGTGGCTGCTGGAGATCCCGAGAAGCGGGACCGTCAGGCGCTGTTGTTCCAGCGCTTCGTGGTTCTTCTGCGCCGACTCTGCGACGTCCCGGTAGTAGGCCAAGGATGCGCGGAGACCGCCGTCGGCGGCCACGGACGCGGCGTATTGCTCAATTTCGGCGTCGTCGAAGGTGTCGGAGGAGAGGGTCTTGACCTTCAAGAACCAGCCGACGTACTCCCGTTCGCGGCCGGCGAGCAGTGTCTCGGGCAGGTCGGGCACGAGATGGAAGGCGAAGTGCCAGGTTTTCCACGCCTGTTCGGGGTCGGTGGGGATGGCGTCAGGAAGTGTGATGCCCGGGATACCGGCGTCGAGCAGTGCCAGGCCCCGCAACTGGTTCTGGTACTTCAAGGCGAGGGAAAAGGCGACCCACGCGCCGATGTCGTGGGCGACCAGCCAGTATGTCGAGACTCCGAGCGCCTTGACCGCGGCGTGGACGTGCGCAGCGGCCGTGTGCGTGTCGTAGCTGATGTCGGGGCGTTCGGAGTGGCCCTGGCCCGGCAGGTCGATCGCGATGACTCGGAATCGGTCGGCCAGGTTCGGCATCACCTTGCGCCATGCCCACCAGGTCTGAGGGAACCCGGCGAGCAGCACGATGGCTGGGCCGTCCGGCTGGCCGCCTTCAACCGCGTGAAGCCGGACGCCGCCCGCGTCGACCCAATGGTGGGTGAATCCGGCCAGGTCGGGCAGCGGCAGGTCAGGGACCGGGTTGCCGGAGTCGTGGGGGGTGCTTGCGGGGTCATTCATGGTTCTCCTGCACTGGTGTGAGGTGTGTTGTCGGTCTGCTGAAGGTGTCAGGGGTGCTGGTTGGTTCGGTGCGTCGGCCGAGGGCCAGGACCACGGGCGCGGTGGACACGACGAGAGGGGCGAGCGTGGTGCTGGAGGCCCGTGAACCAGGAGGACTGTGAGGCCGTCTGCCGGCGCGAATCCCAGAGCGCTCAGCGCCGTGAGGGCGAGCGGCAGCGCGAGAACGGGACGGCGGCCGAGGGCGCCGGACAGGGAACCGGCCCCGAGTAGGGTGCCGGCTGCGCCGACGGCGTAGGCGGTGAACACGGCAACGGTGGTGAGCGGTCCGAAGCCGAATCGTGAGGCCCACAGCACGTGCGGCGGGATCTCAGTGTTCCGCCCGCCACGACAACGGTGTGGACGGACGCGATGGCGCCGACCGCGAGCACGCGGCGCGCGTGTCGCTGCGCCGTGAGGTGTGCGGGGTATCCGGCCATGCGCATGCCTTCACCCTAACCCATCTTGAACTGATTGGTTCAAGATGAGATGATGGCCTCCACCAAGAAGGCAAAGCAGGAGGGAGGTGCCGGCATGGCAGGCAAGAAACAGTTCGACATCGCCACGGCGCTCGATGCCGCGATGATCCAGTTCTGGCGGGCCGGCTACGCGGAGACGTCGGTGGACGACCTGTCCCGGGCGACCGGGCTCAACCGCAGCTCCATCTACTCCTCACTCGGCGACAAGGACACGCTCTTCCTGCGCTGCCTGGAGCGCTACACCACGCGCTACGGAGACAAGTACGACGCCGCGTTGTCCTGCGCCCCCGACCGGCCCCTGGCAGCCGCGCGGGCGTTCTTCGACATCACCCTGGAACGCATCGCGGACCCCCGTCTGCCCGACGGATGCCTGGTGGCCCAGACCGTCATGGCGACCCCGGTGCTGAGCGCGAGCGTCGCGGCGCGCGCACGGGAGGCGATCGGCTTCCAGCACACCCGGCTACGCGCCGCGCTGGAGGCCGGCCGGCTGAACGGCGAGGCGGCCGAGTCCTTCGCGACCCACCTCGCGGCCGTGAACCAGTCCCTCGCCGTCATGAGCAGAGCCGGAACGAGCACGGAGCAGCTGCGCGCCATCGTCGACGTGACCCTCGACGCACTTGCGCAGACTCTCGGCGCGAGCGACTGAGATTGACCGTCCGGCAAAGCGGACTTCGCCGTCTGCCTGAGCGGAACCCGCCGCGCGTCAGGAACGGCGCCGGGCCCACCGGACCGCCGCCCGGGCCGATCCAGTCCGGTCCATCGCGGGTGTCAGGCGATCTCGGTGGACGGCAAGTGCCTGAGCGGTGCACGGCACCCTGACGGCAGTCGGGTTTTCGTGCTCTCCGCGGTCCGCTGCGGCGACGCATCACCCTGGCCTGGCGTGAGATCGGTGCGCAGACGCCGCATACGGGGGGGCGGAGAAGTGGTCCAGCCGGACCGTCTACGCCATCACCGACCTGCCCGCCGAACAGGCCGACCCGGCCGTGTTCGGGGTGGTCGAAAGCCTCCGGCACGGTGCCGATCGCCTCGAAGCCCAGCGACTTCCACAGGCGCACTGCCGAGCCGTTGGTCTCGACGACCGCGTTGAACTGGATTCCGCTATGCGGACCGCCATCCGCCGCAGCATATGCGCGCGACGCCCCTGCGGGGGAAGCACGTCCGTCGATGGACGGCGCTTCCGGGGCCTCGCCGCCCTGTCCCGATCCGCCCGTCTCACGGGCCGCTGCCAGGCGTACGGGCTTCTCTCCTCGACGCGCGGGGCCCGACGCTCCTGAGCGCCGCTCCCCGGGCTGGCTCTGGGGAACGGCGCTCAGTGAGGCGGCTGTCGCGTGGGCGGGACGGGGCGGCGCCGAGGGCTTCGCCGGTGAGACGGCGGGGGAAGCGAGGCCCAGCAGTACGCTGCCGTACGCACCGGTGGCGGACAGGCCGCCGCTCGTGGCGACGGTCACAGGCTGCCGTGGTGGCGACAGTCCCGCCCGGCACGACGCCGGTACGCGCCCCTACCCGCCGACGTTCACGTCGATGCAGGCGTAGAAGGCGTTGGACGTGTCAGCGATGTTCCAGACCGCGAGCACCTTCTGCTTGCCCGTCAGGCCCCCGAAGTTGACCTGGTGAGTGACCGTCTCATTCGGCCGTTGCCCACCGTCATTGATCTCCGCTATCTTCCGGCCGCCGGCGAAGTACTGCCAGGTGCTGGTCGCGTGACGGGCGGTCAGCTTCCATTTGAAGGCCGTCGTGCTGCCCACGGGCGTGACCTTCCAGCCCTTGCTGTCATTGTCGAGTTCGGCGAACTGCGAGTTGCCGCCACTGCAGCTCCGCAGGCCCTTCGGCCCCTCGACGCTCTGCGGCTCCCATTTGATGGGCCCGCACTGCACGGTGCCCGCCGCACACTGAGCCTGCCGGCTCGGAGGCGAGGACACGTAGCCGTGCGCACTGGCCGGGCCTACCGGCAACGTCACCACGAGGAGCGGAGCAATACCCGCACCGATACAAGCAGCCAACCTTCGTTTCGCGTTCATGCCAACTCCTTCACGCGGGGGTGGCGCCGCGCCTCGCGCACCGGACCGAAAGGCCGAAAGAAACGGACACCCCAGAACCGCGCTAGCCGATTGGTCTGTACCATACTCCTTGACTGATCACGGTCAAGGGGTGCTGCGAACGTATCCACCGCGGTCCCTCGGCCTCGCGAACGCCGCCGACCATCGCCCGGCCCCCGCCGCGCCTGGCCGCGCGTCTGGCGTACCGCCCGGCCCTCTTCCCTCCCCTGTCACTCTTGCGCCCAGCCTCCGACGTGTAGTCCGCTGACCCCCATGAAGAAGAGGAGTGTTGCCACGCTGATCGCCACTCTGGTCACGAGCTCCGTTCTCGCGGGCGCATCGGATGTGCGCGCGGGAACCGCTGAGGCCGATGCCGGCAGCCCGCCCCCGGCCCGTTCGTCCCCAGGACTCGGAGTCGACCTCGACACGGTGACGATCCCGGAGTTGCAAGCCCGTATGGCGCACGGTTCGCTGACCTCGTCGGCGCTGACCAACGCCTATCTGCGGCGGATCAAAACCATCGATCCCAAAATCCACGCGGTGCTGCGCACCGATCCGACGGCGCTACGCCAAGCGGCCGCCAGTGACGCCAGACATCGGCACGGGCGGACCCGTAGCCCGCTCGACGGAATTCCCGTCCTGCTCAAGGACAATGTCAACACCCGCGATATGCCGACGACAGCCGGTTCGCTGGCACTGGCCGGGAGCCCGCCGAAGACCGATGCCGCCCTGGTGAGCCGGCTGCGTGACGCGGGAGCGGTCATTCTCGGCAAGACCAATCTGTCCGAGTGGGCGAACTTCCGTGCGGCGAAACCGACATCAGGGTGGTCGGCGGTCGGCGGGCAGACCAACAATCCGTACGTACTGGACCGGAACCCGTGCGGATCGTCCGCCGGTTCGGCCGCCGCGCTCGCCGCTTCGCTGTCGCAGGTCGCGATCGGCACCGAGACGGACGGCTCCGTTGTGTGCCCGGCCGGGATGAACGGAGTGGTCGGCCACAAGCCCAGCCTCGGGCAGGTCAGCGGGGACGGCGTGGTGCCGATCTCCGCGGAGCAGGACACCGCGGGGCCCATGGCCCGTAACGTCACCGACACCGCACTGACCTTCGCCGTGCTCAGCGGCGACAGCGCCGCGCGCTCCGGCGCCCCGGCGGACGGATTCACGCACCCCGGCGGGCTGCGCGGCAAGCGGATCGGCCTGTGGCGGCTGCCCTCGCTCGGGGCGGAAGTGGACGCCGTGATGACCCGTACGGCGGAGAAGCTCCGTAAGGCCGGAGCCGAGGTCGTCGAGGTGACGCCCCCGTACCAGAAGCGAATCGGCGAAATCGAATTCCCGGCGCTGCTCAGTGAGTTCCACCGGGACATCGACGCCTATCTGGCCACCCGCAACGGGCCCCGGAACCTTGCCGCGCTGATCGATTTCAACCGCTCGCACCCGGCGGAGCAGACGTGCTTCGCCGGTCAGGAACTGTTCGAGCAGTCCCTCGCCGCGCCGCCGACCAGCGACCCGGAATACCGGGCCATGCGGACCGAGTTGACGAGCCTCGGGCGGCGTTCCATCGACGAGACCATGGCCGCCCACCATCTCGACGCCATCGCCTCACCGACGAATCCGCCCGCCTGGACGACCGACTGCGCACGGGGCGACAACGACGTCATCCCCTCCTCCACCCCCGCGGCCGTGGCCGGATATCCGTCGTTGTCGGTGCCCGCCGGGTCCGTGAAAGAGCTTCCCGTCGGCCTGCTCCTGATGGCCGGCAATCACCAGGACAACGAGCTCCTGTCGCTGGGAGCCGCGGTTGAACACCGGCTGGACGCCTGGCGAGCACCGCGCTACCTGCCGTCCGCGACGTCGGCGGCTTCCGCTCCCATGACATCCGGCGCCGCCCGCTGAACGTACCGGCAGCGCGACGAAACCTCTGATACGCACTCGCGCGCCGATCCCGGCATCCCCCATGACCTGAAGGCCGCCCGAATCATTTCGGGCGGCCTTCCTCCGTCCGGGGAGGCAGGCGGACGGTGCGCATGGCTCCGGCGGTCGGCGCCTCAGCACGGCGCGCCGTACAGGACGGACAGATCGCCCGTGAGGCGGCTGCAACCTCGGGGTGGCCCGCGCGTCATTCACAGCGAGAGGACGCCACGGCCCCTCGCCCCACCTGTCGCCCCGGCGGCAGTCACCAGCACCCATGGGAGAGTCATGCGCAATACGAACGCCGGCAGCGGCGCAGCGGGAACAGCGGAAACGGCCTTCGCCACTGCCACGGGCCGGCCGGACAGCCACCGCGCCCAGCGGGCACTGGTCCGCCGCGCGGCGACCGGGCTGGCCACCGCGGTCGCGCTCGCCGGGTTCCTCGCGCCCACGGCCCAGGCGGTGCCGGTGGCGGATGCCGCGGACGTCACCCCCGGCGCCGGGGCCCCGGCCAAGGGGAAGGCGACAGTCCATCAAGCAGCCCCGACGGCCAAGGACGAGCAGCGCGTACGTGCGTACTGGACCGCGGAGCGCATCGCCGCCCTGTCCACCCCGCTCTCGAAGAACCCTCCCCTCGACGCGGCGGACGGAGCCCGCTGGAAGGGCGATGGCGCCGTGACCACCACGGTGGGCCGTCTCTTCTTCACCGACCATGGCGAGGACGCGAGCTGCACGGCGACCCTGGTGAAGAGCGCGAACCACAGCACACTCGCGACGGCCGCCCACTGCCTGAACAACACTGACCTGCTCGGCGATCACAACGAGTGGCAGACCCACCTCATGTTCATCCCCGGCTACCGGGAAGGGCACGCCCCGATGGGCAGCTTCGTGGTCCGCCAGGCCGTGCTCAACTCCATCTGGCTGGCGAACAACCAGATGGACTCCCGCACCTATGACGCACACGACCAGGGATTCGCCGTGGTCGGCCGCAACGAGCACGGGAAGACGGTCGAGGAGGCCGCGGGCGCGGCCCAGGGCATCGCCTTCGACGCACCCGGGAACCGTCCGGCCTATGAATTCGGCTACCCCCGCGCCGCCTCGGACCCGGCCCGCTCGGGGCTGCCGGAGTACACCGGCAGGGAGCTGGCCTACTGCCAGGGAACCCCGAAGGAGTACCCGGGCGTCAAGGACGCCCCTGAGCCCGCGGGCCAGTGGGGAGTGCCGTGCATCATGGGCGGAGGATCGAGCGGCGGCCCGCGCTTCGCCGGCTTCTCCACCGGTACGGGCCTCGGCACCCTGGTCGGAGTCGACACGCAGTCGGGCCAGATGGACTCCACCGGCGCGGCCTGCGAGGACAGGAACGACGCGAAGTGCGTACGGCACCTGGTCGGAACGCAGTTCACCGCGGCCCTCACCAAGCCGCTCTACGACAAGGCCCAGCACCTGAGCTGACGGAACGGGCCGGGCCGGGCCCCATCCGGGAACGGCCGCGCGCCCTGCCTGAGCTGCGCGCGGCCGTTCTCGGGCTATCCGCACACGCCGTCATGGTGCGCGGTCCCGCCGTCGACTGGTTCGCTACTGCCGGGTCAGGTAGTGGAAGAGGCTGTCGGGGGTGATCCCCTCGGAGCGGAAGCCGCACTGTTTGAGCAGGCGCTCGGCCTGTTCCATGGTGTACAGGCGGTACTCGCAGCGCTGGTGCGCCACGACCTCCTCGCTCGTTCCACCCTGCTGGTCTTCGACCACTCGTCTGACGTAGTAGTCCTTGGTGAAGGTGTTGCCGGGTGCCGGACGGATCTTCTGGGCGTAGACCAGGCCGCCGGGCAGGGTGCGTTCGTGGTCTCGGTGCGGACCCTGGGTGGCCAGGATCAGGAGGCTGTCGGGCTTCAGAGCCGCGTGCACCCTGTTGAGTGCGTTGATGTTGTCGTCGTCCTCCAAGAGGTGGCTGGCGAGGACGACGTCGTCGTTGTCCTCGTCGTGGATGTAGTACCAGACGCCACCGACTGAGTACGCCACGTCGAAGGGCGACGGGACGGTCAGGTGGCGGAGGTCCGCCTGTACGAACTCGGCTCGCTCACCCAGCCGTTGGCGTGCCTGGGCGAGCATGCTCTCCGTGTGGTCGACGCCCGTGATCTCCAGACCGGTCGGTGCCAGGTCCAGGAGTTTCTCGCAGACGAGTCCGGTGCCCGCTCCGATTTCCAGGAGCTGCCGGCGGTCGCCGATGAGGTCGAAAAGCGTACGGGCGTAGGCGTCGTAGTCGTAGTAGCCGGACGTCATGATCAGGTCGTAGTGGGTTGAGAGCCCCTCGTAGGAATCGCTCACGGGCGGACTCTAATGACGCTGGCATGAAGCCGACAGGGGCCTTTTGAGCCTCAGGGCTTCTGGGGGCGCGTGAGGGACGGGCGGCGGCTCACCGCGGCGTCTGGGCGCGATCATCAGAGCGCCGCGAACCATGTAAGATCATCTACGTCACTCCAGCGCACGGCATATGTCGAAGCAGCGGGAGTCGCGCGTCTGTGGTCCAAGGCAAGACGCCCGCCATCCAGCGGGAAATGCAGGTGCAAGGCCTGCCGGGCGCTCCAGATGAAGGTCCCCGTACTCGACGAGTACGGGGACCTTCGTCGTCTCCCTCCACCGCCGACGCTCTCGCCGGATCGGGCCGGATGCCGCTGTGGAGAGGCCGCTGAAGTAGGTGGGGTCGGTGAAGCCCCGCCTCGCGGCGATGGCGCGAATCGGCCGATGGTCCAGGCGGGGCTCGACTGGGGCATGGTGCCAGGGTTCGAGCCTGCGGGCGCGTTGGCCGCGGCGGACCGGAGCGTCGCGATCCGCCGCCGATCACCGGGCGGCGGCGGCCCGCTCGCCGCCGCCCCACAGCAACTCGCTCATCAACTCGCTCATCAACTCGCTCCATACCGAGCGGAGTTGATGTGGGTCCTGTTCACCGTAAGACGTCGGCACTCCCCCGATATCCGTAGGGGTACTCAGACACCTCTGGGTATCCGCGAGGCTCCACTGCCCCGTCCGTCGCTGTGGCAGCCGGCCAGGTCCCGGCCTTTCGAGGACGTGTGCGGAGCCGCGGGAGGCTAGTGCACGCAGTATTCGTTGCCCTCAGGGTCCGTCATGACCACCCACTCGCCGGACGGTTCCTTGACGTGGCGCTGGGTCTGGCCGCCGAGGGCGCGGAGGCGCTCCACCTCCGCGTCCAGCTCCCCCGCGGGGCCGTGCAGGTCGATGTGCAGGCGGTTCTTGGCCGTCTTCCCCTCCGGCCGCGGTACGCGGTTGAAGAGCAGCCGACGCCCCTGGCCCGTGCCGCTCTCCGCGTCGTACGGGTCGTCGGGGTGGCGTACCGCCGCCGCGTCCCGCCAGGCGCGCCGGCCGTGACGGTCGATGAGGATCTCGGGCGGGATGGCGCCGAGGCCGAGGAGCTTGGCGATGAGAACGCTGTGATCCTCGACCTCGTAGCCGAGGGCGGCGGCCCAGAAGTCGGCCTGGGCGTGTGGGTCGTGGGCGTCGACGACGAGTTTCCAGTGCAGGGGTGTCGGGGTCATGTTCCCCACTTATAGACCCCGGCACTGACATCGGCGGC
Organism: Streptomyces sp. NPDC044033; assembly: GCF_056434425.1. NCBI lineage: Bacteria > Bacillati > Actinomycetota > Actinomycetes > Kitasatosporales > Streptomycetaceae > Streptomyces > Streptomyces sp. NPDC044033. The sequence goes on along the minus strand of NZ_JBWKFF010000023.1, from coordinate 86,927 downwards.
CCTGCCGGGTGCGGTCAGCGGGTGTCGTTCAGGAGACCGCTGATCTGTTCATGAAGTTCATGAAGGTCATGGAGCTCGTGCGGCAGGTGGATGGGCCAGCGGTCGGCCGCCTCGGCGGCCAGGTCCCGGCTCCAGCGCCAGCTGTCGCACGCCGCTGTCCGCACGTCGTGTTGTCGGGCGGTGATGGCGGTGTAGCGGTCGCGGTCGGCGGCGGGCAGGTCCTGTTCCAGCGCGCGGCTGGGGGTGAGCCAGTGGGCCGTGCTGTCGCGCAGGAGGCGGCAGAGCTGGAGCTGCTGGGGTGTGATGACGGAGTGCAGGACGGCGTGGGCGCGGGCCGCCTCGCCGCGGGCCAGGACATGGGCGAGCATGAGCGTCCAATTGGTCAGTTCGTCGATGCGCTGCCGGGCGGTCGCCACGGGCTCGGGCGGGCGGAACCGTGCCAACTGCCGGGCGGCTGGGGCCAGTCGGCCGGTGCGGTCGAGCAGGACGGCGTCGTCGGGGCGGGGAAGGTGCACCATCCCCTGCCACGTGGGCACCTCGGCGATGCCCGCGCCCGCCGCGGCGAGGTGGAACTCGCCGCGCATCAGGTCGTCGAAGACCACGGCGAGGATGCCGTACATGTTGGTGTACGCCAGTTTGAGCGGCGCGAGTTGTTCCAGGAAGGCGCGACCGTCGAAGTCGGCGAGGCGGTCGTCCTGGATGTAGAGGTATGCCTCGATGTCGGAATGGGCGTCGGCCTCGCCCATGGTCCACGAGCCGTAGAGGAGGACGCCTTCCAGGCGGGGGTCGGCGTGGGCGAGCTGCCGCAGGCGGGCGATGCGATCGTCCAGGGCGGGGCAGGCGGAACGCATATGCATGATGGGGTGGGTTCTCCTGAGATGAGCGTGCGAGCGCGGTGACGGGGCCCAGCGCCTGCTGGGCGAATGCCTGTGAACCGTCGCGGTCCGCTCAGGAGAAATTGCACATGCCCGAGAGCATAGGGGACGCGCTCGACCGCCGAGCCAGGGCGACCGCGGCACCGCACGCGTCTCGAACGGGACAGGGCCCCATGTCTCCCCTCGCGCCCCGCCGCCCTCGACGCTGGGTCGCGGAAGGGGCCGGCGGGGCGGGGAGCGGTCTGGGGGCCGTAGATCAACTCGGGCGGGGTTCGCCCCGGTACGTACCGAAGGACCACATGTTGCCCTCCGGGTCGGCGATGGCGAATTCCCGGCTTCCGTACGGCTGGTCCTCGATCTCGCGGACGATCCGCGTGCCCGCCTCACTGAGCCGGGCGTACAGCTCGTCCACGTGGTCGGTGACGACGTACGCGCCGAAGGTGCCCGGCTTCAGGCACCCCTTGCGGGCGGGGTCGTAGGAGCCGAGCATCACGGCTCCTCCCTCGGGCCAGTCCAGTTGGGCGTGGGCGACGCGGCCGCCGTCCTCGTACACGGCTGTGCGCAGGAAGCCGACCGTGCCGACGAGGAAGTCGATGAGCGCGGGGGCGTCGTCGGCCTGGAGGGTGGGGAAGATGTCGGGGGTGCGGGTCTCTGCTGGGGTGCTCTGTGTGTCCATGGGTTCAGCCTCCGCCGTTGAGGTGGCCTCCGGCTTGGATATTCCGGCACTCTTCGGCCAGCCATGCGCTGGGGCTCACGCCCGTGTACTGGTGGAAGTCGCGGACGAGGTGCGAGTGGTCGTAGTAGCCGCAGTTCGCCGCGGTGCGGGCCAGGTCGGGCCCGGTGCCCGCGGTGGTCGCGCGGACGATGACCGCTTTGGCGTGCTCGAAGCGCATCAGGCGGGCCGCTTGCTTGGGGGTCGCGCCGGTCTCCGCTCGGAAGAGGGTGCTCAGGCGGCGTTCGCTCAGCGCGACATGCGCGGCGAGGCCGCGCAGCGTCCCCGCGCCGCGGTGCCGGGCCAGCCACGCCCATGCCTCGGTGACCTCGGGGCGTGGCGGCGGCCGGCCGTTGTTCGCGAGCTGTTTCTTCAGGTAGCCGGCGAGGGCGGCGAACCGCGCCTCCCATCCCGTCGTCTCGATCAGCTGACAGCGCAGTTCGGCGGCGCGTCGGCCGAGTATGTCCGTGCCGGGCGTGACGAGCTGTCCGGTCAGCTCAGCGGCCGGGAGCCCGAGGAGAGCGCGGGCCGCGAGCGGGTGGACGGCCAGCTGGATGCCGGTCTCGCGCTCGGGCTGTACGACGTACGCGGGGCTCTGGTGCAGGCCGCCCACGACGATGTCGGTGCTGATGGCGTCGGAGCCCCTCGCCTGGGCCGGAGTGAAGCCGCTGGTGACGGGCCCGTCCAGGGAGAAGATCAGGGTGAGGTAGGGGGAAGGCAGCCCCCGGTGGAGAGGGCGCGCTGCCTCCTGCCCCGGTCGTACGGCGCGGTAACCGACCCCGGAGACCACGCCCCCCGGCAGGGGGCCGGCTCTCACGAACTCATGTTTCGGTGCCACAGGCCCAGTATGCGCTCCTGGCCTTATCGCCACGAAAACATCCTTACCGCCCCGGCGGCCCCTGTCACCGAGGTCGCGGCCCGGCCCGGGAGAGCGGCTTCGCCGCCGTATCCGTGCTCAAGGTTCAAGGTTCAAGAGGAGTGGCGCAACCAGTCCTCGAAGCGGGTTTCGGTCGGCCGGGCGTGGCCTTCCTCGGGGACGAGACTGCGCTCCCCCAGTTCGGAGCCGTAATAGCGGGCGTGCGGGTCGGCGACGACCGTTCGCGGGTCGTTCCATGCGCGCAGCGCTTCGGCGACGAGTTCGTCGAAGCGGAACCGCTGGGGTCCGGCCACCTCGGCGGTACCCTTCAGCGGGGTTTCCACGGCGGCCCGGGACACCGCCTCGGCGACGTCTTCGGCCGCCATGGGCTGGAAGAGCACGGGCGGCACGCGCACGGTGTCGCCGCTGGTGGCGGCGTCGGCGATGCCCTTGACGAACTCGAAGAACTGCGTCGCCCGTACGATCGAGTAGGGGATCTGCCCCTGTTTGACCAGCTGCTCCTGGGCCACCTTCGCCCGGAAGTAGCCGTTGTCGGGCAGACCCTCGATGCCCACGATCGACAGCGCCAGGTGGTGCGCCACGCCCGCCGCGGCTTCGGCGGCCAGCAGGTTGCGGGTGGAGGTGGTGAAGAAGTCCAGCACCGCCGATTCCTCGAAGGAGGGCGAATTGGAGACGTCCACGACCACCTGGGCTCCGGCCAGCACCTCGGTGAGGCCCTCGCCGGTGAGGGTGTTGACGCCCGTACCGGGCGCGGCGGGCACCGCCTCGTGCCCGCGGTCGTTGAGTTTGCCGCACACTTTGCCGCCGATGAGGCCGGTGCCTCCGATGACCACGATCTTCACGTCGCGTACTCCTTGCTCCGAGGGCATTCCGGAAACGGACTGCCCGGTGGCGGATGGTGGCGGATGGTGGCAGGGGTGGCGGCGGTGGCAGGTACCGTCAGGCCGGCCGGGGCGCGCGCAGGTGCGCACGCTGCTTCAGTTCATCGTCGTCGACCAGGGCGAGCATGGGCTGTCCCGGCGCGCAGAGCATGGTGACGAGGAAGCGCAGGCGCGTGTCGGCGAGGTAGTTGCCGTCCTGGTAGTGGATGACGTCACCGCCCGGCTCCCAGAACGTTTCTCCGGTCCGGACGATCCGCTCCGGCTCGCCTTCCAGCTCGAAGCGCATCTCGCCTTCCAGGACATAGCCGAAAGCGGGCCCGGAGTGGCGGTGCGGCGGGGTGCCCGGGTCGCCGGGCGGGTACTCGATCTGGACGGTCATCGCGTGCGCGCCCTCCGGGATGCCGGGAGGAGCGGCCTCTTGCAGCACGGTGAGCGCGGTCTTCCATGCCTCGGAGCGCGGGTGCTCGTTGGTGTCGGGCATGGCGGGTCTCCTCTTGCAGTGCCGGCTGTCGCGGGTGTGCCGGTCGACGAGGGCGGACGGGCCTTGCGGGGCGCGGGCCTCGCCGGCGCGGAGAACGAGCTTTGCGGGCGTGCGGGCTTTGAAGGCCACGGCTCGCGGGGCGCGTCCAGGAAAGCCCATTGTTCAGAACCCCGGCATGCTCGGTGAGCGCCGATCCGGACACTTCCGCGACGCCGCACCGGAAGACACCGCGCCAGAAGCGGAACTCAAGACGCCTGCCCGTACGCACCGTTGTCGGTGTGTACGGGCAGGCGTAAGAGCCGCGCGGTCACGAGCGGGACCGCGCCGCTTGCGGACGAGGCCGCGCAAGCGACGGCGTCACCGCGTGGTGAAGGCTCCGCCGGTGACGAGCACGGTGCGGGACAAGGTCAAGGTTCCTCCTGCTCTTGCGCGTTTAGGTCTAAACCTAGCAGGTCGGCCCGGGTTTCCCGCGACAGGCTGCGATGCGCAGTGCGCTTCTCAGATGGTCCGAAATGATCTATTCCTGATTAACTCAGCACATGCGCAACGTCCCCCTCGCTCTCCCCGCCGCCGCCATCGCCGGTGTCTTCCTGCTCACGGCTTGCGGCTCGCAGAAGGCCGACTCCGGCTCGCCGGGCGACGGCTCGGCGCACGCGGAGGGCGCCGGTTCCCCTGGCGGTCGCCCCGGCGCGGCCTCCTCCTGCGGACCCCAGACCTCCGGCGCCTCGGCCACTCCCAGCGCGCCGGTCCCGCTCGGAGACCCTTCCCGCCTGGAGAAGGACGGGGTAAAGATCACCGGCATGGGCGGCGGCGTCCAGGCTTGCGCCGACTTCACGGTCACCAACCGCGAGTCCAAAGCCCTCACTTACACGATCGCGTTCACGTTCGTGTCCGACGCCGGAGCAGCGCTGACGAACACGGAGAAGACCGTGCCGTCCGTAAAGCCCGGGCAGACCGTGAAGCACACGGTCACCGCGAGTGACCTTCCCCCGGACGCACGTCGCAACGCACATGTGCGCATCAGCACGGTACGGAGTGTCCCCGCAGCCGAAGCGCCCTCCAAGGGGGGAGCATGCCCGCCTTCGGGAGTGCGGGTGTACGCCGATGACGGCGATGCCGCCATGGGGCTCCGCGCCGTGAGCATCCATCTGGAGAACTGCGGCGATCGCATCAGCCAGCTCAACGGCTATCCGCAGCTCCAGCTGCTCGACGCGGCTCATAAACCGGTCGACAGCGTAAAGATCCTGCACGGCGGCGGCTCCATCTCCTCCGGCACCGGAGCCGACGGCGCGCCGCAGCCACTGGCCCTGAAGCCCGGCGAACGCGCGTACGCCGTGCTGGTCTGGCGCAACACCGTCGAGGCCGGTGCTCCCGTGAACGCCCCGTACGTGCGGGTGCGGGTGAAGCCCGGCGCGGACCCGGTGACCGTGACCCCTGAACTCGACCTGGGCACGACGGGAAAGCTCGGCATCGGCCCCTGGAAGAAGGGCGAGACCCGTCGGCCGCCCGTCACCGACGGCGCGTCCGGCGCGCCCGCCCGGACCCGGCCCTGAAGGGATCGGCAGCCGCGCGGGCTGAGAAGCCGGGCCGCATCTCGGCAGCTCGATCTCGTTCGGGGCCGACGCTCCCCCTCGGCTGACGCGCGGACCCTGTGGGCTACGCCGGGTCGATCGGGGTGAGGACTCCGAGGCGGTCCTCGATCGACTGGGCCGCCGCCAGGCATATGTCCTCCCGGAACGCGCGCCCGACGATCTGCACCCCCGACGGGAGGCCGTCGGCCACCCCTGTCGGCACGGCCACCCCGGGCACGCCCACGAAGCTGGTCACCGTGCACAGGCGCATTCCCGACCCGACCCGGTCCCGGCCCGCCCTGTCGCGCGACTCCAGCCCTGGTTCGACCGGCGGCTCGGTGAACGACGGCCCGAGCAACAGCGGGTATTCGTCGAGGAATTCGGCCCATGAGCGGCGGATATTCAGCCAGGTGCCCATCAGCTGCATGAGCTCTTCGGCGTTCGCGGGCGGGGTCTGTTCCATCGCCATGGCGATATAGCGATCCCCGCCGTCACCCAATAGTTTGCGCACCACCGGCCAGGTCGGGGCGAATTCGGTCACGGTGATCCGGCCGTACGCCTCCAACGCCTCGTCCAGGCGCGGTACGTCCCGTACCTCGCGCACGTCGTATCCGGCGTCGGCGAGCGCGTCGGCCGCGGTCGCCACGGCCCTGCGGACCGTGGGGTGGACGCCGTGGCCGCCGGGGTCCGCCACGACGGCGACCTTCACCGGGCCGGGGAGCGGCTCGCCGTAGGCGGGCGCCGGTACGGCCCGCGGGTCGCGTGGATCAGTGCCGGCCAGCACCTCGTAGGCCAGCCGCAGATCGCCCACATTCCGGGCCAGCGGGCCGTCGGTGACCAGCATCTGGGAGGCCGGGCCGGGGTCGTCCGGGCCGAAGACGCGGTGGTCCGCGGGGAACCTGCCGGTGGACGGCTTCAGCCCGGCCACCCCGCAGAACTGGGCCGGGATGCGCACCGACCCACCGGAGTCGTTGCCGAGCCCGAGCGCCGCCATGCCCGTGGCGACGGCCACCGCGTCTCCCCCGCTGGACCCGCCCGGGGTCCGAGTGCTGTCCCAGGGGTTGACGGTGTCGCCGAACAGTTCGCTGCGGGTGTGCATCCCCGCCAGGATCAGCGTCGGCATGTTGCTGTGCCCGATGGGGATGGCCCCGGCCGCGCGCAGCCGCGCCACCGGGGGCGCGTCGGCCGGTGCCACCAGGTCACGGAAGCGCTCCGTGCCGAACGTGGTGGGCACGCCTTCGACGGCGGTGCTCTCCTTCACCGTGAAGGGCACGCCCGCGAGCGGTCCCATCGACTCACCGGCCGCCCGTCGGCGGTCCGTCCGCGCCGCGACCTCACGCGCGCGCTCCCCCATGAGCTGCGTGACCGCGTTCAGCTGGGGGTTGACCTCGGCGATGCGGTCCAGGTGGCTGTCGATCAGCTCGACGGCGGAGATGTCCGCGCGGCGCACCGCCGCCGCCTGCTCGGCGGCCGACATCTTCCACAACGCATCCGCGTCCCGCACCGCCCTGCCTCCCCCGGACTTGTCCCGCTCAGCCACGCCCTTGTCCCGCTCGGCCTTGTCCCGCATGGCCCTGCCTTTCCCGTTCGCGCGTCTTCCGTCCACACGCCGACGCACCCGTGCCCCGCACTGGAATCCCGTACCGATGCGCTTGCATCGGAACCGTATCCTGGAACTGATACGAGCGCATCGAATAAAGTGCGCCACGAACGGAGCGCCACACGACAGGAAGGTCACGCAGATGCCCAGGCAGGTGGATCACGTGAGCCGACGCCGCCTCATCGCCGAGGCCGTCTGCCACCTGACCGACGAACGAGGGCTGGAGGGCGTGACCCTGCGCGACGTCGCCACCCGTGCGCGGGTGTCGATGGGCGCTGTTCAGCGGTGCTTCCGCACGAAGGAAGAAATGCTCGTGTTCGCTCTCGGGCACATCGGCGGGCGAATCAACGAGCGCGTGCGGGCCCGCCTCGTCAGGAGCCCGGCGCAGTCGGCCAGGACCGCCCTGGGGCACGCGGCCACCGAAATCTCACTGCTCCGGGAAGACCACCGCGCCGAGGCCAGGGTGTGGCTCGCCTTCGTCGCGCAGGCGGCTGTCAGCGAGGCGCTCGCCACGACGCTCAAGACCAACTACGCGGCGCTGCAAGAGGTGTTCACCGGCCTCGTCTCCGAGGCGTCGGCAGCGGTGGAAGCGGCGGAGCCCGTCGAGGAGGACGGCCGCGCCGCCGCGCCCGTCGACGCGCGGCGCGAGGCCCGTGCTCTCCTCGCCCTCGCGGACGGCCTCACCACGCACGTCCTCATCGGTCACCTCACCCCGCGAGAGGCCCAAGACGTCCTCCACGCGCACCTGGCAGACCTCTGGGAACGGCCGGCCCGGCCTGCCTCGTACCGCCGCCTGGAGCCCCCGACCCCGTAAGACCTCATACGCCCCAGCGCCCATGACAAATGTCATGGGTGGGTGATGCGCGATCTCACTGCCCGGCCGGCCGCGCCCCCGACGACGATGGGCCGCATGACGGAGAAGACCAGAACCCCGCTCGCGTTCCGCGTCGAAGACCTGACCCATCCGCGCGGCCTCAAAGCGCTCCGCAGCACGAAGTGTCTCGCCGGCGGCTACCTCGCCATCAGTGTGCTGACCCTCGCCGCCATCATATTGATGCGCGACGACGCCTCGGTGGTCAACGACGCCGTCTGGGTCCGAGGGACCATCGTCGTCGCCAGCGCCTTGCTGACATTCACCTTCGCCGCCCGCGCCGCGCGCGGCTCCCGCGGTGCGTTCCGCAGGCTGCGGATCGCCTCGGGCGTCATGGTGGTGGCCATCGCGTGCGTCATCGCGCTGCCCGGGACGTTTCCGCTGTGGATGAAGATCGAGCAGGGGGTGTGCGGACTGGCCCTCCTCGGTGTCGTCCTCCTCGTGAACGGCCGCCGACTGCGGACCCTGTTCGCGGCCGAATGAGCCACGTGCGCCGCGCGAGTCGAACGCCCCATGGCCTCGACGGTGGTACGCCGCGACGCACGGCGATGCGGTGGGCGGCTGCGTGGAGGGCGGCTGTGTGGAGGGCGGATTCGCGCAGAGGTGGCGGTGTTAGCGTTCCCGCCATGGAGAACACCGGGAAAGAGCCGGTGAGCGGCGGTCCGGAGGGCGACTCGCTGCGGTGGGCTCGGGGGTGGCGGCGCACGGTGCTGGCCGCCGGAATGCTCGTCTATCCGTGCGTGACGGTGGTCGGGGCGGGGCAGTACGCGACCGGTGCCGCCGCCATCGCCGGGTATGTGATCGTGGCCGGTTTCTGCTGCTGTTACGTACTCTCCGCCCTCTCGGCGGCCCAGCGCGCCTGGCGCCGCCAAGGGGTGCTGCTCGCAGTCATGACGGTGCTGTTCGTCGCCGAACTGCCCATCGCCAGGGAGTACGCCTTCTTCCTGTGCGCCGTCGTCGTATCGTTCGCCGCCGCCTTCTTGAAGCGCCATGCGGTGGTGATCGTGGCGGCCGGCGCGCTCGCCGCGCTCGTCGTGCCGTGGGCGGTGCGCCCGTGGCACAGCGGGCCCGGCTGGTTCGAGGCGATCGCCGTCGTCTTCACCGCTCTGACGGTGTACGGATTCTCCGAGATCGCCACCGCCCACCGTGCGCTGCTGGAGGCGCGCGCGGAGGTCGCCCGGCTGGCATCGGAGGCCGAACGGGCCCGGATCGCACGCGATCTGCACGACCTGCTCGGTCATTCGCTCACGGTCATCACGGTCAAGAGCGCTCTCGCGCGCCGGCTCACCGTGAGCGGCTCCCCCCGAGCGCTGCACGAGATCACGGAGGTGGAGAGCCTCTCCCGGCAAGCGCTCACCGATGTACGGGCCGCGGTGTCCGGTTACCGGGACGTGACCCTCACGGGCGAGATCGCTCGCGGCCGGGAACTGCTGCGGGCGGCCGGCGTCCTGGCCGACCTGCCGACGGCCACCGACATGGTCGACGGCGCGCACCAGGAACTGTTCGGCTGGGTGGTGCGCGAGGGCCTGACCAACGTCGTACGCCACGCGCACGCCACCCGGTGCGCGGTCACCCTCTCGGCGTCGCACGTGGAGATCCGCGACGACGGCGTGGGAGGCGCGGCGGCCTCCGGCAACGGCCTCAGCGGGCTCCGGGAACGGGTCGCGGCGGTCGGCGGCAGCGTGGACGCCGGGCCGTTGGGCCCGGGTGGCTGGCGGCTGCGCGTATCCCTCGACTCGACGGACGGTGTCCCGGTATGACGATCCGACTGCTGCTCGCCGACGACCAGGAGCTGATCCGCAGCGCCCTGTCGGCGCTGCTGGAACTGGAGGAGGATTTCCGGGTCGTCTGCTCCGTGGGCCGGGGTGACGAGGTCATCCAGGCGGCCCGCGAACACCGGCCCGACGTGGCCTTGCTCGACATCGAGATGCCGGGCCTCGACGGACTGGCAGCGGCGGCGGTGCTCGCCGCCCAGGTGCCGGACTGCCGCGTGGTGATCCTCACGACCTTCGGGCGCTCGGGCTATCTGCGCCGGGCGATGGAGGCCGGCGCCGTCGGGTTCGTCGTGAAGGACGCCCCGCCCGAGGCGCTCGCGGACGCCATCCGCCGGGTGATGAAGGGGGAACGCGTCGTCGATCCGGCCCTGGCGGCCGCGACGCTGGCGGCGGGCGAGTCCCCGCTCACCGCCCGGGAGCGCGACGTGCTGAACGTGGCGCGCTCGGGTGCCACCGTGGCCGGGATCGCCGCCAAGCTCTACCTCTCCGAGGGGACGGTCCGCAACTACCTCTCGGCGGCGATCGCCAAGACCTCGGCTCACAACCGGATGGAAGCGCTGCGCGTCGCGGACGAGCGCGGCTGGCTGTAGCGGGGCGAGTCCGGGCAGCGGCGTCGGCGACGAGAATCTGGGGCGTGCAGAACTCCGCCCCCGGGGTCCGGCGCCGCTTCAGGTGGCTCGGGCTCTCGCCTCAGGCCCCGTTCCTGGTCCCGGTCTTCCTTGATCTTGACGCGTCGTCACCCGGTCGGCCTCCGCGACGCTCCGGGTTCGGCGGGCGTTGGGGTGATGTGGCGGGCGGACGCGGCGGGGCGGGCGGGGCGCGGCGCCGGGGTGGCGGAGGCTGGGGAGATGGCCATTGACCGTCAAGCCGTGCCACGACGCCGTTTCCTCACCGGTTGCGGATTGGGGCTGTTCTCGCTGTCCGCCCTCCCGCCGGCCCACGCCGCGAGCGGCGCTCCGCCTCCGGCGCGGCCGGAACGTACCGTACGGGCCGGGGCCATGACGCTGGCCCTCACCTTCGACGACGGCCCCAGCCCGCTGTACACCCCCCGAGTGCTCGCCGTCCTCGCCCGCCATGACGTACGGGCGACGTTCTTCATGCTCGGCGCCAACGTCGTGAAGTACCCCGACACCGTGCGCCAAGTCGCCGACGCCGGGCACGCGCTCGGCAACCACAGCTGGTCGCACCCCAACCTCGACACCTTGAGCCCCGCGCAGGTCCGCGACCAGATCCGGCGCACCCAGGACGCCATCGACCGGGCGGCGGGCCGACGGCCCGTGCTCTTCCGCGCGCCCGGCGGCCACTTCGCCCCCGCCGCGATGGCCGAGTGCGCCGCGCTCGGACTGCGGCCGATCTCCTGGTCGGTCGACCCGCGGGACTGGTCCAACCCGGGCAGCGGCCGTATCGCCGACAGGGTGCTGGCCGAGGCCCGTACGGGCTCGATCGTCCTCAACCACGACGGCACCCTCAGCGGGCAGGACGTCCCCGAGCACGAGGGGCTGGCCGACCGTACCCAGACCATCGAGGCGCTCAAGGTCTTCCTCCCCCGCCTCCAGGCCGGCGGATACCGCTTCACCACCCCCGACGCGCACCCCTTGCGCTGACTCCACCGGCGTCGGCCCCCCGTGTGTCCGGCCGCCGGCACGCTCCTTGACCGGTGCCGTTGGCACGTGGACGGCAGAAAGGCGGTACGAGCATGACGGGCACGGTCCTCATCACCGGTGCGGGCACCGGTTTCGGCAAGGAGGTCGCGCTGCGCCTGGCCGCGGCCGGGCACCGGGTGATCGCGGGCGTGGAGATCGTCGCGCAGATCGCCGCGGTACGGGCCGAGGCGCGGCAGCGCGGAGCGGACCTGCGAGTGGAGAAGCTGGACGTCACCGATCCCGGCGACCGGGAGAACGCCTGGTCCTGGAATGTGGACGTACTGCTCAACAACGCGGGCGTCTCCGAGGGCGGCTCGACGGTGGACATCCCCGCCGACCGGCTGCGCCGCCAGTTCGAAGTGAACGTCTTCGGACCCATTCTGCTGACGCAGGGTTTCGCGAAGAGGATGGCCGCCCGCAACAGCGGGCGGATCGTCTTCATGTCGTCGGTCGCGGGGCTGACGGTGGACCCGTTCACGGGTGCGTACGCCGGGTCGAAACACGCCGTGGAGGCGTTCGCCGACGCCCTCGACCAGGAACTCGCCGAATTCGGCGTCACCGTCGCCACGATCAACCCCGGTCCGTTCCTCACCGGCTTCAACGACACGATGTTCGAGGCGTGGAAGACATGGCGGGACGACCCCTCCCAGCGGCTCTTCGACTACTCCGAGCTGGCGTTCCCGCACGAGCAGTACGATCCCGAGCCGGTCTTCGAAGCGACGGTCGCGGTGCTTCTGGGCGAGGACACCCGCTACCGGCACGTGCTGCCCACCGAGATGGAACCGCAGGTACGCCGCCAGGTGGAGAGCCAGTGGGAACGGCGGCTCAACGACGGCCGCCGGCCCGAACTGGTCCAGAAGGCTCATGACATCGCCCCCGCCACGGCTGTTCGCCCCTGACGGCGGCGGGTCGGAGACGAGCGCCGGTGCGACGCCGGCGCCGGTGCGACGCCGGCGCCGGCGCTCGCAGCGCCGAGCGTGATGCCGCCGCCCGCGGTCGAGCACGTTTCCCGGCAGTTTCACCAGCAAATCGTGTGCCCCTGGAACCAAGGGCACCCAGGGCGCACAGGGCTTCGAAAATCAGTAGAACAGGGACGTGGCGACCGTGCAGACTGGTTGCCCATGTCGACAACATTTCCTTCCGGCCCCTTGTGCACGCGTGATTCCCTCGCCGCCGACCTGCGGGGCACCGGCGTCCGACCGGGCGAGACCCTCCTGGTGCATTCCTCGCTCAGTTCGCTCGGGTGGGTCTGCGGTGGCCCCGGCACGGTGGTGCAAGCCCTGCTCGATGTGCTCGGCGTGGAGGGGACGCTGGTGGTGCCGACGCACTCCGGTGAGAATTCGGATCCGTCGCACTGGAGCAATCCGCCGGTGCCCGAGGCGTGGTGGGCGGGGATTCGGGCCTCGATGCCGGCGTATGACGCGCGTACCACGCCTGCCTTCGGCATCGGCGTCATCCCGGAGACCGCGCGCAACTGGCCCGGGGCCGTGCGCAGTGCCCATCCGCAGACCTCTTTCGCCGCCATCGGGCCGCTGTCCTCCGCGATCGTGGACGGGCACGCGCTGGACTGCCGGCTCGGCGAGCGGAGTCCGCTGGCTCGGCTGGAGGAAGCGGGGGCGCGGATTCTGCTGCTGGGGGCGGAGTTCGAGTCCTGTACGGCGTTCCACCTCGCCGAGTGCCGTGTGCCCGCGCCGCAGGTCGACAACTCCTTCGCCGTCATGACCCCGCAGGGGCGCCGCTGGCTGACCGTGCGGGACACCGGGATCAGCGGGGGCCGCTTCGACGAACTGGGCGCGGACTTCGAGAAGGAGCGGCCGGTGGTGCGGGGCACGGTGGGTGCGGCCGAAGCCCGGCTGTTCCCGCTGGCCGACGCCGTGGCGTATGCCCAGACCTGGATCACGCGGCACCGGCCGTACACGGCCGAGTCCTGAGCGGCGGTGCCGGGGCCCGGCCGTACACCGCCTCGTCCTGAGGGGCGCGGTGCCGGGGCCCGGTCGGCGCCGGTGCCTACGATGTCGCCATGGCCCCGTTCCTGATCGAATGCCGGACCCGGCTGCCGGTGGATGAGGCGTGGCGGCGGCTCACCGACTGGGAGCGGCACGCCGCGTACGTACCGCTCACCCGCGTCACCGTGACGACCTCGCCGCCGAGCGGGACGGGTACCCGGTTCACGGCGCGTACCGGTGCCGGGCCCGTGGCCGTCGACGACATCATGGAGGTCGTCCACTGGCGGCCGCCGTCCGGGGGCGGCCCGGGCCGCTGCCGGCTGGAGAAGCGCGGGACAGTGATCACCGGCTGGGCCGAGATCGAGGTGTCCGCGCACGGGGCCGGGTCGCGTGCGCGCTGGACCGAGGAGCTGCGCGTCCGCGGGGTGCCGCGGGTGCTCGACGCGCCGACGTCGTGGGCCGGCCGGCTTCTCTTCGGGAGAGTGATGAGGCGCTTGCTCGACGCGTGAAAGGGCGGCGCCCGGAGCCGACCGCCACCGGCTCCCGTCGCCGCCCCTCGGGTACGTCAGCCGGGCTCGGGCGCACACGCCGGACGCCGCGCGCCGATCCGCCCCGGGCTCTCAGCCCTCGCGCGGGGTCAGCTCGCCCATCGGGCCCCAGCCCTCGGCCGGGATCTCGGCGTTGATGATCTTCGGCGTGGTGGCGATCAGTTCCGGCATCCATGCCATCGCGGCCTGGAAGTGCTCCGAGTTGACGTGCGTCTCGCCCGCGGCGGCGTCCTTGAACGCCTCAAGGAGAACGAACTCGTTGGGGTTCTCCACGCTCCGCGACCACTCGAAGAAGACGTTGCCCGGCTCCGCGCGGGTGGCGCGGGTGAACTCCTCGGTCCGCGGCAGCCACTCCTCGCCGTGTTCGGGCCGGACGGTGAACTTGACGTTGATGAGGATCATGGCGCTGCTCCTTCGCTGCACGGCGGGCCGACCGCCGGGTCGGCTCGGAAGCCCCCAGCGTGCCGGGTACGGTACCGGGCCTGGAAGCGCGGACCGCGCCGATTCCGGCCCTGCCGGAAAACCGGCCGCTTTCGAGCGGCCGCCGGACGGCTCTGCCGGGGCGTCTCCGCGGCGACGGCCCCGGCAGCCGCCTCAGCCGAGCACCGCCGCCCTCTCCCGCAGGTGGTCGTGGAGGCCGCGGTGCGGTTCGGCCGCCGGCAGCCACTCCTTGCGGATCTTGGCCACGCAGGTGTAGTTGCTGTCGCAGACGTTCGCGAGCGGGGATTCGACCGCTTGCGTCACGAATTGGTAGGCGTCCAGTTCGCTCAGGCCGTAGTCCCGGGCCAGCCACTGGATCAGGTCCAGCTGGGAGATGCGGAAGGCGTCCTCCAGCGGGCGGGCCGAGCCCGTCGAGATGATGTGGGTGTCCGACTCCAGGCGTGGCCAAGGGGTGGCGACGCCCTTGAGCAGTTCCACGATCACGACGCTGTGCATCGCCGTCTCCACCGCGACGCCGCATGTCTCGCCCTCGCCCTAGCGGGCGTGTCCGTCGCCCAGGCTGAAGAGGGCGCCTTCGACGTTGACGCCGAGATAGCAGGTGACGCCCGCGCGCATTTCGGGCGTGTCCATGTTGCCGCCGTGCGCGTCCGGGACCAGGGCGGAGCGCACCTCCAAGTTGGCGGGGGCGACGCCGACCGTGCCGTGCATCGGGTCCATCGGCAGGGTGAGTTCCAGTTCGCTGTCGCGGGCCTGGAACCGGCACTGCCGCCGCTCGCGGTCCAGCTGCCAGATCCATACGGCTTCGGGGAGCGGCGGGTGCAGGGCGGCGGTGGCGTGGGTGGCGCTCAGGGCTCCGAAGAGCGGCACGGTGGTGGAGGCGGCCCAGTCCCTGCGGGGTTCGATGGACACGAAGTGCACGGCCAGGGTGTCGCCGGGCTCCGCGCCCTCGACGTGGAAGGGCCCGGTCTGCGGGTTGACGAAGGGGAACTCGCAGACCTCGGACACCAGGTCCTTCTCCGTCCGCACCCGGCCGCCGAAGCAGTCCTCGGTGAAGACGTCCAGGACGGTGCCGGGGGCGATACGGGCCACCGGAGCGGCCCCGCCGAACGTCCACGCGTAGTCCTGCGCGCCGGGCCGGACGGTGACGATCCGGGGGTCTGAAACGGGGTCGTTCATACGGGCTCCTGGTCGCGGTGGCGGTGTGCCGGGCGGCGGGAGGAAGACGGAGCGGGTGGCCGTGGGCTCGGCGCCTCGGTGCCCTCTCGTCACTCCTGCCTCTTCTGCCTCTTCTGCCTTGCCTCTTCCCTAGAGGGTAGGGAGGCGGCGGCGGGCGCGGAAGACGCCGTGCTCCTTGCGGCCGGCGCACCGTTCAGCCGGCGGCCGGGGCCGGGTACGCGCCGCTCAGGAGGCGGCCCGCCTCGGGGACCACCGTCGGCAGGTCCAGTTCGGTGAGGATGCGATGGACCGTGGCCGTCGCCGCCGACAGGACCGGCAGCCCCGACGCGTCCTCCACGTACTGGATCGCCGACAGCGAGGGCATCTGCACACACGCGGAGAGCACGATCGCGTCGGCGCCGGACAGGTCCAGGCGCCGCCAGTGCTCACGCAGCGCGTCCGGGTCGAGGCGGGCCACCGCGAGGTTGTCGGGGACCTCCAGGCTCAGCGCGTCCACGACCTCGGTCCCCGCGTCCTCCAGATAGCCGGTGACCATGGCGGTCAGGTCCTTCATGTACGGGGTGACGACGGCCACCCGCCGCGCCCCGAGCGCCTCGATGCCGCTCAGCAGGGCCCCCGCGCTGGAGACGACCGGCGCCGACGACCCCTGCCCCCGGAGCGCGGCCGTGATCTCCGCCTCCGCCACGCAGTGGTGGCCGGGGCCCTGCGCCATGATCGCCACCAGGCAGGCGGAGGCGACGACGTCGGGGCGGGCGTCGGCGAGTTCCATGGCGGCGCGCTCCGTCTGGGCGTTCATGCCGCGCAGTTGCTCGGGGGTCACCCGCTGCATCCGGGTGCGGCTGCTGTGGAAGATGAAGTGGTCCTCCGGCTCCACGCTCTCGCGGGAGCGCAGCATCCGCGGCAGTTCGGTCTCCATGGTGAGGTTGGAGCTGGGGACGATCATGCCTATGTGATGGTTCGTCATATCGCTTTCTCGCTTCGCTGTTCGCCGGGTCGGCGTCGGATGGGTTTCGGTGGGTCAGATGCCGCGGGTCAGGCCCTCCCAGTGGTCGGCCAGCACCGTCAGCTCCCCCAGCAGCGCCGTACGCTCGCCCGGCCCGTACGGCTCCAGCAACCGCTCGTCCAGCAGCCGCGCCCGCCGATCCGCCTCCGCCAGTGCCCCCCGACCCGACTCCGTCAGAAACAGCAGCTTGCGACGCCCGTCATCCGGAGCCGTACGCCGCACCAGCAACCCACGCCCCTCCAACCGCCGCGCCACATCCGCCATCGTCGACGTATCCAACGCCACCGCCGACGCCATCGACGACTGATCCTCACCCGGCGCCGCCCCCACCGCCGTCAACACCGCGAACTGCGGACCCGTCAACACCGGATCGACCAACCGCACCCACGCCGCCACATACGCCTGGTACAACCGCCGCACCTGATACCCAGGAGCAGCCGACAGAGCGGTGGGCGGTGTCTCCGCCCGCGCCGGAGGGGCGTCAGCCACGAGCGCGCCCGGGCGCGCTCCCGGCCCGGTCGGCGACGTCGGTGATCGCCTCGCGCAACAGCTTCAGCGCGGTGGGCGGGTTGTCCCAGAACACCATGTGGCCCGCCTCCGGCACCGGTGTCAACCGGGCTTCGGGGTGCGTCGCGGTCAGCTCCCGTACGCCTTCGGCCGTGACCACCGGGCTCTGGGCGCCGTAGAGCAGCGCCACCGGCGACGGCACGCCGGGCCACCAGTCGAAGAAGTCCTCCGACTCGAATCCCCGGTGGGTGGCCGCGATCGCCCGCTCGCCGCAGCTCGCGAGCCAGCGCGCCCGCAGTCCCTGTTCCCGGCGCGGCCACCGGGGCCACGCACGCGCCACCTCGTCGGCGTCCGTACCCCGCACGGCCTGCTCCAACTGCCCCAGGAATACGGGCAGTGAGGTGGGGTACGGGTCGCGTCCGTCGCCGCTCAGCGGCGGGTCGACGGCGATGACGCCGCTCACCGCCACCTCGGCGCGCACGGCGGTCACCGCCGCGATCCGGGCCCCCATCGAGTGGCCGAGCAGCAGCGGGCGGTCCAGGCCCAGGCCCGTGATGACCGCTTCGGCGTCCTGTGCGTACGTCTGGATGTCGTAGGCGTCGCCGTCGTCTCCGTCGGAGAGCCCGCGGCCCCGCACGTCCAGGACCACGGGCCGTACCAGGTCGGTCAGTTCGCGGGCGACGAAGTCCATGGTGATCGCGGGGCTGGTGATGCCGGGCAGTACGAGCAGCGGTACGCCGTCGCCGCCGTAGTCGAGTACGTGCAGGCGCAGCGAGCCGGAGCGGACCCAGCGGCTGGTGGCCGGGGCGTCGGCGAGGTCGGCGAGCGCGGGCTGGCCGAGGGACCGTGGGGACACGGGTTCCTCCTGGTGATGATGGGTCAGGTCCATGACTGATGAATCGTCAGGTGGATTCGGCGGCTGACACGCGGTCAGGCACCCGGCAGGCGGCGGAGGTAGTCCGTCGCATCGGCCAAGTCGATGACGTCGCCGTACTTGGCGTCGATGTCGAACAGCGCCGCCTCGTGGGGGCCTTGGGCGCGGTCGCCCGCGCACTCGCGCGGCACCAGCACGGGGAAGCCGCTCTGTACGGCGTCGACCGCGCTCGCCCGCAGGCAGCCGCTGGTGGTGGCCCCGCACAGCAGGACCGTGTCGCAGCCGAACGCCACGAGGGTCGCGGCCAGCGAGGTGCCGAAGAACGCGGAGGCGCCCTTCTTCACCACCAGGACGTCCTCGGGCTCGCGGGGCAGCCGGGGGTCGATGGCCACCGCCTCGCTGCCCTCGGTCAGTACGCGCAGGCCGGGGGCCTTGTCGAGCCAGGTGACGCAGTGCCCCTCGGCCTCGGCCGGGGTATAGACGATCGCGGTGTAGAGCACGGGCGCCCCGGCCGCGCGGGCGGCCCGTACGAGCATCGCGGTCGCCTCCACCACGTCGGTGAGGTCGGCTCCGCACGCGAAGCGGTCCTCGGTGAATCCGCGGGTGAGGTCCACGACGACGAGGGCGGGGCGGCTGCCGCGCCGTACGGCGGCGCCGAAGCCGGCGCGCTCGTACGTGCGGTCGGTCTCCGGTCCGTACCGGCCGCCGCTCACCGGACGCTCCCGGCGGCGCGGCAGCAGTGCTTCTCCCGGGTCAGGACGCGGCCGAGGAGCCAGCCTTCGAAGAGGCCGAAGGCGAAGGCCGCGGCGGGCGGCCCGTACTTGGCCAGCGCGGGGCCGACGATCATCGAGATCCCGTTCAGTTCACCCTGTCCGGCGAAGGCGGGCTGCTGCGGCAGCGCGGGCCCGGCGGCGGAAGCGGCCTGCGGGGCGGCTGCCCCGGGCCGCGCGGCACCGGGCTGCGGCGCGGCGGCCGTGGCCTCCGGGCCGGCCGCGCGGTCCTGGTCGAGCAGGGTGCCGAGGTTCTGGGCGAACTGTTCGAGGATCTTGCCCGAGACCGTGGCCACCGCGCCCTTGCCGAACTGGGCGATCTTGCCGCGGATGACCAGGTCCGTGGTCAGTTCCAGCCGCGAGCCCTCGGGGGCCTCGGTCACGGCGAGGGCCACCAGTGCCTCGGCGTCGCCGCTGCCGTGGGTGTCGGCGCCGCGGGCCTGGACGCGCAGCCGGCGGGCGGCGGCGTCGCTCTCCAGGAAGCGGACGGTGCCCGAGTACGCGGCCGTGATCGGTCCGACCTTCACCTTCACCTTTCCCTGCCAGGCGTCGCCGTCGCGGCCGTCCAGGGCGGCGCCCGGCATACAGGAGGCGACCCGTTCGACGTCGTTGACGAGGGCGAACACCTCGTCCGGGGCCGCCTTCACCGGGACCGTGTGGTTGAGCTGCATGGAATCTCCGTAGGTTGTCAGCGGACGGCGCGGTCAGTCGTCCTGCGCGGGAGCGAGAGCGGCGGCCCGGCGGCGGGTGGCGCAGTCGTCGATGGCCTCGACGATGGTCTGGTAGCCGGTGCAGCGGCACAGATTGGAGGCGACGACCTCGCGGATCTCCTCCTTGGTCGCGTCGGGCCGCTCCGCGAGGAACCCCTCGGCGAGCATCAGGAAGCCCGGTGTGCAGAAGCCGCACTGGAGGCCGTGGTGCGCGCTGAACGCCTGTTGCAGGTCGCTCAGCCGGCGGCCGTCGGCCAGCGACTCCACGGTGCGGATCCGCGCGCCCTCGGCCTGGGCGGCGAACATCAGGCAGGCCCGTACGGGCGCGCCGTCGAGCAGCACCGTGCAGGCGCCGCAGATGCCGTGCTCGCAGCCGATGTGGGTGCCGGTGATCCGCAGGTCGTGGCGGAGCGCGTCGGCGAGGGTGCGGCGGGGCTCGGTGAGGATCTCGTACTGCTCGCCGTTGACGTGCAGGCTGATGAGCTGCTGGTGGTGCGGGTGGTGGGTGGTGTCGCTCATCGCGCCTGCTCCAGTCGGGTCTGCTCCGGTCGGGTCTGCTCCGGTCGGGTGTCCGCCGGCTCCAGGGCGCGGGCGACCGTCTCGGGGGTGATGGGGGTGGAGTCGAGTTCGACGCCGGTGGGCAGCAGGGCGTCGTTGACGGCGTTGAGAACCGCGGCGGGCGCGCCGATGGTGCCGCCCTCGCCGGCGCCCTTGGCCCCGGTCTCGGTGAAGGCGCAGGGGGTTTCCAGGTGCGCGACGGTGATGTAGGGGATCTCGTGGGCGGTCGGGACCTTGTAGTCCATGAAGCTGGTGGCGGAGGGTTCGCCCTGGTCGTCGTAGGTGATCTGCTCGAAGAGGGCGCCGGCGATGCCCTGGGCGATGCCACCGCGCGCCTGGCCCTCGACGACCTTCGGGTTGATGGCGACGCCGCAGTCCTCGACGCAGGCGTAGCGCAGGATCTCCACCTGGCCGGTGCCTTCGTGGAGTTCGACGACGACGCCGTGGGCGGCGTTGGAGAAGGTGCCGTCGTTGAAGACGTCGAAGGTGGCGGTGGCGCTCAGGCCGGGCTCCAGGTCCTTGGGGAGCAGGTGCGCCTTGAGGTAGGCGATGTCGGCGAGCCGCTCGAAGGTGAGGTGCTCGTCGTGGGCGCCGCGGCGGCGTACGAGGCCCCGGCCCAGTTCCGTCTCCTCCGGGGGGATGTCCCACTGGGAGGCGGCGATGCGGCGGAGTTTGGTGCCCAGCTTGGCGGCGGCGAGGCGGACGGCGCTGCCGCCGACGGCGATGGAGCGGCTGGCGAAGGTGCCCCAGCCGTAGCTGACGCGATCGGTGTCGCCCTGGTGGATACGGACCTTGGCGAGGTCGAGGCCGAGCTGGTCGGCGGCGATCTGGGCCATGGTGGTCTCGTGGCTCTGGCCGTGGCTCATGGTGCCGGTGGTGACGACCAGGGCTCCGCTGGTGTCCATCCGGGCCTCGGCGATGTCGTAGCCGGGCACGACCTCCATCTTGCGCTGGGCGAACGCGGTGGAGCCGTAGCCGGTGCGTTCGCTGAAGCAGGAGTAGCCGATGCCGAGGTGGCGCCCCGCTGCCGCGGCGGCCGCGCGCCGCTCGTACCAGCCTTCGTCGCGCAGGGTCTGTTCGCACAGGTCCAGCGCCTCGCGGTACGAGCCGGGGTCGTAGGTGATGTTGTTGACGCCGGTGTAGGGGAATTCGGTGATGAGGTTGCGGCGGCGGAGTTCGACGGCGTCGATGCCCAGTTCCCGGGCGGCCCGTTCGAAGAGCCGCTCCATCACCATCACGTACTGGGGGCGGCTCACGCCCCGGTAGGGGGCGGAGGGGGCCTTGTTGGTGGTGATGGCGCGGGCCCTGACCCGGTAGGCGGGCACCTTGTAGACGCCGGGCATCTCGGCGGAGGCCATCAGGGGCTCGATGCCGGCGGTGAAGGGGTAGCAGGAGTAGGCGCCCATGTCGCAGACGATGTCGGCGTCGAGGGCGAGGATGCGTCCGTCGGCGTCGAAGGCGGCGCGGGCGTCGTAGTGCTGTTCGCGGGCGAGGAAGGAGGCGGTCAGCGCGTCCTTGCGGTCCTCGGTCCACTTGACGGGGCGGTTCAGGCGCAGCGCCGCCGCGGCGGTGGCGATCTCCTCGCGGCCGACGGCGCACTTCTGGCCGAAGCCGCCGCCCATGTCGGGGACGAGGACGCGTACGGAGCGTTCGTCCAGGCCCAGGCAGCGGGCCGCGACGGTCCGTACCTGGTGCGGGGTCTGGCTGGACGTCTGGAGGAGCAGCTGTTCCTCCCGGTCGTCCCAGCTCGCGACGGCTCCGCGGGTCTCCAGGGGCAGGGCGTTCTGGCGGCCGGTGCGGGCCTCGACGGCGACGACGCAAGGGGCGTCGTCGAAGACGGCGTCGATGCCCTCGGTCGCGAACATCGAGACGTCGACCAGGGTGTTGGCCGGTGCTTCGTCGTGCACGAGGGGTGCGCCGGGGGCGAGGGCGTCGGCCTCGCGGGTGATGGGCGGTCGGGCGTCGTATGTCACCTTGGCGGCCTCCAGTCCGTCCTCGGCGGCGTACGCGTCGCGGGCCACGACGATGGCCAGCGGCTCGCCCGCGTAGCGGACCCGGTCGCGGGCGAGTACGGGCATGTCGGTGGGGACGTACTCCGAGCGGGGGCGGTCCAGGCGGGCGGTGATGTCGCCGAGGTCCAGGTCGGCGGCGGTGAACGCGGCGACGACGCCCGGCACTTGGCGTACGTCGTCGAGGTCGATGGAGGTGACGGTGGCGTGGGCCATGGTGCTGCGGACGAACTGGGCGTGCAGCATGCCGGGGAGGTGGATGTCGTCGGTGAACCGGCCGCGGCCGGTGAGCAGCCGGGGGTCCTCGCGGCGGCCGACGGACGCGCCGATCCAGGCGCCGTCCGGGCCGGGGGTGCGGGCTTCGCCGGTGGTGCCGTCCGGCTCGGGGGTGCGGGCTTCGCCGCTCATCGGGCCATCGCCTCCTCGCAGGCACGGGTGACAAGGGTGCGGGTCAGGGCCCTGCGGTAGTGGGCGCTGCCGTTCGCGTCGTCGGGGGGTTCGATGGCGGCGGCGGCCGCTTCCGCGCAGCGGGCGAACGCTTCGGGGCCGGGCGGCCGGCCTCGGCCCAGGGCTTCCTCGGCCTCGGGTACGCGCACGGGCAGCGCGTCGACGCCGCCGAGGGCGATGCGGCCGCCGCTGAGGGTGCCGTCGTCCGCGAGGTCGAGGGCGACGGCGGCGGAGACGGTGGCGAAGTCGCCCTGGCGTTCGGCGAATTCGGTGAGGGCGGCGTGCGGCGCGGGGTGGGGAAAGGTGATCTCGGTGAGCATCTCGTGGGGTTCGAGGGCGGTGGTGTAGTAGCCGTGGAAGAAGTCCCGGGCGGCGATGCGGCGTTCGCCGTCGGGGCCGCGGGCGGTGAGTTCGGCGTCGAGCAGGGTGGCGAGCAGGCACCATTCGGCGGTGGCGTCGGCGTGGGCGAGGCTGCCGCCGACGGTGCCGCGGGTGCGGATGGGCAGGTGGCCGATCCAGCGCATGGCGTCGCGGATGACGGCGTGGCCGGGTCCGAGCCGGTCCGCGGGCGCGGTGTGCACGGCGTGGTGGGTGGCCAGGGCGCCGATGCGCAGGGCGCCGTCGGCGTCGGTGCGCAGCTGGTCGAGGCCGTCGATGGAGCCGATGTCGATGAGGTGCCGCGGCCTGGCCAGCCGGAAGTTCATCATCGCGACCAGGCTCTGGCCGCCGGCGATGAGCTTCGCCTCGTCGCCGAGCTCGGCGAGCAGGCGGGTGGCGCCGTCGACGTCGCGCGCGCGGTGGTAGGTGAACGCGGCGGGCTTCATGGTCCTCCTCTTCGTGCTGGTGGGGCGGTTCGCGCTGGCCGGGGCCGGGGGTGTGGGGCGGTGGGCGGGGCGCCGTAGGGGCTCAGGGGGGAGTGTGGCCCGTACGGCGCCCCTGTCTGTGGGGGCCGGGTCTTCGGGGCCCGGCCCGGTTCGGCCGCGGTTCAGCCGGGACCGGCCCGGTCGCGGCTCAGCGCGGCCCGGTCCTGGCTCAGCGCGCGAACGGGTAGGAGAACCGGCCCAGGTCGGGGGTGGCGATCGGGGAACCGCTCCACAGCCAGTCGTAGGAGACGTCCGACTCCCCGTCGAAGCTGCGGAGTTTCGCGTCGCGGTCCTGCTGCATCGGCCCGTCCGGGAAGTGGTAGAAGGTCTTGTTGCGCAGCGAGGCGTCCTGCACCATCCCGGCGTGGGTGGCGCGCCGGTTCACATAGCGGCGCAGCGCGCCCTCGATGCCGCTCGCGGTGACGCCGCCGAGCTCCTCGGCGAGTACGGCGGCGTCCTCCATGGCCTGGGACGCGCCCTGGGCCTGGTAGGGCAGCATGGCGTGGCAGGCGTCGCCGAGCAGGGCGACGTTGCCGTCCATCCAGACGGGGTCGCGGCGGCGGTGGTAGAGGGCGAAGCAGGAGACGTCGTCCTTGGCCTTGGAGAGCATCGCGGGGACCCGGTCGTCCCAGCCGGGGAACGCCCCTGCCAGCTCGCCGGGGGTGGCGGGCGCGCTCCAGCGCTCGGCGACGTCGTCGGTGCAGGGCACGCAGGCGACGATGTTCAGATACTGGCCGCCGCGGATCATGTAGTGGACGAGGTGCCGGTCCGGCCCGTACCAGATGGTGCTCTGGTAGCGG
The DNA here is from genome assembly GCF_056434425.1 of Streptomyces sp. NPDC044033. NCBI lineage: Bacteria > Bacillati > Actinomycetota > Actinomycetes > Kitasatosporales > Streptomycetaceae > Streptomyces > Streptomyces sp. NPDC044033. Next base: position 62,989 of record NZ_JBWKFF010000023.1, on the reverse strand, counting down.
TCGGCCAGCCAGCGGGTGGCGGGGTCGGCCGCGATCAGCTCGCCGGGGATGAGCGCCCGGTAGGCCATCTCGCCGGAGAAGACGAGGGTGTCCTCGGCGCCCATCAGGTCGCGGACTCGGGAGCGGATGCCGTCGGCGCCGATGAGGGCGTCCGCGGTGTGGCGGGCGCCGTCCTCGGTGACGGCGGTGGGGCGCCCGGGGTCGGCGCGGTCGAGGCCGACGACCTTGCTGCCGGTGATGAGCCGGACGGCGGGGCCGGGGCCGTCGGGGTCGGTGCAGGCGTCCATGATGACGCGGTGCAGGTCGGCGCGGTGGTAGTGCCAATAGGGGGCGTTATAGGTGTCTTTGCAGAAGTCGCCGAGCGAGGTGAGGGCGACGATCCTGCCGTCCTTCCAGCGCCGGCGGACCTGGTCCTGGGGTTCGGTGTGGATGGCTTCGAGCTGTTCGCGCAGGCCGAGGGAGAGCAGGACCCGGCTGGCGTTGGGGGCGGTCTGGATGCCCGCGCCGACCTCGCCGAGCCGGTCGGCCTGTTCGAGTACGGTGACGCGGACGCCGCGGTGGCGCAGGGCGAGGGCGGCGGTGAGGCCGCCGAGTCCGCCGCCTACGACGGTGACTTCGTACGACTGGCTGGGCGCCAAGTCTCCTCCAGGGCGAGGGCTCGCGGTGCGGGGCGGGCGAGCTGGGGGCGGTGGGGGCGGGCGAGCCGGGGCGGTGATGGCTCGCGGGCCGGGGGCGGCGGTGGCCGCCGGGTCAGCGCTCGGCGAGTACGCCGTCGGTCACGGTCTCGGTGCCGTCGACGGAGACGGTGCAGCCGCGCATCGCGATGTCCAGGTGCGCGTAGGACTCCCGGCCGAGGACGGGGTGCGGGCCGGTGGACCACAGGAAGTTGCCCGCGAAGGCCCGGGCGTCCATGCCCATCAGGTCGCCCTTGCCGTACAGGGCGGTGGCGAACCAGTCGGCGCTGCGCATCAGGCCCCACCCCATGTGGGAGAGGCTGCGCGCCCACTGGTCCTTCGCGTCCTCGAAGAAGGTCGTGAGCAGCTTCGCCTCCGCGCCGCCCGTGACGCCGTCGATGTGGCCGTCGCGGATTTCGAGGGTGACGGGTTCGCGTACGTACTCCTTGAAGGGGAGCAGGATGTCGCCCTCGGCCAGCACGATCCGTCCGTTGGAGATCTCCGGCCAGCACAGCACCATCGTGCTGGGCCAGTGGTCCCATCGGCCGGGGTCGTCGGCGTAGCCGCACTGGAACTCCGGGTGGGCCCCTTCGAGCCGGACGCTCAGATCGGTGCCCGCGCCGGAGGTGACCCGCATTTCGACGGATCGCTTCAGCAGGTCGGCGGCCTGCTGGCAGCGGTCCTTGTCGCCGTCCTGGGGGAGGTTGCGGATCAGCACGTCGGGCGCGTCGCAGACGAAGATGATGCGGGTGCCGGCCTGGAGGATCTGCTGCTGTACGGGCGCGTGGATGAACCCTTCCTGGGTGAGGTCGACCACGAGGTCCGCGGATTTCAGCAGGTCCTGGGCGGTGGTGTCGTTGAGGACGGAGGTCAGGCCGGGGCCGGAGCCGGTGTGGGTGCTGGGGGTGGGGGCCGGGCTGCCACCGGGGACGGTCGCGGAGATGACGTGGGCGCCGCACGCCTTCGCGGCGCCGAAGGCCGCGGCGACGTAATCGCCGCGGCTCGCTGGTTCGGAGAGGACGACCACGTGTTCACCGGGGCGTACCCGGCACATCGTCAGTTCGCGGGTGAAGGCGTCCAGCAGGTCGACGGACGAGAAGTCGAACACGATTTGTCCTCCAGGAGTCGTCTCGGAGTACGGGGCTTCGGGCGGCGGCGCGAGGGTGCCTGAGGGCAGCCCGAACAGCCCGCCGCATACCCGCCTGAGCAGCGGAAACGCGGGTGGGGTTGGCGTCCCGACAGAGATAATCCGAACACGTACTAACCCGTCGGGGCAAGGGCCTCGGCGGTCTTCGGCACCGCTTCCGCGCCGCCCGCCTGCTCCGCCGGGCGTCCGCGCGGCAGTCTCGCGGGCGCCGTCCTGCCTGCTCAGGCGGCGGGTCGAGGGGTGGGGCGGAGGGGGGCGAGGGGGTGGCGGGAGCACGGTGAATTTTCTGGGCGCGTCCGGCCGTTGGGGTGCCGGGGGCGCGGCCCTCGTACGGTCCGGCCGGCGTACGGCCCGGCGGACGTGAGCGGCGGAGCGCCTCATGACGCGGTGGCCGGTGACTCACCGCCGGCCGTTCGCCCGCCGTTCCCGAAGGGTTGAGGTCCGCGTCCCCGGGCACACGGGAACGGTCCTTGGGACGGACCTCGGTGTGGGGCGGGTGATCCGCGTGTTCGACAGACTCCGCAGGCGAATCGAGGCGGCCTGGACGCTGCCCGGGACCGTGCGTCCGGTCGGCAGGCAGCGCAATCTCTTCGAAGCGGCGGCGACGTATGTGGCGGCGTGCGCCGAGAACGACGAGCAGCGGAGTTCGGAGGCGGCGCGCTGGGTGCCGCCGGAGGCGCTCGCTTTCGGGGTGAACGAGCTCGCCTGCCGTGCGGTCATCGCGCTGGCGCGCGAGCGCGACGAGTCGCCGCACACGGTGGCCCGTTCGCTGCTGGGCCTGCCCGCCGCCTGACGCGGACGGACGGCGGGGTCGCCGGTCGGGATCCCCGGGCGCGGTCGCCGGGCGCGGTCGCGGCGGAGTGCCGCGGAAGGATACGGGCGTGCCCCTCCCCCGTCGGCTCGCGCCGTATCGACACGGTGCGGGGCTCGGTTCCGTCACGCGGACCACGGCCATGGCCGCCGTAATCCGTGCCGAATACACTCACTGACACCCGGTCAGTCTCATTACATCGCCGGGGAGTTGGCCATGCGTTCGGGGCCGGATCGGACGGGCCGGGCCCGTACCGGCGCTCGCGCCGACGTGGCGGCGGCGCCGCGCCCCCGGCGGGCCCGCCTACGCCTCGGCGCGCCCGCGGGCGACGCCACGCGGCCGGTCCGCGATCACGGCCGCCGGAATGAGGGCGCACCCGGCAGCCGGGGCGCGCCCCGCACGCGGCGCTGCCGCCGGCATGGCGCTCCCCCGCCGCCGGGGCAGGAGGCGTACTTTCCGGGCCGGGACCGGCCGCCGGGCCCATGACGCCCGTAAAAGCTCGGACGGGGGCCGGAGGACCGGCCGGGCCGTCAGCGGCCCAGCTCCTTGCGCGAGACCCGCTTGAGCCGACGCCGCTGCGACGGGTCCAGCAGCAGATACGCGCCGACCGGCACCCCGACCATCACCAGCAGCGCCGCCCAGAAGGGCAGCAGCCACAGCAGGATCACCCCTACGGCCACCCCGCCGACCGCGACCTTCGCCCTGTTGGTCATCTTCTCCGCCTCCTCCTGCGGCGACTGCCGCTCCGTCTCCTTGCAACGTCCGCCGGACGCTCCCGGTTCCTTCACCCGGTCCGCAGCGGCGCTCCCACCTCGTGCATGTGGCGCAGCGCCTGCCCGTAGGAGTCGATAAGTCCAGTCTCCGTGTACGGGAGCCCCAGCGCACGGCAGTGGTGGCGCACCAGGGGCTGGGCGAGTCGCAGGTGGGGGCGGGGCATGTTCGGGAAGAGGTGGTGCTCGATCTGGTAGTTCAGGCCGCCCAGGAACCAGTCAGTGAGCAGCGCGCCGCGCACGTTGCGCGAGGTCACGACCTGGCGCCGCAGGTGGCCCCAGCGCTCTCCGTTCGGGTCGGGCATCTCCATGCCCTTGTGGTTGGGCGCGAAGGCCATCCCGAGGTGGAGCCCGAAGAACGCGTGGTGCGTAAAGGCGAAGGCCGCGGCCATCCCCGGACTCATACAGGACAGGAGCAGCGTGCAGTACCCGACGTAGTGCAGAACCAGCAGGACGGCCTCGGCGGCCCGCTCGCGCGGCTGCTGCCGCTTGAGGTCCTGGATGCTGGAGACCTTCAGCGCGATCCCTTCGAGCAGCAGCATCGGGATGAACAGCCGGGCCTGGTTGCGGGTGAGCCAGCGCGCGAAGCCCTCGCGCTCAGCCGCCTGCCGCTGGGTCCACACGAGCGCGCCGACGCCGACGTCGGGGTCCTTGTCTATGTGGTTGGGGTTGGCGTGGTGGCGGTTGTGCTTGTCGTTCCACCACGCGACGCTCATACCGAGAAGCAGATTGGCGTGAACGAGCCCTATGACGCGGTTACCGCGGCGGGTTCCGGCTATCTGGGAGTGCCCGCTGTCGTGTCCGACGAAGGCCGTACGAGCCCAGAAGACAGCGGCGAGGGGCGCGAGCAGCAGCGTCCACCAGGAGCCGTCGAGGAGGACGATCCCCGCGCCGATCGCGGCCAGGACGAGCAGGTTGGCGGTGATGCCCGCCGTGTACCAGCCCCTGCGCCGTTCGAGAAGTCCCTGTTCCCGCACCTGGCGCAGGAGCGGGGCGAAGTCGCTGCCCGCTGATGGTTCGGCGAGGACGGCGCTTGATTGGGGCATGAGGTCTCCGGGGATCGTTATGACTGGCCTCACGAAAGGTACGGTTCGGGGCGCGGGCGGACCATGGCGTCACCACCCCGATCAACCTGGGGGCAACCCCCCGCAAAGGACCGGGGGTTGAGTACACCATGGACGGGCCGGTAGCGGAGTCCACGGGCGAGGCGCTATGCGCGCGCCCGCGGGGCATGTACCCTCGGCGATTCCCAGCCCCCAGTGGTCAAATTTGAGGAATGCGTCGACGCTGTGACACCTCCCTCTGCCCGCCCTGCCTCCTCCGCTCTCTCTGCCGCCTCCGGCGCCCCCGCTCCCTCCGCTCCGACACCTTCCGAGACCGCCTCGCTCGCCCACTGCTCGGCCGTCTTCCTCCCCGGCGACCCGGCGCGCACCGGGCACGTCGCCTTCTGGCGGCCCGGCGAGGAACCGCCCGCGGCCCCCGGCCCCGTCGAGGAGCTGACCGTCGTGGTGCCCGACGGTACGGGCATCGCGACCGTGACCGTACGGGCCCTCCTGCTGCCCGTACGCGACGCGCTGCCCGTCCTCACCCGGGCCCGTACGGCCCGGGCCGACGAGGCCGCCGCCTTCTGGGGCGCGGCGGCGGTGCTGGCCCTCCAACTCGCCGCGCGGGGGCGGCTGCTGCCGGGTCTTTCCGCCACCGACCATGATGCCTGGCGGATGGGGCCGCTCACCCCGGAGGATCTGCGGCGGGTCCGTGAGCTGGCCGCCGCGATGCCGCCCGCCGCGCACGCCGCGCCGCTTCCGGGGACCGGTCCCGCGCTGCTGCCCGAACCCGAGCGGCTGGTGCGCGCGTTCCTCGACGCGGTCGCCGACGGCCTGCCCCGCTCCCCCGCCGCGGCGCTGGCCGCGGGCGGGCCCGCGTTCGCCGCCGCCGAACCGCAGCACCTGCCCGAGCAGCGCGCCTGGGCCGCGGACATCGCCGCCGGGCACGACGAGGGCGTACGCCTGTCGCTGCGCGTCGAAGCGCGCGAGGTGTCCGCACCGCGCGCGGCCGAAGGCGACGGGGACGCGCCGGCCCGGCTGAGCCTGCGGGCCGTTCTCCAGTTGCACAGCCTCACCGATCCGGCCCTCGTCGCGGACGCCGTCGAGATCTGGTCCGGCGCCGGTGACGCGGCGGCGTTCGGCCCGCGCGCCCGGATGGACGCGCTGCTCGCGCTGCGCCGCGCCGCCCGCGCCTGGCCCGCGCTCACCCCGCTGCTGTCCGCGGCGGTTCCCGACGCGCTCGACCTGGACGACGAGGAGGTGGCCGAACTGCTCGGCGCCGCCTCCCGGGCGCTGGGCGCGGCCGGGGTCCAGGTCCACTGGCCCAAGGAGCTGGTACGGGGCCTCACCACCCGCGCCGTCATCGGCCCGCCCGACGGGCACGGTTTGTCCGACGGGCACGGCCCGCCCGACCGCGCCGAGTCGGGCATGCCGTCCGTCCTCTCGGCCGACGCGCTGCTGAACTTCAGCTGGCAATTCACCGTCGGCGGGCAGGAGTTGACACGGCGGGAGCTGGACGAGCTGGCCGAGGCGAGCCGTCCCGCCGTACGGCTGCGCGACCAGTGGGTGCTCATCGACCCGGAGGCGCTGCGCCGGGCGCGGGAGCGGCCGGACCGCAAACTCGCGCCGGTCGAGGCGCTCGGGGCGGCCCTCACCGGACGCGCCGAGGCCGACGGCGACACCGTGGAGGTACGGGCCACCGGCTGGCTGGCCGCCCTGCGCGACCGGATCGCCGACCCCGACTCGACGGCCCGGGAGCCGGTCCGCTGTCCCGCCGCCCTCTCCGCGACGCTGCGCGACTACCAGCTGCGCGGCCTCGGCTGGCTCAGCCGGATGACCGGACTGGGCCTCGGCGGCTGCCTGGCCGACGACATGGGGCTCGGCAAGACGATCACGCTGATCGCGCTCCATCTGCACCGGCAGGAGGCGCCGGAGTCCGCCGGCCCGACGCTCGTCGTCTGCCCCACGTCGCTGCTGGGCAACTGGCAGCGCGAGATCGAGAGGTTCGCGCCGGGCACCCCGGTGCGCCGCTTCCACGGCGGCTCGCGCAGCCTGGCCGGGCTGGCGGACGGGGAGTTCGTGCTCACCACGTACGGCACCATGCGGCTCGACGACGGGGCCCTCGCCGAAAGCGGCTGGGGCATGGTCGTCGCCGACGAGGCGCAGCACGTCAAGAACCCGTACTCGGCGACCGCACGGCAGTTGCGCACCATCGGCGCCAAGGCGCGGGTCGCCCTGACCGGCACGCCCGTCGAGAACAACCTGTCCGAGCTGTGGGCGATCCTCGACTGGACGACGCCGGGGCTGCTCGGCCCGCTCGCCCGGTTCCGTACCCGCTACGCGCGTGCCGTCGAGAGCGGCGCGGACCCGGCCGCGGCGGAGCGGCTGGCCAGGCTCGTCGGCCCATTCCTGCTGCGCCGCCGCAAGTCCGACCCGGGCATCGCCCCCGAGCTGCCGCCCAAGACCGAGACGGACCGGGCGGTCGCGCTCACCAAGGAGCAGACCGGGCTGTACGAGGCCGTGGTGCGCGAGATGATGGCGGAGGTGGCCGCGGCGGACGGGATGCGGCGGCGGGGGCTGATCGTGAAACTGCTGACCGGCCTCAAACAAGTCTGCAACCACCCCGCCCAGTATCTGAAGGAGGGCGGCGGCGCGCGGGGGCCCGGCGGCGGGACGCGGATCCAGGGCCGCTCGGGCAAGGTGGAGCTGCTCGACGAGCTGCTGGACACGATTCTCGCGGAGGGCGCGAGCGTGCTGGTCTTCACGCAGTACGTGCAGATGGCGCGGCTGCTCCAGGAGCATCTGGCGGCGCGCGGGGTGCCCACCCAGTTCCTGCACGGCGGTACGCCCGTGGCGCGGCGCGAGGAGATGGTGCGCCGCTTCCAGGACGGTGAGGTCCCGGTGTTCCTGCTGTCGCTGAAGGCGGCGGGGACGGGCCTGAACCTGACGCGCGCCGGGCATGTCGTGCACTTCGACCGCTGGTGGAACCCGGCCGTCGAGGCGCAGGCCACCGACCGCGCGTACCGCATCGGCCAGACGCAGCCCGTGCAGGTGCACCGGCTGATCGCCGAGGGCACGATCGAGGACCGGATCGCCGACATGCTGGTACGCAAGCAGGCACTGGCCGACGCGGTGCTGGGGTCGGGCGAGGCCGCGCTGAGTGAGTTGAGCGACGCCGATCTGGCGGAGCTCGTCGAGTTGAGGGGGGTCGCCCGATGAGCGGGGCGAGGGATATGACCGGTGCGGACGGGTGGCGCGGCGGCGGGGAACTCGGGGGCGGGGAGCGGACGTTCACGGCTCTGCCGCCGGCCCAGGGCCGCGGCTTCGCGCGGAGCTGGTGGGGTCTGGCGTGGCTGAAGGCGCTGGAGGAGACGGCGCTGGACGGCCGGCAGTTGAAGAGGGGCCGTCAGCGGGCGCGGGAGGGCGCGGTCGGTGCGGTGTCGGTGCGGCCGGGGCGGATCACGGCGGTGGTGCGGGACCGCGACGGCACGCAGGTCCGTTCCGATGTGCTGGTCCAGGTGCTGTCGGCCGACGAGTGGGACCGGCTGCTGGAGATGGTGGCGGACCGGGCGGGGCATATCGCGGCGCTGCTGGACCGTGACATGCCGCCGGACCTGGCGGAGGAAGCATCGGCCTGCGGGGTCGAACTACTGCCGGGCATAGGCGACTTGGAGCCGGAGTGCGGCTGCGAGGCGTGGGACCACTGTCCGCATTCGGCGGCGCTGTGCTACCAGGTGGCCCGGTTGCTGGACGAGGATCCGTTCGTGCTGCTGCTGATGCGCGGCCGTGGTGAGCGCGAACTGCTGGACGAGTTGCAGCGGCGCAGCGCGGCGCACGCGGAAGGGGGCCGCGCTGCGGGCGGTCCGGCGGCCGAGCGGCCCGCGGCGGGGGTCGACGCCCGGGAGGTGTTCGCCGCCCGGGGCGCTGTGCCGCCGCTGCCCGCGCCACCGCCCGCCGTGGCCGAGGCGGGCGAGCCGCCCGCGCTGGGCGGGGAGGCGGCCCCGGCGGCTGGGGTCGACGTGGGCGCGCTGGAGTTCCTGGCGTCGGCCGCGGCCGTACGGGCCCAGCTGCTGCTGGCGCAGGCGCTCGCGCCCGGCCATGAGGGGACGACCGTACCGGCGCGGCTCACGGTCGGGCAGGACGCCGTGCGGCTCGCCGCGGCGGGGCCCGAACCGCGGATCGCCGCCCGGCTCGCGGCGGGCCGCGGGCGCGACGGCGCGGATCTCGCGCGGGCCGTACGGGCCTGGGGGCACGGCGGGGCCGCGGCGCTCGCCGTGCTCGACGAGGAGTGGACGCCGGGCCCGGCGGAGCTGGCGCGGGCGCGGGCCCGGCTGGACGCCGCGTGGGAGGGGGAGGAGAGTCCGCCGCGGCTGCGCGCGGCCCGCAACCGCTGGACGGTGGTGGGCGCCGACGCGCAGTTGCGATGGGCGCGGGACGGCCGGTGGTGGCCGTACCGCAAGGAGCGGGGGCGCTGGGACCCGGCCGGTCCGGGCGACGCGGATCCGGCGGCGGCGCTGGCGATGATCCTCTCCACATCCCTCATTGAGGAGTGAATCGAAGGGTTAAGCGGGGCGACACCAACGGTTTCATAGGCGATGGGCAACCTCTTCCTGAGCAGTGACAGAATGTGGTGTTCTCGCATTCGACGACCGACTGATTCAGAAAGGCCCACCGGGATGGCATTCGCCCTGTTGCGCCGTAGCAACCGCTCCGCCACGCGAGCCGCCGCACCGATACCCCGCGGCGCGGGAGCCCTCGACTGCGTCGTCCTCGACCCGGTGCAGCTGCCGCTGCACCGGGCGGAGGTCTCGGTCCGTGACACGGAGGGGCGCGAGGTGGTGCACGGCCAGACCGACCCGAACGGCTGCTTCTCGGCGACGGTGGCCCCGGGCGAGTACAGCATCGCCGTGACGTCGGACGGGTTCCAGCCCGTACGGCAGTCCTGCGAGGCGACGGTGGGCGTACGGGCCTCCACCGGCCCGCTGCGGATGGAGCTGGCCCCCTCCCCCGCCATGCCCGAGCCCGGCCGGTGGAAGGTCGATCCGGATCACACGGCCGTGCGCTTCATCGCGCGGCACATCGGGCTGGCCGAGATCCACGGCCGGTTCAACCGGTTCGAGGGCGCGCTGTGGATCGCCGAGCGCATGGAGGAGTCGCAGCTGGAGGTGACGATCGACGCGGCGAGCATCGACACGGGCGTCGAGGCGCGCGACGAGCACCTGCGCTCGAAGGACTTCCTCGACGTCAACCACTACCCGTATCTCCAGTTCGCCAGCGAGCGCTTCGTGCACCGGGGCGGCTCCCGGTGGTCGGTGCAGGGCGTGCTGAGCCTGCACGGCGTCAGCCGCAGCATCAATCTCGACACCCGCTACCTGGGCATCGGCACCGGCATCATGGGCGAGACCCGCACCGCCTGCTCGGCCGCCACCGAGCTGCACCGCGAGGACTTCACGCTGGACTGGCGCACGATGCTCGCGCGCGGCATCGCCGCGATCGGCGCGACGATCCGCATCGAGCTCGACATCCAGGCCATCCGCGACGAGTAGAGCCCACCGGGCTTCGCCCCAGCGCGAGAAGCGGTGTGTGCGGAGGGCGTGCAGAGCCTGTGTCATCCCTGGCCGGGCGTACGACGTCTGGCGCGCACGCTCGCGGCGGTGCGCCGAAACGCCCTGGCGGCTCCGGTACAAGGACCTTCCGGCGCCTGGCGATCGCACGCGCACCGGGCACCGCGCGCCGATCCGGCCAGGGGTGTGACCCCGGCCCTCAGCCGCCGGGGCTCGGCACGGGCCGCTGATGGGACAGCTCGCCGAGCCCGTCGGTGGGCAGCACCGTCGGCATCTCCGTGGGGACGCCGGTCGGCAGATCGCTCCAGATGTCGCTGGGCAGCCCGGTGGGGACGCCGGGCGGCAGGCTCGTCGGAATCCCGGTGGGGACGCTCGTCGGCAGGCGGGGCGGCGCCGATGAGGCAGGGGCCGAACCGCTCGGCGCCTGGGCCGAACCGCTGGGCGACGCGCCCTTGGCGGGCTCGCTCCCGTTCCCGCCGGTGACGGTCAGCAGCACCCCCACGGCGATGGCCGCGATCACGATCAGCAGGACGGCCGCGATAACGATCCGGCGGCGGTTGCCCCGGTCCGGCGGCGGCTGGGACCACGGCGGCTCGCCGGGGCCGAAGCCGCCGGGACCGCCGGGACCTCCAGGGCCGCCGCCCCCGCCCGGTGGCTCGCCGGGCGGACCGTAACCGCCGTAGCCGGGCGGCGGCTGGGACGGCGGCGGTGGAGGTCCGGACGGTGGGCCGGGCGGCTGTCCAGGTGGCATTGCCATACGGACCAGAGTCGCCGCCCTCGCGAGGCAGCCGCGCGCCCGTGACGAACCCGGGACACGTTTCCTGACGGACCGCTACATTCCGCCCGGGCGCGGGCCCCGGCCACGAAGTCATGACGCGGCCGCAGCGCGGCGTTGTCCGGCGGAAAGGTCCAAAAACAGTACGATTTACCGGTGACCGCCAAGATCGACATATTCCCGCCGCTGACGAATGGCGAACACTGGTGACCGCCGAGATCTCCGAGATACGCGTCGCCGAGGCGAAGGCGCGGGCCGCGCGCCTCCTTCTGGCCTTCCGCCACGGCAACCAGCAATCGTTCGACGCCGCCCTGCCCGAGGACATGGGAGCCGATGAGTCCAAGGATCTCGTCTCCGCGCTGGCCTGGGTCGCCAACGAGTCTGTACGCAAGGCGTACCAGCCCGACGTCGCCGACCGCGTGCTGCGCCACCTCGCGCGCCGCTCCCCCGACGAGCCGGGGTGGGCGCAGACCGACGAGGAGGCCGCGCCGGACGTGGCCGTGCTGCTGGAGTCCGTCTGGCATGGCGACGTGGACGCGGTGCGCGAACTGGTGCGCGCCACGCCCGACACCACCTTCGTGCTGGGCAAGCTGGTGCACGCGGTCGCGATGCTGCTGCCCTCGGTGGCCGACACGGACGTGCGCGAGGTGCTCAGTGAGCTGCGCGCAGAAACGCCTCAAGACCCGCCAGGTCATCCGTGTTGAGGTAGTCGACGCCGGCGGCGAGGAGCTCGCGCCAGACGGCCTCGCGGGCCGGTCCGGGCTCGTCGGGGGTGGCCCACCACCGTACGCGCCGGCCCTCCTCGTGCGCGGCGGCGGCGATCCGGCGCAGCTCCGCGCGCTCGTCCGGCGGCATCGGGCCGACGCCCTGCCAGCCGAAGCTGAGCGACCAGTTGTCGCTGATCAGCGGGGCGAAGGAGGCCGGCGCCGGGCCGCCGAGATCGCCCAGGCGGCCGTCGTAGAAGGCGTGCCGGACGGTCTCGGCCTCCATCGGCGCGCGGGCGCCGCGGTCGCCGGAGACGACCGCGGTCACGGCGCCGGGATGGACGCGGCCGCCGGCGCAGACGCTGAGCATGGAGCGGTAGCGGCGCAGGCGGCGGGAGAGCTCGCGGTAGGTGGGGCCACCGGGTGTCTTGATGTCGATGAGCAGTTGCAGGGAGAGCCGGTAGCCGCGGTACACGCGGCCGTGCCGTGCCCGTACGCGGCGCAGCAGCGGGTCGAGGTAGAGGGCTTCGAGGGTGCGGGCCGGGTCGAGTTCGGACGCGTCGTGGGCGACGAGGAGCCGGCCGTCGACGAGCCAGATGTCCGCTTCGACGCTGCCGAATCCGTGCCCGAGCGCGTCGGTCAGCGGGTGTGGGTGCTCGTAGTCGTTGTGCGCGTGGGCGCGGCGGAGCGGGGGTCTGCCGCGTCCGCGGTCCGCCGTGCCGGCCAGGGCCGGGGTGGCGAAGGAGCCCGCGAGCGCGGCCGCGGCCGTCACGACGGCCGCGCGGCGGGTGTGCGGGGTCCGGGTGGGCGCTGTCATGGTGCCTCCTGGGTCCGGGCGTCCCGGTCGATGTCTGCGCACATGCCTGAGTCGCTGTCTGTGAGTATCGGGGCTGAGCTGCCTGCCTGGCAGAGGCGTGCGAAGAGTTGCGCACGATGATGCCGCCCCGTCACCCGCTGTTCTCGTCCTCCTTCCGCGGCATGGTGAACTCCCTTGCGCCATGGGAGAGTTCAGGGGACGTCTGGATGTCTGGGGGGACCGTGGGGCGAGAGTCCGGCCGCGTTCGTACGGTGGTGGCGGTGTGCGCGGCGTGGGTCGCGCTGGTGGGCGGGGGCACGGCGTGGGCCGGTGACGGCGAGCCGTCCGAGGCGCTGCGGCTGGGTGTACGGACGGCGCTCGCGCCGGGCGTCGGCTACCAGGAGTTCTCGCTGCCGGCCTCGCACGGTCCGGTCCACGGGCATCTGCTGACGGTGGATCTGCGCGAGCGGCGGGTCTCCTTGGACCTGCTGCATCCGGGCGCGGTGGCCGCCCGCGCCCCCGTCTCCCGGCTGGCGGACGGGTCCGGCGCGGTGGGCGCGGTCAACGGCGACTTCTTCAACATCACGGAGGCGCAGCATCCCGGCGTCGAGCCGACCGGCGCCCCGGTGGGCCCGGCCGTCGCGGGCGGCCGGGCGTTGAAGGCGGCGGTGCCGGACGGGCAGCGCTTCGGCCCGGCGATGCCCCCGGGGGTCACCACCGAGGCGGTGCTGGGCGTCGGTACGGACCGCCGTGCGCGGCTGGACCGGCTCACGCTGGAGGGCGCGGTACTGACGGGCCGCGGCGCGCTGCGGCTGCGGGGGTTCAACCAGTACGCGCTGCCGGTGGGCGGCGTCGGGGCGTTCACCTCGCGGTGGGGCGCGGCCTCGCGGGTCCGCGCGACGTGCGGCACGGACACCGACCGGTCCGCGCCGTGCAGTACGCGGACCTATGAGGTGACCGTCCGGGGTGGGCGGGTGGTCTCCGCGGCCGAAACCCCCGGCGGCGGGCCGGTGGCGGCGGGGACGGTGGTGCTGGTCGGCCGAGAGGCGGGCGCGCGGGAGCTGCGGCGGCTGCGGGTGGGCGACCGGGTGCGGGTGGCGGAGCGGTTGCGGTCCGAGGGCCGGGGGCCGCTGCGGCTCGCGCTCGGCGGTTTTCCGGTGCTGCGCGACGACGTGCCGCTGGGCGGACTTGACACGGTGACCGCGGCCGTACGGACCTCGGCGGGCATCGGCGACCATGGGCGGCGGCTGTACCTGCTCGCGCTGGACGGCGCCGCGGAATACCGCTCCGGGCTGACTGTCAGTGAGCTGGCTTCCGTGATGCGGGAGTTGGGGGCCGACGACGCGGTGAACCTGGACGGCGGCGGTTCGTCGACCTTGGTGACGCGCGCCGCGGGTGAGGGACGCGTGAGCGTGCGCAATCATCCCTCGGGCGGCGCGGAGCGTCCGGTGCCCAATGGCATCGGAGTATTTACCCGACCTTAACCAATCGGATCATGCCACCCTTTCGAGTGACTGCGATCACCAAAGTCCGCTGCTAGCTTCTGTGTTGCTCCAGCGGCGATCACGCTGCTGTTCCGCACGGTGATGGGTGGGCATTCAATATGACGACGTCAGTGGAATCGGGTTCCGATACCGAGAATTCACCGGCGCCGCTGAGTCTGGGCACCGCCGCGGCCCGGAATCTGGCGACCACGACCAAGTCCGTACCGCAGATGCAGGGCATCAGCTCGCGCTGGCTGCTGCGCATGCTGCCCTGGGTCCAGGTCCCCGGTGGCACGTACCGCGTCAACCGGCGGCTGACGCACACGCTCGGCGACGGGCGGGTGGAGTTCGTCTCCCGCGGGTCCGAGGTCAGAGTGATCCCCGCGGAGCTCGGGGAACTGCCGCTGCTGCGCGGCTACACAGACGCAACGATTCTGCAGAGGCTCGCGGACGGCTTCACCCAGCGCGAGTTCGCCCCCGGGGACGTGCTCGCCCAGCGGGGGCAGCCGGCGGACCAGGTGGTCCTGATCGCGCACGGCAAGGTCGACCTGGTCGGCGAGGGCGCGTACGACCGGCCCAGCGTGCTGCGGGTGCTCGCCGGCGGCGAGTTCTTCGGCGACCGGACCCTGGCCTCGCCCGAGGGCGGCCTCTGGGACTTCACGGCCAGGGCGCTCACCGCCGGCACGGCGCTGACGCTGCCGCGCCAGGCGTTCGAGGAGCTGCTGGGCCGCTCCGAGGGGCTGCGCGCCCATGTCGAAACGTTTCACGCGACGCCCGGCCGCCCGCACAACGAGCACGGCGAGTCGGCGATCGACCTGGCCTCCGGGCACGAGGGCGAGCCGGTCCTCCCCGGCGTCTTCGTCGACTATGAACTCGCCCCGCGCGAATTCGAGTTGAGCGTCGCCCAGACCGTGCTGCGCGTGCACAGCCGCGTCGCCGACCTCTACAACGAGCCGATGAACCAGATCGAGCAGCAATTGCGTCTGACCGTCGAGGCGCTGAGGGAGCGCCAGGAGCACGAGATGGTCAACAACCGGGAGTTCGGGCTGCTGCACAACGCCGACCTCAAGCAGCGCATCCACACCCGCGGCGGCCCGCCCACCCCAGACGACCTCGACGAGCTGCTCGCCACGGTGTGGAAGAACCCGGGGTTCCTGCTCGCCCATCCGCGCGCCATCGCGGCGATCGGCCGGGAGCTCAACAGCCGCGGCCTCTACCCGGAGAGCGTGGACGTCGGCGGTCACGCGATCCCCGCCTGGCGCGGCGTTCCGATCCTCCCGTGCGCGAAGATCCCGGTCTCGGCGGCCGGCACCACCTCCGTACTCCTCATGCGCACCGGCGAGGAGGAGCGGGGCGTCGTGGGGCTGCACCGGACCGGAATTCCCGATGAATACCAGCCGAGCCTTTCGGTGCGCTTCATGGGCATCAACGAACAGGCCGTCCTCTCCTATCTGGTGAGCGCCTATTACTCGGCGGCCGTCCTGGTGCCCGACGCGCTCGGCATTCTTGAGGACGTCGAGGTCGGGCTCTGAGGGCCTGAGCCGCACGCACGGGGCCCGCGGTCCGGGCACCGCGCCACGAACACGTAGGGGCACGCGCGGGCACCGCGGCGCCCGTACGCCCGAGCACCGTGCCACGAGCACGCATGAGTACCGCAGCTCCACCGCTTCGCCGTTCACGCACAGAGATGGATGATCACATATGACCACGTCAGTGGAGTCCGGACGTCCCGCGCAGCCGGGTGAGGAATCGTCACAGCTCAGCCTGGGCACGGCGGCGGCACGTCAGCTGGCGACGACCACCAAGTCCGTACCGCAGATGCAGGGCATCAGCTCGCGCTGGCTGCTGCGCGTACTGCCCTGGGTGCAGGTGTCCGCGGGCACGTACCGGGTGAACCGGCGCCTCGCCTACACCGTCGGCGACGGCCGGATCGAGTTCGTCACACAGGGCGCGGAGGTCCGCGTCATCCCGCCCGAGCTGGGTGAACTGCCGCTGCTGCGCGGCTTCGAGGACAGCGCGGTACTGGAGTCGCTCGCGGGCGCGTTCGTGCAGCGGGAATACGCGCCGGGGGACGCGATCACCGAGGCGGGGCGGCCGGCGGACCGGATCTTCCTGCTGGCGCACGGCAAGGTGCGCAAGGTGGGAGCGGGTCAGTACGGCGACGAGAGCACGCTCGGCGTGCTGGGCGACGGGGACTTCTTCGGCGAGCGGGTGCCGCTGGAGCCGGACGGGACCTGGGAGTTCACGGCGCGGGCCATCACCCGCACCACCGTGCTGGCCCTCTCCCGCTTCGCCTTCCAGGAACTCGCGGACCGGTCCGAGGCCCTGCGCGCCCACGTGGCGGGGTTCGCGTCGCGGCCCACCCCGGCGCAGAACAAGCGCGGCGAGGCCGATATCGCGGTGGCCTCCGGCCATGTCGGGGAGCCCGCCATCGCGGGCACCTTCGTCGACTACGAACTCGCGCCGCGTGAGTACGAGTTGAGCGTCGCCCAGACCGTGCTGCGCGTGCACAGCCGCGTCGCCGACCTCTACAACGACCCCATGAGCCAGGTGGAGCAGCAGCTCAGGCTCACGATCGAGGCGCTGAGGGAGCGTCAGGAGCACGAGATCGTCAACAACCGGGAGTTCGGGCTGCTGCACAACGCCGACCTCAAGCAGCGCATCCACACCCACAGCGGCCCGCCCACCCCCGACGACCTCGACGAGCTGCTGTCGCGCCGCCGCAAGACGCAGTATCTGCTCGCGCACCCGCGCACGATCGCCGCGTTCGGCCGGGAGTGCAGCAGCCGCGGTCTGTACCCGAAGGAGCTCGACTTCCACGGCGCGTCCGTACGGGCCTGGCGCGGGGTGCCGCTGCTGCCGTGCAACAAGATCCCCGTCACCGACGCCGGCACCAGCTCGATCCTGGCGCTGCGCACGGGCGAGGAGAACCAGGGCGTCGTCGGCCTGCACCAGACGGGCATCCCCGACGAGTACGAGCCGAGCCTCAACGTCCGGTTCATGGGCATCAACGAACAGGCGGTGACGTCCTACCTGGTCAGCGCGTACTACTCGGCCGCTGTCCTGGTGCCGGACGCGCTCGGCGTGCTGGAGGACGTCGAGACCGGCCGCTGACCGGGACGCCGCCCGCCGGTGGAGCGGAGGGCCGGGCCGTGTCACACAGGTGACGCGGTCCGGCCCCGGCCGTCCGGCCGTCCCGGCCGAAGATGTTCGGCGGATCGGGCCGGTGAGTCCGCGGCGGCGGGTTCAAGAGGCCGAGTTCAGCACTTCCTGCTGGGCGCGCCGAAGATCGTCGGAGGGGTCGAGGCCGAGTTCGTCCCGGAGCAGGACGCGGGCCTTCTGGTACGCCTGGAGCGCCTCGACCCGGCGGCCCGCCTTGTTGAGCGCCAGTACGAGCTGGGTCTGGAACCATTCGTTGAACGGATACTCCACGACCAGGGAGCGCAGTTCCGCGACCAGTTCGTGATACCTCTTCAGCTCCATCGCCGACCGTATGTGCAGTTCGCGGACCGATACGCGTTTCTCCTCCAGTCGGCTCACATAGTTCTGGAGTACTCCGCCGCGTTCCACATTCGCCAACGGAACGCCCTGCCACATCGCGAGGGCCGACTCCGTCCACCGTGCGGACGCTTCGATGTCGCCGGCGGTCCGGCAGGCCCGCGCCCTTTCCGCGAGCCGCTCGAAGTTGCGGAAATCCAGCGACTCGTCCGGCGTCCGCAGAACATAGCCGGGCGGTGCCGTGACGATGGCGCGGTCCCCGAGCTTGTCGCCGAGCTCCATCACAAAGGCCCTGCGCAGCTGGTAGATATAGGTCTGCGCCGTGGTGATCGCGGTGCGCGGCGGATTGTCCCCCCAGAGTTCGTCAATGATGGTCTCCAGGCTGACGACATGATTCGCGCGCAGCACGAGAAGTGCCAGAACTTGTTTCACCTTGGGTGCACTGGGTGTGAATACGAGTCGTTTATTGACGGCTACGATCGGACCTAGAACCTTGAATTCCATTGCCTCTCCTGCCCTCGCCGAGGAGCTGCGGCCCGCCGTCGACCGCGTCTCTTGGGGACCATAGGAGCGAGGGAAATGGACTTCAAGGGAAGAGAACCGAAGAGACCGTGATCCCCGGGGCTTCGGAAAGCAAACTACTCCCTTGGACGCACCGGGCGCCGCCAAAAATGGCCCGCCGAGCCGCCGGTGCCGGGCACCGCCGACAGCCCGGCGGGCCGCCGGCACCGTCACCGCCAGCGCCCCGCCGGGCCTCCAGGCCGCAGGCGCCGTCACCGCCGGCGGTCCACCGGACCGCTACCCCTCGGCGGCGGCCCGGCCGTCCGCGGCCTCGGCCGGTGCGGCCTCGGTCGGCGTCTCCTCCGGCTGCAGTTCGCGCAGGAACCACGTCATGGCGAATCCGGCCAGCAGGACCACGCCGCCGATGAGGTACATGGTGTGGAAGCCGCTCGCGAAGGCGTCCATGACGGGGTGGGCGAGCCGCTTGTCGATGTTGTGCAGGAACGAGGTGTCGTTCAGGTCGATGGCCTTGCCGTTCGCGGACTTCGCCATCTCCAGGAAGCGGTGGTTGGCGGGGTCGGCCGCGACCGCGGGGTCGGCGACGACGGGCGCGAGGCGGGGCCCGTGCAGCAGGTCGGAGATCTTGGCCAGGGCCACCCCGAACATGACGGAGAACAGCACGGCGACGCCCGTCGAACCGCCGATCTGGCGGCACAGCCCGGACGCGGCGTTGGCCACTCCCAGTTCGCTCTTGGGGGCCGCGTTCTGCATGGCCAGGGTGACGACGGTCTGGGCGAGGCCGATGCCCACGCCCAGCCATCCGGCGAGGAGGGCGACCGTCCACAGCGGGGTGCCGGCGTCGATGACGCTGAGGACCAGCAGGGCGCCGGCCATCGAGCCCAGCCCCACGATCGCCAGCTTCTTGAACCTGCCCGAGGCGGAGATCAGCTTGCCGGAGACGATCTGGGAGGCGATGGTGCCGACCATCAGCGGGATGACGACGAGCCCCGCCTGGGTCGGTGTGCGCCCCTGCACCAGCTGGAGGAAGAGCGGCAGGGTGGTCACCGCGCCGAAGATGCCGACGCCGACGGTGAAGTTGACCATGGTGCACAGGGCGACGCCGCCGGTCTTGAAGAGCCGCAGCGGCAGCATGGCCTCCGCTCCCCGGCGCGATTCGACCATCAGGAACAGTACGAGCCCGACGACGCCGAGGCCGATGAGGGCCAGCGCGGTGGGCGAGGACCACCCCCAGGCCCGGCCCTGTTCGGCGACGATCAGCAGGGGCACCAGGAACAGCGCGAGGAGCAGGGCGCCCAGAAAGTCGACGCGGTGCTCGGTGCGCTGGTGCGGCAGATCGAGCGCCTTGCGGACGGTGAACAGGGCCAGCAGCCCGAGGGGCACGTTGGCCACGAAGATCCAGCGCCAGCCGTCGAGCCCGAGGGTGTGCCCCATGCCCGCGAGCGCGCCGCCCGCCAGCGGGCCGATGACGCTCGCCGCGACCCAGGCCATCTGGAGGTAGGCGAAGTAGCGGCCGCGCTCGCGGACCGGTGCGAGGTCGGCGACGATCGCCGTCGGCAGCGACATCAGCCCGCCGCCGCCCAGCCCCTGGAGGGCGCGGAAGAGGGCCAGCTGCTCCATGTTCTGAGCCATGCCGCACAGGCACGACCCCACGATGAAGACGCCGATGGCCGCGAGGTAGAGGGGCTTGCGGCCGTAGATGTCGGAGAGCTTGCCGTAGAAGGGCATGGACAGCGCGGCGGCGATCAGGTAGGCGGTGGTCGCCCATGCCTGCACCGTCTGTCCGTGCAGCTGGTCGGCGATGGTGCGCATGGCCGTCGCGACGACGGTCTGGTCCAGCGCCGCGAGGAGCACCGCCAGCAGCAGACCGGACATCGCCGTCATGATCTGCGCGTGGGTGAACCCGGCGGCGCCCTTATCCGTGGTGGCGCTCGGACTCGTGGGTGACACGGTTTCCTCATTCCCCGGCCGGTCGGGTCACCGGCCCTGTACGCAGACGTTCCGACAAGCCCTTGCCGTGTGCCGAAGGTAGCCAGAGGTTACTCTTTTTGACAAGCTCTTGTCGAAATGCGAGTGGCGCGAAATAGGCTGAAGCCATGACATCGCCAACGCCCCGATCGGATGCCGTGGTGGAGCTGACCGCCGAGGTCTTCGCGGTCAACGGCCGCCTGCTGCGCGCCGGAGACCAGCTGTCCGCCGACGCGGGGCTCACCTCGGCCCGCTGGCAGGTGGCGGGCCTGCTGCTGGACGGCCCGGCCACGGTCGCCCAGCTCGCCCGCGAACGGGGCCTGCGCCGCCAGGCCGTCCAGCAGACCGTCGACCGCCTCCGCGCCGAGGGCATGGTCGCGACCAGCCCCAACCCGCACGACCAGCGCAGCCCGCTGGTCGAGCTGACGGACGCCGGCCGGGGCGCGCTCGACGACCTCGCCCCGCGCGAACAGCGGTGGCTCGACGAGCTGTCGGCTGGCATCACCGCCGAGGATCTGCGCGTCGCGGTCGAGGTGCTGCGGGCCGTACGCACCCGGCTCGACGCCCAGCTGGACGAGAGCAGCCCGGCCCCGCGGGCCGGCCGCCGGCCCTCGAAGCGGGCTCCAAGCCGCCTTGAACACCGCGGGCCACTCTGACCTGAATCGATCTCGCCGCCCGGCAGGGGCGACGGGATGACAGCAGAGGAGACGCAGTGTCCGATACCAACGGCACGCGACGCGTCGTGATCACCGGGATCGGTGTGGTCGCCCCGGGAGGCGTGGGCACCAAGGCGTACTGGGAGATGCTCACGGCGGGGCGCACCGCGACTCGCACCATCTCCTCCTTCGACGCCTCGCAGTTCCGCTCCCGGGTCGCGGCCGAGTGCGACTTCGACCCGGTCGCGGCGGGCCTGAGCCAGTTGCAGATCCGCAAATGGGACCGGACCACGCAGTTCGCCTACACGGCCGCGAAGGAAGCGCTGGAGGACAGCGGCACGATCGGGGAGCTGGACCCGGCCCGTACGGGCGTGATGATGGGCACCGCGTGCGGCATGACCATCAGCCTGGACCGCGAATACGCCGTGGTCAGCGACGAGGGGCGGCTCTGGCAGGTCGACGACGCGCACGGGGTCCCGTATCTGTACGACTACTTCATCCCCTCCTCCATGGCCAAGGAGATCGCCTGGCTCGCGGAGGCCGAGGGGCCGGTCGGCGTGGTCTCGACGGGCTGCACCTCCGGCATCGACGTGATCAGCCACGCGGTGGACCTGATCCGCGACGGCGAGGCGGATGTGATGGTCGCGGGGGCCGCCGACGCCGCGATCTCGCCGATCACCGTGGCCTGCTTCGACGCGATCAAGGCGACGACGCCCCGCAACGACGAGCCGGAGACCGCCTCCCGCCCCTTCGACCGCACCCGCAACGGGTTCGCGCTCGGCGAGGGCTCGGCCGTCTTCGTGCTGGAGGAGCTCTCGCACGCCCGGCGGCGCGGCGCCCACATCTACGCCGAGGTCGCCGGGTACGCCTCCCGGTGCAACGCGTACAGCATGACCGGGCTCCGGTCGGACGGGAAGGAGATGGCCGAGGCGATCCGCGCCGCGCTGGACCACGCGCGGATCGACGCGTCGGCCATCGACTACGTCAACGCCCACGGCTCGGCGACCAAGCAGAACGACCGCCATGAGACGGCGGCGTTCAAGCGGAGCCTGGGGGCGCACGCCTACACCACACCCATCAGCTCCATCAAGTCGATGATCGGCCACTCCCTGGGGGCGATCTGCTCGCTGGAGGTCGCGGCGTGCGCGCTGGCCATCGAGCACTCGCTGATACCGCCCA
The DNA here is from genome assembly GCF_056434425.1 of Streptomyces sp. NPDC044033. NCBI lineage: Bacteria > Bacillati > Actinomycetota > Actinomycetes > Kitasatosporales > Streptomycetaceae > Streptomyces > Streptomyces sp. NPDC044033. The sequence continues at coordinate 41,401 of NZ_JBWKFF010000023.1, read as the reverse complement.
CCGCCAACCTCCACGAACCCGACCCGGAGTGCGACCTGGACTATGTCCCGCTGGTGGCACGGGAGTTGCCGGTATCCACCGTGCTCTCGGTGGCCAGCGGGTTCGGTGGGTTCCAGAGCGCCATCGTGGTCACCAAGCCGGGGAGGACGATATGAGCGGCTCTACCGCACCCGCGCTCTCGTCGGCGCCCCGCACGGCGGACACCGCGCTCCCCGTCGTCACCGGCATCGGCGTGATCGCCCCCAACGGGCTGGGCGTCGAGCCCTATTGGGCGGCGACGCTGCGCGGGGAGAGCGGCATCGCGCGGGTCACCCGGTTCGATCCGAGCGGCTACGCCTGCTCGCTCGCGGGCGAGATCAAGGATTTCGTGCCGCAGGACCATCTGCCCGGACGGCTGCTGCCGCAGACGGACCATATGACCCGGCTCGCGCTGGTCGCCGCCGACGAGGCGCTGGCCGACGCGGGCGCCGACCCCAAGCGGATGCCCGAGTACGCGGCGGGCGTGGTGACCGCGGCGTCGGCGGGCGGCTTCGAGTTCGGCCAGCGCGAGCTGGAGGCTTTGTGGAGCAAGGGCGGCTCGTACGTCAGCGCGTACCAGTCGTTCGCCTGGTTCTACCCCGTCAACTCGGGGCAGGTGTCGATCCGGCACGGCATGCGCGGACCGGGCGGCGCCCTGGTGGCCGAGCAGGCCGGCGGCCTGGACGCCGTCGCCAAGGCCCGGCGGCATGTGCGTACGGGAACGCCGCTGATGCTGACCGGCGGCGTGGACGGCGCGCTGTGCCCCTGGGGGTGGCTGTGCGCGAGCCGCTCCGGGCGGCTGAGCCCGCACACCGATCCGCGCCGGGCGTACCTGCCGTTCACCGCCGATGCCACGGGCTATGTGCCCGGCGAGGGCGGTGCGCTGCTGGTGCTGGAGGACGCGAAGGCCGCGGCCGACCGGGGCGCGCGCGAGTACGGGCGGATCGCCGGGTACGCCGCGACCTTCGACCCCCGCCCCGGCTCGGGGCGCGAGCCCGGGTTGCGCAGGGCCATCCACCTCGCGCTGGCCGACGCGCGGCTGTCACCGGACGCCGTGGACGTGGTCTTCGCCGACGCCATGGGCGTCGGGGAGCTGGACGCCGCGGAGGCGGCGGCGCTGACCGCCGTGTTCGGCCCGTACGGCGTGCCGGTGACGGCGCCCAAGACGATGACCGGCCGGCTGCTGGCGGGCGGCGCCCCGCTGGATGTGGCGACGGCGCTGTTGTCGCTGCGGGACCAGGTGATCCCGCCCACCGCGCACATCGACGGGGCCGTCGCCCCCCTCGACCTGGTGACCGGCTCGGCCCGCGAGGCGGAGCTGGGCTGCGCGCTGGTTCTCGCGCGCGGCCACGGCGGGTTCAACTCGGCGCTGGTGGTACGCCGCCCGGCGTGAGGAACGCCCTCGCCGCGATGGTCCGGCCCGGCCCGGCCCGCCGCCCGTACACCACGGAAATCTTCTACCGCTCACGATGAAAGGACCCCCCATGCCCACCATGCTCACGGTCGGTGACCTCCTCGTTCTGCTGCGCGAGTGCGCCGGTGAGGAGGAGTCGGTCGATCTGGAGGGGGACATCCTGGATGTCCCGTTCGAAGATCTCGGCTATGACTCGCTGGCCCTGCTCAACACCGTGGGTCGCATCGAGCGCGACCGCTCCGTCCGGCTCGGGGACGACACGGTGGAGAAGGCGCTGACGCCCCGTGACCTGATCGACATGACCAACACGGCGCTCACCGCCGGGCGGCCCGCGTCCGCCGCCGACTCCGCCGACGGCAAGGTGTGAGGGGTCCACGACATGTGCGGAATCACGGGCTGGATCGATTTCGGCAAGGATCTCACTCGGGAACGCGCCACGGCCCAGGCGATGACCGACACCATGGCCTGCCGGGGCCCGGACGCCGAGGGGCTGTGGCTCGGCGCGCACGCGGCGCTCGGCCACCGCAGGCTCGCGGTCATCGATCCGGCGGGCGGCGGGCAGCCGATGTCCGCCGACACCGGGGCCGGCTCCGCCGCGGTGATCACATTCAGCGGCGAGATCTACAACTTCCAGGAGCTGCGCGCCGAGCTCCTCTCGTACGGGCACCGCTTCCGTACCCGGTGCGACACCGAGGTCGTGCTGCGCGCCTATGTGCAGTGGGGCGCGGCGCTCGTCGACCGGCTCAACGGCATGTACGCGTTCGGCATCTGGGACGAGGCGCGCCAGGAACTGCTGCTGGTGCGCGACCGGATGGGCGTCAAGCCGCTCTACTACTACCCCACCGCGCGCGGGGTGCTGTTCGGCTCGGAGCCCAAGGCGGTGCTGGCCAATCCGCTGGTGCCCCGGCGGGTGACGGCCACCGGTCTGTGCGAGGTGCTGGACATGGTGAAGACGCCCGGGGAGGCCGTCTTCGCCGGGCTGCGGGAGGTGCGCCCCGGCGAGCTCGTACGGGTCACCCGGTCCGGCACCGCGGCGAAGCGGTACTGGTCGCTCCGGGCCCAGGAGCACACCGACGATCTGCCGACCACCATCGCCACGGTGCGCGAGCTGCTGGAGGACATCGTCTCGCGCCAGCTGGTGTCCGATGTGCCGTTGTGCGGTCTGCTCTCGGGCGGCCTGGACTCCTCGGCCGTGACGGCGCTCGCGGCGCGCTCGCGTGCCGCGTCCGGCGGTGGCGCGGTGCGCAGTTTCTCCGTCGACTTCACCGGCGCGGACGCGGCGTTCGAGCCCGATGCCGTACGGGCGTCGCCGGACGCCCCGTACATCCGGGAGATGGTCCGGCATGTGGCGGGCGAGCACACCGAGGTCCTGCTCGGCAGCGAGGAGCTGAGCAGCCCGGCCGTACGGGCGGCCGTGCTGAGGGCCACCGATCTGCCGCCGGTGTACTGGGGCGACATGTGGCCCTCCCTCTACCTCTTCTTCCAGCGGGTGCGGCGGCACTGCACGGTGGCGCTGTCCGGGGAGTCGGCCGACGAACTGTTCGGCGGCTACCAGTGGTTCCACCGCCCGGCGGCCGTCAACGCCGACACCTTTCCCTGGCTGACGTCGGGCTCGGCCCGCTACTTCGGCGGCAAGTCGCTGCTCGACCCGCGGCTGCTGGAGAAGCTCGACCTGCCCGGGTACCGGCGGGCGCGCTATCAGGAGGCGCTCGACGAGGTGCCGGAGCTGCCCGGTGAGGACCTCGGGGAGCGGCGGATGCGCGAGGTGACGTATCTGAACCTGACCCGGTTCGTACAGACTCTCCTGGACCGCAAGGACCGGATGAGCATGGCCACCGGGCTGGAGGTCCGCGTGCCGTTCTGCGACCACCGGCTGGTGGAGTACGTCTTCAACGTGCCGTGGGCCATGAAGAGTTTCGACGGCCGGGAGAAGAGCCTGCTGCGGGCAGCGGTCCGCGATCTGCTGCCGCGGTCCGTGCTCGACCGGGTCAAGACGCCGTACCCCGCCACCCAGGACCCGGGATACGAGCGGCTGCTGCGGCGGGAGCTCGCCGCCGTGCTGGCCGACCGCAACGCCCCGGTACGGGACCTGCTGGACCTGGAGCGCGCGCGGGCGACGGCCGGGCGGTCCGTCGGGGCGGTCAGCCGCCCGTACGACCGCGGCAGCCTGGAGCTGGTGCTGTGGCTGAACGCGTGGCTGACCTCCTACGGCATCACCCTCGAACTGTGAGCCCGCGCGAGGAGCCCGGCGGGTGCGAGGGGGCCCGCCGGGCCGACGTGTGCATCGTCGGCGCGGGGCCCGCCGGGCTGACCCTGGCGCTGCTCATGGTCCGGTCCGGGGCGCGGGTCGTCGTGGTCGAGCGCAGCCGGTCGCTGGACCGGGCCTACCGGGGGGAGATCCTCCAGCCCGGCGGGCAGCGGCTGCTGCACTCCCTGGGGGTGCTGGCGGGGGCCCGGCGGCGGGGCTGCCACGAGCACGGCGGCTTCCGGCTGGAGGAGCGCGGGAAGGTCCTCATCGACGGGGACTACCGGCGACTGGCGGGCCCGTTCAACTGCCTGCTGAGCATCCCGCAGCGCCATATCCTGGCGGAGCTGCTGGAGCGCTGCCGCGCGTACCCGGGCTTCGCATACGTCGAAGGGGCCAAGGTCACCGGGCTGCTGGAGGAGGGCGGCGCGGTGCGCGGCGTGACCTGCCGGGCCGCCGGGGGACGGCCGCCGGTGGAGGTGCGGGCGCTGTGCGTGGTCGGCGCGGACGGCCGCTTCTCGACCGTGCGCCGGCTGGCCGGCATCGTCCATGACCGGCTGGACCTCTTCGACCAGGACGTGCTGTGGTTCCGGCTCGCGGAGCCGGCGCTGGAGAACGTCCGCATCTTCCGGGCCGGCGGAAGCCCGCTCCTCGCCTATACGTCCTTCCCCGACAGCGTGCAGCTGGGCTGGACGCTGCCGCACGGGGGGTATCCGGCGATGGCGAGCCAAGGCTTCGCGCATGTGAAGGACCAGCTCCGGCGCGCGGTGCCGCACTACGCGGACGCCATAGACGCTCAGGTGCGCGGCTTCGGGGACCTCTCGCTGCTGGACGTCTTCGCCGGGAGCGTACGGCAGTGGGCGCGGGACGGGCTGCTGCTGATCGGCGACAGCGCGCACACCCACAGCCCCATCGGCGCGCAGGGCATCAACCTCGCCATCCAGGACGCGGTGGCCGCGCACCCGGTGCTGTGCGAGGGCGTCCGGCGCGGGGAGGTGAGCGAGGCGCTGCTGGCGCCGTTCGCCGCGGAACGGGGGCGCGAGGTAAAGAACATGACGCGCATTCAGGTCATGCAGAGCCGGATGATGCTCTCGCGGGGGCGTGTCTCCTCGCTGGTGCGGCCCAGGGCCGCGGCCCTGGTCTCCCGCACGCCGGCCTACCGGTCGCTGCTGCGGCGGATCGCGTTCGGCGACGAGGCCATCGAGGTCCGCTCCGATCTGTTCACCGAGGACGAGTCCACGGCCGCTTGAACGGCGCGCCCGCTGCGGCTGACCGGATACGGCGAACCCCACCGCTCGCTTGCCAGCGGTGGGGTTCGCCGTATGCCGTGCGGCCGGCCACCGCACGGCGGTGGGGTCCGCCGTGCGGTCCGGGCCGCCGGTTACCGCACGGTGCTCTCGAACATGTGGAGGTAGGAGTTGACGGGGGTGACGGCGTCGAGCCGGAGGCCGGCCTGGCGGATGAGCTCCCTCAGCCCCTGCTCGGTGTGTTTCTTCCCGCCGACGTTGAGCAGCAGCATCAGGTCCATGGCCGTGGTGAAGCGGGCCTCGGGGCTGCCGTCCACCAGGTTCTCGATGACGACGACGCGGGCGCCGGGGCGGGCCGCGGCGGCGGCGTTGCGCAGGGTGCGCACGGTGCTCTCGTCGTCCCATTCCAGGATGTTCTTCAGGAGGTAGACGTCGGCGGAGACCGGGATCTCCTGGCGGCAGTCGCCGCCCACCAGCCGTGCGCGGTCGGCGAGTTCGCCGCCGGGGCGCAGCCGGGGGTCGGCCCCGGCGACGACGTCCGGGAGGTCGAAGAGCGTTCCGCGCAGCGCCGGGTGCCGCTCCAGGAGGGTGGCCAGCACGCGGCCCTGTCCCCCGGCGATGTCCACGATGCGCTCGGCGCCGTCGAGGCTCAGCACATCGGCGATGGCCCGCGCCGAGAGGATGCTGGACTGGGTCATCGCCTTGTCGAACACCTCGGACGACTCGCGCGCCTCGGCGGTGTGCAGGTAGTCGAAGAACTCGGTGCCGAACAGGCCGGCGAAGGCGCTCTTGCCCGTACGGACGGCCTCGTCGAGGTGCGGCCACAACTCCCAGGTCCAGGGTTCGGTGGCCCACAGGCAGGTGTAGCGCAGGCTGCGCGGGGCGTCCTCGCGCAGCAGCCGCGAGGTGTCGGTGTGCGCGAAGCGCCCGTCGGGGAGTTCGGCGCCGATGCCGTGGGAGGCGAGGGCGCGCAACAGCCTGGCCAGCGCCTCGGGCTGGGCGTTCACGGCCGCGGCGAGGTGCTCGGCGGTGGCGGGCTCGTCGCCGAGCTCGTCCATGACGCCGAGGCGTGCCGCCGCGCGGACGGCGGCGGCACAGGCGGCGCTGAGGGCGAGTTCGCGCAGCTGGGTCACTGCGGGCGGTATGGCCGTGGGCGAAGCGTCGGTCACGGTGAGGACCCTTCCGTTCGGTGCGGAGATGCGGAGATGCGGAGGTGCGGAGATGCGGAGGTACTGCGGGCAGCGCTGGACGAAGGACCTAGCGCGCCGGTGTCCCGTGCGTGGTGACCAGGGCGAAGGGCGCCGGTTCGGCGGTGGCCAGCGCCATGACCGGGCGGACGGCCCGCTGGAACCCCTCGGTGCGCGCGGCGCGCTGGTGGGAGTCGGCGTCGTCCCACTCCGCCACTTCCACATAGACCGCGGCGTCCTTCGCGGAGTGGTAGAGCCGGTGGGAGCGGAAGCCCGGCTGCTGGGTCATGTGCTCGGTGATCTCGGCGATCCGGGCCTCGAATTCGGCGGTGTCGCCGCCGACGGTGAAGCGGTTGATGAAGGTGAACATGGCGCGTCGTCCTCTCCGTGCGTACTCGTTGATGGGTGCGGGGCGTACTCGCTGATGGATGCGGGGTACTCGCTGACGCGTACGGGGCGTACTCGCTGACGCGTACGGGCTGATGCGTACGGGCTGATGCGTATGGGCTGATGCGTGCAGGGCCGTCGTGGTGCCGCCTTACGCCGGCCGGCGGCCCGCGAGGGCCTGTTCGCGCAGGTCACGGCGTTGGACCTTGCCCGTGGGCGAGCGCGGTATCCGCTCCACCACGTCCAGGTACCGGATGTGCGCGTAGTAGGGAAGCCGGCCGTTGACCTCCCGCACGATGGCGTCGACGTCGACTCCGGCGGCGTCGCCCGCCGCTCCGCCGCGCGGCACGATCCAGGCGTGCGCGACGGCCCCGCTGGTCTCCTCGGGGTGGTCGAAGACCACGCAGTCGGCGACCTCGGGGCTGCGCAGCAGGACGCTCTCGATCTCCAGCGGCGACACCAGCCAGTTGTCGCACTTGAAGACGTCCTTGATCCGGTCGACGACGAACAGCCGCCCCTCCCCGTCCGCGTAGCCGATGTCCCCGGTGGAGAACCAGCCGTCTGCGTCGACGGCGCCGGGTGCGCCGGCGGCCGGGCCGAGGTACCCCTTCATCAGCTGCGGGCCGCGGACCTGTATCTCGCCGCGGGTGTCGGTGGGCAGCACGGCGCGGGTCTCCGGGTCGACGATGCGGCATTCGGCGCCGGGTACGGGCGGCCCGCAGGACCCGGCGACGGGCCGGTCCAGGGTGTCGAAGTGGGTGGACGGGGAGGTCTCGGCGAGCCCGTACCCCTGGCCGACCGGTACGCCGAAGTGCGCGCTCAGCACCGAGCCGGTGCGGCCGGGCAGCGCCGAGCCCCCGGAGAGCACGGCCCGGAGGGTGGGCACGGTCAGTTCCGGCAGCCGGGGGTGGGCGGCCAGCCGGGCGAGGCGGACGGGCAGGCTGTAGTAGTGGGTGGCGCCGTGCCGGGCGGCGGTGCGGACCACGTGTTCGCTGTCGTCCTCGGGGCACAGCACATGGGTGGCGGCGACGGCCACGGCGATGTTCAGGTGCATCAGGTGGAACGACGGCAGGTTGTTGAGCAGCACGGAGTCCGGGGTCAGCCGGTGGACGTGCGCGGTCTGGGCGGCGTTGACGGTCAGATTGCGGTGGGTGAGCATGACGGTCTTCGGGGCGCCGGTGGTGCCGCTGGTGAACTGGAGGTTCGCCACGGAACCGGCGTCGTGCTCGGCCGCGGGCGGCCCCGCCGGGGCGTCGCAGATCAGTTCGTCGAGCGTCGGCACCCCGGCGGTGCCGTCCGTGCCCGGTGCGTCCCGGTGGGTGAGCACCACGGTCCGCAGGGCGGGCAGGCGGGGCCGTACCGCTTCGATCAGCGGGTGCATCGCGGGCGGGACGATCACCGCCTGTGCGCCGGAGGACGCCAGGACGTGTTCCAGGCGCTCCTCGCGCAGCAGCGGGTTGAAGATGGCGCTGATGTTCTGTGCCCGGGCGAGGCCGAAGTAGGCGACGGCGAACGGCAGATCGAGCACCGCCGCGACGCCCACCACGGTGTCGGGGCCGCCGACCGCGGCGCGCAGCGCGGCGGCGCAGCGGCTCACGCGCTCGTCGAGGGCGGCGTAGGTCAGCTCCCCCGACGGGCCGCTCAGCGCGAGCCGTCCGGGGGCGCGGGCCGCGGCGCGCCGCAGCAGATCGTCGATCCGGGGGCCGCCAAGCAGTTCGCCGATCGTCTCCAGCGGGGCGCCGGCGGCGGTGCTGTCGCGGGCGGCGGTGCTGTCGCGGGCGGCGATGCTGTCACCAGGGGCGGTGCTGTCGCGGGCGGGCAGGGGTCGGGGCGTGGCCATGGAGGTGGGCCCTTCCTTGGGTGGCGGCTGGTGAAGGGCTCGGCTCACCGGCCGCTCCGCAGGTCGTCCCGCTCGACCTTGCGGTGCTTGACCAGCAGGTTCCCGTCCTGACGTACCAGCAGGTCATCGCAGGAGCAGCTCAGGTGGACGGCCGCCTGGCCGCCGCGCGGGGTGCTCAGGATGAGGGCGTAGGTCTGGGCCCGTACGGTGCCGTCGGCCAGCTCGTCGACCTGGAGCATGCCCAGCCAGTGGCGGCGCTGGATGCCCTGCTCGGCGAGTTGGTCCGCGGCCTTGCGGGCTCCGGCGGCGATTTCGGCGCGGCCGGTGGAGGGCTGGGGGTGCGCGTTGGCGGTGAACACGCCGTCCTCGGTGAAGGTCCGGGCCCAGTCCGTGACCCGCGCCTCGTCGAGATACCGCATCTGGCGCCCGTAGAAGTGCTGGACCTCCTGGTAGAGCGCCGTTTCCCGGCCGGTGTCGGTCGGCCGCTGCGAAGGCGACATGCTCTCTCCCTCTGTCTCGGGTTCGTCTCTCGGGTCTTGCCTCTCGGGCTCTGTCTCCCGACGGGTTCGGCCGCGTCCGGTGCTGCGCCGCGGCCGTCCGGCGAGCGTGGCAGCCGGTCTTCGAACGGTTTTGGAGGCGGGGTCGGACGGCGGGCGGCGGCGTCGGCACCACCGGCGTTCGGCTCAGCCTCGAAGAGCGCTGTGCACCCTGAGCCGCACAGGCAACGCGCGACACGATGGAGGAACGGTCATGAGCAGCACGGGTGTGCCCCGAACCGCCCTGGTCACGGGCGGAACCAGTGGTATCGGCCTCGCCGTGGCGAGGACGCTCGCCGAGCGCGGTGTGCGGGTGTTCCTCTGCGCGCGGAGCGCCGAGAACGTGGCGGCGGTCGTCAAGGAGCTGCGCGCCGAGGGGCTCGACGTGGACGGCCGCGAGGGGGACGTGCGGTCGCCGGAGTCGGTGCGGCAGGTGGTGCGCGCGGCCGTCGACCGGTACGGGCCGCTGACCGTGCTGGTCAACAACGCGGGGCGCAGTGGCGGCGGGCCGACGGCACGGATCAGCGACGAGCTGTGGCACGACGTGATCGACACCAACCTCAACAGCGTCTTCCTGGTGACGCGCGAGGCGCTGACGACCGGCGGTCTGGAGGGCACGGAGGGCGGGCGCATCATCAGCATCGCCTCGACGGGCGGCAAGCAGGGGGTGCCGCTGGGCGCGCCGTACTCGGCGTCCAAGAGCGGCGTGATCGGCTTCACCAAGGCACTGGCCAAGGAGCTGGCCCCGACGGGCGTCACCGTCAACGCGGTGTGCCCGGGCTATGTCGAGACGCCCATGGCGGTGCGGGTCCGCCAGGCGTACGCGGCGACCTGGGAGACCACCGAGGACGACGTGCTGAGCCGCTTCAACGAAAAGATTCCGATGGGGCGCTACTCCACTCCGCGGGAGGTGGCGGGGCTGGTCGGCTACCTGGTGACCGAGGAGGCCGCGTCCATCACCGCGCAGGCTCTCAACGTCTGCGGCGGGCTGGGGAGTTACTGAAACCCGCTCGCCCTGCCCGCACCCCCTCGATGAGAAGGAAGGCTGCTCCATGACCTCGTACGGACGCCATCGCACCGTGCACGAGATCGACATCGACGCTCCGGCCGACCGGGTGTACGCGATCATCGCGGACGCCGCGGCGTGGCCGGGGCGGTTCGCGCCCACCGTCCATGTCGAGCGCGAGGCGCTCGGCCCCGCCGGTGAGCGGCTGCGGATCTGGGCCACCGCCAACGGCGAGGTGAAGCACTGGACTTCGCGCCGGGAGCTGGACGCGGCGGCACGGCGCGTGCGGTTCCGGCAGGAGGTGTGCTCGCCGCCGGTCGCCGCCATGGGCGGCGAGTGGGTGGTCGAGGAGCGGCCCGGCGGTGCGGCGCGGCTGGTGCTGCACCATGACTTCGAAGCCGTCGACGACGACGCCGGGCGAGTGGACTGGATCGGGACGGCGACCGACCGCAACAGCCGGACCGAGCTGGCCAACATCAAGGAACTGGCGGAGAGTTGGCAGGACCGCTCGGAGCTGGTCTTCTCCTTCGACGACTCGGTGGTGATCGACGGCCCGGCCGGCGTCGCGTACGACTTCCTCCACCAGGCCGCGAAGTGGCCGGACCGGCTGCCGCACGTCTCGCGGATGGAGTTGACCGAACCGGTGGCCAACGTCCAGGCGATGACGATGGTCACCCGCGCCGGCAACGGCTCGGAGCACACCACCGAGTCGGTGCGCGTCTGCTTCCCCGGCGACCGCATCGTCTACAAACAGCTCGTCACCCCGCCCTTGATGGCGGCGCACACCGGCACCTGGCTGCTGGAGGACGTCGCCGGCGGCCTGCGGGTGACGTCCCGTCACACCATCGCGCTCAACGCGTCGGCGATCCCGGCCGTGCTGGGCGAGGAGGCGACCCCGGCGTCCGCGCGGGCTTATGTCCGGGCGGCCGTCGGCGGCAACAGCGCCGCGACCCTCGCGCACGCCAAGCGGTTCACGGAGTCGGCCCATGCGGAGTGAGGGGCCGGGCCCGGCCGCCGACGACGTCGAGGTGCTGGTCGTCGGCGGCGGCCCGGCGGGGCTGACCGTCGCGCACGAACTCGCCCGGCGGGGCGTGCGGTTGCGTGTGGTGGACCGGGCGCCGGGGCCGGCGACCACCAGCCGCGCGCTGGCCACGCATCCGCGCACCATGGAGGTCTGCCACCAGATGGGGGTGGCCGACGCGCTGCTCGCGCGCGGGCAGCGCGTCGAGCACTTCACGCTGCACATGAGGGGCCGGCCCCTCATCCGGTTCGACACCAACTACGCGCGGCTTCCCACCAGATACCCGTACACGCTGATGGTGGATCAGGTGCTGACGGAGGAGGTGCTCCGGGACGGCCTGCGGCGGCTCGGCGTCGAGGTCGAGTGGGGCGTGGAGCTGGTGGACTTCACGCCGGGGCCGCGGCGGGTCACGGCCCGGCTGCGGAGCACGGGCGCGCAGGCGGCGGCGGAGGAGGTCGCCGCGGGGTGGCTGGTGGGCGCGGACGGTTCGCGCAGCACCGTACGCGAGCGGCTCGGGCTGCGGCTGCACGGCGGCGCGGCCCGCAACTGGCTCAACGCCGACGTGGTGCTGGACGCCCCGCTCCCCCGTGACTCCAACCACCTGCTGCACACCGGGCAGGGCACACTCCTGCTGGTCCCGTTCCCCGCGCCGGGCAAGTGGCGGATCGTGGACACGCAGGACATCGGGGACGCGGACGACCCGGAGGCGGTACAGGCCCGGCTGAGCCGCAAGCTGGAGCGGGCGCTCGGGCGGCCGGTCGCGGTGTCGGCGCCCACCTGGATCTCGGTGTTCCGGGTGCAGCAGCGCATGATCACGGCCATGCGGTCCGGGCGCTGCTTCGTGGCCGGGGACGCGGCGCACGTGCACAGCCCGGCGTCCGGCCAGGGCATGAACACCGGCATCCAGGACGCGTACAACCTGGCCTGGAAGCTGGCCGACGTGGTGCGGGGGCACGCCCGGGACGCGCTGCTCGACACCTACCCGGCGGAGCGGCTGCCGGTGGGCGGCCGGTTGCTGGGATCGACGAAGAAGGCCACGGCGCTCGTGGCGCTGCGCAATGTCGCCGCTCCCGTACTGATGCCCGTGGGGCTGTCCGCGCTCAAGGCGCTGCGGCCCGTGAAGCGGCGCGTCGAGCACCGGATGATGGCGGGCATGTCCGGCCTCGCCCTGCATTACGAGGACGGCCCGCTGGCCCCGCGGCCGGCGCCGGACGCCGCTGCCGGCGTCCGGCCGGGGCACCGGGTGGGGTGCTCGGCCGACGAGGAGAAGCGGCACCCCGGCTGGCGGGCGCTGTGCGAGGAGCTCACCGATCCGCGCTGGACGCTGCTGCTGTTCGGCGGCGACGGGGAACGGTGCGCGGCGCGGGTGGACGGGGCGTACGGCGGGGCCGTGTCCGTACGCGTCGTCACGAGCGGATCCGCGGGCGGCGAGGGACCGTTCGCGCTGGCGGACCCGGATGGCGCGCTGGGCCGGGCGCTGGGTCCGGGCCCCGGTGCGTACGCGCTGATCAGGCCGGACGGCTATCTCGCGGACCGGGGCCCACTGGCCGGTTTCGCGGGCCTGGCGGCGGTGTTCGACGGCTTCCATCTGCTGCCCGGCGGCGCGAGCGCCGGCGCGTGACAGCCGCGGGCCGGGCGTCGGCCCCGTACGGAGAAGACGAAGGGAAGGGCCACAGATATGACTGCACAAGCCGAAAATGGCGCGAGCGGCGGCTCGTTGGCGCTGGTCACCGGGGCGACGAGCGGCGTCGGGCTGGCCGTCGCCCGGCGGCTCGCCGCCGCCGGGTGCGAGGTGCTGATGAATTACGCCCATGACGAGGAGCGGGCGCTGCGCGCCGAGAAGGAACTGGCCGAGGCCGGGGGCAGGGTGCGGCTGATGCGCGCGGACATCGGCACGCCGCTGGGGGTGGTGCGGCTGTTGGAGGAGATCCGGGGCGAGTACGGGCGGCTCGACGTGCTGGTGCACAGCGCCGGCTCGTTCCATCCGATGTCCACCGCCGCGCCCCGCGTCGAGGGGTGTGTGCGGGACGGGGCGGTGGCGCTCGGGCCGCTGGTGTACGGGGCCGGGCGGCTCGGCGACCTGCTGACGCCGGGCGCCGGGCGGCTGGTCGCGGTCTCCAGTACGGGCGCCCGTTCCGTGGTGCCGGGCTATGCGGGCCTGGGCATGGCCAAGGCGGCGCTGGAGTCCCTGGTGCGCTATCTGGCCGTGGAGCTGGCCGGGCGGGGCATCGCCGTCAACGCGGTGGCCGGGGGCAGGCTCGCGCCCGACGGCCCGGACCGGCTGCCGGCCGAGGCGCTGGCGCGGATCGTGGCGCGGACCCCGGTGGGCCGGCTGACCACCGCCGACGAGGTGGCGGACGTGGTGGCGCTGCTGTGCCGGCCGGAGGCGGCCGCGCTCCACGGCCAGGTGCTCACCGTGGACGGCGGGGCCGGTCTGCTGTGACGGAGACGGTGCGGCGGAACACGGCGAACGGGCCCGGCGCGGCGACGCGGTTCATCGATCTGTCCCAGGCGGTGGACGCCGGGCAGTGGGAGGTCGATCCGGTCAAGCACGAGATCATGAGTCCGGCCGAGGGCGGCCGGCACATGGCGGAGGGGATGCGGCGCCATCACGGTGTGGAGTTCGATCCGGCCGAGCTGCCCGGCGGCGAGCTGCTGTCGCTGGACACCCTGACACTCACGACGCATACCGGCACGCATGTCGACGCGCCGTCGCACTACGGGTCGAGCGCCGCGTACGGCACGCCGCGCCATATCGACCGGATGCCGCTGGACTGGTTCCACCGGCCGGGGTTCCGGCTGGATCTGCGGGGCGAGCCCGTCGGGGCGATCGGCGCGGACCGGGTGCGCCGGGCGCTGGACGAGGCCGGGAGCGCTCCCGGGCCGCTCGACATCGTGCTGCTGTACACCGGGGCGGACCGGCTGGCGGGCACGCCCGCGTTCTTCACGGACTTCGCGGGGCTCGACGCGGCGGCCACGCATCTGCTGCTGGATCTCGGGGTCCGGGTGATCGGCACCGACGCGTTCAGCCTGGACGCGCCCTTCGGACACATGATCGCGGAGTATCAGCGCACCGGGGACCGGGGCGTGCTGTGGCCGGCGCACTTCGTGGGGCGCGAGCGGGAGTACTGCCAGATCGAGCGGCTCGCCAACCTCGGCGCCCTGCCGGGGCCCACCGGCTTCATGGTGTCGTGCTTCCCGGTGAAGATCGCGGGAGCGGGGGCGGGCTGGACGCGGGCGGTCGCCACTGTCGAGGAGTGAGCGGTCGTCCGTCGGCGCCCGGTTCCGGGTAGCCGGGTCCGGCGGTACGGCCGGCCGCCGCGCGGTCTGGTGCAGGCGCGGCGGCGGGGGTGGAGTCGGGGCCCGGCCCGCACAGCGCGGCGGCCGATATGAGGCCCCGGCTCGGCCCGCAAGCGAGCCGGTCGAGCCGCCCAGCGGTGAAACCCCGGATTCTCCCTGGCGAGAATCCGGGGGTATCGGCATTTCGCCGCTGCCGGCTCGACGCCGCGCCGCATGGCCTCCCTGCGTCAGCGGCCGACGAGCGAGCGACTCACAGGTCTGGCCAGAGCGATGAGGCGAGTGGCGTCACCCGGCGAACGGCGCTGCGGCGGGGTGCCGGCGGCGCCGCGATGGGCGCGGCCTCCACGTCCGCCAACGCGGTGCCCAATCCACCGACTGCCGCCGCTTCGGAGCCCGGATCGCACGGCTACCGGGCCCCGGGGGGGGGGGGGGGGGGGGGGGGGGGGGGGGGGGCCCAAAAAGATGGGGGCAAGGGAGGGGTAGACCTCTCACAACGTGTCCCGACCGTCAGAGAGAGGGAAGAGGCGTC
>NZ_JBWKFF010000023.1:0-26661 GCF_056434425.1 Streptomyces sp. NPDC044033 | reverse complement strand
TGCCCCCCCCGCCACCAGACGTGCTCCCAACCCCCCTCGCTTCCCTTTTGTGGGACCCCGCCCCCCCCTCCCCTTCCCCCCCCCCGCGGCCCCCCCCCCCCCCCCCCCCCCCCCCCCCCCACCGCTGTCACGGGAGGTCGTACCCCTCGTCCCGCAGTGCGTCCATCGCCGCGGCCAGGGCGGCCCGGTCCGCGTCGGGGCCGCCCGGCCGGGCCGGCAGCAGGGCGATGACCCGGCTCCGCCCGCGGCGTACGGCGGTGTGCCGGCGGGCCACGGCGGCGAGTCCCTGACCGGGGCCCGCCTCCACGAGCACCCGGCCGCCGGTCTCCAGCAGGGCGTCCAGGGCCGACCAGAACCACACGGGGTCCACAGGCTGGCGCGCCCAGAACTCCGGGCTGAGGGCCTGTTCGGCGGTGAGCGGCGCCGCCGTGTACCCGGAGTAGACGGGGGTGCCGGGCGGGCGCCGCGGCACCGCGGCGAGCAGCTGCTCGGCGCCCTTCGCGTACGGTGCGAGCGCGGGGCTGTGGAACGCGGACAGGGCGGGCACCGGCCGGAAGACGAGCCCGTCGGCGCGCAGCCGCTCGCCGACGGAGCGCAGTTCGCCGCTGGGGCCCGAGAGCACCGTCTGACCGGGGGCGTTGACCGCGCCGACGGCCACGTCTCCGCCGAGGAACGGCGCGAGCCGCTCGGGGGTGGCCGCCACCGCGAGCATGCCGCCCGGCGGCGAGTCGGCCAGCCGCACCACCCGGTCCAGCACCACGCGGGCCGCGTCGCGCACCGGGAACACCCCGGCGAGCGTGGCGGCGGCCAACTCGCCGATGCTGTGCCCGAGCAGCGCCACCGGGCGGATGCCCCAGCTCATCACCAGCCGGCCCAGCGCGTAGTCGACGGCGAAGAGCAGCGGCTGGGAGCGCAGCACATGGTCCAGCGGCACCTCGGGGCGCTCCGCCCGCCAGTCCGCGCGGATCATCGCGCCGTGCCGGCCCATCGCGTCGAGCACCTCGTCGAACGCCGCGGCGAAGACGGGCTCGTGCGGGTAGAGGCCGGCGGCCATGCCCTGGTGCTGGGAGCCCTGGCCGGGCAGCAGCAGCGCCACAGGCCGGGGGGTGCCGGGTGGTCCGGCCCGCGGGCCGGTGTCCGCCGCCGCGGCCACCGTCATGAGAGCCGCCCGGCGGCCGAGGCGATCCGCTCGTCGGTCGCGGTGAAGGCGATCCGGACGTGGCGTTCCCCGGCCGTGCCGTAGAAGGTGCCCGGGGCGACGAGGATGCCCCGCTCGGCCAGGTACTCGACCGTGGTCCAGCACGGTTCGTCGCGGGTCGCCCACAGGAACAGGCCGCCCTCGGAGTGCTCGATCTTGAACCCGGCGGACCGCAGCGCCCGGCTCAGCACGTCCCTGCGGCGCGCGTAGCGGGCGTACTGCTCCGCTACGTGCGTGTCGTCGTCCAACGCGGCCACCATGGCGGCCTGTACGGGGCCGGGCACGGCGTGCCCGGCGTGCTTGCGTACGGACAGCAGCCGCCGTACGAGGTGCGGGTCGCCGGCGCAGAACCCGGCGCGGTAGCCGGCGAGGTTCGAGCGCTTGGAGAGCGAGTACACGGCCAGCAGCCCATCGTGGCTGTCGCCGCACACCCGTGGGTCGAGGAGGGACGGCGGGCGCCGGTCCCAGCCGTACTCGATGTAGCACTCGTCGTTGGCCAGCACCGCGCCCCGCTCCCTGGCCCAGGCCACGAGGGAGCGGAGCTCCGCCACGGTCAGGATCCTGCCGTCGGGGTTGGACGGCGAGTTGATCCAGACGACCCGGGGGCGCTCCCCGTCGAGGTCGCGGGGCGAGTCGACGGGCCGGGAGTCGGCCCCGGCCAGCCGGGCGCTGACGTCGAAGGTGGGGAAGGCCAGCCGGGGGAAGGCGACGAGGTCGCCGGGGCCGGCGCCGAGCATCGCCGGGAGCCAGGCGATCAGTTCCTTGGTGCCGACCGCGGGCAGTACGGCGGAGGGGTCCACCCGCACGCCGTGCCGGCGGCGCAGCCAGCCGGCGGCCGCCGCGCGCAGTTCGGGGGTGCCCTCGGTCGGGGGGTAGCCGGGGGCGTCGGCGGCGCGCGCCAGTGCGTCGCGTACGGGGCCGGGGGTGGGGTCGACCGGTTCGCCCATGGCCAGGTTGACGATCCCGTCGGGGTGTTCGGCGGCACGCTTCCGGTGCGGCAGAATCACCTCCCAGGGGAATTCGGGCATGTCCTTCATTTCTGTTCCTCTATTCCCCAGGCGATGACGCGGCGGGGGTGGATTCGGATCATTTCGTCCGCGCAGTGCGGATGGCGCAGTCTGCCGCCGGTCTCCAGCGCCTCGGCGATTCCGTGGATGACGACGGCCCGTACGACTTCGGGGTCCCTGCTGGGAATGTCGTCGACGACGAAGGAGACCCGGCCATCCGCGCTGACATTCTTGAACTTGCGGCTCTCTCCCATGCCGCGGCCGGTGATCTCGATGGTGCCCTGTTCCGCGTCGATCTCGAACGAGACGGGGACGTTGTGCGGCGCGCCGCTCGCCCCGACCGTCGCGAGCCGCCCGTAGCCCTGCTCCCGCAGGTAGGCGATCTGCTGTGCGCTGAACGGCATTTCACGCCCTCTTATCCGTAGGGGACCTCGCCACGGTAGGCAGCGTTCCTAGAGCCTCCGTCCAGTCCGGTGCGGTGAATTGGGCTCGACGGCGGCTCTAAGCCGCGCTGCCAGCATGCTCCGCACGATCACTCGTTGTCGGAACTCGAAAGAGGCATGGATGCGATACGACGTGGATGTCGTGGTGGCCGGCGCCGGACCCACCGGCCTGATGCTCGCCGCGGAACTGCGGCTGGCCGGCGCCCGCACTCTCGTGGTGGAGCGGCTGGCGGAGCCGGTCGAATTCTCCAAGGCCCTCGGAATGCACTCGCGCAGCGTCGAGATCCTCGAAATGCGCGGCCAGGCCCAGGACTTCCTGGACGGCGCCTCGACGCTGCGCGGCGGCAACTTCGCGAGCCTCGGGGTGCCGCTGGAGTTCGGGGACTTCGACACCCGGCACCCGTATGTGCTGTTCATCCCCCAGGTCCGTACCGAGCAGCTGCTCACCCGGCGCGTCCTGGAGCTGGGCGCCGAACTGCGGCGCGGGCACGCCCTGTCGGCACTGGCGCAGGACGAGGAGTCGGTCACCGTCCAGATCACCGGCCCCGACGGGCCGTACGAGGTCCGCAGCCGCTACCTGGTGGGGTGCGACGGCGGCGGCAGCACGGTGCGCAAGCTCCTCGACGTCGATTTCCCGGGCCAGGAGCCGCACATGTTCGCGGTGATCGCTGACGCCGAGTTCAGCGAGGAGCTGCCGCGGGGCGAGGGCATGGGGCCGATGCGTCCGTACGGGGTGATGCGGCACGATCTGCGGGCCTGGTTCGCGGCGTTCCCGCTGGAGCCCGATGTCTACCGCGCGACGATCGCGTTCTTCGACCGGCCGTACGCGGACCGCCGGGCCCCGATCACCGAGGACGATGTGCGGGCCGCGCTGACGGAGGTCGCCGGCAGCGATCTGGGGATGCACGACGTGCGGTGGCTGTCCCGGCTGACGGACACCTCCCGGCTGGCCGAGCGGTACCGGTCGGGCCGGGTGCTGCTCGCCGGGGACGCCTGCCACATCCATCTGCCGGCCGGCGGGCAGGGCCTGAACCTGGGGTTCCAGGACGCGGTCAACCTCGGCTGGAAGCTGGGCGCGGTGGTCGCGGGCACGGCGCCGGATGGGCTGCTCGACACCTACGAGTCGGAGCGCTACCCGGTCGCCCAGGGGGTGCTGCGCAACACGCGCGCGCAGGCGGTGCTCATCGATCCGGATCCGCGGTACGAGGGGCTGCGGGAGCTGATGATCGAGCTGCTCCATCTGCCGGAGACCAACCGGTATCTGGCGGGTCTCGTCTCCGCGTTGGACCTCCGCTACGACATTCCGGGCGAGCACCCGCTGGTCGGGCGCCGCGTTCCCGACCTGGCGCTGGCCACCGCGGAGGGCGACCGCCGGCTGAGCGAGTACTTCCACAGTGCGCGCGGCGTGCTGCTGACGCTCCCCTCGGCGCCGGACGCGGCCGATCTCTCGGGGTGGAAGGGCCGGGTCGACGTGGTGGCCGCGACGGAGGTGCGGGAACCGTTCGTCCCGGACCCCGAGGTGTCCGCGCTGCTGGTGCGCCCGGACGGCTATGTGTGCTGGGCCGGGTCCGCCGCGGGGGGCCAGGAAGGGCTCCCGGAGGCCCTGCACACGTGGTTCGGCCCGCCGGCGGCGTAGTGCGCGGCGCGATTCCGATCGGTTGCGTGCGGTTCCGAGCGGTTCCGCGCGTATCGGCGTTCAGCGCCTGGCCGTGTGCCCGGCCGGGCGCTCACTCCCAGCCAAGATGATCAAGGAGAGTCATGTCCGAGTCACAGCTCGCGCCGGTCGCCCAGGCCCGCACGATCCTCCAGCTCAACACCGCCTACCACCAGGCGAAAGTGCTGCACACCGCCGTCGAACTGGGCCTGTTCGAACTGCTGGCCGCAGGTCCGGCGAGCGTCGAGGAGGTGAAGAAGGGGCTGGGCCTCGCCCATCCCCTGGCCAAGGAGTTCCTCGACGCGCTCGCCGCCCTCGGCCTGCTGGAGGCGGACGGCGACCGCTTCGCCAACAGCGGGGCGGCCACCGCCTTCCTGGTCCCCGGCTCCCCCTCCTACCTGGGCGGCAGCGTCCTCCAGCACGCCCGTAAGCACTACCGGGTGTGGGGCGAGCTGACGACGGCGCTGCGCGAGGGCCGGGCCGAGTCCGGCGCCGAGGCGCACGGGCCCGAGGCGTACCCGCAGCACTACGCGGATCCGGACCGGGCGCGGCAGGCGATGGCGCATTTCGACACGTTCAGCTCCTTCACCGCCGATGAACTGGCCCGCCGCGTCGACTGGCGGCAGTACACGTCCTTCGTCGACATCGGCGGTGCCCGGGGCCAGCTGGCGTCGCGGATCGCGCTGGCCCATCCGCATCTGTCCGGGGCGGTCTTCGACCTGCCGGCGCTGGAGCCGCTCTTCGACGAGCTGGCGGCGGCGCGCGGCGTGGCCGACCGGCTGCGGTTCTACGGCGGCGACTTCCTCGCCGACCCGCTGCCCGAGGCGGATGTGGTCGTCACCGGGCATGTGCTGCCGGACTGGCCGGACGCGCAGCGGCGCGAACTGCTGCACCGCATCCACGGCGCGCTGCGGCCGGGCGGGGCGCTGATGATCTACGACCTGATGGCCGACCCGGAGTCCGAGTCCGTGCACGACGTGCTCCAGCGGCTGAACCACGGGCTGATCCGCGGCGACAGCTCGTCGTGCACGCTGGCCGAGTGCCACGCGGCCGTCGCGGAGGCGGGGTTCGAGGTCAGCCGGACGGAGCAGCTCGACAATCTCCTCGGAGACTGGCTGATTGTCGCCATAAAGCGCTGACGAGGGATAACCGCTCTTGCTACCGTGACGCGACCGCCGGACCCGACGCGTTCGGGCCACCGGAGACCACCTCGGCGAATGGGGAGCAAGGACATCATGCGGCAGGCGACCGAGATCTCGACGGAAGAAGACCGAATGGCCGCATATCAGACAGCGAAGAGCATTCATGAAGAAGCTGAACCTGGGGATTCTCGCCCACGTTGACGCCGGCAAGACCAGCCTCACCGAGCGCCTCCTGCACCGGACCGGCGTCATCGACACGGTGGGCAGCGTCGACAAGGGAACCACACAGACCGACTCGATGGAGCTGGAGCGGCAGCGGGGCATCACCATCCGCTCGGCCGTCGCCGCCTTCGTCCTCGACGACCTCAAAGTCAATCTGATCGACACTCCGGGGCACTCCGACTTCATCTCCGAGGTGGAGCGTGCGCTCAGGGTGCTCGACGGCGCCGTGCTGGTGGTATCGGCGGTGGAAGGGGTGCAGCCGCAGACCCGCATCCTGATGCGGACGCTGCAGAAACTGGCGATCCCCACCCTCCTGTTCGTCAACAAGGTCGACCGCGCCGGCGCGCGCTATCAAGGGCTCCTCGACGACATCGGCAAGAAGCTGACCCCGCACACCGTCGCGATGTCCCGCGTCGAGGAGATCGGGACCCCGCGGGCGCGCGCCCGTGCCCGGACGGTGGAGGACGAGGTGTTCGCGGCTGAGCTGGCGGAGGCGCTCGCCGAGGACAGCGACGCGTTCCTGGCCGCCTACCTCGATGACGAGCGGCGGCTGACGCAGAAGGAGTACGACGCGGAACTGGCCCTCCAGACCGGGCGCGGCCGCATCCATCCGACGTTCTTCGGCTCCGCCATGACGGGCGAGGGCATCGACGAACTGCTGCACGGCGTGCAGGTCTTCCTGCCTTCCGTCCATGCGGACGCCGACGCACCGCTCGGCGGCACCGTCTTCAAGGTCGACCGGGGGGCGCGCGGCGAGAAGATCGCCTATCTGCGGTTGCGGTCCGGTTCGGTCGGCACCCGCGACCAGGTGACGTTCCACCGCACCGACCACTCCGGCCTCACCAGTGAGCACGCGGCGAAGATCACTTCTCTTCAGGTCTTCGAGCACGGCTCCACGACCGTGGAGTCCCGGGCGACGGCCGGGGACATCGCGAAGATCTGGGGGCTCAAGGAGGCGCGCGTGGGCGACCGGCTCGGCCTCGCCGATCCGCAGACCCCGCGGAATTTCTTCGCGCCGCCGAGTCTCGAAACGGTGGTCAGGTCCGAACGCCCGGGGGAATCGGCGCGGCTGCACGCGGCGTTGCAGGCCCTCAGCGAACAGGACCCGCACATCGAACTGAGGCGGGACCAGTACGCCGACGGCGCCGTACTGCGGCTCTACGGGGAGGTGCAGAAGGAGATCATCCGGAGCACTCTCGCGGAGGTGTACGGCGTCGAGGCGTACTTCGAGCAGACCCGCACCGTCCATATCGAGAAGCCCGTCGGGGTCGGCGCCGCCCTGGAGGAGCTGGACACCCGGACGCGCAACTACTTCTGGGCGACGGTGGGGCTGCGGGTGGAGCCCGCGCGGCCCGGCGCCGGAGTGGTCTTCCGGCTGGGGGTGGAGCTGGGCTCGCTGCCGCGGGCCTTCCATACGGCCATCGAGGAGACCGTGCACACGACGCTGGACCACGGGCTGTACGGCTGGCAGGTGACGGACTGCGCCGTCACGCTGACGCACACCGGTTTCGCGAGTCCGGTGAGCGCGGCGGACGATTTCCGCAAGGTCACTCCGCTGGTGCTGATGACCGCGCTCAAGGAGGCCGGGACGCAGGTGTACGAGCCGGTGAGCTCCTTCGACATGGAGCTGCCGCCGGACAGCCTGAGCCCGGTGCTGGCGAAACTGGCGGAGCTGGGGGCGCATCCGCAGCCGCCCACGGCTCAGGAGGACGACTTCCGGCTGACGGGGAGCATGAAGTCCAGCAAGGTCCACGAATTCGAGCAGCAGGTGCCCGGGCTCACCCAGGGGGAAGGCGTCTTCCTCTCCGAGTTTCAGGGCTACCAGGCCGTAAAGGGACACTATCCGTCGCGGCTGCGGCCCGAGGGGGCGAATCCGTTGAACCGCGATGAGTACATCCTGCACACGGTGAAACGCCTCTGACCGGTCGGTTGCCGGAACGCGCCCCGGTCGGCCCGCTCCCCGCTCTTCAGTGGGGAGCGGACCGGCCGGGGCGCTCGCGTTCGGTCCAGGGCCGGAAAGAGTTCAGCGCCTGGGGTATGCGCCGGGCTCCGCGGGCCTGGGGCATCCCCTGGCGCTCAGGACCACGAGGGGACGCTGAAGGCGCCGGCCCGCGGTACCGCCGGACCGCTCCTGTTCCGGGGCGGCGTGACGATCAGCACGGACTTGGCCTTGTTCACCGCGTCGATTCTGGAGACGGCGCCCAGCTTGTCGAAGATATTGCGCAGGTGGCGTTTGACCGTCGCTTCGGTGATCTCCAGCCGGGAGGCGATCTGCCCGTTGCTCATGCCCTGCGCCACATTCTCGATGATTTGTAATTCACGCGCCGAGAGTCGCGGCCCGTCCTGGTCGCGCGCGGCCACCAGGCTCTCGGACGGCAGCGAGAGCACAATCTGATCGGGATGGATCACCACGCTGCGAATAGCGGTGATCACCTCTTCCCGCATGACGTTCTTGGCGAGGAACGCGCTCACTCGCAGCCGCAGGGCCTCCCGAACGAGCGCCGGATGATTGCAGGACGTCAGCACAATGCATCGAGAATTCGGCGAGACTCTTTTCATCTCGGCGAGCATCGACACAATCCCGCCCGCATCCGGGCCGTCCAGCAGAATGACATCCGGTCGCTTCTCCGCGGCAATGCGTATCGCCGTCTCGCTATCGGCGGTGCCGCCGACGACCTCAATATCAAGCTCCTTGGCCAGCACCTCGCACAGCGTTTCCCGGAGTATCCCCTGGTCATCCACCACCAGGACCGTAATCGCGCTATTGATCGCCACTCTCTCCCCGCCACCAATCTTCCCGGTCCGTCCCCGCACAGCACCAGCGCGAGCATCTTGTTCGAACAGCACTCCGGTAGTCAAGCGATCCCGTCGGGCCACTTTCAACTACCACAAATGCCTTGGGCTACCGGTGGTCCGGTCCCCGAGAAAGAAAAGTCAGTCGAAATCAATTACGAAGTGCGGCCCCCCATCAAACGCACGTCCAACATCGCTAAGGGTACCCATACCCCGCACCGTGACGCATATTCACCGCGCATCGAACGTCCCCAAGGAGATCTCAACCACAACGCACCAGTCAAGCCCCGCGCCCGGAATCCCCAATCAAAAACCCCCTGCTCACACCGGCGACCCAGCCTCGGCAGTCGATGCACCGCGGATGGCGCGAGCGCTCACCGGCCGCCCATACACCTCGAATATCCTGTCCGATTTGACGCATTTTGTTATTCCGTTCCGAACGGAACTGGTGTATAAGCACCCGAGGGTGGAGACGCCACCTCTAATGCGGCTCCAAGCATCCACGAAGTCCCCATGGGAGCGTTCCCCCGAACCGACGGTCCGTACCGCTCCGCCGCACAACCGGGAGGCCATATCTCGTGGACACCGGAGCCGTTACCAAAATCCATTGCGGCGAACGGTCCATTCGACGAATTATGTGCGGCCGCGGCACACGACAGCACCCGGCCTCGATCGACCGGGTGCTGTCTTCCTCGGCGGTGAGCGGCGCGCCGTATCGTCATCGCGGACGGCGCGGCGGCCCGTTATGGCGCGGGCAGGTCCACCAGGGCGGCCACGGCCTCGCGATGGCGGCCGGGGGCGCCGAGAGCGATCTGGTCGGCCTTGGCTCGTTTGAGGTAGAGGTGCGCGGGGTGCTCCCAGGTCATGCCGATACCGCCGTGGAGTTGTACGCACTCCTCAGCGGCCCGCACCGCCACCTGCCCGCAGTAGGACTGCGCGACGGCTACGGCCAGAGCCGTGTCGGCGCCGGCGGGGCCCGCGGGGCCGCCGGTGCTGTCGGTGGCGAGGGCGTCGGCGGCGTTGCGCGCCGCCGCGCGGGCCGAGGCGACCTGGAGCCAGAGTTCGGCGAGCCGGTGCTTGATCGCCTGGAACGAGCCGATGGGGCGGCCGAATTGGTAGCGGTCCCCGGTGTACCGGACGGTTTCGGTGAGGCACCACTCGGCGATGCCGAGCTGTTCGGAGGCGAGCAGCCCCGCTCCGGCGAGGAGGGCCGCGTCGATGGCCGCGGCCGCGCGCTCCTCCCCCGCGATCCGGCGGGCGGGCGCCGCGGCGAGGACGACGCGGGAGAGCGGACGGGTGCGGTCGAGTGGGGTGATTCCCTTGATCTGTACGCCCTCTGACGCGGCGTCAACGGTGTAGAGCCCGTCCTCGGCCCGTACGAGCAGCAGCCCCGCGCCGGCCGCGCCCGCGACGGTGCCGACCTCGCCGCTGAGGGTCCCGGCGGCGTCTGACCGTACCGCGCTCGGCGGCAGCGCGCCCGGCGCGGTCGGCAGGGGGATCACGAGCGCCCCGACCCGACGGCCCTCGGCGAGCGCGCGCAGCGGCTCGGCCACCGCCGCCTGCCCGGCGTCGCAGGCCAGCAGCGCGGACACGGCGAGGACTGCACTGGTCAGATACGGTACGGGCGCGACGCAGCGGCCCAACTCCTCCATTACCACGGCGGTTTCGCGCGCACTCGCGCCTTGTCCGCCGAGCTTCTCGGGCACGAGCAGTCCGGCCGTGCCCATGTCGGTGGCGAGCACGCGCCAGAGCGCGGCGTCGTACGGGCCCTCCGATTCGCTCTGGGCGAGGACGGCGGCGGGCGTGGCCCGGTCGGTGAGCAACGACCGTACGGCGGACCGCAGATCGTCCTCGGCCTCCGAGTAGAGCAGGTCCGGCTCGGTCATCGGGGCAGGTCCTTCCAGGGGACGTCCTTGTCGGTGCGCGGCTCGGGCGGCAGGCCGAGCACGCGTTCGGCGACGATGTTGAGCAGGACCTCCGAGGTGCCGCCCTCGATGGAGTTGCCCTTGGTCCGCAGATAGCGGTATCCGGCGTCGCGGCCGGTGAAGTCGACGCCCTCGGGCCGCCGCATGGTCCAGTCGTCGTAGGTGAGGCCGTCGGCGGCCAGCAACTCGACTTCCAGGCCGCTGATTTCCTGGTTGAGGCGGGCGAAGGAGAGCTTGAGGCCGGAGCCCTCCGGGCCGGGCTGGCCGGCGGCGAGCTGCTGGCGCAGGCGCTCGCCGGTGAGGCGGGCGACCTCCGCCTCCACCCACAGGGTCAGCAGCCGCTGGTGCAGTTCGTGGGTGCGCAGTCCGGGGCGGTCGCGCCAGGTCTCGGCGGCGAGGCCGATCATGCCGCCCTCGCGCGGTACGCGGGCGCCGCCGATCGCCACCCGCTCGTTCATCAGGGTCGTGCTCGCCACCCGCCAGCCCTCGCCGACGCCGCCGAGCCGGTGTGCGTCGGGGATGCGTACGCCGGTGAGGAAGACCTCGTTGAACTCGGCCTCCCCGGTGATCTGGCGCAGCGGCCGCACCTCGACGCCGGGGTCGCTCATGTCGCAGACGAAGTAGGTGATGCCCTGGTGCTTGGGGAGTTGGGGGTCGGTGCGCGCGATGAGGATCGCCCACCGGGCCAGGTGCGCGCCGGACGTCCAGACCTTCTGTCCGTCGACGGTCCAGGTGTCGCCGTCGCGTACGGCGCGGGTGGCGAGCGCCGCGAGGTCGGAGCCCGCGCCGGGCTCGCTGAAGAGCTGGCACCACACTTCCTCGCCCGTCCACAGGGGGCGCAGGAAGCGTCGCTTCTGCTCCTCGGTGCCGTACCGGAGGATGGTGGGGGCGGCCATGCCGAGGCCGATGCCGATGCGGCGGGGGTCGTTGTCGGGGGCGCTCGCCGCCGCCAGATCGGCCTCGACGGCCGGCTGGAGCGAGCGTGGCGCGTCGAGCCCGCCGAGGCCCTCGGGGAAGTGCACCCAGGCGAGGCCGGCGTCGAAGCGGGCGCGCAGGAAGTCGAGCCTGTCGGTGGTGGCGGGGTCGTGCGCGGCGAGCAGTGCGGCGGTGCGACGGCGCAGCTCGTCGGCGTCGACCGTGCTCATCGGCGTTCCCCGGGCGCGCCGGGCTCGATCACGACGCGGCCGGTCGTGGTGCCGTCCGCGACGCGCTGCACGGCGTCGGCCGCGCCGCCGAGCGGGACGCGTTCGCTGATGAGCGGCTTGACCGTGCCCTCCGTGGCGAGCTTGGTGAGCTCGTCGTGGCAGGCGCGTACCGCGTCCGGGTCCTTGGTGTTGTAGAGGCCCCAGTGGAGGCCGAGGATGGCGTAGTTCTTCACGAGCGCGTGGTTGAGGGCGGCGCTCGGAATGGTGCCGCTCGCGAAGCCGACGACGACGATGCGGCCCTCGAAGGCGACGCACTTGGTGGACTTGGCGAAGGCGTCGCCGCCAACGGGGTCGTAGACGACGTCCGCGCCGCGTCCGCCGGTGGCCTCCTTGACGACCGTGACGAGGTCTTCCTCGCGGCGGTCGATGACGAGGTCGCAGCCGAGTTCCCGGGCGGCGCTCGCCTTCCGGGGGCCGCCGACGACGCCGATGACGGTGGCGCCCGCGGCCTTGCCGAGCTGTACGGCCGCGCTGCCGACGCCGCCGGCCGCGGCGTGGACGAGGAGGGTCTCCCCGGCGGTCAGGCGCGCCCGGCGGTGCAGGCCGAACCATCCGGTCTGGTAGCCGATGTGCAGGGCGGCGGCCTCGGCGTCGTCCAGGGCCTCGGGAGCGGGAAGGACGGTACGGGCGCTGACGACCGCGCGCTCGGCGAAGGCGCCGGCCGGGAGCGCGGGCTGGGCGAGCACGCGCGCGCCGACCTCCCCTTCCGCGCCCTCGCCGACGGCGAGGATCTCGGCGCACATCTCGACGCCGGGGGTGAAGGGGAACGGCGGCCGTACCTGGTAGTGGCCCCGGCACAGCAGGGCGTCGGGGAAGTTGATGTTCGCGGCGCGGACGCCCACCAGCAGTTCGCCGGGGCCGGGCGCGGGGTCGGGCACCTCCTCCAGCCGCATCACGTCGCGGGGTTCGCCGTTCTCGTGCACTCGCCATGCCTGCATTGGGTGGCCTCCCACAAGGCTCTCGCGTACGCGCGCGGTGCCGCGCTGGCCGCATACTAACCAGTCGGTATTTGGGAGGGACAGGGCCGGGCGGCCACCGGCCGACGGGTACGGCCCACCGGGGGCGGCGGCCGGGCCGCCCCCGGTGACCGCTCAGGCCAGCGGGCCGCTGGAGCCGCGCGGCTCCAGGGAGGGCAGCTCGTCCTGGATGCGGACCGCCGCTCCCCCGTCCAGCAGGGCGACCAGCTGCTCGGCGGCGTGCCGGCCGAAGGTGGCGGTGTCGCGGGTCAGCGCGGTCAGGGCGGGGTGCGTGGCGCGGCACAGGACGGAGTCGTCCCAGGCCACGATGGAGAGCCGGTTCGGTACGGACAGGCCCCGCTCGGCGGCGACGGCCAGGCCCGCGACCGCCATCACGTCGTTGTCGTAGACGAGCGCGGTGGGCGGCGGGTCGCCGGCCAGCACGCGCCGGGTGGCCTCGGCGCCGCCCGCGTCGGAGTAGTCGGTGGTCACGGACCGCGCCTCGGACAGGCCGCGGCGGTCGGCCTCGGCGCGCAGGGAGGCCATCCGGGCCTGGGTGTGGGCGAGCTCGGGCAGGCCCGCGACGTGCACGATGCGGCGGTGGCCGAGACCGTGCAGATGGTCGACGATCGACGCCATCGCGCCCGCGTCGTCGGCCCAGATATTGGATATGGCGAGGCCCTCGGCGAGGGCGGCGCCCGTCGAGCCGACGACCACGGCGGGCAGCCCCAGCTCGTCGAGGAGCGCGGGCCGCGGGTCGTCGTCGCGCGGATCGACGACGAGCAGGCCGTCCACCCGGTGCTCGGCCCACCAGCGGCGGTAGACCTCGCATTCGGCGTCGATGTCCTCGACGACCTGGAAGAGCAGGCCGAGCCTGCGGTGCGAGAGCACCTCCTGCACGCCCGAGACGAGTTGCAGGAAGAACGACTCGACGCCGAGCGTACGGGCGGGCCGCGCGAGCACCAGGCCGATGGTGGCCGAGCCCTCGCCGGACAGCGCCCGGGCGGCGGTGCTGGGCTGCCAGCCGAGCTGTTCGGCGACCCTGCGGATGCGGTCCCGGGTGGCCTCGGAGACGCCGGGGCGGTCATTGAGCGCGAAGGACACCGCGCTCTCGGAGACGCCCGCACGGCGCGCGATGTCCTTCATCGTAGGTCGTCGGGCCGGCGTGCGGCGCATGGGCTCCTCCTGCTCCCCCGCCCGCCGGGGCAGGTCCGGCGGGTCTGTTCACTAAAGCGCTTGAGTGACAACAGACTAAAGCGCATTAGTCTTCCGCGAAAGTATTGACTTAACTCCTCTTCGGAGCGAAAGTTTTGACCGCCACTCCTGGCCCGATCGAAGGAGCTCGCCGGCCATGCCCATATCCCGTAGAACCCTTGCTCTCGCCGCACCGGCGCTCGCCTGTGCCCTGACGCTCACCGCCTGCGGTTCGGGTGGTGACAGCGGCGGCGGCAGCAGCGCCACCGGCAAGGTCGAGGGCGACATCAGCTTCCAGACCTGGAATCTGCGCGCGGGCTTCAAGGACTACTTCGAAGGTCTGGTCAAGGAGTTCGAGAAGCAGAACCCCGGCGTCAAGGTGAAGTGGCTGGACCAGCCGGCCGAGAACTACGCCGACAAGCTGAGCGCGGACGCGGGCGCCGGCACGCTGCCCGATGTGGTGAACCTCTCACCGGACCTGGCCTATCCGCTCGCCAAGGCCGGCGTGCTGATGAACATGGACAAGGAGCCGGCCACCTCGAAGTTCAAGGGCGAGTACACGCCCGAGGGGTGGCAGGGCACCTCGATGCCCGGTCTGGACGGCTCGTACGCCCTTCCCTGGTATCTCAACACCGGCCCGCTCTTCTACAACAAGGCGCTCTTCGAGAAGACCGGGCTCGACCCGGAGAAGCCGCCGAAGACGTTCGACGAGCTCTTCACCGACGCCAACAAGATGGCGAAGGCGTCCGGCGGCAAGATAGCCACCCTGGCGTCCACCATGGCCATCGAGGACATGGGCCGCTACGGCGTCAAGCTCATGAACGCGGACTCCACCGAGTTCACGTACAACGAGCCGAAGGGCGTGGAGGCCCTCACCAAGTACAAGGAGCTGTACGACAGCGGCGGTCTGGACGCGCAGTCGCTCACCAACACCCCCGAGAAGGCGGGCCAGAAGTTCCTGGAACAGAAGGTCGCCATGAATCCGGGCAGCGCCCTGGACCTGTCGAACTTCAAGAAGAACGCGCCCTCGCTCTACAAGAATCTGGGCATCACCGACGCGCCCAACAACAACGGCAAGCCCAACATGTACGTCATGGGCCTGGCCGTGAACAACCAGAGCAAGCACAAGGCCGCCGCCATCGCCTTCGCGCACTTCGTCACGGACAAGAAGAACCAGGAGGCCTTCGCGCACAAGGTCACCGTCTTCCCCAGCACGAAGGGCTCGCTCCAGGAGCCGTACTGGACGAAGGAGGACGGCACCGATGAGGGCCGCGTCCGGGTCGCCTCGGCCAAGATGCTCAAGGGCGCCGTCAATTACACGCCCGTCGTTCTCAGCGACGAGATGAAGACCATCCTGAAGAACGAGGTCGCCAAGGCCCTGCAAGGCAAGAAGACGCCGAAGCAGGCGCTCGACGAGGCCGTCGCGCAGAGCAACAAGCTGCTCAAGCAGAACTGACGGTAAAGAACATGGAACGGCCCGCCAAGCGCATCCGCACCCATAGAGCGATCAGCCCCTGGCTCTTCCTGCTGCCCGGCATCGGGGTCATCGCCGCCTTCAACCTGTACCCCTTCTTCACCACCGTCTACAAGGCGTTCACCGACGCCCGCACGCTGACCTCGGGCAACTGGGTCGGTCTCCAGAACTTCCAGACGATGATCCACGACGATCAGTTCTGGACGGCGCTGCGCAACAGCGGTCTGTATGTGCTCCTGGTGGTGCCCTTCACCGTCCTGCTCCCCCTGCTGCTGGCCATGCTGGTGCAGAAGCAGGTGCCCGGTATCGCCTTCTTCCGCTCGGCGTTCTACACCCCGGTCGTAGCCTCCGTCGTGGTCGTCGGTCTGATCTGGGTGTGGATCCTGGACGACCGGGGCCTGATCAACGGCATTCTCAACGTCCTCGGGGCCGGGCCCGTCAAGTTCCTCGGCGACCAGTGGCTGCTGCTGCTGAGCGCGATGGCGCTGACGGTCTGGAAGGGCCTCGGCTACTACATGATCATTTATCTCGCGGCGCTCGCCAACGTGCCGCGGGAACTGCACGAGGCGGCGTCCGTCGACGGAGCCGGGCCCATCCGCCGGTTCGTCTCCGTCACCATGCCCTCCGTCCGCCCCACCATGGTGCTGGTCGGCGCGCTCTCGTCGGTGAACGCCTTCAAGGTCTTCTCCGAGGTCTTTCTGCTGGCCGGCCCCACCGGCGGCCCGGCCGGCGAGGACACCACGCTCGTCATGCTCGTCCAGCGGGTGGGCACCGGCCTCAACGGCCGGGTCGGCTACGCCTCGGCCATCTCATTGATCGTTTTCGTCATCGCGCTGCTGCTGATGCTTCTGGTGCTGCGCGCCGACCGCAAGGAGGACCCCCGGTGAAGCGCTCGTCCGGGTGGGAGAAGACCCTCCGCTACGTCCTGCTCCTGGTGGTCCTCGCCATCACCGTCGGCCCGTTCCTGTGGCAGCTGTCCACCTCGCTCAAGGGCACCACCGAGGACATCTACACCTATCCGCCGAAGCTGCTGCCCGAGCATCCGACGCTCAAGAACTACTCCGGCGTCGCGGACATCATCCCGGTCTGGGACTACGCGCTGAACTCGCTGAAGGTCGCCCTCACCAACGTGGTGACCAACGTCATCGGCGCGTCCATGGCGGGCTACGCGCTGGCGCGACTCCGTTTCAGGGGCCGCAAGATCGCGGGGCTGGCCGTCGCGATGGCGCTGCTCGTGCCCCTGGAGGCCATCATCATCGCGCAGTTCACGATGATGCGTGACCTGAACCTCAACAACACGCTCACGGCCGTGGTGCTGCCGGGCGCCGTCAGCGCCCTGAACGTGATGCTGATGCGCAACGCCTTCTCCAACCTGCCGTACGAGATCGAGGAAGCCGCCGTCATCGACGGCGCCAACGTCTGGCAGCGGTTCGTGCGGATCGCCCTCCCCTCGGTCAAGGGGACCATCGCGGTCGTCGCGATCTTCGCCTTCATGGGCGCCTGGGACGACTTCCTGTGGCCGCTGATCGTGCTCTCCGACTCCTCGAACTTCACGCTGACCGTCGGCCTCAACTTCCTGCACGGCACGTTCCAGCAGAATCCGCGACTCGTCGCCGCCGGCACGATCATCGCGGTGGCCCCGCTCATCGTGATGTTCGCCTGCCTCCAGCGGTTCTTCTTCCGCGGCGTCGGCGAGGGAGCCGTCAAGGGCTGACCCTCGCGCCCCGCCCGCCCCCGCACACCGCCGCACGACCCCGAACAGGATCTCCCCCGCATGACCGCACCCCGCTTCGGCGTCAACTACACCCCCACCCGGGGCTGGTTCCACCACTGGCTCGACTTCGACCTCGACGAGGTACGCGCCGACCTCGACTCCATCGCGGAGCTCGGCCTCGACCACATCCGGGTCTTCCCGCTGTGGCCGGTCTTCCAGCCCAACCGCACCCTGATCCGGCCGCGCGCCGTCGAGCAGCTGGTCCAGCTCGTCGACGCGGCGGGCGAACGCGGCCTCGACGTCAACGTGGACGGGCTCCAAGGGCACCTCTCCAGCTTCGACTTCATCCCCTCCTGGACCACCACCTGGCACCGCCGCAACATCTTCACCGACCCGGACGTCGTCGACGCCGAGGCCGAGTACCTGCGGACGCTCGCCGCGGCCCTGGCCGGCAAGGCCAACTTCCTCGGCATGACCGTCGGCAACGAGATCAACCAGTTCTCCGGCGACCCGCACCCCGACCCCGACCGGATCGATGCCGCGCAGGCCGGCCGGTGGCTGCGCCGGATGGTCGACGCCTGCGAGGAGGGCGCGCCGGGGAAGATGCACCTGCACGCCTCGTACGACGCCGCCTGGTACCTCGACGGGCACCCCTTCACCCCCGCGCACTCGGCCCGGATCGGCGCGGCGACCGCCGTGCACTCCTGGGTCTTCAACGGCACCGCGCAGCGCCACGGCCGCGACGGCGCGGCCACGGAGCAGCACGCCGCCTACCTCATCGAGCTGTCCAAGGCGTGGGCGCCGGACGCGCACCACCCGGTGTGGCTCCAGGAGGTCGGCGCGCCCGCCCCGCACATCCCGGCCGAGCACGCCGCCGCCTTCACGGAGGCGACCGTCGCGAACGCGCTGGACTGCGCGGACGTCTGGGGCGTGACGTGGTGGTGCTCCCATGACGTCGACCGCGCCCTGGGCGATTTCCCGGAGCTGGAGTACGGTCTCGGTCTGCTCACCAACGACCGCCGCGTCAAGCCCGCGGGCGAGGCCATCGCGCGGACCGTACGGGAGTGGAAGGGGCGGGAGTACCGGCCCGAGCCGCGGCGCACGGCGCTCGTCCTGGACGCGGGCGACCTGGAGACCGCCGAGACGACGCCGGAGCGCTCGCGGTGCGGGCCGGGCGGCGCCTACTTCGAGGCGTGGATGCGGCTCGCCGAGCGCGGCGCGCGCCCGGCGGCGGTGCTCGCCGGGCTCGCGGGCGACGCCGGGCATCTGGCGGCGCGCGGCATCACGGATGTCCTCACGATCGACCAGGTCGGCTGAGCCCCTCCGGCCGGTCTTCGAACCACCGAGTCCTCGTCACCCCGGCGCAAAGGAGCGCACCATGACCGAGAGACCCGCACAGCCCGTACCGGCCGGTCCCGGCCGCCGTCTGCTGCTGGGGGCGGGGGCCGCGACGGCCGCCGCGCTCGCCCTGCCGGCCGGCCGCGCGAACGCGGCCGGGGCCCGTCCCCCGGGGCGGTCCGGGGCCGCGGCGGGCGACGGCCTCCAGCCGTACGCCTCGTACTGGTTCCCCGACACCCTGCCCGGCGGCAGCCCCGGCGAGGGCGTCGTCTGGCGCTCCCTCAAGGAGTGGACGCCCGCCTCGGACGCGGATCTGGCGTTCAACAGGGCGACGGTGCCGCTCGCGGAGCGGTTCACGCCCGCGCCCGCGAACGGCACGGCCCGCGCCGGCCAGGCCCGCGTCTCGGCGCTGGCCGCCTTCGACCACACCGCGGGCAACCCCTCACAGGGGGCGGCGACCGCCGACTACTACGCCCTGACCCAGTGGGCGTACCTGGACGAGCTGGTCTTCTGGGGCGGCTCGTCGGGCGAGGGGCTGATCCTCGCGCCGAACGCGCCCGTCGTGGACGCCGCGCACCGCAACGGCGTGCCGGTGCTCGGCACGGTCTTCCTGCCGCCCGCCGCGTTCGGCGGGCGGCTGGCGTGGACCCGCGACCTCGTGCAGCGGGCCGCCGGCGGGAGCTTCCCGATCGCGGACAAGCTGATCGAGGTGGCCCGCGCGTACGGCTTCGACGGCTGGTTCCTCAACGCCGAGACCGGCGGCGGCGACGCCGAACTGGGCGCGGCGGTGCGGGAGTTCGTCGAGTATCTGCGGGAGCACGGCAAGGGGCTGCGCGTCACCTGGTACGACGCCCTGACCGAGACCGGTTCCGTCGACTGGCAGAACGCGCTCAACGACCGCAACTCCGCCTTCTTCCGGGCATCCGACTCGATGTTCCTCAACTTCAACTGGACCCGCTCCGGGCTCGCCGCGTCCGGGAAGCTCGCCGAGCGCCTGGGCCGGAGCCGGTACGAGCTGTGGGCGGGCGTGGACGTCGAGTCCAACGGCTGGGACACGCGGGTGGACTGGGACTCGGTCGTGCCCGCCGCCGGTCCGCACGTCGCCTCGTACGGCTTCTACCGACCCGAGTGGACCTGGACCAGCCTGCCGAAGGGCAAGCGCTCGCCCGCCGAGTTCCACGCCCGCGACGACCGCTTCTGGACGGGCTCCTCGCTCGACCCGTCCGCTCCGGCGGGCGGGTCCTGGCGGCCGCCCGCCGCGTCCGTCGCGGACCGCTCCACGCTCACCTCGCTGCCCTTCGCGACGAGCTTCAACACCGGCCACGGCACGGGCTGGTACGAGCGCGGCGAGCGCACCGGCGACGCCGCCTGGAACCACCTCGGGCTCCAGGACCGGCTGCCCGGCCGCCGCTGGGTGGTGCACACCGGCGGCGCCCGGCCGAAGGTCTCCTTCGA
Source organism: Streptomyces sp. NPDC044033 (assembly GCF_056434425.1). Taxonomy (NCBI): domain Bacteria; kingdom Bacillati; phylum Actinomycetota; class Actinomycetes; order Kitasatosporales; family Streptomycetaceae; genus Streptomyces; species Streptomyces sp. NPDC044033. The sequence goes on along the minus strand of NZ_JBWKFF010000023.1, from coordinate 6,941 downwards.
CTTCGCGGACGCCTGGCGCGGCGGCACCAGCCTCCTCGTCGACAGCACGGCAGGCACGGCAGGCACGCCCGGCGCGCTCGGTACGCCCGCGACCGTCGAACTGTTCACGGCGCGGCTGCCGGTCTCGGACTCGACCGTCGTCGAGCTGGCCCACCGCACCGACGCCGCCTCGGGCGGCGTGCGCGTGGAGCTGGCCGTGTCCATGGAGGAGCCCCACCGCTTCACCTACATCGACGCGGGCACCCTCCCGGCCGGCGGCCGGGGCTGGAGCACCGCCACACTCCGCCTCGGCCGCGCGCTGCGCGGCGCCGAGGGCCGTACGCTGCGCGCCGTCGGGGTCCGCCTCACCGCCGTCGGCGGCACCGCGGTCCGCTGGCGGCTGGGCTCTCTCGCGATCCGCGACGCGGCCGCGTCCGGGCCGCGCCCGCCGGGTGCCCTCGCGGTCACCGCGGAGCGCCGCGCCGCGGACGGCACGGCGGCGCTGCGGCTGTCCTGGGGCCGGGCGAGCGGTCCCGTACGCCATTACGAACTGCACCAGGTCCTGCCCGGGGGCGCGCGCCGCTTCCTCGGCGGCACCTGCGGCACGGCCTTCTACGTGCCGTCGCTGCGCCGTGAGTCCCAGGAGGCGGCCACCCGGGTCGAGCTCCGTACCGTGGACGAGCTGTTCGCCTCCTCCGACCCTGTTTCCACCACCTTTCGCTGGTAGCTCTCGCTAAGGAATCCCTTCCATGCACAACGACCGTTCCGTCACCGAAGCCCGCCTCAAGCGGGTGCTCGACGAGCGCATCCGCCCCGCCCTGTACCCCGAGTCGGTGCCGCTGACCGTCGGCGTGTGGAACGCGCCCGGCGAGCCCGTACCCGTCGAGGAGGGGATCGCCGCCGCGCGTACGCCGATCGAGGCGGGCGCCCCCTGGGGCCCGCCGTGGGGCACCAGCTGGTTCACCGTCACCGGTACCGTGCCGCCCGAGTGGGCGGGGCGGACCGTCGAGGCCGTGCTCGACCTCGGCTTCGACGAGAACATGCCCGGCTTCCAGTGCGAGGGCCTGATCTACCGGCCCGACGGCACCCCGGTCAAGGGCCTGAACCCGCGCAACCAGTGGGTCCGGATCGCGGCCCCGGCCGAGGGCGGGGAGAAGGTGAAGCTGCACATCGAGGCGGCCTCCAACCCCGTGCTGCTCGACTACCACCCCTTCCTCCCCACCGAGCTGGGCGACAAGGAGACCGCGGGCAGCGAGCCGCAGTACAAGCTGGCCCGGATGGACCTCGCCGTCTTCGACGAGGCCGTGTGGGAGCTGATCCAGGACCTGGAGGTGCTGGGTGAGCTGATGGCGGAGCTGTCCACGGACTCGCCGCGCCGCTGGGAGATCCTGCGGGCCGTGGAGCGGGCGCTGGACGCGATCGACCTCCAGGACGTGGGCGGCACGGCCGCGCGCGCCCGCGAGGCGCTGACGGAGGTGCTGTCCGCCCCGGCGCACGCCTCCGCGCACCGGATCAGCGCGATCGGGCACGCGCACATCGACTCGGCGTGGCTGTGGCCGCTGCGCGAGACGGTCCGCAAGGTGGCCCGTACGACGTCGAACATGACGGCGCTGCTGGAGGACGAGCCGGAGTTCGTCTACGCGATGTCGCAGGCCCAGCAGTTCGCGTGGATCAAGGAGCACCGGCCGGAGGTCTACGCCAAGGTCAAGAAGGCGGTGGCCGAGGGCCGGTTCGTGCCGGTGGGCGGCATGTGGGTGGAGTCGGACACCAACATGCCCGGCTCGGAGGCGCTGGCCCGGCAGTTCGTGCACGGCAAGCGGTTCTTCATGGACGAGTTCGGGATCGAGCCGCAGGAGGTCTGGCTGCCGGACACCTTCGGCTACTCGGCGTCGCTGCCGCAGATCGTCAAGCAGGCGGGCGCCAAGTGGTTCCTGACGCAGAAGATCTCGTGGAGCCAGACGAACAAGTTCCCGCACCACACCTTCTGGTGGGAGGGGCTGGACGGCACCCGCGTCTTCACGCACTTCCCGCCCATGGACACGTACAACGCGCAGCTCTCCGGCAAGGAGGTCGCGCACGCGGTCGCCAACTTCCAGGAGAAGGGCGGGGCGACGCGCTCGATCGCGCCGACCGGCTGGGGCGACGGCGGCGGCGGCACGACCCGCGAGATGCTGGCGCGCGCCAAGCGCCTCAAGGACCTGGAGGGTTCGGCGAAGGTCGTCTTCGAGAAGCCGTCGGAGTTCTTCGAGAAGGCGCACGCGGAGTACGAGCACGCGCCGGTGTGGGTGGGTGAGCTCTACCTGGAGCTGCACCGGGCCACGCTGACCAGCCAGGCGAAGACGAAGCAGGGCAACCGGCGCTCCGAGCACCTGCTGCGCGAGGCGGAGCTGTGGGCGGCCACGGCCGCGGTGCGGGCCGGGTTCCCCTACCCGTACGAGCAGTTGGACCGGCTGTGGAAGGCCGTGCTGCTGCTCCAGTTCCACGACATCCTGCCGGGCACCTCGATCGCCTGGGTGCACCGCGAGGCGGCGGAGCGGTACGCGGCGATCGGCGCGGAGCTCACCGGCATCGTCGAGGCGGCGCAGACGGCCCTGGCCGGCGACGCGGCGGCCGGTACGTCCGTGGTCTTCAACGCGGCCCCGCACACCCGTGCCGGGGTCGCGGCGGGCGCCGCCGCGATGACCGCCGACAGCGGGCGGCCGGTGTCGGCCGAGGCGCGCGAGGACGGCTCCTTCGTGCTGGAGAACGGGCTGCTGCGGGTCGTCGTCGACGGCCGCGGGCTCGTCGTCTCGGCGTACGACCTGATGGCGGAGCGGGAGACGATCGCGCCCGGCGAGGCCGCCAACCTCCTCCAGCTGCACCCGGACTTCCCCAACATGTGGGACGCCTGGGACGTCGACCACTTCTACCGCAACACGGTCACCGACCTCACCGACGTCGAGTCGGTGGAGCTGGTGGACGGGGCGTCGGTGCGGGTCGTACGGGCCTTCGGGGAGTCCCGCGTCGAGCAGGTGCTGACCCTCCCGGCCGGTGAGCGGCGCCTGGACATCGACACCGAGGTGGACTGGCACGAGACGGAGAAGTTCCTCAAGACGGCCTTCCCGCTGGACGTGCACGCGGACCGCACGGCGGCGGAGACGCAGTTCGGCCACCTGTACCGGGCGACGCACACCAACACCAGCTGGGACGCGGCGAAGTTCGAGGCGTGCGCGCACCGCTTCGTGCACCTGGAGGAGCCGGGCTGGGGCGTGGCCGTCGTCAACGACTCGACGTACGGCTACGACGTGACGCGCGCCGTGCGCGAGAGCGACACGGGCACGACCACGACGGTCCGGCTCTCGCTGCTGCGCGCCCCGCGCTTCCCGGACCCGCGCACCGACCAGGGCGTGCACCGCTTCCGGTACGCGCTGGTGCCCGGCGCGTCGATCGGCGACGCGGTGCGCGAGGGCTACCGGGTGAACCTGCCGGAGCGCCGGGTGCCGGGTGACGCGCCGGTGGCGCCGCTGGTGGCGGTGGCCGACGACGCCGTGGTGGTGACGGCGGTGAAGCTCGCGGACGACGGCAGCGGCGATGTCGTGGTCCGGCTGTACGAGTCGCGGGGCGGCCGTGCCCGTACCAAGCTCACCGCCGGTTTCGCGCTGGCCTCGGCCTCGTACTGCGACCTGCTGGAGCGGCCGACCGCCGATGCCGCGGCGGCGGACGGCGAGATCGCCCTGTCCCTGCGTCCGTTCGAGATCGCGACGCTTCGCCTTGTGAAGGAGTGACCCACTCGATGGAACGCAGAGCGTTCATCGCCATGCTCGGTGCGGCCGGCGTCACCGTCGGCCTCGCCGGGCAGGCGGGCCCGTTCGCCGCGGCGGCTGCCGCGGCGGACGGGCCGCCGGCCCCGGGCCGGGCGCCGCACCAGCCGTTCATGCACGGCTACGACGCGGCGGCCCTCAAGCGGTGGTCGCCCGAGAGCGATCCGCACGCGAAATATCTGCGCTCGCGGGTGCCGCTGGCCGGGCGCATCGCGCCGTTCGCCGCGACGCAGGCGAATCCGAAGCTGGCGACGGCCCCGCAGCTGATGAATCTGTCGTTCGACTACGACAATTCCTTTTTCACCGCGTTCAAATACAACGACACCTTCGCCCGTCGGCTGCTGCGTTTCTGGCAGTACAGCGATCTGTACGGTTCGTGGCACGGCATGCCCATCGCGGGCTCCCCCGTGGACAAGCCCGTGCACGGTCTGATCAATCTGCCCAACCCGGCGTATACGGACGCGGCGCACCGCAATGGCGTGCGTTCGCTGGGGTGCTGGTTCTGGCCGCGCGACGGGGCGTTCGCGGACTATCTGGAGCAGCGCGCCGACGGGTCGTTCCCGGTGGCCGACAAGCTGATCGAGATGGCCGGCTATTTCGGTTTCGACGGTTATTTCATCAACCAAGAGGCGACCATCTCGGAGCAGGATGCCGCCGGGCTGATGAAGATGCTCACGTATCTGCGGGCGTCGGCCCCCGCCGGTTTCCATCTCCAGTGGTACGACACGATCATGGTCAATGGTCGGCTGTCCTACCAGAATCAGCTCAACAGCCGGAACGCGCCCTGGATTCAGAACGGCGACACCCCGGTCATGAACAGCCTCTTCGCCAACTACGCGTGGAACGAGGCGCGGGTCACCACGTCCCGGGAGACCGCCGAGAAGCTGGGGCTGGATCCGTACAAGGTCGCGTTCCTCGGCACGGAGAACGAGAAGTACGGCTTCAACCCGCCGTACGACACCCGGCTGATCTTCCCCGAGGGGCAGCCGGCCCGTACCAGCTGGGCGCTGTTCGGCTCGCACTTCGCCTGGGACCGGTTCCCGGACCGGGAGGACCCCAACGCGCAGGCGGGCGTCTTCCGGCGCGAGCGGCAGTACTGGTCCGGCCCGAACGAGGACCCGACGCGCACCGGCCGCACCGAGTACGTGCCGTGGCCGGACCAGGACGACGGCAAGGGGCGCGACGAGAACAACCCGAAGAAGTGGGACGGCGTCGCCCACTACATCACCGAGCGATCGGTCATCGGCTCGTTCCCCTTCCTCACCCGCTTCAACACCGGCCACGGGCGCGCGTTCCACCTCGGCGGCAAGCGGGTGAGCGACGCGCAGTGGAACAACGCGAGCGTCCAGGACATCCTGCCGACGTGGCAGTTCTGGGCCAGTAGCCCGGGGACGCCGCTGAGCGTCGACTACGACTACACCACGGTCTACGACGGCGGCTCCTCCCTGAAGATCTCCGGCGAGCTGGGCCCGGACAACCCCACCACCGTCCGCCTCTTCAAGACGCGGCTGGCGGTCGAGGGCGGCGAGGCGCTCCGCGTCACGTACTCGGTGGGGCGGGCCTGGGCGGCGAGCGGCCTGGAGGCCGGGCTGGTCTTCGAGGACTCCCCCGGCGACTTCGTGTGGCTGCCGGCCGGCCGGACGGGTCGGCACGCCTGGCACACCCACGCCTTCGACCTCGGCCGCTTCAGGGGCCGGACGATCGCCGCGATCGGGCTGCGGGTCTCCGCCGACCGCGAGGGCCCGTACGCCCTGAACGTCGGCGAGCTGGCGCTGCTCGCGGGCGGCCGGGACCGGGTGAGCAGGCCGTCCCGGTTCAGGGTCGACACCGCCCATGTCACGGGCGGCTCGGCCGAGGTGTTCCTGTCCTGGCGGCTGCCCGGCTCGGGGGTCTGGTACTACGACGTCTCACGGCTGCGCGCGAACGGCGGCCATGAGGCGCTGGGCCGGATCTACGACGAGGTCTTCTACGTCAAGTCGCTGAAGCGCGCGGGCCGCGAGCGGGCCACGACGCTCCAGCTCGTGGCGGTCGCCCCGGACGGTACGCGCTCCGCTCCGGCCACGGCCCGACTGTCATGGCCGGGGCTGGCGTGAGCGGATGACGGCCGCGAGGACGGGAGCACAAGCCCACCCGGGGGCTCCTCGCGCACGGCCCGGTGAGCCACACCGAGGCCGTCGCCGTCCGCGGGGACGGAGTTGGCACCGGCGCCGCGGGCGGTTGGCGTCCGCGGCGCCCCGTCGACCATGATCGGCTCATGGCAGACACAGAGATGAACGACGCACGACACGACAGCCCCGCCGACCCCGGGCGGATACGGACCGAGACCATAGCCCCGGGCGTCCTCGCCTTCATCCAGGGCGACGGCTCCTGGGGCTGGGCCAACGCGGGGCTCGTCGCGAGCCGTGGCGAGGCGCTGCTCGTCGACACCTTCTACACACTCCCCCAGACCCGGCTCCTGCGAGCCGCCGCCGACGCCGCCGCCCCCGGCGCGCGCATAACCACCGTCGTCAACACCCACCTCAACGGCGACCACTGCCACGGCAACCAGCTGTTCCCGGACGCCGCGGTCATCACCTCGGACGCCAACGCCGCCGACATCGGCCACGAGGTGCCGCCCGCCTCCTACCCGCAGCTCCAGCAGAACCCCCCGCCCGGGCCGGGCGGGGAGTACTTCACGCGGCACTTCGGCCACTTCGACTTCTCCGGCATCGAGCTCGCGCCGCCGACCCGTACGTTCAGCGGGCGGCTGGACCTGCGCGTCGGCGACCTCGACGTCGAACTGCTGGAGGTGGGCCCGGCGCACACGGGCGGCGACGTGGTCGTCCACGTCCCGGACGCGGCCACGGTCTTCTGCGGGGACGTCCTCTTCCAGGACGACCATCCGGTGGTGTGGGCGGGCCCGGTCCTCGCGTGGGCCGACGCGTGCGACCGCCTGCTGGCGACCGGCGCGCAGACCTTCGTGCCCGGCCACGGGCGGCTCGCGAGCCGCGCCGACCTGGCCCGCTTCCGGGACTACCTGCGCTACGTCCACGAGGAGGCGGCGCGGGGGGGGGGGGGGGGGGGGGGGGGGATGTTATCGGGGGGCGGGAGCCCCAACTTCTTCCACCCCACCCGGCCACCTGCCCCATACTTGGTGGACTCACACTCCCCACCCCCCCCCCC